>JACJJM010000015.1 GCA_016900015.1 Phocaeicola coprophilus | reverse complement strand
TTTTTTGCATTTTGGAAAAGTTTGCAAAATATCCTTCATATCCTTCATTCCTTCAGCAATAGTTAATGAATGTAAAACGAGCTTGTACTGAAAAATTATCAATCTACCACCTGCGGGTCAAAGGTTAATGATTGGGGTTTAACCCAAATTGGTCATTAGACCGCTCAAAGATTCTTTTTCCTAATAAAGCAAAGCTCTTCGGGCATCTTGCCCACTTCTGCCGGCGTCTTGCCTCCCAGCTTACCTTGACGTAGCCCGCTACGCCTTCAGTAAGCCGAAAAGCAACCCGCAAGACATAAGTGGACAATCTACCCAAAGTCTAATGACCTATTTGGGTTTAAACCACGGTTGTGGAAAGGATGCTCCAGGCAACTTGGCTCACTATCTGTGCGAACGTGCCCCGATGCATGCTTGGGTGATGCAGGGCAAATGCCATGACATAGGTTCGCTGAATATTATAGGGAAGCACAACGATTGTTTGGTGAATGATACAGAGTCCTAAAACTAAAAAAGAGTGATGCCTGTGGATATGGAATAACTTACGTGATGAGAAAATATATACTATCTGTAAATCAGTTTATTGGGAAGTGCTTTAACTGTTGATAGTATTTTTTATTTGATTATAATGCCGGTAAAGAAAGAATAAACATGAGTTTATCTATCTTTACCGGAAATTTTATATTAAAGAGCACCCGCATTTGATTGATTGGATGAAATGCATGATTTTATTTTATCTGAATTGATGATTTGCGGCATTCACATTAAAGAATAAAAAGATAATTATCGTACGATTATGAAGAAGCGATTACATTGCATGATGCTTGTAGTCATCCTTTCCGCAGGTAGTTGCTGGGCTCAACGTATTGCACTGAAGACCAATTTGCTTTATTGGGCTGCCCTGACTCCCAATGTAGAGCTTGAAGCCCGGTTGACCCCTAAATTGACGGCCGATGTAAGTGTGGCAGGGAGTGTGACATCTATCAAGGATTATAAATTGCATTTTGCAGGAGTAGAACCAGAATTGCGTTATTGGTTGGAGCGTCCTATGGCACGTCATTTTGTAGGTATTGCAGGCTTGTTTACAAACTATCATTTTCAATTCGAAGAAAAGCGTCATCATGGTGATGCCGTGGGAACTGGTTGCGTTTATGGATATGCTTTTGTGCTGAGCAGGCGATGGAATTTGGAAACCAGTGTAGGAGTGGGGATGGTGCATTTCAGAGAAAAGAATTATCGAAATGAGCAACCCGAAAAGGCCAATCATACAGGTTGGGCGATAGTGCCTATGCGAGTGGGAGTGACTTTATCATATATCTTATAAGACGGGCGTAGCTATCAGGATTCCGAAATAAACATTTATAAAGGATGTCTATCCGGAATTTGTGAAATAGGTTGTGTTCTTAAATGTTATCGTATAAGAATGAGATTACAAAATAAATGGTTCTGGGTTGCCCTTGCGTGTATGGGTACGACAGCGGCGACAGCTCAGACGTATCGTATCAATGGATATGTGCTTGATGACGCAGGCAATTTGCCGAATGCAAACATTAAAGAGGTGGGAGGACGCTGGCTTGGCGTAACAGACATGCAGGGGCATTTCGATATGCGTACAGATGCCGATTCTGTGGAGTTTTCCTACATAGGCTATCAAAGTCAGCGTATAGCTTCCTCGCAAGGAAAGAATGTTATCATACAGTTGCTTCCTAATGCGGTCGTGGAAGAGGTGACGGTAAGTGCGCGTTATGTGAACGAAAGTATTGGTAAAGTGCCGCCTAAGGTACAGGGTAACTTGATGCCTTATGAATTGCCTATCACGCTTCCCAAAAGACTGTTTCGCGGAAATTATCGTTTTATTTTCCAACCCGTACTGGAAAATGTGAGTACAGGAAAAGCTGTACGAATGAAACCTTTGGTACTTGATGGTAAAAAGTATAACTGGACACAGCGACGGATGTATGACGGTCATTTGGAACATGACCCTTTATCTCCTTATATTGTTGTGGCTGACAAGCACGTGACAGATTCGAGCCGTATCGGTTTGGTCTATCGTGATACCGTGTTCGTAGAGCATCCCAAAGATGTGTTTGCGCTGAACATTTATAAGTCCTATGAAGACTACAGTCGAGTGCGGAAGATGGATTCGTTGCCGGATTATATTCGTGGATCAATCAATCCGCTTAAATTCCTGAAAGTGTCTATGTCTCCACAAGTGATAACGGATTCTAATTATTTTCCGCGACCGAACCGTCAATTCATGGACACGGAAGGGAACATAAACCTGCGTTATCTTATTGGGCAAAGTAGATTGAATTTGAATGATTCGGTTAATTTGGCTGAAATGGGACGTCTGGAGGAAGAATTGAAGATGCTTGATGGGGAAGAAGGTGTCACGTTACAATCTTTTAGTATCACGGGTATAGCTTCGCCTGATGGTGGTTATGAACGTAACCTGGCGTTAGCCAGGGAGCGAATGCGTGTAGCATTGGATTATATCGTAAGTCGGCTAAGCCCGCAGACTCGTGCTTTGATAGAGGTGCATTCCAATGCAGAAGTTGCTCCATGGGACAGTCTGCTTCCTGCTCTCCGTCGCGATGGACATGACAGCATAGCTTCCCGGATAGAAACCATCTTGAGACAATATCCTTCGGACTACTATAAGCAGTGGAGAGGAGTCCAGGCACTCGATGGTTATAAGTCGCTCATCGCTGAAGTCTATTTGCCCCGTCTGCGTACGGCGCGCTATAAATATACCTATTCAATCTATCGGAACCGAACCGTCCCGGAGATAAGGCGCTTGTATGCCGAAGGTAAAAAATTGTCAGAGTTTGAATTTTGGCGATTGTATCGTGCGGAAATGGACGTAAGGCAGAAAGAAGCTATTTGTCGCAAGGCATTGGCTGAGTATCCAAATTTCATGATGGCAGCCAATGATTTGGCTGTACTTTTGATACATCGTGGAGCTGCTGATGATACATTGTTAGAACGTTTTGTTTCTTATAAGGGAGATGTGCCGGTGGCAGTAAAAATCAATCATATTATAGCACTGTTGGAAGCGCAACGCTATGCTGATGCCTATGCCGTGGCTAATAGTCCAATGCGCAAGACACCGGAAACACGGCTTATTTGTGCTTTTGTCAATGCCATGAACGGAGCTATGACAGCAGAGGACAAGGCACTCATAGAACAGACTGATGTGCTCAACAAGGTGCTCATTAAGCTGGATGAAGGAGATAATAAGACGGCTCTTTCTTCTATTATTGGGATGGAGAATCTGGATGCGCGGGGCTATTATGTCAAAGCTATCTGCTGCAACCGCAGCAATCTGTCTACCATGGCTTGTGAGAGCCTGAAAAAAGCGCTGGAGCTTGATCCCAAGTTGGAGAATGTGGCTCGTGGAGATGCAGATGTATATGAAATATATCAAAGGATTAAAGATGGAAATGAATAAATACATGCTATATAGTGTCTGTCTGCTTGCCATGCTGGGACAAGGACGCGAGTTAATGGCTCAGACTGAAGCAACAGGCGATTCGCTTGTACGTCAGCGAAAATATGAAAACGCGTTCGATTATTTATTGCAGAAACCTCTGAAGAATGAGACTTTTTCCAACAAAAAGTTGGGAGATCACCTTTTTCTGATGGGAGGGGTCGGGCTGAACTGGCTCAATGTGGACGGAGCTTCTCCTTCCCCGCAGGCATCATTGATGATGGGAGATTGGTTGACTCCGGTCCACGGTGTGCGGGTCGGTGCAAAGGCCGGATGGATGCATTATGGTGCAGGGAAGAATAAATATATAGGTGCAGAGTTAGATTATTTGTTGAATCTGACAGCTTTGCAGCAGGCAGGCTATTCATTGCAGCGACCATTTGAACTTTCGGCTTTGTTGGGAATAGAAGCTGTCTATGCTCGAAAGTCGGGTGTTTCTCGATGGGGGAGCGGGGTGCATACAGGCTTGTTGGGGACGCTTCGATTGTCGAACTTGACTTCTGTGTTTTTAGAACCCCGAGTTACATTTTATTCAAATGGAGTAACCCCTTTGGGTGAGCCCTCTTGGCGCAATTACAAATTGGCAGGCAGCGTAAATGTAGGATTGTCTTATCGCTTGCTTTCAGGAGATGCTCGTGGAAAAGACAAATATTCTCAGCAGAGTGGAGATGACAATATGTTTTTATCTGTTGGTGTCGGGACGGGAGCTGTGGTACGAAGACCTTTGAGGACCACGTTCGAGAATCTGGGTCTGACAGGAAATGTGGCGATAGGCAAGGAGGTCAATGCTTATTCGGCTTTTCGAGGCAAGTTGCGTTTAGGATATTATCCGGTGAGTGAAAGTCCGAAATTGAAAGAAGCTTCCGTACAGGTGGACTACCTGTTTAATTTGACGAATTTGATGGGAGGTTATCACGACGGACGGAAATTCTGGCTGAACGGAGTTGCCGGAGTGGAACTTGCTGCTTCAAAATGGGTGAATACGGAACTGTCACCGGGTATTGGAGCTGGGGTACAGATGAATTTTCGGATTGGGCGGCAAAGTAGTTTCTATGTAGAGCCACGCGTAGCCCTCTATGGAGGGGATTTTGAACCGGTACGAAATTCGTTTCGCAAGTTTGATTTGCTATCTACGCTGGAAGCCGGATTCACATTCTATCGTCGTGAGAAAACAGACGGTCGTGTAGGTAATGGCTTGTTTGAGAACAAGTCATTCTGGGACAATTTGTTTGTGCAAGGTGCTTTGGGACTATCTTCTGCGGCTACATCTGAAGTGTTTCGCCATCCGTCGGATTATGCAGAGCCGATGGTGTACGTGGGCATTGGCAAGTGGTTGAGCGCTTGTTCCGGATTGCGTTTAGCTGCAGAAGTTCGTAAGTATAAGTCTTATCCGGCAGACAACCGGAAAAATTTGGCCAGTGCGGGAATTGACTATCTGTTTAACTTCACAAATTTCATGGGAGGATATGACCCAGAACGGCGTTTTGAATTGATTGGAGTTGCTGGGGCTCGCTTGGGAGCAAAGAGCGAACAGCGTCATCTTTACCCTGGTGTTAATGTCGGGGTGCAGGGATTGTATCACCTGAATGCGATGGCTGGAATTTTTGTAGAGCCTTCATTGCAGGCTTATTCGTCTGATTTGGTGGATGCCGGCATCCATGTCGGAGGGATGGGCTTTTTGGGAAATGTAGCCGTCGGCATCAATCTGCGTATGCGGGGATATGATGTACGGCAGAATCGTGCGTTGTATAAAAAGGATGCTGACGCTCGTCATCGTTTCGTGTATGCCGCTTTGGGCCCATCGGTGCAAATTCGGAACCTTCATCAGTTTTATTTCGATGCAAGAGCCGGTTATGGACAATGGTACGATGCGTTTGCAGCTTGGCGGGTCGGTGTAAATTGGACAAATCGTAAGCATTTCAGTCGTTGGAGTGCAGACCTTGATTGGTTATTGGACCTTTCGACGTTGGCTTATGGCTATGACAATGACCGGATTGTGAGTGTTCATGCTTTCTCTGGAGTCGGATTAGGGTATTTAGATGAACGACAGCGTACTTCATTTTCACCAGACTTGCATGTCGGAGGGCAGTTGCGTGTAAGATTGTCGCCGAAACTCGATTTGTTTGCAGAACCGTGCCTGACTGGGCGTTTTATAACGGTGAAGACTGCCGGAAAACATGTTGCGCCTCATTTTTCGACACAGTTTGGCATTTCCTATAATTTAACCCAAATCGGTCATTAGACCGCTCAAATGTTCTTTTTTCTAACTAAAGTAAAGCTCTTCGGTTATCTTGCCCACTTCTGCCAGCGTCTTGCTCCCCGCCTTGCCTCGACGTAGCCCGCTACGCCTTCTGCAAGTCGAAAAGCAATACGCAAGACATGAGTGGACAATCTACCCAAAGTCTAATGACCGATTTGGGTTTAACCCAAATCGGTCATTAGTCATTGTCTTTTAGCTTCATCCGCAAGATTGGGAATGGGCTTCCTTGGTCATCCAGTTCGTTGCGCCGGAATGTCTCGAATCCGAGATGACGGTAAAAGCCTGCTGCCCGGGTGTTTTGTTCGTTTACGTCGACAAGTGTGGCTTTGTATCGGTTGACGGCAAGACGGACGAATCGTTTGCCCCAGCCCTGTCCGAAGCAGGAAAGGGAGAGGAAGAGCATCTCGATTTTCTGTCCCTGGATGCCGATGAATCCGATGGGAGAGTCGTTGTCATAAGCGACGAGCAAGGTTTCTACTTCTTTTAAGGCCATTTTCACCCAAGGTGTGAGATGATGGATGTCTGTGTCTGTCAGAAAATCATGAGAGGCGCGGACAGATGCGTCCCACACTTGGAGCAGCCGGTCGATGAGGGCATCAGTTCTTCGCTCCTGGGCGATAGACTGAATCCGTTCGAGCTGTCTCCATTCGTTAGCCGTGATTTGCATGAAGTGTTCGGTGCGTAGGTCTCCCAAGGGGTCTCCCAAGGGGGATTGTTTGCCGGTTTCTGTGTGGTGATATGTCAGTCCGCATTTTTCCATCACACGGCGTGACTGGTTGTTTCCGTCATAGTAGCCGCACCATACTCTCGACAAGGACAGGTCGGCAAAACAGCGTCTCAGCAGGCAGCGTACAGCTTCGGGGATTAGCCCTTGCCCCCAATATGGTCTGCCAATCCAATAACCAATTTCCGCTTCATTTTCTTGTATCGCAGCACTGTGCAGGCTGTCATGGAACATGATGCCTGCACTTCCCACGGGTTCGCCCGTAGTTTTTAAAATTACGGCATAGGTTTCGGGGGCGGAAAAAACAGTGCGTATCACGTCGAGGCTGTGTCCCACGGAGGTATGTGAGGGCCATCCGGCCATGAAGCCGATGGTGGGGTCTTTGGCATAGTTATAGAGACTTTGTGCGTCAGTCTCTTGCCAGGGACGGAGGATGAGGCGGGTGGTTTCTAGTCGGTTGTTCATTGTTGCTGTATTTTTTATGTTTCTAGCCCTAAAGTCCGTGGATGGGCGGAGTCCAGGGTAAGCGAGCTTCGAGTCTATGGCTAGGTCGGACGCCCTTAATGCCGGGTTCGTTTGCCTTAGGACGGGTACGTTGAGAGGGGATATTCCCAATTAGTCAATGATTTCGAAGCGCACAAGCATGGAATAATGTTTTTTGATGGTACGGAAGTCGTCAAATGCTGCCACATCGGACGACATTACGTTGCTTTGCGAAAATAAAAGTGCGTTGCCGCTTTCTTTTTCTTCGATGCGTATCACGTCTCCTAGTCTTTTGCCCAATGCCGCAACCAGGTAAGAGGCTTTTTCGCGTGCTGCTTTCAGGGCTTCGATTTTTCCCTTTTGGTGATATTGCAAGATGTCTTTGTTTTCCAATTTTCCTATATGCATGGTGTTGACGCCTTTTGTATCTATGTGTTCGATGATTTTATCGATTTGATTGAAATCCGTCAGTGTGATGTCGAACTTCTTGGATACCAAGTAGTCTTGACCTTGTCTTCTCCAATAGTCGCCTATTTCCTGTGTGCGGACAGCATCTTGGGGAATGCCGGCTTGGACGAGGGCCTCTCGCAGACTCTGTTCGATTTTCGGCAAGGCTACTTTCGTGTGATAGTCTTCAGGTTTAGAGTGGCCGTCAAATTCTTCTTCAAAGTATTCCCGAATTTCGATGATATAATGAATCTTGTCGGGGACGATTTCTATTTCCGATGTTCCCGTCACTTCGATGTATCGTTCGTTTGTCTGGGCTTGCAGCGAAAGTGTTGCCACGGCGGCTAATGCCAATAAGAGAGCTTTGATCTTCATGGTGTCAGTTATCTGGTTTGTTTTGAAAGTAGATGTTGCAAAAATACGAATTCTATGTTACATACATCTTATCCACGGTCTTATATCTTTTCTGTTAAAAAGAAATCATGAAAGAAGAACCTGCCACCAACGTATGCATCCATTCTCCACTCTTTTTGCTGTGTGATGGCATCAGATCATAGTCCAAAAACAGCTTCATGCCATAATGTTCCGTCGCACGGAAAGTCAGTGAGACACCACTTCCGACACAGAATCCGTCATGTCGGGGGACGGTCATGTCGCTGAGTTGCCATTGGGGATAGTGGACATAGCCGCCCAACAACTTGCTGCCTATCAAGAAGCGGGAAGACAACGGATAAGAGAAGTAACCGCCTCCGCATACAGATATTGCGTTAAAGGTGTTGGCCTCAGCTTTTTCATTGTTGACAATGACGGATGTGCTGGAAGCTGTGAAGCGTCCTCCTAGTCCCACATAAGGGTTGAGAAACCAAGCTCCTTCTATGCCGGCCGTACTGCCGGACGATGTGCTGAATTCATGTTGCTCGTCGATGTCATAACCACTTAAAGGGATGTTGAAGCCTACATACAGGCTGAGGAATGACGGATTGTCCCACCGGTCGAATGTGTCGTAGTCGGCAAAGTGTTTGATGCCTTTTTCTTTGAAGATAAGGTCTGCCAAGTAATATCCCGTCTCTGTGGACAAGATACCGATGCCGGCTCCTGTCAGCACGTCGCTCAGCCAATGTTTGTTGTTTGCCATGCGCATCAGTCCCGTGGCTGTGGCCACAGAATAGGCACCGATGCCTATCCAGGGACTTTTGTGTCCGTATTCCTTGGTCAGCATGGTGGCGGTCATGAAGGCCGTGGCGGTGTGTCCGGAAGGGAAGGAGTGGCTGTTTGAGCCGTCGGGGCGCGTCACGTGGGTGGTCTGTTTGAGCGTATTGACGACGCTACCCATCAATAAGGCGGAAAATGCGTCTGACGCCAGCATGCGTCCCCATGAGCTGCGGCTTTCCACGCCGCCTATCTTCATCCCGAGCATCACAGCGGCCGGCAGATATTGCAGATAGTCGTCAGCATGGTGTCTAAACTGTGGCAGGTAGTCATTGCGGAGGCTGCGGAAATGGTCATCTTCACTTTTGACGAGAAGTCCTCCCGCCACTAGTGGCACTCCGATGTAAGTCATGCGGAATGCCTGCGAGGATGCGAGCCGGTCGATGAATTTTTCTTTTCCATGCTGGAGATGTATGCTGTCGTTTTGCGCGGTCAATGACAGTGCCACACATAGGGAACACGAAAAAGTCAAAAAGCGATGCCATTTCATTTTAGTGTTGTTTTAAAGTGTTGAACCTCCAGGTTATGCCGATGTAGAACACACGGGTGTTCATCTTTTGTTCCAAACGCTGCTGTAACTGGGGCGTGTTGATAGTATATACGTTCCTGAACATGCCTTCGCGCCTGCCTTGTGCCAGCAATGAGGGCGACTGGCGTCGATTTGGTCGTAAAACAAGTTGCCGTTCAGGTTGAGGCTTGCCCACTTGCCGATGTCGGCATTCAGGATTTGCGACCGTGAATGTCTCCGAGCAATCGGTCTCATATCCGATGAAACTGTATGTCACATAATATTGTCCTGTGTCGACCGGCGAAAACGAGAACCGGCCTTTTGCGTCGCTGACGCTTCCTGTGACAAACACGCTGTCTGCCGCCCGAAACAAGGCGACGTCGGCAAATTCTACCGGCCGCAGACGTTCATCGATGATAAGCCCGGTTACTTCGTTGTCTTTTGTATCCGCTCCGTGCAGGAGCTGCCAGCAGAAGCAGCATAGCATGATACCCCAAATCCTTTTTGTCATACATTGAATGCTTAAGGCTGGGCAAAGGTAGGGAGCGAGTTTGTGGATATTTTGAATAAAGAGTCATTTTCCCTGAGATTTATGGGACAATTTAGATTGGGTAAGGATGAATATGCAGGGCACAATCATAGTAGTCCGCCTGAGCGCATCTTATATTCTTTCGGCGTGCATCCCACTTGCTTTTTGAAGAAGCGAAGGAAATGTTGCGGATACTGGAAGCCCAGCATTTCCGCGATTTGCTTCGTGTTCAGGTTCGGATTGAGAATCGCTTCCTTGGCCATATCCGTGATTTGGGATTGGATACGCTCTTGTGCGCTTTTGCCTGTGGTCGACTTGATTAAGTCTCCGAAATAGTTAGGCGAGAGGCATATCTGCTCTGCAAAATATTTCACGGTCGGCAAGCCGTAGCGTTTTGCCGCGCCGGAGTCCCAATATCCGTTCAGCAACTGTTCGAAGCGGGTGAGGACATCGTTGTTCAATTCTTCGCGGGTGACGAATTGGCGTTCGTAAAAACGCATGCAGTAATTGAGCAACACTTCGATGTTTGAGACAAACAGTTGGCGGGAAAACTTGTCAATCGGGTGTTCCAATTCCTGTTGGATATTGTCCATGTAGGTTTGGATGATGGCACATTCATCCGACGACAGGTGCAACGCTTCGTTGGAAGCATAAGAAAAGAATGTAAATTGTTTCATTTTCTGAGCCAATGTCGTGCCATGCAAAAGGTCCGGATGGAACATCAGCCCGACGGCTTCAGGCACAGGGCCGCCCGGCATGCGATAGACTCCGATGGTTTGCCCGGGAGCCAGGCAGATGACTGTCCCGTCGTCAAAGTCATAGCTGGTTTTGCCATAGTCCATTGTGATTCCGACTGTTTTCACCAGATACAGTGCATAGAAGCCGAAGGTCATTTTGTGCGTCGGTTGGTTTTCGGAGCGATTGAAATGGATGATGCCGACCTGCGGGTGCTTGGTTTTCACGCCGAAAAACTGGTTGTATTGCTGGATGGTGTCTGCGGTTATGATGTCCATGGTCTTATGTCGTTTGGATTGCAAATATAGCGTTTCCCCTTGTATTTTGGACATCAAGATGTTGCATGTCTGTAATTCGGGTATATTTCTCCGTTATGCGGGTAGTCGGGATTGCAGGCAGAGCGACTACTTTTGTGTCAGAATTTAATTTATAGTGCTACATAATTATGAAACGTACAGTAATTACAATGATTGCCAGTTTGTTTGTGGCCGGAACGACGGCCGTAGCCCAGTCCAATCCCATGCCGGGGAAAGACGGGAATAAATATATCCCATACGAGGAACGTACGGGCAATGAGTCCATCGTCTATTTCACACGCAATCTGAGTCCGGAGGGCCTTATCAAGGCATACGAACAGGTGAGTGAAAACATCGAAGGAAATGTCGGAGTGAAGTTGCACACCGGCGAACAGAACGGGCCGAACATCATCCCGCGCGAATGGGTGAAAGCACTGCTTCAAAAAGACCTGCCGAAGGCCAAGATTGTGGAAACCAACACCTATTATGAGGGCGACCGATATACGACGGAGCAACATCGCAAGACTTTGGAAGTGAACGGATGGACATTCTGCCCCGTGGACATCATGGACGAGGAAGACACCCTCACACTGCCTGTCCGAGGCGGCAAGTGGTTTGAGAAAATGTCCGTGGGAAGCCATTTGGCAAACTATAATTCCCTTGTCGTGCTGACCCACTTCAAAGGGCATACGCAGGGTGGTTTCGGCGGCAGCAACAAGAACATCGGCATCGGCTGCGCTGACGGCCGCATCGGCAAGGCCTGGATACACACCACGCCGGGGCAGGACAACCAGTGGGACATCGCCAAGGAAGAGTTTATGGAGCGTATGACCGAATCCACGAAGTCTGTCATCGACCATTTCGGCAAACACATTACCTACGTGAATGTCATGCGCAACATGTCTGTGTCGTGCGACTGTGAAGGGGTGAATGCCGCTCCCGTCGTAACTCCCAATGTCGGTATTCTGTCTTCCACCGACATTCTTGCCCTCGACCAGGCTTGCGTGGATTTGATATACGCCATGACCGAAGCGGAACACCATGATTTGGTCGAACGTATCGAGACACGCCACGGATTGCGCCAGCTGTCCTACATGAAAGAGTTGGGCATGGGCAACAATCGTTACATCCTCATCGACTTGGATAACGGAGGAAAGCGCATCACTGCCGCTGAAGCCGTAAAGGGACTTAAACCATTTATACAGGAATAATCATAAAAGTATCGCTATATGAAGCTAAAGACAATCCTCACCGCAGGCCTGTTGGCTTTCAGTGCGGCCGGCTTGGCACAGAACGACCGGATGACGAAGTTTGAGATGGAAAAGCTGGAGCTCACACAGGAGTGGGACAAGGTGTTCCCGCAGAGCGACAAGGTGGACCACAGCAAGATCACCTTCCACAACCGGTATGGCATCACGCTCGCCGCCGACCTGTACAAACCCAAGAACGCGACAGGCAAGCTCCCGGCCATAGCAGTCAGTGGCCCGTTTGGGGCAGTAAAGGAGCAGGCATCGGGACTTTACGCGCAAACATTGGCTGAGCGCGGTTTTCTGACCATTGCCTTTGACCCCTCATTTACCGGAGAAAGCGGCGGGCAACCCCGCAGTGTGGCCTCGCCGGACATCAACACGGAAGATTTCAGTGCCGCAGTGGACTATCTGGCCACCCGCGATGATGTAGACCCGGAGCGCATCGGCATACTCGGTATCTGTGGCTTTGGCGGCTTTGCCATCAACGCGGCGGCTATGGACACGCGCATCAAGGCGGCGGTGGCTTCCACGATGTATGACATCTGTCGGGGGACGGCCAACGGCTACTTCGATGCCAACGACAATGCCGACGCCCGCTACGAAATGCGTAAGCAACTGAATGCCCAGCGGACGGAAGATTATCGCAACGGTACGTACAAGCGCACGGTGATGAATCCCAAGCCTGCTGACGACGCACCCCAATTCATGAAGGACTACTATGACTATTACAAGACCCGGCGCGGCTTCCATCCCCGTTCCATCAACTCCGGTTTGGGCTGGAATGTGACATCCTCGCTTTCGCTCGTTAATATGCCTATCCTGGCTTACAGCGATGAAATCCGCAGTGCCGTATTGGTGGTGCATGGAGAAAAAGCGCATTCACGCTATTTCGGCGAGGATGCTTTCAAGAAACTGAAGGGTGACAATAAGGAATTGTTCATCGTGCCGGGAGCGAGTCATACCGATTTATATGACAATCTGGAGAAAATCCCTTTCGACAAAATCGAACAGTTCTATCGGGAATATTTGAAATGACAGTTCCTGGTTGTAAAGCACCGTTTGTATGAGACAATGGATTCAATATGCAGTGATGTCTGCCATCCTCTTTTCGAGCTGGGGACTGATGGCTTGTTCGGACGACGACCCGGTTTTGCCGGACGCGGAAGTTTCCGTGCAGCCGGGTTCCGGAAGCGACGGCAGTGAGGATGGCAGCAGTGAAGAAACTCCTATGGGCAGAGACATTACGATTAGAATAGGTGATACGTCCTTCAGCGCAACGCTGGCGGACAATGATGCGGCAAGGGCCTTTGCAGCCCTGCTTCCCCTGACGATGCAGATGAGTGAATTGAACGGCAACGAAAAGTATTATTATCTGGACGACAGCCTGCCTACGGAGACTTACCGTCCGGGAACAATTCAGGCCGGCGACCTGATGCTCTACGGTTCGTCGTGTGTCGTCCTTTTCTATGAGACCTTTTCTTCCGGTTACAATTACACACGGTTGGGACGGATAGACGATCCCGAAGGATTGGATGAGGCTGTCGGAAGCGGGGATGTCGAGGTGCGGCTTGAGATGCGGACGACATCGGAGTGAAAAGGAAGGAGGTTAACCCCAAAGTCTAATGAACCGATTGGGGTTGAAGGGGCGGCAGCCTGGCCTTCCTTTCCGTCCGCGCACGGAGTCCTATCCGTCCTCGGCTACCCTCCTTTCCGTGGTCGGGCGGTGTTAAGGGCTGCCGGACACAAGGCTGTGACGGGACAGGAACGGCCTCAATCATCCGGCCGCGAACGGCGCGAGAGTGCTGATTGTGGATAATCTATCTTCGTTTTAGGGAAAAGGGCTGTGTTTCCGGCGTGATTTCTTCCGGCTTATGAGAGCCTCTTTCTGACTTTTTCCCTAATTTTGTTGCCTTGTCATGAACGTATCCAGAGTCTGCCTCACAGATTTATATTTGTGGGAATACAGCCGTTCATGTGGTGCGAATTTAAAAAGGAAAAAAGATGAAACCGGATAGAATAGAAATACGTGGTGCAAGGGTACACAATCTGAAAGCCATCGATGTGAACATCCCGTTGAACAAGATAGTTGGAGTGGCCGGCGTGTCCGGTTCGGGGAAGTCGTCGCTGGCGCTCGGCGTGGTTTATGCCGAAGGTTCACGGCGCTATCTGGAGGCCTTGTCGACCTACACCCGTCGGCGCATTTCGCAAGCTCCCAAGGCTGATGTGGACGACATCCTCTATGTGCCGGCGGCCATAGCCTTGCGTCAGCGGCCGGGTGTCCCGGGCATACGTAGCACGTTCGGGACAGGGTCTGAGTTGCTCAACAGCCTGCGTCTGATGTTTTCCCGTTTGGCGAGCCATCGCTGCCCCAATGGACACTATTGCAAGCCGACACTTCGCGTGGCAGCAGGCAAAGATATTGTATGCCCCGAGTGCGGGGCACATTTTTTTGCACCTTCGGCCGAAGACTTGTCGTTCAATGGAGGCGGGGCTTGCAAGAAATGCGGTGGCATAGGCACCGTGATGACAGTCGACGAGTCGACACTCGTGCCGGACGAGTCACTGACCATCGACCAGGGAGCGGTCGCGCCCTGGAACTCACTTATGTGGGCCTTGATGGTGGATGTTTGCCGTGCCATGGGAGTGCGCACGGATGTTCCTTTCAAGGATTTGACTCCGGAAGAAAAAGACATCGTCTATCATGGGCCGTCTGTGAAGAAACACATTATATATAAGAGTAAGTCGTCGGAAGTGTCGGCCGAGATGGATTTCACCTATTATAATGCAGTTTATACCGTGGAAAACGCGTTGTCGAAGGTCAAGGACGATAAAGGCATGAAGCGTGTCGAAAAGTTCTTGAAGAAGGACCTCTGTCCGGATTGCCACGGCACACGGCTTAATGGTGAGGCGCTCGCTCCCCTTGTCTGTGGCATCAATCTGGCCCAGGCATGTGAGATGACGCTGCGTCAGCTCGACGAGTGGGTGAGGGGTATTCCGGCATGGCTTCCGGAAGAGATGCGCCCGATGTGTGAGAGCATCAGCCAGTCTTACTTCGACACGTCCCGCCGTTTGCTTGAACTGGGCTTGTCTTACCTTAGCCTCGACCGGGCAGGTTCTACTCTTTCCACGGGAGAGCGTCAGCGTATGCAGCTGGCCCGATGTGTCCGAAATCGTACAACAGGAGTCATCTATGTGTTGGATGAGCCTTCGATTGGGTTGCATCCTGCCAACATCAAGGGGTTGGTCGGTGTCATGGAAGATCTGGCAGCTGACGGCAACTCCGTTTTGTTGGTTGACCATGATGCGCAGATACTTCGTTGCGCAGATTGGCTTATCGAGCTTGGGCCGCAGGCCGGAGCCAGGGGTGGCCGGATCATCGCACAGGGCACCGTCCGGGAGATAGAAGACAATCCAAATTCGATGATTGGGCCGTTTTTGCTTGCACCGGATGCCAACCAGGTTCGCCGGCGAACTTTGCCGGAAGACATGTTTGCCGAGGGGGTAATAGAGATGCAGACGACTCAGATTCACACGGTGCGCCCGTTGACTCTACGTATTCCTAAAGGGCGCATGGTCGCCATAACGGGTGTGTCCGGTTCAGGCAAGACGACGACAATCCTCGAGAGCCTCGTGCCGGCCCTTCAGGCCCGGATACGCGGGGCGAAGCTTCCGGACCATGTGACTTGCCTGGTCGCTGAGGGCATTCGGAATGTGAAGCTGATAGATTCAACCCCTATCGGGGCAAATGTCCGCTCCACGGTGGCCACGTATGCCAATGTGCATGACGATTTGCGCAAGCTGTTTGCTCAGACCCCTTCGGCGAAAGCTGCCGGGGTGAAAGCCGGAGATTTCTCATACAATACAGGCTCGTTGCGCTGTCCGGTGTGTGATGGCACGGGAGTGGTCAGCCTGGATGTGCAGTTCCTGCCGGATGTGGACATACCATGTCCGGAATGCCACGGAGCCCGTTATGCACAGCGGGCGGAAAATTTCCGTTTCGAGTCGGCTGAAGGGCTTGGTTATTCGATGGCGGACTTGATGAAGATGGATGTGTCTGAAGCCGAAAGCGTGTTGAAGCGTCATAAAGTGTTGAAGTCACGCCTTGAGGCTCTAAATCGCATAGGGTTGGGGTACATCACGCTTGGCGAGGCCACTACAAGCCTTTCGGGCGGGGAAGCCCAACGACTGAAACTGGCGATGGAAATGGAAAACCGGCAAGATGACAGTATTTTCATCTTTGACGAACCCACGATAGGGCTACATCCGTTGGACACCCAGACTCTTATCAGCGTATTTCAGCAGTTGCTTGATTTGGGAGCGACCGTTGTCGTCATAGAACATGACCTTGACGTGATAGCCAACAGTGATTATGTGATAGACCTCGGTCCTGGTGGAGGCGAGGAGGGAGGCACGATTGTTGCACAGGGCACTCCTGAAGAAGTGGCCTCCAATCCGATGAGTGTGACGGGCAGGTTTTTTAAGAAATAAGGGCGTCGGGGCGCTATATGGGATACTTTCTGCGAAACATTGAGGAATGAACGTTAATGCCATTTTTTGCATGTTTATTTTTTCTAAAAATAGTTCTTTTAGATTGGGGCGACACTTGAATTTTTTCCTATCTTTGGGCTCGCAAAAAAGAAAATTGATTTATTAACAACAAAAGAATGCTTATGTCACAACTAATAGGACATATTTCGCAGGTCATTGGTCCGGTGATCGATGTCTTTTTCGAAGGGAAGGACATTGATGCCGAATTGCGTTTACCGCGCATCCATGACGCTTTGGAGATCAAACGTCCTGATGGACGAATTCTGGTCGCTGAAGTTCAGCAGCACATAGGTGAAGACACTGTGCGCACGGTAGCAATGGACAGTACGGCCGGTTTGCGAAGAGGTATGGAAGTTGTCTCCACAGGGCAACCTATTACAATGCCGGTAGGCGATCAGGTGAAAGGACGTATGATGAATGTTACCGGCAATGCCATTGACGGCATGAAGGAGTTGGACCGTAAGGGTGCTTATCCGATTCACCGTGAACCTCCTAAGTTTGAGGATTTGTCAACCAGCCGTGAGGTGCTCTACACGGGTATCAAGGTGATTGACTTGCTCGAGCCTTATGCCAAAGGTGGTAAAATCGGTTTGTTCGGAGGTGCTGGTGTGGGCAAGACCGTGTTGATCATGGAGCTGATCAACAACATTGCCAAAGGTCATAACGGTTTCTCTGTGTTTGCCGGCGTTGGTGAGCGTACTCGTGAAGGTAATGACTTGCTTCGAGAGATGATCGAATCCGGTGTAATCCGCTACGGAAAGGAATTCGAAGAAGGCATGGAGAAAGGCGAGTGGGATCTTTCCAAAGTAGATTTTGACGAACTGAACAAGTCGCAAGCGACGCTTGTGTATGGCCAGATGAATGAGCCTCCCGGTGCACGTTCTTCTGTCGCTTTGTCCGGTTTGACGATTGCAGAGTCTTTCCGTGACCAAGGTGGCAAAGATGGAAAGTCGAGTGACATTTTGTTCTTTATTGACAATATTTTCCGTTTTACACAAGCCGGTTCTGAGGTGTCAGCCTTGTTGGGACGTATGCCTTCTGCAGTGGGTTATCAGCCGACATTGGCCACGGAAATGGGACAGATGCAGGAGCGTATTACTTCTACGAAGAACGGTTCAATCACTTCTGTACAAGCTGTGTATGTGCCGGCCGATGACTTGACGGACCCTGCTCCGGCAACGACATTTACCCATTTGGATGCGACGACGGTGTTGAATCGTAAGATTACAGAGCTTGGTATTTATCCGGCTGTTGACCCCTTGGATTCGACATCTCGTATTCTGGACCCGCTAGTTGTAGGCGAAGACCATTATAATACAGCTCAGCGTGTAAAGCAAATTTTGCAGCGTAACAAGGAGTTGCAGGATATTATTTCCATCTTGGGTATGGATGAGCTGTCAGAAGAAGACCGTATCACGGTAAATCGTGCACGTCGCGTGCAGCGTTTCTTGTCGCAGCCATTTACGGTAGCAGAGAAATTTACAGGAGTACCGGGCGTGATGGTTCCTATCGAAGATACAATCAAAGGATTTAAGATGATTCTGGATGGCGAGGTAGACCATTTGCCGGAACAAGCATTCTTGAATGTCGGAACGATCGAAGAAGCCATAGAGAAGGGTAATCGCTTGTTAGCTGCTGCAAAACAAAATAACGATTGATTATGGAAACGAAAGGCTTGAATTTAGTGATTGTATCACCGGAAAAGACCTTGTTTAAAGGCTCTGTGTCTGACGCGACCTTCCCAGGAACGCAGGGTGTGTTTATGGTATTGCCGCAACACGCGCCTTTACTGTCATCTTTGGAAAAAGGGGTGATAAAATATACCACGTCAGAGGGTGAGCAGTCGCTGGAGATTACAGGAGGTTTCGTGGAAGTAAAAAAGAATCAAGTATCGGTTTGTGTAGAACAATGAAAGGAACTGAAATGGATATGCTGACTAAAGTCAAGAGGAAGTTTATTCTATTTTTGACTTTACTGATGTTGGTTCTCGGATGGGGCGGGGCTGAGCTCTTTCAGCTCTTCTTTGCGGAGTACTATTCACCTTATTATCCATTGATTCCCGTGTTCTTTTATGTGTTTGGATTCATTTTTATCTATTTGTTTGAATACATGCACAAGCATATGCCCGGTAAGTCTCTGATGGTGTATGTCATTGATAAAGGAGCGAAATTGCTGGTCGGACTGATTTTTCTGGTCTTGTACGCCATGCTGATAGGTTTTCAGACGAAAGCTTATTTATGGACTTTCCTCATTTACTATGTCATATACATGATATTTGAAAGTTGTTTTTTCCTTCGTTTTGAGATGGAAATGAAAAATAAGAAAAAATGAGAATATTACGCTATTTAGGATTGTTCCTGCTTGTATTTGCATTGGGATTTGTTCCTATGCATGCAAATGGGAACGAGGCTGCAGAAGGAAAAGGCACGGTCGACGTGCAGGAAATTGTATTCGGACATATCCGCGATTCGTACGAATGGCATTTGTTCTCCTTTCAAGGTAAGCATGTGTCCATTCCACTTCCTGTGATTGTCCACAGTGCAACCACTGGATGGCATGCATTTTCATCTTCACACCTGACTCATGGCGGCGAATATGAAGGTTTTTATATAGCTACCGAAGGCAGTTATGCCGGCAAAGTTGTGGAGAAGGATGCTCAGGGGAATGAAGTAAGGCCTTTGGATATTTCCATCACGAAGACAGCTCTTTCGTTGATGATTAACAGTGCTTTGCTGTTGATTATCATGCTGGGGGTAGCACGTTGGTATAAGAATCGCAAGCCGAGTTCGGAAGCTCCGAAAGGTTTTGTCGGTTTTATGGAAATGTTTGTGATGATGATCCATGATGATGTAATTGTTAGCTGTGTGGGTAAGGATTACAAGCGCTTTGCTCCCTATCTGTTGACGGCTTTCTTTTTTATCTTCATAAACAACTTGATGGGCTTGGTTCCCATCTTTCCGGGCGGCGGAAATGTGACAGGCAACATTGCCATTACGCTGTTTTTGGCGTTGATGACTTTTTTGGCTGTCAATATCTTTGGTACAAAAGCCTATTGGAAGGATATCTTTTGGCCGGAAGTTCCGACGTGGTTGAAAGTCCCCGTGCCCTTTATGCCAGTCATTGAGTTGTTCGGTGTCTTTACAAAACCCTTTGCACTGACAGTCCGTCTGTTTGCCAACATCATGGCCGGTCATGCCATTATCCTCTCACTGGTGTCCATCATCTTTATCACAGCATCGTTGGGCGCCGTGTTGAGCACATCTATGACCATCATTTCAGTGCTGTTCTCCATTTTTATGTCTTTGCTTGAAATCTTGGTGGCGTTTATCCAGGCATATGTGTTCACCATGCTTTCCGCCGTATTTATCGGTTTGGCAAGAATTCATCATGAAGAACATGCTTAATGAGAATAATAAAAACATTAGAGAATTAAAACTTAGTAATAAACTTAAAAACTGAAAATTATGTTGTCTTTAATTATGTTACAAGCTGCTGCAGCAGGTCTTTCACAGTTAGGTGCCGCTATTGGCGCAGGTTTGGCTGCAATTGGTGCCGGTATTGGTATTGGTAAAATTGGTGGTTCTGCAATGGAAGCCATTGGTCGCCAACCTGAAGCATCCGGCGATATTCGTATGAGCATGATTATTATTGGCGCCTTGGTTGAAGGTGTAGCATTGTTTGCTGTTATCATTTGTCTGTTGGCTCTCTACGCGTAATTCAAAATCGAGGCTTAGTTTATGGAACTACTTACACCAGATTTCGGTACTTTCTTTTGGATGCTGGTGTCTTTCATAATCGTCTTGGTTATATTGGCGAAGTCCGGTTTTCCGGCCTTGGTGAACATGGTCAACGAACGGAAACAATATATCGACGATTCTTTGAAATCGGCACGGGAAGCCAATGAGAAATTATCGCATATCAAAGAAGAAAGTGAATCCATTTTGGTTGAAGCCCGCAAAGAGCAAGCCCGAATTCTGAAGGAAGCGATGGATACTCGCAATAAAATCGTCAATGAAGCGAAAGACAAAGCAAAAGCAGAAGGTGGACGTTTGTTAGAAGAAGCGCGTAAACAAATTCAAAAAGAAAAGGATGATGCCATCCGCGATATCCGCAAACAAGTGGCTGAGTTGTCAGTCGAAGTGGCTGAAAAGGTGCTCCGCAAACAACTCTCTAGCGAGGTGGAACAAAATGGAATGATCGAACGCATGCTCGATGAAGTTTCCGATTCTAAAAAATAATAAGTTATGAACACAGGAGTAATCTCTAAACGCTACGCAAAAGCTTTGTATGAGTTTGCCGAAGGAAGCAAAAAGAAGGAACAGGTCTATCACGAGATGTCTCTGATAGCCAATAGCTACTTGCAGGTTCCTGATTTGCGTAAAGCGCTGGATAATCCTTTGCTGTCGACGGATGCTAAGATTGACCTGCTGTGTAATGCTGCTGGAGGAAACGTTAGTGATGAGTTGAAACGTTTCTTTTCATTGGTCTTGAAAGAGCATCGGGAGAAATTCATGCAGTTCATGGCTTGTTCGTACATCGACCTATACAGACGGGAAAACAACATCCTTATCGGTAGGCTGATTACTGCGACTCCGGTCAATAAGGGAATCGAAGACCGCATGAGAATGGTAATAGAAAAAACTACTCATGGGACTGTCGAATTCGAAACGGAAGTGGAACCCTCTATTCAAGGTGGATTCATCTTGGATATTGATTTCAATCGATTGGATGCGAGTGTTGCAACTCAATTCAAGAGAATTCGTCGACAGTTTATGGAGAAGAATAGAAGAATTGTATAATTAAACAAGAAAACATGTCTGAAAATATAAAACCCAGCGAAGTTTCCAGCGTTTTGCTTGAGCAACTGAAGGGCATCGACACCAGCCTTCATTTTGAAGAGGTGGGCACGGTGCTTCAAGTGAGTGATGGTGTGGTACGTATCTATGGATTGCGTAACGCAGAAGCGGAAGAGTTGCTTGAGTTCGAAAACGGTGTGAAAGCTATCGTGATGAACTTGGAGGAAGACAATGTTGGTGCTGTGTTGTTAGGACCTACCGATAAAATCAAAGAAGGTATGGTCGTGAAACGCATGGGACGTATTGCTTCCATCTTGGTGAGCGAAAACATGTTGGGACGTGTCATAAATCCGTTGGGCGAACCGCTGGATGGTGAAGGCGAGATTGGTGGAGATACGGTGGAGATGCCGTTGGAGCGCAAGTCGCCGGGTGTGATCTACCGTCAACCGGTCAGCGAACCGTTGCAAACGGGTCTGAAGGCAGTGGACTCCATGATTCCTATCGGACGCGGCCAGCGTGAGTTGATTATCGGCGACCGCCAGACGGGTAAAACGGCCATTGCCATCGACACGATTATCAACCAACGTGCCAACTATGAGGCCGGTAAGCCGGTGTATTGTATCTACGTGGCTATCGGACAAAAGGGTTCGACTGTGGCCAACATTGTGAACGTGTTGAAGGAAAAAGGTGCTATGCCCTACACGGTGGTGGTTTCCGCTACAGCTGCTGACCCTGCCGCATTGCAGTATTTTGCTCCGTTTGCCGGGGCGGCTATCGGTGAATATTTCCGTGACACGGGCCGTCATGCTTTGGTCGTCTATGATGACTTGTCCAAGCAGGCCGTGGCCTATCGTGAGGTGTCTTTGATTCTGCGTCGTCCGTCAGGACGTGAAGCATATCCGGGCGATATATTCTACTTGCATTCACGTTTGTTGGAGCGTGCGGCCAAGATTATCCAGCAACAAGAGGTGGCAGAACAGATGAACGATTTGCCTGCCAGCTTGAAGGGACGTGTGAAAGGCGGTGGCTCGTTGACAGCACTTCCGATTATCGAGACGCAAGCCGGAGACGTTTCGGCCTATATCCCGACAAACGTGATTTCGATTACTGACGGTCAGATTTTCTTGGAGACAGACCTTTTCAACCAAGGTTTCCGTCCTGCCATCAACGCCGGTATCTCCGTGTCGCGTGTCGGTGGTAGTGCGCAGATTAAAGCGATGAAGAAAGTGGCCGGTACGTTGAAAATCGACCAAGCACAATATCGTGAATTGGAAGCTTTCTCCCAGTTCAGTAGTGATGTCGATGCAGTGACCGCAATGGCGCTTGACCGTGGACGTAAGAACAACCAGTTGTTGATTCAGCCGCAATATTCACCGATGCCCGTCGCAGAGCAGATTGCAATTCTTTATTGCGGTACGAAAGGCTTGATGAAGGATATCGAAGTGAGTCAGGTACATGAATTCCAGGATTCTTTCTTGGAAACACTGCGTGCCATGCATCAAAAAGACGTGCTTGATGTGTTGGCTACAGGAGTTATCAATGACGATGTAACAAAGATTATCGCAGAGGTTGCAGCAGCTACTTGCATGAAACTAAAAAAATAATAAGCCATGGCGTCACTAAAGGAAATAAAAGGAAGAATAAGTTCTGTGCAGAGCACATTGAAGATTACTTCGGCGATGAAACTCGTTGCATCGACCAAGTTGCGTCGTGCCCAGACAGCGATTGAGAATATGCTTCCTTACGACCGACAGCTAGGGGCCATCTTGCACAACTTCCTTTCAAGTGGTGTGACGGTGGAGTCTCCTTTCACAGAGGAGCGTCCGATAGAGCGGGTAGCCGTAGTTGTGGTTGCTTCCAATTCGAGTCTATGTGGCGGATTTAATAGTAATGTTATTAGAAAAGCCAACAACGTGTTGGAGGGGTACGCCAAACTTGGGAAAGAGAATCTTCTGGTTTATCCGGTCGGACGTAAGGTGGTTCAGTCACTGAACAAGCACTATGCATTGACGGAAACCTACAAGATGATAGGTGATAAACCGGCTTATAAAGATGCCTCTGCCTTGGCTGAACATCTGATGGAGCTCTTTCTGAACAAAGAGATCGACCGAGTGGAACTCGTCTATACGCACTATAAATCGACGTCTACCCAGGTGGTCATGCATGAGACTTTCTTGCCATTGGCCTTGGAGGCTGAAGACGGAAAGTCAGCGGCTACGTCGGATTATATTGTCGAACCTTCGCCTGAAGAGTTGGTGATGCGTTTGTTGCCAAAGGCTTTACGGATGAAGATTTATACAGTGCTACTCGATTCGAATGCTTCAGAACATGCTGCACGTACGGTGGCTATGCAACAGGCGACGGATAATGCCAATGAACTCTTACAAGAGCTGAACTTGATGTACAACAAGGGACGTCAACAAGCGATTACCAATGAGTTGCTTGACATTATCGGTGGTTCTATGAAATAATCAGTTTATGATACTATTGAAAAGGGAGTGTACCCACACGGAGGTGCACTCCCTTTTTATGTCCCGCCCGGCGTTTAAATGTATTTACATCATGTTGCATCCTGCGGTCTTTTCTAGAATGGCTCATCGGCGAACGGAGTTAAGTCCGTCACTGAATTTTGACAGATAATAGGGATGTTAGTCAGCCATTTACCCCAAATCGGTCATTAGAAAATCGAGCTTTCATTTTGCGTGAAATACGTCATGATTATGGCAATAATTAAGGTGTGCAATGTAAATTTGGGTCACAATAAAGGTTACTATCTTACATTTTGCTCGCAAAAATTTCTAATGACCGATTTGGGTTTACAGAAATCCCCGTCGGAGGCCACGGTGGATGTGGACCGACGGGGCATTTATTCAAAAAAAGTTATACCCTGAACGACGGATTCCCTCGCGGGGTGCAGCTCCGGGTGGCCGTTTCCTTAGAAGGAGTAGTCCACGCAGGCCCGGCATTCTTTGTGCTCGGCGATGATGGCAGCCGCGGCCACGTGGGCCGGATGTTTGGCATAGACCGCCACGTCGTCCATTGTCGCGACGATGGCTGTGAGTACGATGTCCCACGTCTCCGACGGGTTTTCATTGATTCCCACTTCGATGCTCTGCAACACTTCGATTTGCGCGGGCAATGCTTCCAGGGCGGCTTTGAATTGACGGGACAGTTCCAGCCGCTGTGCTTCGCTTCCTTTCAGTTTGAATGATACAATGTGCTTTATCATAATGAATTAAAGGGTTTGATATGCTTCTTTCAGTTGTTTGAGTGCTTGGGTAACCACGCTGCGTGGAGCAGCGACGTTCAGGCGCATGAATCCGGTCCCTTCTTTTCCGAACATGTCTCCGCTGTTGAGTCCCAGCCGGGCTCCGTTGGCAAAGAAGTCCACCAGTCCGTCCTGGCTGTCAAAGCCCAATTCACGGCAGTCCAGGAACACGAGGAAGGATGCTTCCGGGATGATGGCTTTGATGCGTGGCATCTCGCGCCGCAGGGTCTCATCCACCAGACAGATATTGTCCCACACGTAGTCGAGCATTTGCGTGAGCCATTCTTCCCCTTCCGTGTAGGCCGCTTCGGCTGCCGCGTAGGAGAAGACGCTGCCCATGGCCAAGTCGTTTTGTTCCAAGTAGCCATAGAAGCGTTCACGCAGGGAGGGAGCGAACACGAAGGCTTCGGAGGCGATGACGCCGGGCATGTTGAACACTTTGGACGGCGCCATGAAGGTGACGGTGTGTTCGCGTGCCCAGGGGTTGATGGTGGCAAACGGGGTGTGTTTGTGGGCCTTGAACACCATGTCGGCATGGATTTCGTCGCTGATGACCGTCACGCCTTCTGCTTCACACAGTGAGGCGACCGTAGCCAGTTCGTCGCGTGTCCAAGCCACACCGCCCGGGTTGTGCGGATTGCAGAGGATGAAGAGCTTGCAGCCTTTCAAGTCGTGTGCCATCCGGTCGAAATCCATCCGGAAACGTCCTTCGTGCAGTGTCAGCGGCGAACAGACAGGAACCCGTCCCGTGCCTTCGATGACTTGGCGGAAGGGATGATAGACAGGAGGCTGTATCATGATTTTATCGCCCTTTTCGCTCAGTGCGCACAGGGCATGATGAATGCCCGGCACGATGCCCGGGATGTAGTGGATGTCTTCTTGCCGGGCTGTCATCCCGTAGCGGCGACCCACCCATTCGATGATAGACCGGAAGTAGCTGTCGCCCGGTGCGGTGTAACCGAAAATCTCGTGTTCCATCCTGCGGCGCAGGGCGTTGAGGATGAATGGGGGTGTGCGGAAGTCCATGTCAGCCACCCACATGGGTATCAGGTCGGTTCGTCCCCAAAGTTCCTGCATGGCTTCATATTTGATGGCATGAGTGCCTCGGCGTTCGATAAGTTCGTCAAAATTATATTTCATAGATGTCTGTTTTTATTTAATTATACAACTAAATGTCACACAAACTTAGGGATTTTCTGCGGAATATCCTTGTGTGAGCTGTTAATTTGTTATGCTTCGGATGCTTCAGTCTCTTCATTGAAAGCACTTGGATAACAGATGCGGCCGTGTATGCCCTCCAGGCTTCCGTCGGCCAGGGGCATTGCCATGCAGCATTCATCAGGCGCGTCAAAGGGGAATGTAATGCCGAAGCGGGAAGCTCTCTGATAGCCGAACCTCGGATAGTAGTCCGGGTGTCCCAGCAGGACGATGCCTTTGAAACCTAAGTCTGCCGCACGCTTGTGTGCTGCGGACAGCAACTTTCCGCCGATGCCTCTCCGTTGGAATTCAGGCAAGACGGACAATGGGGCGACGGAAAGCAGGGTTTCAGTCATCGTCTTCGACACGACTTCTACGGTTGACAGCATGATATGTCCCACGATTTTATTTCCGTCGCTCTCCGCCACTAAGGACAGTGCCGGGATGTAGGCTTCGGATTGGCGCAGGCGTTCCACGAGCCGGTGCTCCGTGTGGTCGCTTTCTTCCATGTCCCGGAAAGCCAGTCTGATGACATTTCTGATTTGGTCGAAGTCGCAGCTTTCTTCTTTTCGGATTATGAGTTTTTCTTGCATAGTAAGAATAGTGTGTATATGGGCTGTTAAGGGTAGGCGAGGACGGCTTCCTTTCCGTGGTCGGACGGTTTCCTTTCCGTGTCCGGCTACCCTCCTTTGCCGGCAAAGGTACGAATTGCGTTTCAAAAACAGTGTGATTGGTGGCATTTCATTATCGTGATTCACTCGGTCTCATTCTCGCGATTCACTCCCCTTCACCATCGCGAGAGTGAGGATGAGTGAATCGCGATGGTGAGAGTATAGAGATTGGCTACAAGCTGGGATGCGGTTAGAATTTCTTTATGACAGGGAAGCCCAGCAGCCCTTTTTCCAGTGTCAGTTCGAGTGTATCTCCTTTTGCTTTCCGATAAAAGTCGGAAGTCACATACAGTGTTTTGGTACGTTCGTCTTCCAGAGCGACTTCAATGTAGAATTCTTGTCTATGGGTTGTCCGATAACGGTGTTTGCCTATGCGTTGTTGGAGTTTTTTTGTGTCGCTATGCTTGTCTACAATGGCAAATGCTGCAGTTTCCGGACTGTCAGTGTCCCTGAAGTAATAATTTCCTGCGATAATCAAAGTATATCCCAAGATTTCGGTACATAGGATGTGGCATATCAGGTTAACGAACCTATTGGAAAAGCGGGTAAAGGATGTCCATTTTTTGTATAAGGGCAGTGTAATCACAGGGAGGAAAGCTCCTAAGCATGCAGGCATCCACCATGTGACCAATGTGGTCCTGAATAAAATGTAGTCAAGGCTGATAGCAATCAGAAAGAGTACTCCTATCGTGATGCGGAGAATGTTGGCTAATGTCTTGTTCATGAATATGGATGTCTTTGCAAGGTCTTATTTTAACTCGATTGGGTCATTCGTACGTTTATTCAAGCTTTTTAGCCGCTTTTCGATTTCTGTCGGTATCTTTTGCTCTTTTCCTGCTATGCCTTTGAAAAAGGGCCCAAAAACAGTTCATCCGAAATCAAAAATCACCTCAAAGGCTAATGATGATTTGAGGTTTGACGGTTATTGCAAACATACGGAAAATTCGGGATAACGCGGCAAGAGTCAGTACCGAAATTAAAAAGTGCCAGCAAAGTCGCGGGATGCGGTTATCTTTGCTGGCACTGTTTAAATCTTTTTACTACTTAGAACGTCAGTCGGCCGCGTTTTGGTATAAGAAGCGTTTGATGCTCCTTTTAGGTGTCTTTTCAAATTCCTCGTGGAAGATTTTGATGCGTGACACTTGTGCATAGGACGGTATTTGGGTGTTGAGCGCAACGCGGTTTTCCTCCATGACACGGGTGATGTCATCCTCGGTAAGACCTTGGGCTGCGGCTTCTTCAAAGTCCGGATAGACCAGTCCGATTAGTTTGTTGTCTTTTTGAATCACAATGGATTCGTTGACAAACGGTAGGTTGTTGAGTATTTCCTCGATTTCTTCCGGATAGATGTTTTGTCCGGAAGGACCTAAAAGCATGTTTTTGCTGCGTCCTTTGATAAATACATTTCCTTCTTCGTCGATGATGCCCAGGTCGCCTGTATGCAACCATCCGTCGGGTTCGAGCACTTCGCGGGTGGCTTCTTCATTTTTATAATAGCCAGTCATGACATTCATGCCCCGGCAGAGAATTTCTCCTACCACGTGTTGTGGGTCAGGGCTGTCGATTTTGACTTCCATACGTGGAGCTGCTTTTCCGCATGAGCCTGGGGCGAAACGTTTCCAGTCTTCGTAGCAGATGATGGGGGCGCATTCTGTCATGCCATATCCCACAGTGTAGGGGAAATTAATCATTTTCAGAAAGTGCTCGACATCTTGGTTGAATGCGGCTCCTCCGATGACAATCTCATAAAAGTTGCCTCCGAAGGCTTGTATGACTTGTTCCCGGACAGTGCTTTTTATTTTGTCATTGATGATGGGGACTTTCAGCAGAATCTGCATGGCCGGTGTCTGCAGTTTGGGCAATACGCTTTTCTTGATGATTTTTTCGATGATGAGCGGGACGGCTATGATGATGTTTGGTTTGACTTCAGCAAATGCCTCAAAGATGATTTTTGGGCTTGGGACTCTCGTCAGGTAGAAGATGTGACAGCCTACACAGAATTCATAGATGAACTCAAAAGCCAATCCGTACATGTGAGCCATGGGCAGCATGGACACCAGCCGGTCGCCTTTGCGGAGGGGCAATACTTCGTAAGCAAACTGAGTGTTTGACCAGAGGGCCCGATAGGGGATCATGACTCCTTTGGAGAGGCTTGTCGTGCCTGACGTGTAGTTGATGAGTGCGAGTTGTTCCGGCTGGTCCGGTTCGTAGTGGACATGTTCGATGCGGAAGTTTTTCGGATATTTCTTGCCGAACATTTCATTCAGATGTTCGCGTGCATAAGTTAGTTTCTCGGTACGTGACACGAGCAGGGAGTAGTCATTGAGCATGATGATGCCTTCCAATGCCGGCATTTCCTTTTCGTCCAGCTCAGGCCAGACCATGTCTCCCACGAGCAGGAGACGTGCGTCGGAATGATTGACAATATAGTGTATGTTTTCGGCTTTGAATTCGTGTAAGACCGGGACTGCTACGGCGCCATAGGTGAGTATGGCCAAAAAAGCTGCACCCCATTGTGCACTGTTTCGTCCGCAGATGGCGATGCGGTCGCCCTTTTTCACTCCGCTTTCTTCAAATAGGATATGTAGTTTTTCTATTTTGCGGGCAACATCTTTATATTGTAAGGTCGCTCCTTTGTAATCGGTCAGGGCATCTAAGTCCCAATAATCCTTGATAGCCCGTTCGATAAGGGCAATAAAACTTTGCTCCATAGTTTGCACATTTAGTTAGTATGTGTGCAAATTTATAATATAAAACTATAGTGGGCAACTAAATTATAGAAAAAGAGAAAGGGTCAGTAGACCCTTTCTCCAAATATCTTGCTTCCGACCCGTATCATCGTGGACCCTTCTTGGAGTGCGATTGGATAGTCATGGCTCATACCCATGGATATTTCCTTGAAGTCTGGAGCGTCGGCAAAGAATTGTTTTTTTATTTGCTGGAAATAGGTGTGCAGTGACTGGAATTCGTTCTTTACTTGTTCCATGTTGTCTGTGTTGCTGGCCATTCCCATGACCCCTTGCAAAGCGACGTGGTCAAGTGATTTCCAATTTTCTGTTTCTAGCATGGCTGTACATTCATCAAAGCTGAAACCAAATTTAGTTTCTTCTTGTGCGATGTGCAGTTGAAGCAGACACGGAATTCGACGGTTGCATTTTGCAGCTTGTTTGTTTATGTCTGCCAATAGCTTGTAGGAGTCGACTCCATGAATCATGGCTACGTAAGGAGCCATATACTTGATTTTGTTGGTTTGAAGGTGTCCGATGAAATGCCACTGGATGTCTTTGGGCAAGGCTTCATATTTTTCAGTCATTTCCTGCACCTTGCTTTCTCCAAAGATGCGTTGTCCCGCTTGATAGGCTTCCATGATGGCCTCTTGAGGGTGAAACTTGGAGACTGCAACAAGGCGGACATTTGCCGGCAGTTCGGAAAGCACTTCCTTCAGATTTGCTTGAATGTTCATAGTGTTTTTAGAAATTATTATCACCTACCGTTTGTCAGCATCAGGGAATTCCGGCTTTACGTCGGGTTCTGCCGAATAGGGATACACGTCCATGATGGCAGTTTCAGCGACAGAGGCAATGGAGTAGTCAGCCATTGTTCCTTTCATGCCTTCGTCCAGTTTCTTTACGGCATCGCGCAAGTCTGCTGCTTGTACAAGTACTTGGATTGCTGTTTTCTTTTCAGCTCCGCTCTTTTCATCCAAGGTGATGAAGTAGAGCTTGCACTTGAACCAGCGGTCAGCAGCCTCTTCTTCTGAAGAAAACAGTTCACTGTAGTTGGCACGTCTGATGTCGGACACAGTAAACTCTCCACTGATGAATGGAGTCATTTCTTCGATGATGCGTGCTTCTGCTTCAGTAAAGCTCAAGGCATCGACTAGGTAAGGTTCGGTTACTTTTTTGTTCATCCCGTTTTCGAGAGTTTTCTCGTAGCGTATTTTGCATTCAAACCAATTGTGCATGGCCATAACGTTTGTTCCTAAATTTAAAAAGGTTGGTTAATAAGTTATTTTAAGGGCATTTTGTCTATGCGTTTTTGGTGGCGGCCTCCTTCAAATTCTGTATTGAAAAATTCTTCCATGATGGCGGACGCTGTTGCAGTATCAATGAAACGTCCAGGCATGACTAAGACATTAGCATCATTGTGTTGCCGGCAGAGATGGGCTATTTCCGGTATCCAGCACAGTCCGGCACGGATGCTCTGATGTTTGTTGAGTGTCATGCTGATGCCTTCTCCGCTGCCACAGATGGCGATGCCCGGATAGCATTCTCCGTTTTCGATGCCTTTGGCGAGTGCATGTCCGAAGTCGGGATAGTCACAACTTTCTGTCGTGTATGTGCCATAGTCTTTGTATGGCATGTGGTGCTCGTCCAACCATTGTTTTACGAATTGTTTCAATTCGAATCCGGCATGGTCGGAAGCCAATCCTATAACTTTAGTATCCATGATGTGTTTTTTGTTTTTATAGTTGGGCAAATTTCGGAATTAAAATCTGTATGGACAAATATAAGAAGAAGGAGTTAAAGCAGAGCCTTTATTCGTGAGGGTGCTTTAACTCCTTTTAGTGGGTGTCTCTTTTTGTGTTTAGAGCATGTCTTTCACCTGCTTGTAGACGTTTTCAGCCGTAAATCCGAGTTTTTCATCCAGCACCTTGTAAGGAGCAGAGAAACCGAAAGATTCCATACCGAAGACTTTTCCATTGGCTCCCACCAATCCTTCAAGTGTCACAGGCAGTCCGGCTGTCATGCCGAAAATCTTGGCATTCTTGGGGAGGATGGATTCTTGGTATTCCTTGCTTTGGCTGCGGAACAGTCCCTCTGAAGGAACGGAAACGACGCGCACTTTGATGCCTTCTTTACGGAGCAATTCTGTTCCTGCGAGTAAGGTGGAGACTTCAGAACCGGAAGCTACGAGCGTGATGTCCGGATTTTCATCAGAACCGGCCACGATGTATGCGCCTTTGGCCACTTGGCTGTAGTCATTGCCTTCGGGCAGATTGTTAATGTTCTGACGAGAGAAGATGAGCGCTGTCGGAGTCTTGGTGTTTTCCATAGCCAAACGCCATGCGACAGTTGTTTCTTCTGCGTCTGCTGGACGGAGAACCAGCATGGAGTTGTGTCCTTTGTGGTTTTTCAGTTTTTCCATCAGGCGGATTTGAGCTTCTTGTTCCACAGGTTCGTGAGTAGGGCCGTCTTCGCCTACACGGAATGCATCGTGCGTCCAGATGAATTTCACTGGAAGTTCCATCAAGGCAGCCATACGTACGGCAGGCTTCATGTAGTCGGAGAATACGAAGAAGGTAGCACATGCAGCGATGACGCCTCCATGAAGGGCCATACCCATGCAGCAACAAGCCATGGTCAGTTCAGATACGCCAGCTTGCAGGAAGGCACCTGTAAAGTCGCCCTTTGCAAATGCGTGGGTTTTCTTCAAGAAGCCGTCGGTCTTATCCGAGTTGGAAAGGTCGGCTGAAGCGACAATCATGTTTTCCACTTGGGTTGCCAATGCGCCCAGCACCGTTGCAGATGCACCGCGAGTGGCCGAATTGGGTTTTTGCTGGATTCCGGCCCAGTCGACTGCCGGTACGGCGTTGTTGAACCAGGCTTCCATCTTGGCGGCTAGTTCAGGATTTGCCTTTGCCCAAGCTGCTTTGGCAGCATATCGTTCTGCCACGATGCCTTTCAGCTCTTCTGCACGCTTGGCATACAGCTCTGCGACTTCAGGGAAGATGTGGAATGGGTCGTCAGGATTGCCGCCCAGGTTCTTGATGGTGTTGATATATGCTCCGTCACCGAGGGGCGCACCATGAGTGGCGCAGTCGGCTTCGTAGCTTGAGTTGTCGGCTTTGCGTGCGCCTTTTCCCATGATGGTCTTGCCGATGATGAGGGTCGGACGTTCAGTTTCGGCTTGAGCCTCACGCAGTGCTTGACGGATTTGTTCGACATCGTTGCCATTGATTTCGATGACTTTCCAGTTCCATGCTGCATATTTCTGGGCTACGTTTTCACTTGTGACTGCATTACACGGAGTGGAGAGTTGGATGTCGTTGGAGTCATAAAACATGATCAGGTTGTCGAGGCCCAGGTGACCGGCCAGGCGTCCTGCGCCTTGGGATATTTCTTCTTGTATTCCGCCGTCTGAAATATAGGCATAAATAGTCTGGTTCATGACTTCACCAAAGCGTGCTTTCAAGAATTTGGCAGCGATGGCTGCACCCACGGCGAAGGTGTGTCCTTGTCCCAACGGGCCTGAGGTGTTTTCGATACCTCTCATGACATTTACTTCAGGGTGTCCCGGAGTCGGGCTGTCCCATTGGCGGAATTGTCCCAACTCGTCCATTGTGAATTTGCCGGTCAATGCCAGTGTGGAGTAGAGCATTGGCGACATGTGACCAGGATCAAGGAAGAAACGGTCACGTCCTTCCCAGCGTGGGTTTTCAGGATCGTACACCAAAAACTCTGAGAACAATACGTTGATAAAATCTGCGCCGCCCATAGCTCCGCCAGGATGGCCTGATTTGGCTTTTTCAACCATAGAAGCAGCCAGTATGCGGATATTGTCGGCTGCGCGATTCATTACTTTTACGTCGTTCATAGGAATATTAGTTTTATATCAAACAGTTATTGTTTACATTTAGTAGCGGCCTCTTCGATGGGAAGTCCGGCTTTGTAGTTCTTAATATAAGCATTGAAGCCGGCAACGTCTTCTGCTGTCGGAGCGATTTCAATGCCGGTGTTGTCGGCAAACACTTGTTTGTCGAGGAAGTCTGCGAGTGTTTGGCCGGTTGCGTTGTTCACAAGGTAGGAAGCCAGCAATGCAATGCCCCAAGCTCCACCTTCACCGGCTGTTTCCATGACGGAGATGGGTGAATTGATGGCTGCGGCCAGCACTCTTTGTCCCACGCCTTTGGTCTTAAACAAACCACCGTGGCCTGTAATGCGGTCAACTTTGATTTTTTCATCATTGAACAGGATGTCATTGCCGATTTTAAGGACGCCGACAGAGGCATACAAGTGAGCACGCATGAAATTTGCCAGATTAAACTTGTCATTGGCCGAGCGGACAAACAAGGGGCGTCCTTCTTCCAATCCGGTTACAGGTTCTCCTGATATGTAGTTGTAGGAGATGAGGCCTCCGCAATCCGTGTCTCCAGTCAGAGCGTGGTTGTACAGTTTGCCGAAAATTTCGTCCATATTAACCGGAACACCCAGTAATTCTTGATATTCTTTGAAGATGTTTACCCAAGCGTTGAGGTCGGAGGTGCAGTTGTTGCAGTGTACCATTGCGACCAGACTTCCGTCAGGTGTGGTCACCATGTCAATCATTTCATAGGGCTTCGACAGTTCTTTTTCCAACACAATCATGGAGAAAGAAGATGTGCCGGCAGACACGTTTCCTGTGCGCTGCTTGACAGCATTGGTGGCCACCATGCCTGTGCCTGCGTCTCCTTCGGGAGGACAAACAGGTATGCCGGCTTTCAGATGTCCGGACACGTCCAGCCGTTTAGCTCCTTCTGTGGTCAGCATGCCAGCATCAGCTCCGGCGAGCAGCACCTTGGGGAGAATGTCTTTTACCTTCCAGCCATATCCTTTAGGTGCGATTAGCTTGTCAAACTTCTCTATCATCTGGGCAGAGTAGTCCTTGGTCGAGGTGTCGATGGGGAGCATGCCTGAGGCGTCGCCTATCCCGAGCACCTTTTCCCCTGTCAGCTGCCAATGCACGTAACCGGCCAGTGTCGTCAGGTAATGGATGTCCTTGACGTGTGGCTCGTCGTTCAGGATGGCTTGATACAAGTGTGAAATGCTCCATCTTAAAGGTATGTTATAGACAAACAGCTCAGACAGTTCGGCTGCCGCCCGTCCCGTGTTGGTGTTTCTCCAAGTGCGGAATGGAGCAAGGATTTCAGCCTTTTCATTGAATGCCATGTAACCGTGCATCATGGCACTGACACCCATGGCTGCCAGTGATTCTATCTCGATGCCGTATTGCTTTTGGACATTGGCGCGGAGGTCGGCATAGCAATCTTGCAGTCCATGCCAGATGGCGTCAAGGCTGTATGTCCATAAGCCGTCGACCAACTGGTTCTCCCAGCTGTGGCTTCCTTGGGCTATCGGTTTGTTTTCCTGGTCAATCAAAACAGCCTTGATGCGTGTGGAACCAAGTTCGATACCCAGAATGGCTTTTCCTGTTTCGATTGTTGACTTTGCATCTAATTTCATATTAAAACCTGCCAATTTAAGGTTTATATAAAAGGTATATATGAGAATGTCCGCAAAGCCCGTTTTCAGGAGTCTTTTGTCGACCGTGAGGGGCTTTGCGGATATTCGTTGGTTGTGTTAGCAGAGTGCTTTATTCAGCATGTAGTACACTTCATTCATGCGCAGCTCTTTCTTGAAGCAGCTGATGGTCGTGTTTTTGTCAATGTGTACCATTTCGATGCCTGCGATTTCTGCATAGTCTTCCCAATATTCAGGAGTCAGGTCAAATGAGAAGCAGGAGTGGTGAGTACCTCCGGCGAGAATCCATGCACCGGCACCGACTTCGAAGTTGGGCATCGGAATCCAGAGAGCTGAAGCCACGGGAAGTTTAGGCAGCGGTTTTGATTTGATGCATTCCACGTCGTTCACAATCAGGCGGAAGCGGTTGCCAAGATCCACGATTGTAGCCGTCACGCCCGGGCCTTGCTTGGAAGTGAACACGATGCGGGCCGTCTGGCTGTCGACGCCGATGGCCAGACGGTGTACTTCCAGTTTGGGTCTGTGTTCTGCGATAAGAGGACATACTTCCAGCATGTGTGCCTGGAGGATGGCGCTTCTTTCACCGTCGAAGTGGAGGGTGTAGTCTTCCAGGAAAGAGCAGCCGTTTGTCATGCCTTGGGTCATGAACCACACGGTGCGGTAGAGGGCTGCAGATTTCCAGTCGCCTTCAGCTCCGAAACCATAGCCTTCGGCCATCAGGCGTTGTGAGGCCAGGCCGGGGATTTGGTCGAAGAGGCCGAGGTCGTCGAAGTTGGTCGTGAAGCCTTTGGCTCCTTTGTCTTTCAGGATGCGGCGCAGGGCGATTTCAGCTTTTGCTGCATTCCAGATTTTCTCATATTCGACGGTTCTGTTGTCTTCCAGTTTGGGGTCGTGTTCGTATTCTTTGAAATAAGTGTCCACTAAAGCTTTGGCTTCTTCGTCGGTCACTTTTTTATAATACTCCATCAAGTCGTTTACCGGGCAATAGTCTACATGGTATCCCAGACGTTGTTCAGCTTCCACCTTGTCTCCGTCAGTCACGGCCACATTGTTCATCTGGTCGCCGAAGCGGATGATGAGCATGTCGTGTGCGTCAGCCCATCCGGCGCAGACACGCATCCATACGGCGATGCGTTCCAGTGTCTTTTCGTCTTTCCAATAGCCGACCACCACTTTGCGGCGGATACGCATACGGGTGCAGATATGTCCGAACTCACGGTCGCCATGAGCTGATTGGTTCAAGTTCATGAAGTCCATGTCCATCGTGTCCCAGGGGATTTCCTTGTTGAATTGTGTATGCAGATGGAGCAGCGGTTTGTTGAATTGCTGCAAGCCGTGAATCCACATCTTGGCAGGTGAGAAAGTATGCATCCAAGTGATGACGCCAATACATTTATCATCATTGTTGGCAGCTTTGAACACTGTCTCCACTTCCTTGGAAGAATTTACCGTGCCTTTATAGACCACTTTGACCGGTAATTTGCCGGAAGCGTTCAGGCCGGCTACCATTTCATTGGAATGTGCATCCACTGCGATTACTGCGTCACCACCATAAAGGAGCTGTGCTCCGGTGACAAACCATACTTCATAATTTTCAAAAGCCATAGTATTGTATTTTATTGGTTATATAGTGTTCTTGTTTGTCGTTTTCAAAGTTTAAAAGTACGTAGTAATCTTTAGACTTTCGAAAAACTACGGAGTTATTTTCTGTTTATTTATATTTTTTAAAAGATAAGGGTGTATTTGCGACCCTTACAATCTGTTTTGAGAAGCCTTCAGTTTTGCTTGTGTCCGCAAAGGAGGGTAGCCAGGAGCGGAAAGGAGGGCGTCCGACCACGGAAAGGAAGCCGCTCTCGGCCGGAGTAAAGGGGAAGGTTGAGGGGGATTTCTGTCCGGGAAAGTCGTTGGCTGACTATCGCGATTCACTGCACTTCATTCTCGCGATTGTGACACAGAGTGAATCGCGATAGTCAGGTCATGACAAGAGGGTGGTTTTGCAGGGGGGACGGGCTGTATGGTTCGCCGGGTCGGACTTCGGGGTGTAGACACTGTCGCGGGATGCCATGGTCGGGTCAGGTGACAGGTGTTGTAAAATCTTTTTAGGGTGAAGGACAGGAAGACACATTGCCTCTCAGTTGTCAGCCTCCGTAAAAGATTGCATGTCCAATTTTACTTTCATTTCATTGCCGGGTCTTCTATGTAGAACGTCCGCTCAAACAACCTTGCGGACAGAGGCTGAAAACATAAATGTATAATTTAAGCATTGAAAATTATGAGACCAACAGGAAAATTGAAGATGGTGATAATGGCGATAGTCGTCATTCTTTCATGCGGCACGGCGAATGCGCAGCGTTGGCGTCGGTATCATCATCCGTATCGGGTGGTGACAGTTGTGTCGGGACCGGCAGTGACAGTCCATGTCAGTAACCGTTTCACTCAAGGGGAACGTTTCAGGATGGCAATGGCCTATCTGGATGAGCATGAATATCTCACCGTGAAGCGGTATGCGAAAATGACCGAACTGTCGAAAGCGGCAGCCAAAGCGGAACTTGACGCGTTCGTGGCAGACAAGGACAAACCCATCACGGCTGTCATAAGAGATAGAAAGAAAGTGTATGTGATGAGAGACAGAAATTGAGGCTTATGAAGATGAAAACAGGTAAGAAATTTGGAATTATGATTGGGATGGCATTGATGGCGCTGGTGGTAAGTTCTTGCGGCACATTGCATAGACATCCCCGGCATCGCCACCATCATCCCCACCATCACAAGGTGGTGATTATAGCGGGACAGGTCTCCAATCCGGAGCAAAGCAAGGATTGTATAAACGTTGAAGAATGTTTGGCTATGACCGAACCATATTCCTATGGCAACGCGGAATGATACGGACATCGTTTCAGCCTTGAAAAAGAATGCTGAAAACGGATTCCGGCTGCTGATGGCGAAATACAAAGAACCTGTGTATTGGCATATCCGCCGACTGGTTGTCTCGCATGATGATGCACAGGATGCCACTCAAGAGACGTTTGTACGGGTCTTTCGTTCTTTTCTCCAATTCAAGGGCGAGTGTTCGCTGGGGGCATGGATTTTCCGGATTGCTACCAACGAGGCTCTGCGCATAGTGGAGCGCAGACGGGAAGAGCGGCTTTCTCTGGATGACCCGGAAGCCGGAGTAAACACCTTGATGGCTGACGACTATGTGGATTACGGCGATTTGGAAGCCGTGAAGTTGCAAAAGGCCATACATTCATTGCCCACTAAGCAACAGCTGGCTTTCAACTTGCGTTACTACAATGAATTGGGATATGACGAGATAGCCTCCATCACAAACTCTACGGCAGCCAATGTGAAAGTCAATTATCATTTGGCTAAAGAGAAGATAATAAAGTATATGAACTCCACAGATTAAGGATATGAAAAAAGATTTTGATTTTGACCGGATTGGGAAGCGTATGCCTTACAAGACTCCGCAAGGCTTCTTTGACGAAATGGAAGCGAATATATGGAAAGAGGTGCAAAGCGGACTTTCTCCAACGCGCAAGCGCAAGACACACCGCCTGCATATTTTCGCCGGAGCTTTGGCGGTAGCTGCAAGCATAGCCTTGTTGTTAGTGTTCAATCCTTTCCCTTTCAAGAAGCAAGCCGGCAGTTTCTCTAAGGTGGAACAGGCATTTGCCAACTTAAGTCAAGAAGATCAGGCTTATATGCTGTCGGTCTATCAAGAAGATATATTTATGAACGAATAAAAAAGGAATGATAGGTATGAAACATGTTATCAGATTATTGCTATCGGTTGTCTTGTTGACAACTTTCTGTGGCTCGGTTTCGGCACAGAGCCGCAGACAACGCCTCACTCGCGAACAACTGGCAGAGGTACAGGCCAAGCATATCGCAAAGGAGATGGCGATGAATGACACGACAAGCCGGCGTTTTATCGAGACCTTCTGCCAGTTTCAACGGGACATCTGGGCACTCGGTCCGCGTCCGAAGCAACCACACAGCCAAATGACCGATGAAGAAACGGAGCAGGCATTGAAAGAACGTTTCGACCACAGCCAGAAGATATTGGACTTGAGGCGGAAGTATTATGCCATCTATAGCAAGTTTCTGACACAAAAACAAATCCGGCGCGTCTATGAACTGGAACGGCAGATGATGGAACGACTTTCCAAGCGAAGTAGAAGGCCTGGCCAATAGAAACTATTCACTTGTTAAATTTATATCGTATGAAAAAGTTAATCATGGCTATGCTGATAGCCGTTTCGATGGGTCAAATCCTTTCAGCACAAGACAACAACCGTCAGCGCCTGACACCGCAACAGCGTACTGAGCAACGCATCCAAAAACTCGATGAGAAACTGTCGCTGACAGACAACCAGAAAAGCCAGATACGCGACCTTTACGCCGATTTCTACAAGCAGAAATATCCTAAGGAAAAGCGTAAAGAAGCGATGGATAAGCTGATAACAGACATTGCGGCTGTGCTGACTTCCGACCAGCAAGTGCTTTACAAGCAATTACAGGAGGAGGTAGCAGCCGAAAGACGGAAACACGCACCTAAAAAGTAACAGACATGAGGCTTGCTAAAAAGAATGCCGGCCTCCTAAGAACCACACTCCTTCTTGTTTGTTCCCTTTGGAGCTTCAGGATTTCCCTTGCTTCCGCTCCGGTTGCACCTCTCACTTTTTCTTTTGAAAGCTGGACTTACGAGAATGTCATATTCCCGTACAGGAAAGCTGTGATTGCAACCGGAAGCGGACAGGCAACCCCTATTCTGGTAGTTTACCTGCATGGCGGTCCCAAACGGGGCAATGACAATGTGCGGCAAATGCAGGAGCAAGCCATATTCACCTTGCCTTGCGATTTTTACGGGGGTTACAGGCTGTCCATCTACAAAGACGGACTGATGGCGGCATTGACTTTTGGGGAAATTGTTGGGAATGGACTTCATCGGCAGATGCCAATGGCTTGTATATCATCAAAGGGGGGCAGTTGGGATTCCGACCGTGACGATTGCCGCAGTGAGAAATCCGATGTGGTAAGGGACGGCTCGCAGGGCTATGCCAATGTTGGTTTCCGAGTGGTGAGAACAGTTCCTAATATCTAACATTTTAAACAGTATTTCAACTATGAAAAAGTTATTTTTAGCAATGGCCGTAGCCATTGTGACGGTCACTGTTGTGTCCGCCCAAGAGAACAGCAGAGGGAGTATAATGGTGGTCTCTTCCGTTCAAACAGATAAGGATAACGGATATGATGGCGATTCCGAACTCTGTTGCGGTATTAAGTTCAACATCCGTCTTTCCGGTGTGACCAAAGTCGAGTTGGAAAGCGTAGACGGTAATCCGTTGGCAGGTAAGGCGAACATCAAAACGAACGTACAAGGGAACACACAGGCGGAAGGAATGGAAAACGCAAGTACCATCATCACGTTCATTGCTTCCGATTCCTCAGGCTTCACACCCTGCAAGGACTATTTCATTTTCACCTTGCCTTGCGACCTTTACGGCGGATACCGGCTTTCCATTTACAAAGACGGTCTTGTGGCTGATTATTTCGGTGTTCATCAGGCTGTAAGCCCGGGAGTCTTTATCGCTCCGAGCGACCTGGTGGAAAGTGAACTGGAGTTTGAGGAGCCTGATGCTCCACTTGTCGAGAAGGAACGTCCGAAGATGGATGCCATGACACACAAGCTTTTCATCCAATACCGAAGGAAACCGACGGAAGCTAACCGACAGGCATTATTGGAGCGGATGGGCATTCGTTACGATAAAGTTGTGGCGAGAAAGAAAAACAAACTTCGCGAGCTGGAGCGTGAGGCAAGGACTTATCACATTGTGGAACACATGCAAGGCATCGTGAATGAAATGGTGGAAAACCGCGACGTCCGAATACAACAGCAATTCCTGCGCTTCATTGACCCACGTAGGGATGAAAATCCCGAAGACGCTTGGATGGTGTTGCGCGGAGCGTCGGCTACAAATGCTTATATCGGTTATGCACCTGTAACCAATGCCGAATATGCGGCCTTCAACCCAACGTTTGCGTATGATAGGGGAAAAGACGATTATCCTGTCGTGGGTATCTCAATCAAGGACGCCGAAGCGTATTGCAACTGGCTCACTCAGAATGACCCCACACATACCTATCGTCTGCCTAATGAGGAAGAATGGGTGCTTGCTGCCGGGCACATGCCCAAGGATGTTTTCATGAATGCCGGCCATGCAGAACGTAGATTAACGGCTGTGGATGCATACGAACAAAGCAAAGGAGCTTGTGGTGGAATTGACTTTTGGGGTAACTGCTGGGAATGGACTTCGTCGATAGACAACAAGGGCTTTTATATCATTAAAGGCGGTAGCTGGGATTCCAAACGCGATGATTGCCGCAGCGAAAAGGCAGATGACGTTAGGAATGGTTCGCATGGTTATGCCAATGTCGGTTTCCGTGTGGTACGGTCGGACAATAATTGAAACAGTTGCTTTTGTATAGTTAAACGAGGCTGTGTCATAGAGGACACAGCCTCGTTGTCACTGTCCGGTTCTGTTTGTTATTTCAGATTATCAATGAAATAGTTGGCGATGAGCGAATACACGTGCAGGCTGGTGTTGCCGCCACTGATGCTGTGGTTGCGGTTTGTATAGACGTGCATGTCAAACTGGATGCCGGCTTGTACGAGTGCTTCGCTATATTCTGCCGTGTTGCGGAAGTGCACATTGTCGTCGGCCAGACCATGGACGAGCAACAGCTTGCCGTGTAACTTTCCGACACGTTCCAAGGCTGAGGATGCACGGTATCCTTCAGCGTTTTCTTTCGGAGTGCGCATGAAGCGTTCGGTGTAGACCGAATCGTAGTAACGCCAGCTTGTCGGGGGAGCAACGGCCACACCTACGGCAAACACCGGTGTGCCTTCACTCATGGACATCAGCGTGTTGTAGCCTCCGAAGCTCCAGCCCCAGATGCCGATGGCGTCTTTCTTCACGTAGGGGAGCGTGGAGAGGTATTGAGCTGTCTCTACTTGGTCATGTGCTTCCTTGACGCCCAGTTGCATGTACGTGCATTTCTCGAAAGCTGCTCCGCGTCCGCCCGTGCCGCGTCCGTCGACGCAGACACAGATGAAGCCTTTACCGGCCATGTACATTTCCCACAGACAACCGTTGCCGCGTGCACCGTTGTTCCAGCTGTCAGTCACCATCTGTGAGCCTGGGCCGCTGTATTGGTACATGACGACGGGGTATTTCTTTGTCGGGTCGAAATCGGCCGGTTTCACCATCCAGCCGTTCAGCTCCGTGCCGTCCGAGGTCTTGAATGTGAAGAGTTCGCGTTGCCCCAGGTTCATAGAGGCGAGACGTTCTTTCAGAGCTTCATTGTCGACCAGGGTCTTCAGCACTTTGCCTTTGTTGTCATTGAGGGTGATGACGGGAGGAGTGTTGAAGTTGGTGTACGTATTCATGAAGTAGCGCAGGTCCTGGCTGAAGATGGCATTGTTCGTGCCACGTTCTTGGCTCAACTTGGTCTTGCGTCCTTTTGCGTCGATTTTGTAGACAGCCGTGCACAAGGGGCTTTCCTCGTTGCTTTCATAATAGAACACATTGTTTTTCTTGTCCCATCCGATGAATGATTTCACTTCATAGTTGCCCTTTGTCACCTGGCGGAGCATGTTTCCGTTGAGGGAATACAGGTAGATATGGTTGAAGCCGTCGCGCTCGCTCATCAGCACGAAGGAGTCGTCATAGAAGTGCAGGTCGGCATAAGCCGATTCTTTGATATATTGCGGGGCTTCGTCGCGCACCAGCAGGCGGCAGACACGTGAGCGGGGATTGGCCATGTAGACTTCAAAGCGGTTCTGGTTGCGATTGAGGGTAGTGATGATGAGGCCGTCCGGGTCATCGGAGAACTGAATGCGGGGGATATATCCGTCTTTGTCGAGAGGCAGGTCCATTTGGCGGGTGACGTGGCTTTTGATGTCATACGTGTGTACGGTCACTTCCGAGTTTTGCGCTCCGGGCACAGGGTATTTGTAAGAATAATATCCGGGATATTCGGCAAACTGCGTGTAAGCGGGTGCCATGCCTTGATAGAGCGGGAAGGAGAACATGGGGACTTTGGTCTCGTCGAAGCGGATGAAGGCTATCATCTTGCTGTCGGCGCTGAAGTCGAAGGCACGGTTGTAACCGAATTCTTCTTCGTTGACCCAGTCAGGGATGCCGTTGAGCACCTCATTGAACTTTCCGTCCTTGGTTACTTGTGATTCGCTGTTGTCGAAGAGCAGCTTGACGAGGAAGATGTTGTTGTCACGGACGAAGGCGATGTTGTTTCCGTCGGGTGAGAACAGGGGGACTTGCTGCGGGCCGTTTTTGGAAAGCGGTTCGAGGGTGTTGTTTCTGACAGAGTAGATATAATATTCAGCCGTGAAGGAGCGGCGATAGATGGGGCGGGTGTTTGTCTGTATCAGGATACGGCTTTCATCAGGCGACATGATATATCCGTCGAAACTGTCGAGCTTGACGTTGCGTGCCGTGGTGACATCGAATATGGTTCCCACTTCCTTGCCGTCCTTGAATGAATACTTGACAATGCGTTTTCCGTCATTGCTGATTTGTGCATAATGTTCGCCGTCAAGCAATGGATTGACGCCATATATACGCTGGGCCGCATATTTGCCTGACACGACATCTTGCATTTCCAACTTATCGGCAGCACGCACGATGGGTGCTGCACAAGCCAAAAAGAGTGCTAATAAAATCGTTAGTTTTTTCATATAATAGGTTAATTATAATGACTAATGTCTGCAAATGTAAGAGTTTCAACTGTGATTTCCGCTTCTTTTTCGTATTTTTGTCGCCGTTTTCATAGGTGGCAAACACTAGGTTTACGAGTCCATAGCATAATGAAAGAACAGGAAAAAGTAAAAATGGAACCGTCTTTTCTCTATAACGACTTGAATGTTTTCCTAGGAAAGTATTTTAAAGAGAAAGTACAGAAGATTTCTTTAAATGCAGGCTTTTCGTGTCCGAACCGTGACGGTACGGTCGGTCACGGAGGGTGCACCTATTGTAATAACCAGACTTTTAACCCTGACTATTGTCAGACGGACAAGTCCATCACTTGCCAGTTGGAGGAAGGAAAAGCCTTCTTTTCCCGCAAATATCCGGATATGAAATATCTGGCCTATTTTCAAGCCTACACCAACACGTATGCCGGGCTGGAGGAACTTAAACGCAAATACGAGGAAGCACTTTCCGTGCCCGGTGTCGTCGGACTGGTCATCGGCACACGTCCTGACTGCATGCCCGATGAGCTGCTTGATTATCTGGCCAGGCTCAACCGGGAGACTTTCCTGCTCGTGGAATATGGCATTGAAAGCACTAACGACGCGACGCTCTCACGCATCAATCGGGGACATACCTACCAGACAGCCCGGGATGCCATCCTGCGGACAGCGGCTGCCGGGATACACACGGGCGGCCATGTCATCCTGGGATTGCCCGGAGAGGGGCATGACGCATTGATGGCGCAGGCGGAAGCCGTCTCACAGCTGCCGCTCACCACGTTGAAAATGCACCAGTTGCAGCTTATCCGGGGGACCCGTATGGCGCAGGAATATGCTGCTTGCCCGTCCGGATTCCGTCTTTACACGGCTGACGAATACATCGAGCTGGTCATCGACTACATCGAACGCCTGCGTCCGGACCTGGTCCTGGAGCGTTTCGTGTCGCAGTCGCCCAAGCATTTGCTCATAGCTCCTGATTGGGGACTGAAGAACCATGAGTTTACGGATCGCTTGAAGGCTCGGATGAGGGAAAGGCAGACTTGGCAGGGCAAACTTTACAAGCTGAAATCCGCAGAATAAAAATAACCCATATAACTTTCAAAGACAATGATTACGTTAAAAGGAAATGTACATTATGTAGGCGTGAATGACCGCGCCAAGACTTTGTTTGAAGGACTGTGGCCGTTGCCTTACGGGGTGACCTATAACTCTTACCTGATTGCTGATGAGAAAGTCGCGTTGATCGACACGGTTGATGTGAACTTTTTCGACTTGTTTATAGAAAAGGTGAGGGAGGTCATCGGCAAACGCCCCATTGATTATCTGGTCATCAACCACATGGAGCCTGACCACTCCGGTTCCATCCGTCTGCTTCGTCAATTTTACCCGAACATAACGCTCGTAAGCAATAAGAAGGCGCTCGACATGGTGGAGGGCTTCTACGGCGTCGGTGCACAGACAAGGGCGATCAATGAAGGCGATACGCTCGAGCTGGGACACCACAAGCTGCGTTTCCACATGATTCCGATGGTCCACTGGCCGGAGACCATGGTCAGCTACGACCTCACGGACCACATCCTTTTCTCCGGCGATGCATTCGGCAGTTTCGGAGCGCTCAACGGGACTCCAGTCGACACCCACATGGACACGACCCTCTATTGGAGCGAGATGGAACGTTATTATGCCAATATCGTCGGCAAGTATGGTGCTCCCGTGCAGAAGGCTTTGCAGAAACTGGACGGTGTGTTCATCGAGATGATTTGCTCGACGCACGGGCCTGTGTGGACGGGCGAGAACGTTGCCAAGGTGGTCGGCGTGTATGACCGCCTGAGCCGCTATGCGACGGAAGAAGGCGTGGTCATCGCTTACGGCTCCATGTATGGCAACACGCAGCAGATGGCTGAAGCCATTGCCGAGGAACTCTCCGTGCAGGGCATCCGCAAGATTGTCCTCCACGACGTGTCGCGCGTGAACCATTCCTATATATTGGCCGATCTCTTCCGCTACAAAGGCATCATCCTGGGTGCGCCGACCTACAATGCGTCCATCTATCCGCAGATGGAGATGCTGATGAGCGAAATCGAGATGCGCGACATGAAGGACCATTATCTGGGCTACTTCGGCTCATTCTCCTGGGCCAGCCATGCCGTGAAGCGACTGGCAGCCTTCAGTGAGAAGGTGAAGTTTGAAGTGGTCGGTACTCCGGTCGAGATGAAACAGGGCATGAAGGACAGCGTGCGCACCGCTTGCCAGGAACTGGCCAAAGCGATGGCCGACCGCTTGAAGGCCGACCGTTGAGCCGGGCTGTTCCTGCCTGTAGGTTAGGAGAAGGGCATGCGACGGGGCGAGGCATTATGCTTCCCTTCGCATGCCCTTTTGCCGTCCGGCCGAGACCTGCGGCAAGCGGACGGAAGACCCCTTGCATGGGATACCTTGATACCCCTTGCAAGACCTACCATCATACCCCTTGCAAGACCTATCGCAGTACCCCTTGCAAGCCCTATCACAATACCTCTTGCAAGCCATCTTGGTGGAGGGCACCATGCCTTCGTTTTCAGATAAAAATATTACCTTTACCGGCGAAATCAACAGGAAAGGCATCGCAGCCATGATGGAACAACTAAATAAGGACGCGGAACAGGACGGAACTCTGGACTTGGCAGACTTGCGTGTTTTCAAGCAGCAATATGAGGACAACTTCCGGAGTTTGAAGTATTTCGGCATGCAGTATATTGCTGACGAAGATGTCGTGTCCGACCTGATTCAGGATACATGGCTCAAGATTTGGGAGCGTCAGGAGACTTTTCCCAGCTTGGCGGCTTTCCGGAGATACCTGTTCCAAGTGCTTTACCATGCCATATTGAATTATCTGAAACACGCGCGTGTGGAGCATGACTTTGCTGACCGCCTCTCGCTTTCCGAACCAGTCGAGGAAGAAGTGGCTGTCAAGATGATAGAGGCTGAGGTCTATTCGATGGTCAATACGGCTTTTGACGAGTTGTCGGATGTCTGCCGTCAGGTGTATGCTGCAAGCTTGTCCGGAAAGAGCCAGCGGGAGATTGCCGAGGAGTTTCACATCACCATCAACACGGTCAAGAAGCACATCAACAATGCCAACCATTATTTGAGAAGACGCCTGAAGCATATCCTGTTTTCCGTGCTTCAACTCTTTGCACGATAGTTTCTCCCCCTCGCCGTCGCCGTCCGTTCCCATTCGTTTTTACACCCCTTTTTGACGCCAAGCGCCGGATGCAAGCATTCGCTGACCATCCCGGTAGTTTATTTTTTTTGCATTCTCCCGAAAAAAAACGCAGTTTGGGATTACACCAAATGCACTTGAAGTTGTTTCTATAGTGTAGAATCAATGAAAGAATGCGTTGTTTGTTAGTTGACGAGCGGAGAAGTAGGCAAGGGGAGCACGGCATTTGCCTGTCTGACCTTATGTCTTGTCCCGGTTTGCCAACAAATCCGCTTGTCGACTGCACACGACGCGATCAATAAAGAATAGGATATGAATGATTATATGAAACCACAATTAGAACGCGTGAAGCAGCTCTTGATGAAGCAACTCACAGGGCAGCTCACGGCGGCAGAGGAAAGAGAGCTTGAAAGGCTTGTGCAGACGGACAGCCGGTGTCGTCGCCTGGCCGGACGTTTGTTGTCCCCGGAATTCTTGTCGAAAGCCGTCCTTGACCATAACAAGCAGGCGCAGGCCGCTTCCTGGCAGTCGCTTTATGAGCGTATGGGATACACCGGAGGCGTGCTGGGGCGGTTTCGGCGCATCCGGCGGTGGATGGTTGCCGCCGCGGCTGTGCTGTTCCTTTTGCTTGGTTGGCAAGTCTGGCGCTATCAAGAGCGTGATGCCGCCAAGGTCATCTATCCGGGCATTACGCAGGCTGAGATTTGTTGGCCCGACGGGCAGCAGTTCACCTATACCAGTGATATGCTGAATGGGAAATTCTCCCTGGCATCGGACACGGAGGCGAAGGACACCGTCTCGCAAGGTTTCGTGTCGCCCGACCTGTATACCCGTGTTGTTGTCCCGCTGGGAAGCGAATACCGGATTGGCCTGGATGATGGAACGCAAATCCACTTGAATGCAGGTTCTACGCTGACCGTACCGAGCAACTTTTCGGCCCATAACCGTCGTATCAACCTCTCAGGCGAAGCCTACCTGGAAGTGAGCAAGGACTCGTTGCACCCATTTACCATCAGCACCGGGAAGGCTGACATTCGGGTATTGGGCACAAAACTCAATGTCCGCTGCTATGAAGACGAGTCACAGTTGGACGTGGTGCTTGAAAGCGGACGGGTGAACGTCCGCACGGTCGGGCAGGAAATCAGCCTGCCTGTGGGCTTCAAGGCTACGGTCGACGCCGACGGGCGTGTCAATACGTGCTTGGCCGATGTCTATGCGGAGACGGCTTGGCATCAGGGGCGCTTCGTCTTTGACAACCGGTCGATGGAAAAGATTATGCATGAGCTTGGACGCTGGTATGACGTGCAAGCTTCATTCAGCAGTGACGAAGCGCGGAAAGTGCGCTTCACGTTTGACATCGACCGTTACGGGACATTCAATCAATTTCTTGACATGATACGCCTGACCGGGGAGATGGACATCCGCCTGAAAGGCAATCAGGTACTTATTTCCATGAAAGAACATTCTAATAAACATAATTAAACCGTTTTACACTATGAGAGAAAAACGTAAACTAGCGAGGTTGTTGTTTGCCTCCATATTGCTGTCGGGTTCGTCAGTGATGATGGCGCAAACCAATAAGCCGGTGACCGTGCAGTTGAAACAAGCTTCCATTCGGGAGTTGTTTGTGGAGATTAAAAAGCAAGTGCAGGTGAATTTCATGTACAGTAACAATGCCGTGGAAGGGTTGGAGAAGAAAGACTATAATTTCACTAACGCTTCCTTGGAGAAGATTCTCAGACATTGTCTTGCCGGTAGCGGACTGACGTTTGAAATCGCCGATGACAATCGCACTGTGGTTATTAAACGCAAGCCGCAAGACGAGAATCGTGCCACGGGCAAAGTGGTCGATGGGCAAGGTGAGCCGCTGATTGGCGTATCTGTGAAGCAGGACGGTGCCGAACAAGGCACGGTCACAGGGCTTGACGGGACATTCTCCCTCGCCTTGCAACCGTCCAAGGACGGCAAAGCTCCCAAACTGACCGTGTCGTTCATCGGCATGAAGACCCAACACCTGACGTGGAGGGGTCGCCCGCTCAACATCTACATGGAAGACGACGCGCAAAACCTCGAAGAAGTGGTCGTCACCGGTTACTAAGTCATCAACAAGCGTGCCCTGACCAGCGCCGTCACCACGGTGAAGGCCGAAGACATCATCCGTCCGGACTTTACATCCATCGACCAGATGCTGGAAGGCTAGGTGACGGACTTGATGTTCATGAGCAATTCCGGAGAGGCCGGCGTCGCGCCTAAAATCCGTATCCGCGGTACGTCGTCCATCATTGGCAACCGCGAACCGCTCTGGGTGGTGGATGGCATCGTCGTGAACGACCCAGTGGAAATCTCTCCCGAGGAACTCAACGACCCCGACTTCGTGAACCGCATCGGTAACGCCATTGCTGGACTGAACCCGCAAGACATCGAGCGGCTCGACGTGCTGAAGGATGCTTCGGCCACAGCGCTCTACGGCTCCAAGGCAGCCAATGGTGTGATTGTGATCCCGCCTATGATGCCGATGGCAACTACTATTATTACAAGAAGATGGTGACTTATAGTGAAGGATATGATTTCAATATCATGAATGAGCTGGACAACAGCGGCGTGAGCCAGGACGGAACATCCATCACGATGAATGTCAACTTCCGTTTTAAGTTTAACGACTGGCTGTCGGCCAATGCCATCGCTTCCTATACTTCGCAAAATACGACGATTGAAGATTATTGGGGCGACCGTACCAATCACATCGCGGAGCTGCGTGGTAGTGAGTATGGCGATGTGGCTCCCAGCACAAGTACCTGTCCGCAGGGAGGACAACTGACAACCCAGAACACACGGCAGAAAAGTTGGATTACCCGTCTGCAACTGGACTGGAACAAATATTTCGGTGACGAAGAGAAGCACAATTTCAACGGTAGCATTGGTTATGAGGTCAGCTCCACGCGCTACAAGCAGAACCAATACACGGCGCGCGGATACTATCCGGATCGCGGACTGTCATTTGTGAGCAATATCAATCTGGATGACTATCCTGATTATGGTGATTGGTTATCATCCAACGTGCCTGTCTTGACTGATAACCTGAGCAACGTGCTTTCGGCATACGCCTCCTTCACGTACAGTTGGAACCAACTTGTGTATTTCAACCTGAACGGCCGTATCGACGGCTCGAACGAGTTCGGCCATCAGAGCAACGACAAGCTGCTCCCCATCTGGTCAGTCTCCGGCTCGTTCAACTTCTCGCAACTGAAGTTCATGCAGGATGTGGACTGGATTGATTACCTCACGGTGAAAGCATCTTACGGCTTCCAAGGAAACATGCTTTCCAGCCAGTCGCCCGTGCTTACCATTACCAAGAATCCGCTGAGCTCTTACTACAATGAATTCACCTCGTCGGCCAACGGGAATCCCAATCCCAACTTGCGCTGGGAGAAGACGCACTCCTACAACATCGGGCTGGAAGCCTCGTTCTTCAACAACCGCGTGCAGTTGCAGGGCGACGTCTATTTCAAGCGCACGAAGGATGCTTTCATGAACATGGGTATTTCCACGGTGAACGGTTATAGCTCTTACGTGGTCAACGGCGGACAAATCTCCAACGACGGTTTCAATATCGACATCACGGTCAGCCCTATCATGAACAAGGATTGGCGTTGGTCTATCTCGACCTCATTCTCGCGCACCCTCAATGAGATTACCACCACGCCCGACGGCGAATCCTATCTGCTCTCCGACTTTCTCAATGGCACGGCCATTGTGAAGGGCCAATCCATCGGTACATTCTATTCCTATCGTTTCCTGGGGCTCAGCCCCGTGGACGGCGGCCCGATGTTTGATGATTGGGAAGACCACTACGAAGACCTCGTTGGCTTGAGCCAGTATGACACTTACACCCGCGTGCTCAAGGCCACCGGCTCGCGCGAACCGAGCATGCAGGGCGGCCTGAGCACCAGCCTGCGCTGGAAAAACCTGCGCTTCTCAGCCTTCTTCTCTTACAGTCTGGGTGCCAAGACACGCCTTTTCGGCATGTATGGCTCGGAGGCTGGCAATGCTTATTCTGCCGCAGAAATCCGCCCGGAGAACAACATGAGCCGCGACTACATGGACCGCTGGATGAATCCCGGTGACGAGCTGACCACAAACATCCCGGCCCTCATCGGCCTGAATCATCCCAGCTATTACAAATACAGCGGCCACTGGTCGTCGTCGCTTGACTATTACGGCTATGCCGTGCAAGTCTTGGCTGAAAACTACTGGGACATGTATGACTACAGCGACCTCCGTGTGGTGAGCGCCAACTACCTGAAGTGTAACAGCATCAGCCTTTCCTACGTGTTCCCCAACGAGTGGATGAAACCCTACGGTATCAGCCGCCTGGAGCTGACCGCCACGGGAAACAACCTATTCACCATCGCCGACAGCGAACTGAAGGGACAGACCCCGACACAGGGCGGATTCACCACCATCGAATTGTCCGACCGTCCCAGCTTCTCGCTCGGCCTAAGTGTAACTTTCTAAAACAACCAACAAATGAAACCAACAAACCTGATAAAAACCTTTCTGGCCGCAGGGCTGCTGACCGCGTCGGCCTCCTGTTCCGACTTTCTGGAAGAATACTCGCAAGACAAGGCCCGGGTGGAAACCTGGGAAGACCTTGACGAACTGCTCCTCGGCGACGGGCATCTGGAGACCTTCCTCGACACCCGCATGAACCAAGCTGTGAGCGTGACCGAGGGCGGCAACGCGCTCATCGACCTCATCCGCGAGGAGCGTGCCCGCGAGTTCCTGCTCGAAGGACACCGCTGGTTCGACCTGCGCCGCTACACAGTGTGCCAGCCCTACCCCTGGAGCAAGACCATCGAGCACGCGCACAACTATTATGAAGAAATGTATGACAGCAATGCGACGTATGCCGACTGGTATCGGCTGGAAAAAAACGACGTGGCCTACACGCTGCCCGTCCCGCGCGCGATACGCGAGTTCCAAGTGTCCATCGGCACCATCACGCGCCCCGCGCGCAGAGCATTCAGAACTGAAAACTACTAATAAACGAAGCACGACCTATGAGACGAAACATACTACACTTGGCAGGCATCTTCCTGTTGGGGGTTGCAACCCTCTTTACTGCCTGCGGGGAAGAAGACGCGCTGACCCCCAGCGGCAACGAACTCAATTCGTTCCTTCCCGACGAAAGCGACCACAGCCCCGTGGCCGAACTGCGCCGCTCCTTCTATGAAGAGACCGGCATCTACCTGCTCTTTTCCGACACCCTGCGCCACGTGCAGACCGGCACAGACGAGCCGGGACGCCCCGTGTATGACACGGAGATGGTGGACTTCAACTACAACCTGAACGGAGACGGAGGCTACAACCTGCGCATGGAATATTACACCACCTTGGAGGAAATGCAGGCCGCGGCCCAAACCTTCAAAGATGAATACCTGCCCCACATGGGCGAGAGCATGATGCTATATTCTCTCCTGCTGCTCAAGAATTTGGAGCAAGACAGATACAACGAGGACGACTGGGAATTCCTTGCATCGGCCTCAAACATCTATTGCATGGGCGTCGCCACCGGCGACCTGGCCAACCTCACGGAGGAAGAGCGCGCTGCCACGGCTCTTGAGGTGTTCAAGGACATAGTGGACAATGCCATCAGCGAATTTGATTGGGACGACTACGAGGGGCTCTTCTACGACGCCACGGGCGAGGTGTATAGCGGCGATTATGTGGACGACTGGGTGGAAGGCTGGGACCGCACCCAGCTGGAAGCCATTTACGAGCTGGGCTTCATCAACTATTGAATACGGCTGGGTGCGCATCGGCAATCTGGACTGGACGATTTCCAACGCCCGAAACGGTTCGCCCGTGTGGAACGAAGAATATTATAACGAAAGCATGGGATATGATTCAGATGTGATTTTTGACGCCGACACGCTTGAATATTTCAACGCTTATGGCAACCTCTTGAGCTATGAGGAAGCCATCGTTTCCGCACCCGAGGGATGGCGTCTGCCCACCGACGACGACTGGAAATCGCTGGAGCGTGCCTTGGGCATGAGCGCCGGCGACGCTGACGCCATAGGCTGGCGGGGCGACATCGCTCCCGCGCTGCGCGCCGAAAGCAATCCGGGCATCCGTTTGCAACTGGGCGGAGCCATGCTGTTTTCCATGGAAGGCTATGGCTTCGGCCTCATGCTGAAGTACAACGACGAGGCGGCCTACTACTGGACATCCACGATTGACGAGGAGTCGACCACGGGCGACACGATGGTGTTCTATCGCAAGCTGGCGGCCGGGCAAGACGGCGTGGAGCGTCGGCACGGGCCCATTCATCTGCGCTATATGGCCGTCCGCTGGGTGCGCGACGCGCAGTAAATCATTTTTTTCAATAGAGATGTTAACGAATAGTTATGTATATTTGTGGAAGCCTCCGCAGGCCTCCGGCGGGTCGCCGCAAACAGCGGGAGCATTCCGTAGGGCTTCGGCAGGCCGCCGCAAATTGCGGGAACATTCCGTAGGGCTTCGGCAGGCCGCCGCAAATTGCGGGAGCATTCCGTAGGGCTACGGCGAGCCGCCGCAAATTGCGGGAGCATTCCGTAGGGCTTCGGCAGGCCGCCGCAAATTGCGGGAGCATTCCGTAGGGCTACGGCGAGCCGCCGCAAATTGCGGGAGCATTCCGTAGGGCTACGGCGAGCCGCCGCAAATTGCGGGAGCATTCCGTAGGGCTACGGCGAGCCGCCGCAAAAAGCGGGAGCATTCCGTAGGGCTTCGGCAGGCCGCCGCAAATTGCGGGAACATTCCGTAGGGTTACGGCGAGCCGCCGCAAATTGCGGGAGCATTCCGTAGGGCTACGGCGACTTGCCGCAAATTGCGGGAGCATTCCGTAGGGCTACGGCGACTTGCCGCAAATTGCGGGAGCATTCCGTAGGGCTACGGCAACTTGCACGATTTTTCGTTAACACTCTAAATTTTTTAGTTATGCCAAATCAAATTAAAACATTTGCAATGACCCGAATGACCATCGGCTCATGCAGCGATTTTCACAACCAAGTGATGAAACACATTGCGACGGCGACGCCGGCGGCTCTCCATGTCGAGGACCAAATGGAGGCCTACGAGGCAGCAGCCGAAACGCTCGCATCCATCGTCAACCGTCAGCGTGCGTTCGTCTCCACCAAGGTGTTGGCCGACACCGACCGCGTGCGCGACAACGCCGTGACCATCATCATCGGCACGGCGCGGATGTTCCGGAATTCGCCCGTGGAAGAACAGAGTGCTGCGGCAGAGCTGCTTTACCCGCAGTTTTCGCCCTATAAAGGCATCACCAAACACGAATACAGCAAGCAGACGGCTGAGGTGCGTGGCCTGCTAGGTGTGCTCGATGAGGAGGCCAACCGGGAAGCCGCGGCTACGCTGAACTTGACCGGAGTCATCGAAGCTCTGCGCACGGCCAATGCCACGTTTGAGACCTCCATCACGGCCCGCACGGCGGAAATCAGCGAGCGCATGCCGCAGTCTGACCTGAAGTCGGAGGATGCCGTCGAAGTGGTCAACGGTCTCTACAAAAACATCGTGCAGGTGGTCAACGCATATGCCATCGTGCAGCCGACGGAGGCCATCAACACGTTTATCGAGAATCTCAACGGCACCGTGAGCTACTACGCACGCATCGCCGGCGGTTCGCCTTCGGGCAGTACGGCTGCGGAAGATGGTGAGGACGGCGGCACGACTCCCGGCGGCGGCTCGCAAGGTGGAGGAGACGGCAGCGACGACGGAGAACTTTAAACAATTGACAATGGGATGTAGGGACGCACGGTCTGTGCGTCCGAATGACAATGCACTGTGTTTCAGGGCTTGCGCGAGCGGACACACGGACCGTGTGTCCCTACATTTCTTCCGCAAAAAGGAACTTTACAATTAGTTGTTTTATTAATGCCATTGCTATGAGGAAGAGACATCACTAGCTGTTACAATGGATGCACGAATCCCAATGACCACTATCTACGATGTAGAAAGAGTCGTTTATAAAGACAAACTATATTACAGACCCATAAAATATCAACAGCAATGAAACATTTACTTTTATTATTGGTAATCTTATTTGGACTTGAAAATGTAAAAGCCCAAGTTGGTTATTATTATTATAGCTGTCCGACAGAAGAACTCAAAGGTGACACGCTGGAATTTCTGATAGATAAATTTGTGACTCACAAAGCAGACTTCATCGGGAAACGTGCGAAGGAAGTTTTTAAGGAGTACCAGAAGTATCTTCCTGTAAAATATGTAACAGATGAAGAAACAAGTGCTTATGCAGATCCTGAAGGACGTTCCTATTTGTCAGGAGTCACACTTTATTATAATTCCTATGATGAATTGTGGACAAGGCCGGGACTTATAAAAGTACGTGTATATTTCGAAGATACAAATATTTATTATACCGACTTTACACGCAGTCTTCCCGACGATGCCTATGCAGCAAAGCTATTGCCTTACTTGCAAGGATTTATTGTGAAAGACATTAAAGTATGGGGAAGCAGAAATAAGCCGATAAAGTAGTATCAAGTTTAACCCAAATCGGTCATTAGAAATTTTTGCGAGCAAAATGTAAGACAATAACCTTTATTATGACCCAAATTTACATTGAACACCTTAATTATTGCCATAATTATGACGTATTTCACACAAAATGAAAGCCCGATTTTCTAATGACCGATTTGGGTTTAATTTTTATGAAACAGCCATGCTGTATGGCGTTTCTCCTGAGCTTATACTACGCACTCAACTAGCCGCTATGCCGTATGTGGCGTACCAAACAAAAAAGGTTGCAACCACACTTTTAGGTTGCAACCTTTTTGTTTGCTTCATCGTCGGATGAACATCGAACGATGAAATTATTGCTTTTTGATACTTTATTTCTTGGCCGGAAGTTCTTTCAGCAATGCGTCGACGGCTGCTTTTAGCTGGTCGTCTTCGCCGCGGAGTGCTTTGGCCGGCTCGTTGTAGATGAGCACGTCGGGTTCTAGTTCGTGATTTTCAGCATAGCGGCCTTCCATGTCGACGCAGCCCACTTGCGGGATGCCGAACACGAGGCTGGGGTCAATCTGCGTTTCCCACCAGACGGCTGTCATCGTCCCCGGTACGGGCGCACCGACGAGCTTGCCAACTTTCAGCGCTTTGTAGAGTTGCGGAGTGCCGTGTGCATTGCTGTAGTTGTCCTCGCAGACGAGCATGCATGAGGGCTTGGTCCATTGGTTGAACGGGTCGCTGCCGATGTATTGTCCTTGGGCCACGAAGCGTTGGTATTCCTTGCCGGTCAGGAGAATCATCAGGTCTTCATGCAGCCATCCGCCTCCGTTGTGGCGCACGTCCACGACGACGGCTTCTTTGTGGCGGTAGCGTCCGAGCAGTTCGCTGTATGTCTCGCGGAAGCTTTCGCTGTTCATTGCTTGGATATGTACATAGCCCAGACGGCCTCCTGAGAGCCGTTCGACTTCGGCGCGGTTGCGTTCCACCCAGCGGTAGTAGAGCACGTTGTTCCATTGGGCGGCGTTGATGCCTCTCACGGTCTCTTCGAAGCGTTCTTTGGTCTCGGGGTTGTAGACGGTCAGGCGGATTTTCCGTCCGACTTTGCCTTCCAGCAAGGGATAGTAGTCTTCTCCTTTCTTGATGTCTTCCCCGTCGATTTGCTCGATGACGCATCCTGTGGTGACTTTAGTCTTGATGATGGCCAGCGGGCTCTTGGCCGGTATTTCCTTCACTTTCAGTCCGTCGCCGGTGTAGGTGTCGTCGTAGAAGACACCCAGGGTGGCGGTGGGCATGGCGTTGCTTTGTCTGTTGTAGCGTGCACCGGTGTGTGACGCGTTCAGTTCGCCCAACATCTCGCTCAGCATTTCGGCGAAGTCATAGTTGTTGTTGATGTGGGGCAGGAATTTCTCGTAGACTTTCTTATATTTGTTCCAGTCTGTTCCGTGCAGGTCTTTCACATAGAATTTGTCTTTCACCTGCTGCCAAGCATGTTCGAAGATGTATTGGCGTTCTTCGTAGGGGCGGTAATTGAAGAATGCTTCAAAGGTGATGGGAGTGGTGCGTCCGCTCATGACATCGAGTTTGCGCATGCTTCCTCGTCCACATAAGAAGATTGTGCCGTTTTTTGCTTGAATCAGGGAGCCGCCTCCGATGCCTTTGGCCACGATGCGTGTGTTGTCGTCTTTCAGGTCATGCACCCACAAGTCTTGCGGTCCTTCAAATGAAGCCATGTAGTAGAGCTTGCTTCCGTCTTTGGAAAGCAGGGCGTCTCCTAGTCGTGAGGAGTTGACAGTCAGACGGATGACGCGGTCCTGACAGTTTTCCAAGTCGAACGTGAGGACGTTTTCTTCATCTTTTTCAGCCTTGTCTTTTTTCTTTTTCTTCTTGTTTTTCTCGTTGGCTTCTTTTTTGGCTTCTTTTGCTTTTTCTTCTCTTTCGGAGGCTTCATAGAGAGCCAGGTCCTCTTCGTTCATACGGAACTTTTCGTATGCTTCGAGGTCGAAGAACATGATGTAGATGTCGCTTTCTGCTCCCCAGCTTCCGTGGCTGCGGTATCCGGCACGGTCACTGCTCCAGATCATGGCTTTTCCGTCAAGCACCCATTTGGCTCTTCCGTCGTTGTATCCGCTTTGGGTCAGGTTGTGCATTTCGCCTTTGCCGTCAGCTTTCAGCAGGACGATGTCTTTGTTGTTCCATCCTCCCACGCCGATGAAGTCAGACAGTATCCATTTGCTGTCGGGGCTCCATTGGAACCATTGGTCTCCGTCGGAGTAAGAATACTGGTATTTCTTGTCCATGACAGTCCGCGTGACACGGCTTTTCAGGTTGATGACACGGATGGCTGTGCGGTCTTCCAGGAATGCCACTTCCTTGCCATCGGGGCTATATTGTGGCTGGAAAGAAGTCTTGTTTGACTTGGTCAGCCGTTCTTCTTTGATTTCGGTGGCATAGGTGAATTGCTTTTCATCTTCGTTGACCAGGGAAGCCTGGTAGATCTGCCAGAGTCCGTCGCGTTCGGATGCGTAGACCAGGCTACGTCCGTCGGGAGAGAAGTCGATGTCGCGTTCTTGTTCCGGGGTGTCGGTGATTTGTTTGGTCGTCCGATATTCGACTGATGTGACATAGACATCGCCGTGGATGATGAATGCCACTTCTTTCCCGTCGGGTGACACGGCCATCTCGCGGACTCCGTTTTGCAACACTTGGCGGATTTCGTCGCGGTCGATTTGGTCGGCAAGGATGTTGATGGGGACTTTCTTAGGCTGTTTGCCGGGGACGAGCGTGTAGATTTCTCCGTCGTAGCCATAGCAGAGTGTGCCGTTGTCGGCCATGGTCAGGAAGCGTACGGGATTGACGGTGTGTTTGGTGAGTTGGGTCGATGAAGCGCTTCCCAACTGGCGTCTGAAGACATTGAACGTGCCTTTTTCTTCACTCAGGTAGTAGAATGATTCGCCATCCGGGGCCCAGACGGGGTCGCGGTCTTCTCCGCGGAAGGATGTCAGCTTGGCATAGCTGTTTTGTTCGCCCGGTGTGAACATCCAGATGTCACGGGCGATGGACGACATGTGGTGCTTGCGCCAGGGGTCTTCGTATCCTTTTTTGTCTTGATAGAGCCATTGTTTGCCATCCTTGCGTATGGAGATGTGTTCCATCGGCATGGATGAGACCATGACCGGGCGTCCTCCGTCTGTACTCACTTCATAAACTTGGCTGAAAGTTGATGAGGGGAACTGTATGTCTTCTGCCGAGGGCTGAATGGATGCGCTGAACAGCACGTGTTCGTTGTCCTTGAATGTGATGGGACTTTCGCTGCCCGAATGGGTCGTCAGCCGTTTGGGTGTTCCGCCTTCACGCCCTACGATGTACACATCCAGGCTTCCGAGTCTGTCAGATGCAAAGGCGATGTGTTTGCTGTCAGGACTCCAGATGGGAGTGGTGTCGTAAGCAGGGTTGGTGGTCAGTTGGGTGGCCCGTCCGCCGTTGACAGGGACAGTGTAGATGTCGCCTTTATAAGTGAATGCGATTGTCGTGCCATCGGGTGAGATTGCACAGTGTCTCATCCATAAAGGTGTCTCTTGGGCCACGGCCCATCCTGTCAGGAAGGATGCGGCTACGCTTAAGAAAATTTTCTTCATGAAGGAATTAAGGTTTAAATGTTATAGAATTAAAGTATTGATGTAAAAGTAATGAAGTCTTTTTAATGAGAAAGCGCGGGTTGCACATCGTTTGTTGTTTTTGTCTTGTACAATCCGCGCTTAAAAAGATAAGATTTTACTTTTAGATTCAGGGGGCTTATTCAGCTTGTTCCGTTTCCGGTGCATCCTCGCTGGTCGAAGGTTCTTCAAATTCGGTAATTCCGGCATTTACCAGGATATTGTACCATTGAATCAGTTTTTTTATATCGCCGGCATAGACGCGGTCACGGTCAAAGTTCGGAAGCACTTGAGCAAAGAATTCTTGCAGCTGGGCCAAGCTTGCTTTTTTATAATCGAATGACACGGGAGCTCCGTTTTCTTTTGTCTTGAGGGCTGACAATACCTGGCTCAAAGGAACATCGTTTTCATCCGTGTACATGGATATATCGCCTAGGGATGTGACTTTGTCACTGGCATATACCGGAATGCGCTTTTTGGTCGCGTCAAGTGATTCAACGATTAACATATTTCTTCCTTGTGAGAGCAACCGGTATAATCCGGGTTTGCCTGCAATAGATAAAATGGTTTTCAGCATAAGTTTATGTGTTTATTTATATGTTTCCTTATTATATGGTGGACAAAGATACAACCTGTCAGACAAAGAAGCAATCTTACTATTATAAAATCTGCAACTGCCGTAACATTTTTGTAATTTGAGGAAGCAGGGGAGTTGTTCCATCATTGTGAATCACGAAATCGGCTTTGGCTGCCAAGTCGGCATCTTGCCATTGGTGCTGGATGCGTTTCCTGATTTGTTCTTCCTGGGCTGAGTCGCGTCTCATGGCACGCTGCACCCGTAGCTCCAGGGGAGCGGTGACAAGCATGACTTTGTCAACTAAGGTATTGAATCCTGATTCATAGAGTATGGCGCATTCCATGCCCACTAACGGATGGGCTTTGTGCTGTTCGGCCCATTGGAGAAAATCGGCTTTTACACGCGGGTGTACGATGGCATTGACCTTGGACAACCGTTCGGGACATCCGAAGATGAAGTTGGCCAGTAAGGACCGGTTGAGTGAACGGTCTGCGTGATAGACGCTTTCACCCACCAGTGCCTGAAGTTCACGACGGATGATAGGGTCTTCCACCATCAAGCGCTTTGCTTCGTCGTCTGTCTGATATACAGGAAAGTCCATCACTTGCAGCAATCGGGATACGACCGACTTTCCGCTACCGATACCTCCCGTAATGCCTAGCTTGATCATTGTATGTCGTCAGTGTTTAATTGTTCGATGATGAAGTCTACTTCCGGTGGGTCAATGCGTATGTAATTGACGTCTTGGGGGGCAGTTTTCAGCTTCACCTGATATTTGTCCGAATCGCATTTCAGTAATTCATCATAGGTGACCGTGATGAGGAAGTCTTTTTCTGTGATGTTTTTGAAATGGGTCAATCCCACTTGAAATGTCAGGGACACTTTGGATGGGAATGTCTTCAGCATCTTGTCCGGAGGAAAATTAACGGCGCGAATGGGGACATCCACTTTCTTTTCCGTGTACATATCAGTGCAGATTTGCAGGTCGACCTTGTCGGGGACAAATTTGGTTCCTCGAACGGCAATCAGTTGCTCTGTACGGCGTATGGTGTCCGACATTTGCGTGCATGTAAAACTGTTCGTATAAGCAGCCGTAAGTGTATCTAGTATTTCTTGGGGTGCATATACCAGTATGGAATCCGGTTTGACTTGAGTGTCAGAGATGTAATATTGTTTTTCTGTCTCAATGTGGCTTTGGACCACGACGGGGATTTTCTTTGCTTTGCCTTGTGTGTAGACGATATTGAATGAGCTGGGTTTGATGACATTGATTTGTGTCGTCGTCATCAGTTGTGCAGCGATGTCCTTTTGGTAGGCTGACGCGTCGATATGGATTATGTTCTTTTCATTCTTCAGTTCTTCAAAATCCAGCGTGATAGGATAGAACGAACGTCCCAGCAGATAGTTGAAGAGCACCGTGCCGCGGTCCTTGACCTGCACGTGTATCTTTTCAGGAGGGAGCATTGTCATGACCACGTTTGGCGGAACATTTTTCAAGCGAACGGGGATTGCCAGGTCTGCTTCATAAGTGTCGTTCAGTTTTTGGAGTGTCCAAAAGAAAAAAGCGATCACCAAGAAGAATAAAAAAATCAGAAACTCTCTGCTTTTAGGACTTAACAGAAAGTTTCTGACTGTACGTAACGTCCTTTGAACAAGAACTTTTATCTCTCTTTTCGCGGACATTGATATTTGTGATTAATATATTTATTTCGCAGCGTTTTGCGTTGAAGCCATGTCTGCAAAGATAGAGTTGCGGTCAATGCGAATCTTTACACCAGTAGCAATTTCCAACACAACAACGTTGTCTTCTAATTCTTTGATTTTTCCGTAAATACCTCCGGCCGTTACGACAGACTGTCCGACTTCCAGATTTTTACGAAAGTTCATTATTTCTTTTTGCTTTTTGTTCTGCGGACGAATCATGAAAAAATACATAATCGCGAAAATAGCCACCATCATGATGATAAATGACAAGCTACTTCCACCTCCTTGCAATAATACAGTCATTAGGTTCATAATGTTCTTACTTTGTGAGTATTAAAAAATCTATTAATGATATGCTTGACAAATATATTAATTCTTTGTTAGCTTATTCTCTTTTTTTAATTGATTAACAATTGCATCCAGCATTCCATTGATGAAGCTTGGGCTTTTGGGTGTGCTGTATAGCTTGGCCAGTTCCACATATTCGTTCAGCGAGACGCTGATGGGGATGTTGGGGAAACTTAAGATTTCTGCCAATGCTATTTGCATGATGATTAGATCCATGAATGCGATGCGGTCCAAATTCCAGTTGCGTGTGTTTTCCATCACTAAGTGGCGGTAGTAGTCTGCATTCAGGATGGTGCGGCGGAACAGGCGGCGGGCAAACTCCTGGTCTTCCTCATCCTTGTATTCAGGCAGGAGAGGCTGTTTGGCTCCCAATTTGACATCGAAACGCTTGATAGTTTTCAGTACAAAGGTGTCCACGATTTCCTTGTCGTCGTTCCAATACAAACTCTGTTCTTCGAGCAGGGCGTCAAGCTTCGGATTGTTGAATACGAAGTTCTTGTATAGTTTTCTCCACAGTTCACGGTCGCTTTCATAAGAACGGTAGGGGTCAGCCATGTAGTCCTTATAATAGTCGCTTGCTTGTATGTCTTCAAACAGAGATTTTACGAATTCTTCATCGTTGCTCCACGTCTTTTTTTGATTTTCAACGAAGGCTCTCAACTGTTCATTGCATTCCAGTTGGGCTGTAAATCGGTTCTCGATGAATTTCATGTTTGGATTCAGTTCCTCCGGAGTGGGACGTAATTTGTTTTTTCCGGCAATAATACGCTTCTCTGCATATTTTGTCACTTCGACCATGAGAAGCAACAAATAATTATATAAGTCGTAGGCTTTGTTCAGGCTGAAAAATAACTCTTTCTCGGCAGTGTCCAGATTCTTTCCTCCATTCTGATAGTAGGCATAGACAATCTGTACGACTTTCAAACGAATAAGATCTCTGTTAATCATAACTATATTTAATTGTTGCGTAATAAGGTGCGCAAATTTAAGGAAAATACTCAATACGTACAACATACTTTTCATTTTTGCATCAAAAAATATTTTTTATGCGACTAAACTTTGGTATTGCACAGGCAAAAGTAGCTCAGGAAATTTCAGTTTACAGCCTTTCAATGCTGTGTCATTTCTGTTTTTATAAGTTCTGCGGACGGTGTGCGGTGAATGCATTGATGGTTTTTGGTGCAGGGCGGTAAATGATCGTATCCCTTTGTGAATGTGTTGATGTAAGTGATTGTATTCCATAAATATAACGGCTTGATGGGATTCTCTTGTTTTAGTTGTAGGAAGGTAGGATTGCTAGGCATAGAGGGTAGCCGACCTTACCATAGACTCGGCGCTTGCCTGCCATAGACTCCGTCCGAGCTTACCCTGGATGCCGTCCGACGATGGGCTTTATATCCTGAAACTCTTGTCGCGTGACGTGTTTTTAACCCAAATCGCTCATTAGCCTTTGAGACGATATTTTGATTTATGCCAGGCAGGTTTTTCTGTCCTGCTCCGAAGGCATGACGGGTTATGTCAAGGGAAAGGGCGGGAAAAGATGCCGGCAGAAATCGAAAAGCGGCCAAAGAGTTTGAACAAATGTGCTAATGAACTGATGGGAGTTTAAGCTCGGGTAGGGGTGGCGTTTTCTTCAAAAGGACTGTGGAGAAAATGCTTCATTTGCAAGTTCCGGCTATGGGAACTTCTGTATGAAAAATCTATGACGGCTGATTTAGGACAGGATATTTTTTAGCTGCTTGAGCTGGTCCGCCTGCCGTCCGGGATGATTGGGACTATAAAGATTTATCTTTTTTTGATAAAGATTTGTGTATTTAAAAATTTTTATCCATCTTTGGTGCAACATTTTATTATACTGATTAAATCATGGAAGAGTTAAAGAAGAAGAATGCAGTGGAGGCTGACAAGGAAATCGTTTTCTCGAAAGCTATTAAGGCCGGCAAGCGTATTTATTATTTAGATGTGAAAAAGAATCGGAAAGAGGAAATGTTTCTCACCATCACAGAAAGTAAAAAAGTCGTGTCAGGAGAAAGTGATGATCTGCAAGTCTGCTATGAGAAACATAAAATATTCTTGTATAAAGAAGACTTTGAGAAATTTATTCAAGGGTTGAATGAAGCCGTGGGCTTTATAGCACAGAAGCAGGGGACTTCGGACATGAAGGCAGGGGCTGCTGGTGTCGAAGATTCGGAGAAAAGGGAGGCTATTCATGAGGAAATTAAGATTGATATAGACTTTTGAATTGGCAGATTTGGATATTAGATAAGAAAAGTGTAATTTTGCGCCGCTTTTCTCACATCTGTGTGATGGTGAATTAAGCAAAATGAACTTAATTTAGAGTAACACAAACAGTTAAACAAATGAGAACAATTGATGTAAAAGGTACAGCCAGACCTGATACTGGCAAAAAAGCAACTCGTGAAATTCGTAAAGCCGGTAGCGTTCCTTGCAACCTCTATGGTTCGAAGAAAGACGAAAATGGCAATATCGTCGCTACGTCTTTCTCTGTAACAAACGAAGGCCTGCGCAACTTGATTTATACTCCGCACATTTACACTGTAAATCTGGACATTGACGGTCAGACTTGCAAGGCTATCATGAAGGAAATCCAATTCCACCCGGTGAAGGACAATGTGTTGCATGTAGACTTCTATGAAATCAACGAAGATCAACCTATCGTGATGGAAGTACCCGTTCAGCTCGAAGGTTTGGCTGAAGGTGTACGTGCCGGTGGTAAGTTGCAGCTGCAAGTGCGTAAGCTGAAAGTGAAAGCTACTTATGACAAGATTCCTGAGAAGTTGGTAATCAATGTGAGCAACTTGGGTCTTGGCAAGACTATCAAAGTGGGCGAATTGTCATTCGAAGGCTTGGAGATTTTGAATGCTAAGGAAACTGTGGTTTGCGCTGTCAAGCTGACTCGTGCTGCTATGGGTGCAGCTGCTAAGAGCAACTAATCTTTTTTAGGAAAGAACATTTTATCCTTGGTCAATGAAATATTTGATAGTTGGGTTGGGAAATATCGGAGATGAATATCGAGATACCCGCCACAATATAGGATTTAACATATTGGATGCCTTGGCTAAGGCATCCAATATTGTTTTTAAGGACGGCCGTTATGGGGCGACGGCGACAATGTCATTGAAAGGCAGGCAACTGGTGTTGCTGAAGCCATCGACATATATGAATTTGAGTGGTAATGCCGTGCGTTACTGGATGCAGTGTGAAAAGATTCCTTTGGAAAATCTGCTGATAGTGGTTGATGACTTGGCCTTGCCTTTTGGGACTTTGCGTCTTAAACCAAAAGGGAGCGACGCCGGACACAATGGTCTAAAACACATTGCTGCGACTTTGGGGACGGAGAATTATGCCCGGTTGCGTTTCGGCATTGGAAATGATTTTCCCAAGGGGGCTCAAATCGACTATGTGCTTGGCCATTTCACAGAGGAAGAGCAGAAGCAGATGGGCGAACGCATCGAAGTGGCTTGTGACATCATAAAGAGCTTCTGTCTGGCTGGCATTGCAATCACAATGAATCAATATAATAAGAAATGAGTAGTGAAGCAAGAATAGATAAATGGTTGTGGGCTGTGCGCATATTCAAGACGCGTACGATTGCGGCCGAGGCCTGCAAGAAGGGACGGGTGAGCGTCAATGGGGCTCAGGTGAAACCTTCGCGCATGGTGAAGGAAGGAGAAGTCGTGCAGGTGCGAAAGCCGCCTGTCACATACTCTTTTAAGGTGCTTCAGGCGATAGAGAAACGTGTGGGTGCGAAGCTTGTTCCCGAAGTTATGGAGAATGTCACGACGCCTGACCAGTATGAGTTGCTTGAGATGAATCGAATCAGTGGCTTTGTCGACCGTGCACGAGGCACAGGGCGTCCGACTAAGAAGGAGCGCAGAAGCTTGGATAAATTTACAGAACCTGAGTTTCTGGATGATTTGGACTTTGACTTTGACGACGAAGACGGTGATGATGAATGACACGCGAGGATTCGTGCAGATATTTTCAGACGCGGATAAAGCAAGAGGTGAGACTTGCTTATCCGCGTCTTTATTTGATTCAGTTGGCTATACTGTAATCTCTCCGCAGATGGGCGTGTTCATGCGATAGCGCACTTCGTGGGCACTCATGCCGTGCCCTAACAAGAACATGAGCTTGGTCAAGGCGGATTCCACTGTGCTGTCGTGTCCACTGATGACGCCGGCTTCACGCAGATGTATGCCGGTCTCATATCGCTCCATTTCTACAGTTCCGGCAAGACATTGGCTGATATTTACAATAATGATGCCGCGATTGACGGCATTTTTCAGGAGCTTTATGAACCATTCTTTCTGAGGGGCATTGCCTGAGCCGAATGTTTTTAGGACAACGGCCTTGAGTCCGGGTATATTGAGGATATGGGTCACCATGTTCTCTTGCAGGCCTGGAAACAATGTCAGGATAAGCACATTAGTGTCAAACAAGTAGTGCGGCTTGAGGGGGAGCGACATGTCTGCCTTGCGGATGCGCTCTTCGTTGAAGTTTATGTGTATGCCTGCAGTGGCCAGTTCCGGATAGTTGAACGAGCAGAATGCATTGAAGTGCTCTGCATTGATTTTTGTTGTTCGGTTACCTCGCAGCAAGTGATTCTCGAAGAAGATGCAAACTTCTGGCACGATGGCCGTACCGTCCGGATGTTTGGCTGCTGCGATTTCGATGGCTGTAATCAGGTTTTCACGTGCATCCGTACGTAGCATGCCGATAGGCAACTGGCTTCCTGTGAGGACGACGGGCTTGGCCAGGTTCTCAAGCATGAAGCTCAATGCCGATGCCGTAAACGACATTGTGTCTGTCCCATGCAGGATGACAAAACCATCGTAGCGTTCATAGTTATAATGAATGATGCGGACGATTTTGGCCCACAGCGAAGGTTCCATGTCGGAAGAGTCTATCGGTGGATTGAATTGGTACGAGTCAATACGGTAATTGAACTGGTTTAGTTCTGGGACATGACGACGCAGATGGTCGAAGTTGAACGTCTCTAAAGCCCCATTGTCGGGGTTCTGAATCATTCCTATCGTACCGCCTGTGTATATGATGAGTACAGAGGTCTGTTTTGTGTGTAACATAATGCCGATTTTAGTTATAGCACAAAGATAGTAGTTTTTCCTTTAGACTGTGATATGGTAGGCTTAAAAATATCATTTTGTTTGTATATTTAATGTTTTTCACACATGACTTATCCCTTTTCCGGAACGTGGGAAGGTGAACACAGTTTGCCTGTGTGGAGGAAAAACTTTATTTTTGAGCCAAAATCCATATGCTATGAATCCATATAAATCTACCTACCTGTCTCCTCTGGGAGAGATGGTGATGACTGCCGAGGACGGATTTCTGACAGGACTCTGGTTTGTCGGGCAGAAACACTACGACGCGGCTTTGCTCGACGCCTGTGAGGAGCGTGACTTGCCCATATTTGTCGAGACACGCAGATGGCTTGACACGTATTTCGCCGGAGAACGGCCTTCGACCCGTCCGGCCCTGCGACTGAAAGGCACTCCCTTCCGTCGCGATGTATGGAACATCCTGCTCTCTATCCCCTACGGACATACCATGACTTACAAAGACATAGCGACCCTCATCGCCGAGGGGAGAGGAATGGCCTCCATGTCAGCGCAAGCCGTCGGAGGTGCCGTCGGGCACAATCCGGTCAGCATCATAGTCCCATGCCACCGCGTGCTGGGGACGGACGGCACACTGACCGGCTATGCGGGCGGCACCAAACGGAAGGCACGCCTGCTCGCCCTGGAGGGTATATGCCTTCCTTAATCGTGGCGGAGGGCCTCATGCAGGGCATCAATGGCTTTCCCTGCATCACCTCCATAGGCTTCCAACAGGGTGACGAAGCGACTGCCTACGATGACACCATCAGCATATCGCGTGGCGGTCTCATATGTCTGCCGGTTTGAGATGCCGAAACCTATGAGGCGGGGGCTACGCAGGTGCATGTCCGCTATGCGACGGAAATATTTCTGGCGTGCTTCGTCAAAATCCTTTTGTACTCCCGTCACGGAGGCGGACGACACCATATACAGGAAGCTGTCCGTATGGGCATCAATCTGACGGATACGCGCTTCGCTGGTCTCTGGCGTGATGAGCAGGATGAATTTGAGGTCATACCGTTCGGCTGTCGGGCGGAAGTCGCGCATGTACTCGTCAAAGGGCAGGTCCGGGATGATGATCCCATCGACCCCACAGGCTTTGCATTCGCGGCAGAACCATTCGAAGCCGTATTGCAGGACAGGATTGAGATAGCCCATAAGGACGACCGGGATACTGACGCCCGCAGGACGAAGCCCGGCCAACTGACCCATCAGACGCGAGAGGGTCATTCCTTGCCGCAAGGCCTGTGTGGATGCGCCCTGGATGACAGGCCCGTCGGCTAAGGGGTCACTGAAGGGGATACCTATCTCGACCATGGCCACACCCCGGAGCTCGAGGGTACGGACTACGTCAACGGTTGCTTCGGGGTCGGGCGTGCCGGCACAGAAGTAGATGGACAGGACCGGTTTCTGCCGGTCAAGAAAGAGTTTGTTAATGCGGTTCATAGTTGTAAAGTCCTAAATTGTTTAATAAAATCTCGTAATCTGACAGGGTCTTTCATGCCGGGAGACACTTCAAAACCACTGTTGAGGTCGATGCCTGCCCACAGCGGGTGGGCAAACGTGGCCAGGTCTTTCAGGCTGTCCGGACCGAGGCCTCCACTGAGCAGGAAGGGTGTCGGACCGCTATAGCCGCGGAGGATGTCCCAGTCAAACCGGTGTCCTGTGCCTCCGTAGCCCGGACCGGGCGTGTCGAAGAGGTAATAGCTGCATGCTCCGGCATAGGACCGGACCTGAGCCAGGTCCGCTTCGTCTGCCACGCGAAACGCCTTGATGACCTGCAGCCCCGCCGCCTGAAGCCGGAAGCAGTCCGCGGGCGGCTCGTCGCCGTGTAGTTGGATGATGTCCAGCCCCAGTTCCTTTACCTTATTATATATAGATGGTATAGGGGCATTGACAAAGACCCCGACCCTCCGACAGCGCACCGGGAGGTAGGAGGGGAGCGTGACGACATGGCGCGGCGAGCGTTCGTAGCAGATGAAACCCATCCAGTCAGCACCTGTCTGTTCGACGGCGAGGATATTTTCCCCCTCACGCATGCCGCACACCTTCACTATCATGGCGCAAATCACGTATAAAGTCAGACAAAGCCACATCCGGAGCGGGGGCTGACATGAATGCTTCCCCCATGAGAAAACCCCGGTAGCCGGCGGCACGCAGGCGGCGGACGGTCTCCGGTCGCGACAGGCCGCTCTCCGAGACAAGCACGTGGTCACGTGGCAACTGTTCCGCCATGCGGAAGGAATGCTCCGGGTCAGTGACAAACGTACCCAGGCAGCGATTGTTGATGCCCACCATGTCGGCATCGTCACACACATAGTCCAACTCCCGCTCGTCATGCAGTTCGAGCAGGATTTCCATACGCAGCTCATGGGCCAACAGGGTGAGCGATAGGCATTCCTCCGGCGTAAGGGCGGTGGCGATGAGCAGGATGACGTCAGCCCCGACGGCTTTCGACTGCCACACCTGATAGGGTTCGATGATGAAGTCCTTGCGTAGCAGCGGGACATCAACCCGGGTGCGGACACGGCGAAGGTCGGACAGCGAGCCTCCGAAGTAGGGAGCGTCCGTCAGCACAGACAGGGCCGAAGCTCCCCCGCGCACGTAGCCGGAGACAATCTGTTCGGCATTGGCCGCCTCCCGTATCCAGCCCTTCGAGGGCGAATGACGCTTGAATTCGGCGATGATGCCCGTGTCGGAGACGTCCAAGTCCCGGCGTACGCCCGACACGGTCCGCATGGCGGGGTTGAACAGCGGTGCATGGAGGTAGGCCATGCCGCATCCTTCCATCGAACGGCACAGGGAGTCAGTGTCATTCGTGAAGCGGACGCCATGGGCTTCCATCACGTTGCTTGCCCCACTGACCGACGACGCACCATAGTTCCCATGCTTGGCGACATGGTATCCGGCCCCGGCCACGACAAAACAAGCACAGGTCGAAATGTTGAACGTGTTCTTACCGTCACCCCCTGTCCCCACGATGTCGATGGGCTGGAATTCGGAGAGGTCGACAGGCACTCGCGTCGCGAGCAGGGCTTCCCTGAAGCCTGTCAGCTCCTCAGCCGTCACGCTGCGCATCCTGAAGACGGTCATCAGCGCGGCCAACTGTGCGTCAGTGAACCGTCCGCCCATGATGTCGCCCATCAATCCCCGCGCTTCGTCATACGACAGCGTCGCGTGTTGGAATAGTTTGTCAAGAATCTCTTTCATAATCAGTCATTGAGTTAAATATTTTCATTTCGGATAAATGCCCTGTAGGACGTATGGGAGATACCCGCCGCATCAGGGACGCTCCGCATACAACCAGTTGCGCAAGATAGTCTCCCCCTCGGGCGTGAGGATGGACTCAGGGTGGAACTGCACGCCACACACATCGAGCGAGCGGTGACGCAGCGCCATGATATATCCTTCGGGGCTGGTGGCCGTCACCTCCAGACACGGGGGCAATCCCTGACGGCTGACGACCCAGGAGTGGTAGCGTCCGACGGCGATTTCCGATGGCAACCCGCAGAAGAGGTATTCATCCGGCGCAAGACGGACGTTCGTCTGCACGCCGTGGTACACAGTCTCCAGGTTTGTCAGCCTTGCGCCATAGACTTCGCCGATGGCCTGTTCGCCAAGGCAAATGCCCAGGATGGGTTTCCGTCCGGCATACATCCGGATGACGTCCATAAGCAGTCCCGCTTCGCTCGGTATTCCCGGGCCGGGCGAGAGCATGAGCTTGTCGGCCTCGTCCAGCTCCTCCATGCGGAACTGGTCATTGCGGAGCACACGTGTGTCTGCCCCAAGCGCCTTCACAGCATGGTCGAGGTTGTATGTGAACGAGTCATAATTGTCGATGATGATAATGTTCATTACTTGATAAGTTATGATATGTTACGTATGGGTTATTGTATAAATCAGTAGTGTACTACGAAGAAGTCGGAGAGGGACTTTATAAAGTACGTATCTTTGATAGTCTAATATACGTACTGAGATAGCCTAAGTACGTATCTTTGGTAGGCTCGATACGGGACTTAGATGCGAAGGCTACGCGATGTAGCTCTGACGTGTCATTTGTTTATCCATAATAACTCCCCTAAGTTTTCATCATCTCTTCGTATTCGTCATTAAATGCATTGGTTACAAAACGATTTTCAAACTACGGTTATAAAGTTTTCTCTCCCGACGACATTTGCTCTGCCATCAGGATGGCATTGCGCAGCGCACCGAGCTTATTGTTGATTTCCTGCAATTCGTTTTCCTCCTGGCTGGCGGCCACGATACCTCCACCTGCCTGAAACCATAGTTCGTGGTTGCGGCTGACGAAGGTCCGAATGGTGATGGCCTGATTGAGTGTTCCGTCCAGACCGATGAACCCGACGAGGGTCATCTCGCTGCGGTAGTCACGGAAGACGATGACATAGCGGAAGAACGTATAGAGCATGTCCGGGGCGTCATTCTTCGCCTCGCGGCAGTCGGGGATGTCGACCGGCTCGAAATGGCGGACGGCATCGTAGGCCGTTTAGCCATAGAGGCCGCAGTAGCGGGCATAGTCCCCGGTGACATCGAGCCTGCCGATAAAGCCGCGCAGGGCATCCTCGGCGGTGAATTGGCTGTCGAGCGGCTTCTCCTCGCGGGTCCCGTCGGGGAGGACATAGGTCGCCATGCCGTGGCTGATACTGACGGAAGCGATGGGGTCGAGGCAGATGAAGGAGCGGTTGTCCTCCGAGCCGTGGTAGTCGGAGCTTTCGAGCAGGACGCTCTGCGGGAAGAGGTCGCGGACCTTGAGGTAAGTCTCCACGGGCGTGTGCAGGTCGCCCGCGATGGTTGTATGGATGGTGTGGAATGCGTATGTCTTCATGATGCGGATTGATTGGGCATATGTGCCAGATAGGTTTCAATATCCTTGTCGCCTCGTCCCGACACGGTCAGGACGACGATGTCAGTCGGGCAGAATTTGAGCTTGGGCAATGCGCCGAGTGCGTGGGCCGACTCCAGGGCGGGAATGATGCCCTCCAGGCGGGTGAGTTCGTATGCAGCGCGGAGTGCTTCGTCATCGTTTACGGCCAGGACGGTGGCGCGGTGGCGTGCGGCCAGGTTAGCGTGCATAGGTCCGATGCCCGGATAGTCCAGTCCGGCCGAGATAGAGTACGGTTCGAGGACCTGTCCGTCGGCGTCCTGCATGACGAGTGTCCGTGAGCCGTGTAGGACGCCCATGCGTCCGAGGTTGATGGTAGCGGCGGATTGTCCCGTCTCGATGCCCAGTCCTCCGGCTTCAGCCAGCACGATGTTCACACGTGTGTCGTCGAGGTAGTGGTAGATGGTTCCGGCAGCATTGCTTCCGCCTCCGATGCAGGCCATGAGATAGTCCGGATAGTCGCGCCCCTCGTGTTCGAGGAGTTGCCGTCTGATTTCCTCGCTGATGACGGATTGGAGGCGTGCGACGAGGTCTGGATACGGGTGCGGTCCGACGGTCGATCCGATGACGTAGTACGTATCCTCCGGATGGCAACACCAGTCGCGTATGGCCTCATTGACAGCGTCCTTGAGGGTCATATTGCCCGAGGTGACGGCCGTGACGGTCGCCCCCAGCATCTTCATGCGTTCGACATTGACATGCTGCCGTTCGACGTCCGTCTTCCCCATGTAGACGATACACTCCAGCCCGAGCAGAGAACAGACCGTAGCGACGGCCACTCCGTGTTGGCCTGCGCCTGTCTCGGCGATGATGCGGCGCTTGCCCATGCGCTTGGCCAGCAAGGCTTGCCCGATGGCATTGTTTATCTTGTGTGCTCCGGTGTGGTTGAGGTCTTCCCGTTTGAGGTAGATTTTGCAGCCGTAGCGTTCTGAAAGCCGGCGTGCGAGGTAGAGGGGCGAGGGCCGTCCGACGTAGTCACGCAGGAGGAGGGCAAATTCCTCCTTGAACGAGGGGTCGTCGAGCACTTGGCGGTAGGCGTTCTGTAGCTCCGTGATGCAGCCGTGGAGTATTTCCGGGACGTAGGCTCCTCCGAATTCTCCGTAGTAGCCTTCTTGGTTGACTTGGTACGTGTTCATAGTCTATGTGTTTTTAGTTTGTTTGTTAATTCATTTGGGTATAAAAAGAAAGCGGGCTGCCGTAAGTACGACAGCCCGCTTGCGCTTCAATAGTTTATCTGTTGGAATACATACGCGAGGCCTTGTTCTCTTACGACTGCTGGAGTTGTAAGCGGCGCCACCACCAATATGTATTCTTCATTGATTTCATCGTTTGCTATTGTTTTTTAGTGTTTGTCGGAGGCAAAGGTATGCCTTTTTGCTATACTTCCAAATAAAATACTGACTTTTTTTCGTGAAATGTCGTTTTTCTCTTTCTTCCCATATTATAAGGTGAGGACACGGAACGTGGCGTTGTCCATGCGGTCGATGTCTTTCATCGCGACACCCGTAGCGACCGAACGGATGGCACGGCAGAATAGTCCGTGACTGACGACGAGCACCGTCTGCCCCGTATGCCGCTCCCTGATGTATCGCAGGAACGTCCCGGCCCGTGTCAGCATCTGTCCGACAGTCTCGACATCGGGCGGGAAGGGAGCATGTTGTATGTCGTCGATGCGTTTTCCTGTAAGGCTGCCCCAGTCACGTTCGCGGAGCAGGCTGAGGTAGGTTAGGGGGATGTGTCGGTCTTCGGTCAGGATGCATGCCGAGTCGGCACACCGTCGAAGGTCGCTGCAAAGGACGGCGTCGAAGGTCGTGCCGGCAAGTTGTTCGCGCAGGGCACGGAGTTGTTCGATGCCCCGTGGCGAGAGCTTCCCGGGAAGGTGTCCCTGGAGGATGCGGGAGGCGTTCTCCTCTGTCTCGCCGTGTCGTACCAAGTAGAGCGTTGTCATAGGCTTTCTGTCTAATATGCTGCAAAAGTAAGACATTCATGGGAGATAGTTCAACGAAAACCACTATTTTTGCCTCGTTTCTAACTCATAAAGCGTATGACAAGTAAAGTAAACAATGTGTGGGTGCGTGGCATCTTCTCGCTGATTATCGGTGTCTTGCTGGTGCTCTATCCGGGCACGGCGAGCATTTATTTCGTGATGGCCATCGGGGCTTTGTTTTTCATTCCGGGGCTTATCACTGTCGTCGCCCGTCTGGTGAACAGAGGCGTGCGGTGCGTCTTTCCCTTCATGGGGCTGGGCAGTCTGCTCTTTGGCCTCTGGTTGCTCATCATGCCCGGTTTCTTCGTCCGTATCCTGATGTATGTCTTGGGTGCCATGCTCGTATTGGCCGGACTGAACATGCTGGCTGGACTGGTGAACGCCCGTCGGCTGATGCCTGTCGCTTGGGGATTCTATGTCGTTCCCGTCCTCATTCTCGCTGCGGGCATTGTCGTGCTCTTCAATCCCTTCCGGACTGCCGAACTGCCCTTCATCGTGCTTGGCGTGACAAGCATCGTCTATGGCGTCTTCGACATGTTTGAGGCCTATAAGTTCCGTCGCACGGGCGTGGAAATCATTGAAGAGACCGAAGTCTCGGCTGGTGCTCCGGCATTGGAACAAACACCCTCGGCAGAGGAGACGGACGAGACTTCTAATGATGGTAAATAGTATATACTAAAATGTTCCTTGTAAGCGTCCTTTTCCAAAACGTCGTATACACTTATCGGTCACGACTGTATATGCAATGCTTATATATAGAAAGTTAAGCAGATATATACAAATTGCCTCCACCGCTCGGCGTGAGGGGAGGAGGCGATTTACGCAGGCCATAGGAGGCTGTGCGTAGTAGTAAAAAGGGAATACGCTTATGGGCTACTTCAGATGTCCGCGAATCTTTGTCAAATAGCGTCGGAAGGCATCGGCGTCGCGCTCCGTGATGATGGTAAGCAGCTCGTCCAATTCAGTACGTATCCTTTCCACCTGTGCCGGGGTGCGGGGATTGAACAGTATCTCCTGGAGTAGGTAGTCGTCTTCGCCCAGAACACCCCGCGCGATGGCCATGTGGCGTTTGAAGGTTGTGCCCGGCGCATCCTGGTGCTTCATCGTGGCGGCAAAGGCGAAGGTCGACACGAAGGGGATGGAGAGCGAGTAGGCGACGGTCTCGTCATGTTCCTCGAATGTGTATTCGAAGATGTTCAGGCGGAGCGACTGGTAGAGGTCCTTGAAGAACACGCGTCCCAGATGGTCACCCTCGGTGATGATGATGGCGTTTTCGTCGCTGAGGGCACTCATGCTGGCGAAAGTCGGGCCGAACATCGGGTGTGTCGAGACGTAGCGAAAGCCGCTCTCTTCATAGAACTCCCGCAGACCGGTCTTGACGGAAGCTATATCGCTGAGGATACATTCGCGGGGCAGGAGAGGGAGCACCCAGCGGAAGGCATCAAGCGTATATTTGACCGTCGCGGCGTTGATAAGCAGTTCGGGGCGGAAGGCTTCGATTTCTTCAGGCGTGGTCAGACGGTAGGTATTGTAGACGAAGCGCATGCGCTTCGGGTCAATGTCGAACACGGCTGTCTCGTGCTGAAAGCTCAGCAGGTCGGTGAAAAAGGAGCCCATCTTTCCGGCTCCCAAGATGAGTATGCGCATAGAATAGATGTGTTTACGTCTTTATTTGTTGATGATTTCCATCTGTTGGCGTACCGATTCTCCGTGGATGGCTTCGAAGACATAGCGCACGAACTCTGCGCTCATGCCGCAGGTTTCGCCCTGTGCGCCGCGCTTTTCCAGGATTTCGTTGTAGCGTTCGGCCTGGAGGATGGTCAGTCCGTGTTCCTTCTTGTACGTTCCTATCTCTCGACAGATGCGCATGCGCTTGGCGAGGATTTCGATGATGCTGTTGTCGCATTCGTCGATTTGGTTACGCAGTTCGTTGAGGTTTTCTGTCGTCTGTTTGTCTTTGCGGATGACCAGGAGGTTGAGAATATAGGCCAGGATGTCGGGGGTCACCTGTTGTGCCGCGTCGCTCCAAGCCTTGTCCGGACAGCAGTGGCTCTCGACGATAAGCCCATCGAAGCCCAGGTCCATTGCTTGTTGGCAGAGAGGAGCGACGAGTTCGCGCTTGCCGCCGATGTGGCTTGGATCACAGAAGATGGGCAGTTCAGGGATGCGGCGGCGCAACTCGATGGGGATGTGCCATTGGGGGAGGTTGCGGTAGATTTTCTTCTCATAAGAGGAAAATCCCCGATGGATAGCAGCCAGTCGGCGGATGCCCGCGTTGTTGAGCCGTTCCATGCCGCCGATCCACAGTTCAAGGTCCGGATTGACAGGGTTTTTGACCAGTACGGGGATGTCTGTCCCTCTCAGCGCATCGGCGATTTCCTGCATGGCGAACGGGTTGGCGCAGGTGCGTGCACCGATCCACAGCATGTCGAGGTCCGCTTTCAGGGCTGACTCCACATGTTTGGCCGTGGCCACTTCTGTGGTGACATACATGCCCGTTTCCTGTCTGACTTCCTTGAGCCATGCGAGTCCCGGTTCGCCCACGCCTTCGAATCCTCCGGGTTTGGTGCGCGGCTTCCAGATGCCGGCACGATAGATTTTGATGCCTTTGGCTGCAAGTCCTTTGGCTGTTTGCATCACCTGCTCTTCCGTCTCTGCGCTGCAAGGTCCGGCTATGACGATGGGCCGTTTGGGTTCGATGCCCGGTAGTAAGATAGATTCCAGTTCCATGATTATAAAAGAGTTTGTAGTTGTTTGTATTTAGTGTGTAATGTTGTTTTGAATGCGTGCCAATGCTTCTTTCAGTTTCTCTTCCGTGGCACAGAGGGAGATGCGTATGTAGCGTGCACCGTTAGTACCGAAGATGAATCCCGGTGTGATGAAGACCCGTGCTTCGTGGAGCACCCGTTCGGTGAGTTCTTCCACATCTGCATAGGTGTCCGGGATACGTCCCCAGAGGAACATGCCCACTTGGTCAGGATTGAAGGTGCACCCCAGCGCGTGCATGATTTGCTCGGCCCACTGACGACGCTCGCGATAGATGGTGCGGTTCATCTGTTCGTGCCATGCGTCGGAGTTTCGGTAGGCCTGTGCTGCAGCGAGTTGCATTGGGCGGAACGTGCCGGAGTCGATGTTGCTCTTCACCTTTACGACCCATTGGACGAACTGTGCATTGCTGGCCAGCATCCCCACGCGCCATCCCGGCATGTTATGGCTCTTGCTCATTGAGTTGAATTCAATGCTGCAGTCCTTTGCCCCGGGCACGTTCAGTATGCTCAGCGGCTTGTCATTGAGGATGAAGCTGTAAGGATTGTCGTTCACGATGACGATGCTGTGTCGGCGTGCGAAGTCGACCAGTTTCTCATAGAGTTCCATAGTCGCGTTGGCTCCGGTCGGCATATTGGGGTAGTTGGTCCACATGATTTTCACGCGGCTCAGGTCCATCGCCTCCAGTTCGTCGAAGTCAGGTTGCCAACCTTTGTCTTCGTATAAGTTGTAGGGGATGATGTTGCTGCCGAGTAGCCGGTTGAGCGACGTATAGGTCGGATAGCCCGGATTGGGGACGAGAACATCGTCACCCGGATTGACCAATGCCAGTGTGACGTGCAGGATGCCTTCCTTGGAGCCGATGAGTGGCTGTATCTCTGTCGCCGGGTCGAGTTCCACGCCATAGAATCGCTTGTACCAGTCAGCCATGGCCTGACGTAGCTCCAGGATGCCGATGGTCGGTTGGTATCCGTGCATGTCAGGACGTTGTGCCGTCGTACAGAGTGTGTCGATGGTTTCTTGGGAAGGAGGCATGTCCGGGCTGCCGATGCCCAGACTGATGATGTCCAGTCCTTCGGCATTCATTTGTGCGATTTCTTTTAGTTTTTTTGAGAAGTAGTATTCCGTGACAGTCTGAAGCCTGTCAGCGGGCCGGATGTCAAATGTGTGATTTTCCTTCTTCATATTCTCCAAGTATTTGTAGTTCTTTAGTCAAAGGCGTTATGGCGTCGATGGATTGTTTGTAACGCAGGTAGTCTGAGAATGTGATGTCGACGTAGAACATGTATTCCCATTCACGCCCGATGATGGGGAGCGATTGGATTTTGGTCAAGTTTATTTTGTAAAAAGAGAAAATGGACAACACTTGTGACAGGCTACCTTCGCAGTGCGGGAGCGAGAAGACGATGGTCGACTTGTTGATGCTTGGGCGTTCCCTCAGCTCGTCGGCTTTCCAAGGATCGGCCACGATTAAGAAACGGGTGAAGTTGTGTTTGTTTGTCTCGATGCCTTCTTCCAGGACTTTCATGTCGTAGAGCGGTGCAGCCGATTTGGAGCAGATGGCAGCATGGCCTTTCAGATGGTTTCGGCTGATGATTTCCGCGCTTCCTGCCGTGTCTTCAGCTTCGACCACTTTCACGTTCGGGTGGCGTTGGAGGAATTCGCGGCATTGTGCCAGTGCCACGGGGTGTGAATTGATTTCCGTGATGTCTTCCCATCCGTCTTCGGGCAGGCAGAGCAAGCTGTGTGAGATGCGCAGTTTGTGTTCGCCTACGATGGTCATGCGGTTTTCCCGTAGCAGGTCGTAGTTATGGAGCAGGCTTCCGGCTATGGTGTTTTCGATAGCCATCACGCCGATGACATTGTTGTCGTCATTCATGGCTTTGAATACGTCTTCAAATGTGGAACAACAGATGAGTTCCAGTTCTTCCTCTTCGAAATATTGGTGTGCTGCCATGTCATGATAGGAGCCTTTCACACCTTGGATTGCGATTTTTTTCATAGTCTCTTTTTGTTTGTATAAATAAAAAATCCCGCCTCACGTGGTGAAGCGGGATTGAATATGATTTGTAATAAGATTACCTATTTGACATACACGACGTCCCGCTTCACTTCATTGCTAAAGTAAAAGTAAAAAAAGAAGCGAAAGTATGTATGGTTCAAGTTTTGCATTTCTTCGTTTTGTTAGTAATTTGTGGACAAAAGTAGTGCTTTATTTTTAAAATGCAACGTTTACGAACACTTTTTTCTTCTCTTGCCCTAAATTCTTCCTTATGAAGGCGACTGTGTCCGGCTGTCGGCTGTCAGGATGGGGATTGGTTGTCAAAGTGCCCGTTGATGGCATTTTCCTTTTCCGGGCTGAGTTCCAATGCCTTCTTCATATCTTCCAGAGAACCGTCTTTATCCCCTTTTTCCAGCTTCAGCCTTCCCCGGAGTTGATACAGATTGGACGTCGCATTGATGTCGATGGCTTCATCCAGCACTTCAATGGCTTTTTCCCACTGGCTTTCGTTTGCGAAAAGCGAAGCCAACTGTTCGTAGGCTTTTTCATGGAACGGATTCAGCTCGATGATTTTCCGGTAGAACGAGATGGCTTGAGGTGTATCATTCAGCCGTTGCTGGATTTCTCCAGCCAACAGCAATGTTTCTTCGTCATCCGGATTTTTCTGGAGAAGGATTTCCATATCAGTCTGCGCCTCGCTGACTTGGTACATGTCGAGCAACAACCTGCAACGCATCAGGTAGGCTTCCGTGAAATCTTCTTTTTTGCAAATGGCCTGTGTCAGTGTGGCGATGGCATGGATGGCGTCGCCTAGTTTCTGATAGGCTTGCGCCTGCAAGTAGTAGGGGACGGCATCTTCCGGCATCCGGCGGGCTGCTTCCTGTGCCACGTTGAGCATTTCCGAGTATTGTTCTTGCATGTAGCACACTTGTGCCAGCTCCAGGTAATATTGGGTCTGTTCAGGCGTGGTTGCTATGGCTTCTTTCAGAAGGTCGTGCGCTTGGTCCATCTTGTTTAGCCGGATGGATGTGCGCACCAGCAGTGTCAGCGTTTCCGGGTCCGGATGGATGCGGAGGGCTTCTTTGAAGCACTTTTCTGCATAAATCCATTTTCCTATGTTTTGGGCACGGATTCCGTCATACTTCAAGATGTCGAAGTTTTGCAGCTCTTTCTTTTGTTTTGCGTCTTCTGTTTGCTTTTCTTCTGCAAATAGTAGTTTTTTTATAAAGTTCATCATAATAATGTATGCTGTTCCCTTTTTAATCCGATAGTCTCGGACGGCAAATGGAGTGTGATGCGCAAAGGTACTGATTTCATGCATAGGGAAAGCAGGATGTGATGGCTTTTTTACAGGTACTCTTTTTTTCGTATCTTTATGCCGCCTAAGTAGATTAAGAATCATAAACAGGCATTTTCCAAATGAATAATTTTAATCCCTTCTGTCGAACTCGCGTTAATATGGAAGAATCATTCAAACTGAGAGCTTGGACCAAAGCGGACATACCGGCATTGGCAAAATACCTGAACAACAAAAAGATTTGGGACAACTGTCGTGACGCCCTTCCTTATCCCTATACGGAAAAGGATGCGGAACAGTTTATCAGTTTTGTTGAAGGGCAAAGCGAACAGAACAATTACTGCATCGAGATCAATTACGAAGCAGCAGGTAATATCAGTTTTATCAGAGGCACGGACGTAGAGCGGTACAACGCTGAACTGGGCTACTGGCTTGCCGAACCGTATTGGAACCAAGGCATCATGTCCGAAGCTATCAAACAGGCCGTAGAAGATTATCTTAGCAATTCCAATACGGTACGAATCCATGCCCATGTTTACGATAATAACCCGGCATCGATGAAGGTTCTCGAAAAAGCTGGCTTCCATAAGTGCGGCATCTTCAAGAAAGCCTGCTTCAAAAACGGACAATTTGTTGATTGCCATTGTTATGAATTTGTGAACCTTGCCTATGTTTATTGCGGTGAGGCCGGGAACGGAAAGGAGGGCTAGGCTAGCAGCCTTTAACTCCAATTAGTCATTAGCACGTTTGCCAAACTCTTTTGGTCGATTTAGGCTTAAAGCCCTGAAAATTTCAGGGGAAGCTCTGAGGCGGAAGCTATTATGAATCTTTTCGGGACGAAGGTAAATCAAGCACGAACAGACCATCTTGGAGTTTGATTTCCTCTTCGCGGATAAGGTAGGTGACTGCTTCTTTGACTTTGTTTTCCGGGAAAGGCAGGTCTGTTATGATGCTGGCTGAGTGAGGCTGGCCGTCAGCCAGAAGCGTGTGCAGTGCGGTACGGATGTTTTCAAACTCGCCGAGGTTCAGTCCTGAATCGTGTTTGTGCAGGCAGACGTCGCATCGTTGGCAGTTTTGGGTACTTGTTTCCCCGAAATATCTCAAAAGCATTCTGTTCCGGCAATGTGTGTCCGACGTGGCATATTCTATCATGGCACGGATGCGGCGCGTATAGCTTTCTTTGCGTTTCTCGTATACCTCCGGGGGGATGACGATACGTTCGGTGTCGACACGCTTCTGCATGAAAGTGATGTAGGGAGTCTTTTTTCCGGGAGTGTATTGGATGATTCTTCTTCTGCTGAGCGACAACAGGTATTCGTAGATTTGCTGCCTGCTCAGTCCGGTTTTCTTGCACAGTTGGCTTTCATCGATGTAGGTGTAGTCGGAGAACAGTCCTGTATAGCTTCTCAGGATGGCTTGTAACAGGGATTCCACTTCTTCATTCTGCTCATGAAGGCGGTAGAGCTCATCTCTTTTTAGCAGGAAAATGAGCCGGGAGTGAGTCTCCTCTTCATCGGTGTAGTCGATGTATCCACACCGTGACAGGATTAGAAGTGCGCTGTTGGCCTGTGTCGGATAATGTTTGAAGCGATGGCAAAATTCTTCCAGGCTGAATTCATAGGTGCAGTTCAGACCGTCGCCGACAGCCATTTGGTAATAATAGCAGATGTGTTCGTAGACCTTTCGTATGTAGTCTTTGTCCGGGAAGGTGTCCGCGATTCGCTTGTTGAGTATGGTTTTGTCGTGCGGGCTGTATAGGAGGATGGCATAAGCCTTCAGTCCGTCACGTCCGGCCCGTCCGGCTTCTTGGAAATAGGCTTCCGGAGAGTCCGGCATGTCGATGTGGATGACGGTGCGTACATCGGGTTTGTCGATGCCCATGCCGAAAGCGTTTGTTGCCACCATCACGCGAGATTCGTCATGTTGCCATCTGTGTTGGCGCATGTCTTTTTCATCATTGGAGAGTCCGGCGTGGTAAAATTCTGCGGATATGTCGTTTTGTTGTAAGAATTGGGCTATCTCTTTTGTTCCTTTGCGACTGCGTGTGTAGACGATGGCAGAGCCTTTCACATGTTGTAGGATGTGGAGCAGTTCTTTGGACTTATTCTCAGTCTTCCGGACTACATACGCCAGGTTCTGTCGTTCGAAACTCATCTGGAAGACATTCTCCGCTTGAAAAAGCAGTTGTTTCTGAATGTCTTTGACCACTTCAGGTGTGGCTGTCGCCGTGAGTGCCAGTATCGGAGCTTCAGGCAGTAGTTCTCTGATTTGGTGGATTTGCAAGTAGGCTGGGCGGAAATCATATCCCCACTGTGAGATGCAGTGCGCTTCGTCCACGGTGATAAAGCTGACACGCATGTGGCGAAGCTTGATTTGGAAGATTTCGGTGCTTAGCCGTTCTGGGGATATGTATAGAAATTTATAGTCACCGAAAATGCAGTTCTCCAGTGTGATGACAATCTCTTCACGTGTCATGCCGGAATAGATGGCAGCAGCTTTGATTCCCCGTTTTTTGAGGTGGCTGACTTGGTCTTTCATCAAGGCTATGAGAGGAGTTATGACCAGGCACAATCCGTCTTGAGCCAATGCGGGCACTTGGAAGGTGATGGACTTACCTCCTCCCGTGGGCATTAGTCCCAGTGTGTCGTGGCCGCTTCCGATGCTGTTGATGATAGTTTCCTGTATGCCCCGGAATGAATCATAGCCCCAATATTTTTGGAGTATAGCCTTGTAGTCGGTCATCTTGTGTCACTCTGAAGGACGGATGTCTTCTATCTGGAGCTGGACTTCTCCTCGTTTGTGGGTATTTTCCTCGATGGTGTAGCAGATGTCAAACGAGCGTTTAGTCTTGATGTAACGCACTTGTGAGCTTTGGCCGAAGGCAATGCCGTTCATTACATTGTGTGATTTGTTGTCCACGAGTTCTAGTTTTATATGTTCTTGTTCTCTGCCGACGACTTTGCTAGTACCGTAGTCATACACATGGTTCGTGCAGAAGATAGGTTTATGGTTGTCCGGTCCGAATGGATTGAAGTGTTTCAAATCGTTGAAGAACTTGGGTGTGATGTCACGGAAGTCGATTTTCGCGTCGATATTGATGATGGCTCGTGTCTGTTCGGGCAAGATGTGTTGTGCAACGAATTGTTCGAAGCGCTCCGTGAATTCCTGTACATTCTCAATGCGCATAGATAGTCCGGCAGCATAAGTGTGTCCTCCGAAGCTTTCCAATAAGTCCCGACAGTGTTCGATAGCCTTGTACACATCGAAGCCGGCCACCGAACGGGCAGAACCGGTAGCCAAGTCATTGGTGCGTGTCAGGACGACAGCCGGACGGTAATAAATTTCAGTCAGGCGGGAAGCCACGATACCGATGACACCTTTATGCCAGGCTTCGTTGTAGAGGACTATGGAGCGTCTATGGGACAGATTTTCCAGTTGGTCTACGATTTTGTTAGCCTCCTCAGTCATGCTTTTGTCCAGGTCTTTGCGCGTTTCGTTATATTGGTTGATCTGGTTGCTTTTAGTTAAAGCATTGGCCAAGTCTTTTTCTATCAGTAAGTCGACGGCTTCCTTGCCGTTTTGGATACGTCCTGAGGCATTGATGCGTGGCCCGATTTTGAAAATGATGTCACTGATGGTGATTTCTTTGTCGTTCAGTCCGCATACGTCGATGATGGCTTTGAGTCCGATACTGGGATTGGAGTTGAGTTGTTTGAGCCCATAGTAGGCGAGAACCCGGTTTTCTCCCATTATGGGAACGATGTCGGAAGCAATGCTGACAGCAACGAGGTCGAGCAGGGGAGTAAGTTGTCTGAATTCGATGCCGTTGTTTTGTGCGAATGCTTGCATAAACTTGAAACCTACTCCGCAACCTGACAAGTGTGGATATGGATAGGTCGCATCCAGCCGTTTGGGATTGAGTATGGCCACGGCTGGAGGCAATATGTCATCAGGCACGTGGTGGTCGCAGATGATAAAGTCTATGCCTTTCTCCTTGGCATAAGATATTTCTTTGACAGCCTTGATGCCACAATCCAGCACGATGACAAGTTTGACGCCTGTCTCCTGAGCATAGTCAACTCCCTTCATGGAGACACCGTATCCTTCTTCATAACGGTCGGGGATATAGTAGTCTATGTTTGAATAAAATTGTTGTAAGAATTTAAACACTAAAGATACGGCTGTCGTGCCATCCACGTCATAGTCTCCATAGATCAGGATGCGTTCTTTCTTTCCCATGGCGCGGTTCAGGCGTTCGACTGCTTTCTCCATATCTTTCATAAGAAAAGGATCGTGCAGCTCGTTTAATTGCGGATGAAAGAACTTTTTTGCAGCTGCAACTGTATGGATGCCTCTTTTCAGAAGCAGATGGCATAGGATGGGACTAATTCCCAACTCCTTGGAAAAAGAGTTGGCAGCTTCCATCTGTTCGTGTGTAAGAGCTTGGTAATTCCATCTGTATCGCATTTTATATATTGTTTTTCTTTTTCAAACTTAAAGGAAGAGGGTTATCCCGATTCGATTTGTAAAGTTAGGAAAAAGAAATAAAAAAACGTGCCGATTCTGTATATATTTAACAGAAAGGGCACGCTTTTGTTGAGCTGATGGAATCACTATTATTTAATTCCTAGTTTTTTAGCAATTTCTTTAGGCAGAGCTTTTTTGTTGACAATGATGTTCATGGTTTTGTAGCGGGCGTAAGCTTTGGATACGTACCATGTACCATCATATTCGCCAATGGTTCCCCATGAGTTTTTCACCATATAGTATTCGGTTCCTTTTTGGTCTTTGGCTATACCGTAGATCAACATACCGTGGTCGTCGGTTGTTTCCCAGTTGTCGTATGCTCTTTGGCGTTCTTCTTGAGTACACCATTTTTGCGGGAGCGGGCTGTTGACAAATGTCGGAGAGTTGGAAAGCTTCAACCAGCGTGCCATGTCAGAACCGGTGAGGTCTTCCTGTGCTTTTTTCATGTCGGGCAGTGTTCCGATACCTGTACGTCCAAAGCCCATTTCGCTCACGTCAGCTCCCCATGCGACTGTGTATCCGTTCATGATGGCATTGTCAAAGACTTCCATGAGTTCATCTATCGGCAAATTGTAGGACTGTGCCCAACGCCAGTTGTCTTGAATTTCCAGTACGAATGGTTTATAGAACGGATGATGTGTGTAGGACGTCAACGAGATGTAATCATCTGCGTTCAGACCAGTGGATTCATAAAATGATTTCGGTGTGTAGGTCTGTCCTTTGTATTCAAATGTTTCCGGACATTTGCCGAGATAGGCGTCATAGATGCCGGCAAGGCCTTTTTTCCAGAGAGGTTGGTTGTCAGCTCCCATTTGGAGTGATTTGTGCTGCCCTTTAGCGATGGCGGCAACGTAGGCTTCTGTCACGGCTGACAATTCATTGTGGTTGGACAGTGAGTCACCGTACATCACACCCGGACGCATCAGTTCTTCCGGTATCAGGCCGTAATGTTCCATGCCATACATCACATCATAGAAAGAACCTCCTTGGGAGAAAGACACATCCCCGTGAGTGCGGACGGTCGCATCGGCACGATCCATATAAGTGTTATATACAGTGTACATCTCGGAGAAATCGTATTCGCCTTTGCCCATGCGGAGGAGCTCAGATTCCAAGAATGCCAGGCCTGAGTAGCACCAGCAAGTTCCAGCACGGCTCTGATTCTTGATGGAAGTGATGGGATTTTCTTTTACGGTCGTGAAAATGAAGCCTTCTTTTTGGGTTTCTTTGTTTTGTTCTTGTGCCACAGCCGGGCTCATAAGAGCCAAGCCCAGAGCGGCTGTCATGAATAGATTTTTTTTCATGTTCGGGTTTCTGGTTTTTGATTGTTAGTACTTAGTTATTGATTCTTTTGTTTTTATTCGTTCATGATGCTTTCTACCTCGTCGACTGTCAGCGGGATGTGCTTTTGTCCCAAGAAGCGTGAGCCGTCGGCCGTAATCAGCACGTCATCTTCCAGGCGGATGCCTCCGAAGTCTTTAAATGTTTCGATAACGTCGTAGTTGAGGAATTCGGTAAACATCTTTTCAGCTCTCCACTTGTCGATGAGAGCCGGGATGAAGTAGCAGCCCGGTTCGTCTGTGATGACAAATCCTTCCTGAAGCCGTCGTCCCATGCGGAGGGATGCCAGCCCGAATTGGTCGGAAGGCCGTGTCTCATCGTCATATCCTACATAGATTTGGCCCAAGCCTTCCATGTCGTGCACGTCGAGGCCCATCATGTGTCCTAAGCCGTGAGGCATAAACAGGGCATGTGCTCCTGCGGCCACGGCTTCGTCGACATTGCCTTTCATGAGTCCCAGGTCTTTCAGACCTTGTGCAAGGACTTTGCAGACATTGATATGTACTTCTTTCCAAGTCTGGCCCGGACGGGCGAAGTCGATGGCATGGTCGTGGCAGGCTACTACTATATTATATATATCTTTCTGCCGGCTGGTGAAACGTCCGCCCACGGGCACTGTGCGGGTGAAGTCCGAACAGTAGTTGTTCACGGTTTCAGCTCCGGCGTCGGTCAGCATCAGTTTGCCTGCTTCCAGGATATTTCCATGATTGTGGTTGTGGAGGGTTTCGCCGTTTTGGGAGAGAATGGTGGCAAAGGAGTTCATGCTGCCGTAGGAGGCTGCGATGCCGTCGATGACACCGGCGATGTATTGTTCTTTGACGCCCGGTTTGCAGAGGCGCATGGCTGTCGTGTGCATTTCGTAACCGATGTCGCAGGCGCGTTCGATTTCTTCGATTTCACACGGTTCTTTCACGGAGCGGAGAACGACGACAGCTTTGATGAGTTCGAGCGATACGTGTTTTTTCAATTCAGCCACACGGATGTCCAGCAGCTCTTCCAAGCACAGCATCGTGTCATGGCGGTATGGGGGCAGATAGTGGATGGGGCGATTCTGGCGGCGTGCCTCAGCGATGAATTTTTTCAGTTCACCTGTCGGGGCGCTATGTCCCACATGGACGCTCGCTGCCATGTCTTTCACGCTAGGCTGAGGACCCATCCAGATGATGTCGTCCATCGTCACGTCGTCGCCGAACAAATAGTCTTCACCACTGTCGATGTCGATGACACCTGTCATGCCAGGTTGGTTAATGCCGAAAAAGTAGAGGAAACTACTGTCTTGGCGAAACTTGTATGTGTTGTCCGGGTAGTTGCACGGAGCTTCGTTGTTACCCGGGAAAATAATCAGGCCGTGAGCCATCTTGCTTCGAAGGGCCTCGCGACGTTTTTGGTAATTAGCGTTAAACATATCTATGACTCCCTATCTGTTTGTTTAAAACTTGTTTTGCAAAAATAATCATTCCCCTGAATAAATCTAATATCTTGGCTCATATCTTTCAAGAAAATATTTATAGCATTGGACAAATTGATAGATTTGACGCTTGAAAACAGGGCTATCAGAGGAATTTTGCTTGCGGTATGCTCGATTATCGGACGGATTGCGACATAGAGAAAAATGAGCCTTAAAGGGGCGGCGACCTGGCCTTCCTTTCCGTCCGAGTGCGGAGTCCTATCCGTCCGCGCCTACCCTCCTTTCCGTGGTCGGGCGGTGTCAAGGGGCTGTCGGACGCAAGGTTGTGATGGGGCAGGACCGGCATCAAACATCCGGATGCGGATTGTGATTATCTATCCGCTGCTTACATGAAAGAGTCGTGTCTTGCATACCGATGTACAGTTTGGCATAATCTAATCAGACTGCGTACAACAGAATTCCATGATTGGCAGGCTTCTATGCGTAAAGCGTGTGAGCCGTGGCCTGCGTTTGCTTCTATACATGCTTACGCGCACGCTTTTTCGCCAGGCATCTTGTTCTTTTTCATCGGCTCAAGTGCTTTTCTTCGAGGGGAGTGCGCCCCCGTCTCATTATTTTCGTTAATTTTGCCCGCAAATCGAACATAAAACTTTAATAACAATGTACAGAACGCATACATGTGGAGAGTTGCGACTCTCCGATGCAGGGAAGGAAGTGACCCTGGCTGGATGGGTGCAGCGTGCACGTAAGATGGGAGGCATGACCTTTGTCGACCTGCGCGACCGTTACGGCATCACCCAGTTGGTTTTCAATGAAGAAAAAGATGCGTCGCTTTGCGAGCAGGCCAACCACTTGGGCCGTGAGTTTGTCATCCAAGTGAAGGGCATCGTGAGCGAACGCTCGAACAAGAACAAAAATATTCCGACCGGCGAAATCGAAATCGTGGTCGACGCACTCACTGTCTTGAACACCGCCTTGACGCCACCGTTTACTATCGAGGACAATACGGACGGGGGAGACGATTTGCGTATGAAATATCGTTATCTGGACCTGCGTCGCAGCGTGGTGCGTCGCAATTTGGAGTTGCGCCATCGCATGACAATGGAAGTGCGCCGCTATCTGGACAGCAAGGGATTTTTGGAGATTGAAACCCCGATGCTCGTAGGTTCGACACCGGAGGGAGCGCGTGACTTCGTCGTTCCTTCGCGTATGAATCCGGGACAGTTCTACGCCCTTCCGCAGTCGCCTCAGACATTGAAACAGCTTCTTATGGTGTCGGGTATGGACCGCTATTTCCAGATTGTGAAATGTTTCCGTGACGAAGACCTTCGTGCCGACCGTCAGCCGGAGTTCACGCAGATCGACTGTGAGATGAGCTTTGTCACGCAGGAAGACATCATCGAAACCTTTGAGGGTATGGCCAAACATTTGTTCAAAGAGTTGCGTGGCGTGGAGTTGACCGAACCGTTCTTGCGTATGCCTTGGGCTGACGCCATGAAGTATTACGGCAGTGATAAGCCCGACTTGCGCTTCGGCATGAAGTTTGTTGAGTTAATGGACATCCTGAAGGGACATGGTTTCTCTGTATTCGACAATGCTGCTTACATCGGCGGTATCTGTGCTCAGGGTGCGGCACATTATACCCGCAAGCAGCTTGACCAGCTGACTGAGTTTGTGAAACGTCCGCAGATCGGTGCAAAGGGTATGGTTTATGCCCGCGTGGAGGCTGATGGTAATGTGAAATCGAGTGTCGACAAATTCTACACGCAGGATGTGCTTCAGCAACTGAAAGGTGCCTTCGATGCGCAGCCCGGTGATTTGATTCTCATTCTGAGTGGTGACGATGCGATGAAGACCCGTAAGCAGTTGAGCGAGCTTCGCTTGGAGATGGGCAATCAGCTTGGTCTGCGTGATAAGAACAAGTTCGCCTGCTTGTGGGTGGTTGACTTCCCGATGTTCGAATGGAGTGACGAGGAAGGCCGCTTGATGGCCATGCACCATCCGTTCACTCATCCGAAAGACGAAGACATTCCTTTGCTTGACACCGATCCGGCAGCTGTTCGCGCTGATGCGTATGATATGGTGGTCAATGGAGTGGAAGTCGGCGGAGGTTCTATCCGTATCCACGATTCGCAGCTACAGGAGAAGATGTTTGAGATACTCGGCTTCACTCCCGAACGTGCTCAGGAGCAATTTGGCTTCCTGATGAATGCCTTCAAGTATGGAGCGCCGCCTCATGGTGGTTTGGCTTATGGCTTGGACCGTTGGGTGTCGCTCTTTGCAGGCTTGGACTCTATTCGCGATTGCATTGCTTTCCCGAAAAACAATTCGGGTCGCGATGTGATGCTGGATGCACCGGCTGCTTTGGAGCAAAAGCAGTTGGATGAGCTTTGCTTGGCAGTCATGCAGAAAGAAAAATAGAGTATTGGGTTCAAGAAGACACCTTATATATAATGTTGACCAGAGCATCCCGGAAGGTTCTTTTCTCCAGCCGGGATGCTCTTTTTAGCTGTTGTCGCTTATGTTGATTCGAGAAGCAGTGAGAGGCGATTTGCCCCGCCTGATGAAAATCTATGCGTATGCCCGTCGTTTTATGGCTTCGACCGGAAATGCCCATCAGTGGATTGACGGTTATCCTTCTGAGACGCTCATCCGTCAGGAGATAGAAGCTGGGCATTGTCATGTATGCCTGGGACAGGAAGGACAGGTTGTCGGCGTGTTTTGTTTCATTGAGGGAGAAGACCCCAATTATGCCCGCATTGAGGACGGTGCGTGGCTGAATGACAGGCCCTACGGGACAATCCATCGGCTGGCTGCGTCCGGTGAAGAAAAGGGTGTTGCCGACGCTTGTTTTCGTTGGTGTATGGAGCGGTGTCCCAATCTGCGTGCCGACACGCATCGTGACAACCGCATCCTCCAGCACATTCTTTGCAAGTATGGTTTCACCTATTGCGGGGTTATCTATGTCGCCAATGGTACGCCTCGTCTGGCTTTTCAGCGTTCATCGTTTTGACCATGAAAGCTGGTTGAATCTGTTTCTACGTCGGGCGTAATAGTTCCAAAGGATGCTTCCCTGCATACGTTCGGGAATGCTGGGGAGGACAGTCTGACGCAAGTTCTCCTGTCGGTCGTCGGTGTAGGAAGGCATCATCTGCTTGAACTCCCGTCTTGCCTGGAACACAGCGCGTGCGCTGTCGCGTTCGCCTTTGAGCCAGAAAGAGAGTGCGGCCACATAGTCCAACCATCTTCGGATACGCATGACAGGCCTTAAGTCTTTTTCCGGCAGATTTTTGTAAAGCATGAGAAGATTGTTCCGGAAGTTGAGATACGTCTTGCGTGGATTTTCCTTGTTCAGCGTGCCGCCTCCCACATGATAAACCTTGCTTGAAGGGATACATACGATGTCTCGCCCCCGGCTGCGCAGCCGCCAGCAGAAGTCGATTTCCTCCATGTGGGCAAAAAAACGTCCGTCCAGTCCTCCATGTTTCCAATAGTCAGAAGCACGCACGAGCAGAGCCGCTCCGCTTGCCCAAAAGACGGGACATACGGTGTCATATTGTCCATAGTCGTTTTCTACATGGCTCATGATGCGTCCCCGGCAGAACGGATAGCCGTAATGGTCTATAAAACCTCCACAAGCGCCTGAATATTCGAACCGTTCTACGCCGTTTTCTTTGTCGCACAGGCTTAAGAGTTTAGGTTGGCATGCCGCCACTTGCGGGTGGGTATCCATATAGTCCAATAATGGGGGTAGCCATCCCGGTGTTACTTCCACGTCGGAATTTAATAATAAATAATAGGTAGCTTCTATCTGGCGTAAAGCCCGGTTGTATCCTTCTGCAAACCCATAATTCTTATCTAGCAGAATGAGTTCCACGGTCGGAAATTCTTTTTGGAGCATGGACAAAGAGTCGTCCGTGGAGTGATTGTCTGCGACGAATATGTTCACTCCTTCCATGTCGGAATGGCGGATGACAGACGGAAGGAAGCGGCGCATCATCGCACATCCATTCCAGTTCAATATGACAATGGCAAGTTTTATCGGTTTCATGAATGTATCAGTGTTGCATTTAAAGCCGTATGTTCTTCATTGAAATCACCTAATCGGACTTGTACCAGATGGTTGTCCAATGTGGATTCAGCATTGACTTCCACCCGGATATAATTGTCCGTGAAACCATGCATGGGGAATCCGGGTTTGGGCTTTTCCAGCAACACGGTTGCTTCTTGTCCGATGTGGCGGGCATAGAATGCTTGGGTCTTTTCTTCAGAGAGGGCTAACAAACGTTGGCTACGGTTATGTTTTTCTTCCGGACTTACGATGTAGTCGATTTTCAAGGCTTGTGTGCCTGGACGTTCCGAATAGCTGAAGACATGGAGCTGGGTCACGTCCAAACTTTCGATGAAGCGATAAGCTTCGTCAAAGTATTCAGGGGTTTCACCTCGTGTGCCGACAATAACGTCTACTCCGATAAACGCATCCGGGATAAACGAACGAATCTTGTGGATTTTGGATGCGAACAAAGCCGTGTCGTAGCGCCGTCTCATCAGTTTGAGCACGGCGTCGGAGCCGGATTGTAGTGGGATGTGGAAGTGGGGCATAAAAGCTCTTGAGCGGGCGACATATTCGATGATTTCGTCCGTCAACAGATTCGGCTCGATGGACGAAATGCGATAGCGTTCGATGCCTTTCACCTGGTCCAGTGCTTGCACGAGGTCATAGAATGTTTCTCCCGTGCTTTTGCCGAAATCACCGATGTTTACTCCCGTAATGACGATTTCTTTGCCTCCTTCTTCTGCGGCGCGGCGTGCTTGTGCCACGATGTCCTCGATTCGTCCGTTACGGCTACGTCCACGAGCAAAGGGTATGGTGCAATAAGAACAAAAGTAATCGCATCCGTCTTGGACTTTGAGGAAATAGCGTGTCCGGTCTCCTCGTGAACAAGAAGGAGAGAATGAATGTATATCACTTGTTTTAGAGGTATAGCTTGTACCTTTGTCTTTTTTGTCCAATGAAGTCAGGTAGTCCAGTAAATGCCCTTTTTGTTCAGCTCCCAGTACGAGGTCCACTCCTTCCATGCTGGCGACTTGCTCAGGTTTGAGTTGGGCATAGCAACCGGTGACAATAACGAATGCTCCGGGATTTTGCTTGATGAGCTTATGTATGGCCTGCCGGCACTTTTTGTCGGCTACTTCTGTAACGGAGCAGGTGTTTACGACGCAGATGTCGGCTTTTTCCCCTTTCCGCACCGTGCGGACTCCGGCTTTTTTCAATGTCTGGGCGATCGTGGAAGTTTCCGAGAAGTTGAGCTTGCAACCTAATGTAAAGTAGGCGGCTTTTTTATCGAGAAATACAGTAGTATCAATCATAATTGTATGCTTTTGACCGGCAAAGGTACAATATTTCTTTGTGATGTTCATATTCTGCAATGGACAATGCAGCTTCCCGTATGTTGTTAAAAGAAGGGGCAGAGTCAACCAGCAAGTGCAACATTAGGAAATATTTTTGAAGAAACATTCAGCGGAGGTATGAAAATTGAGTTT
>JACJJM010000156.1 GCA_016900015.1 Phocaeicola coprophilus | reverse complement strand
CATCTGCACTAGCGACTAAATCTTTGCTTGGATTTCGCTCATAAATAAAATTTTCATTTGGAAAAGCTTCTTGCATAAGTTGTTTATGCTTTTGTTTAAATGGCATTACTACTAAAATATTCATATTTACCTTCCTTTCATCTAAATCCTTCAAAAAACGCTCTAACTAAAAATTCCAATGACTTTTGGTCATATTTACCCATCATTTCTCTAGCTGAATGCATTGCCAATATCGGTACACCAATATCCAAAGTACGCAT
>JACJJM010000155.1 GCA_016900015.1 Phocaeicola coprophilus | reverse complement strand
ATCATGGACACATTAGACAAGACCGACTTGCAGATTCTGCGCACATTGCAGCAGAACGCCCGCCTGACCACCAAGGAGCTGGCAGCCCGCGTAAACCTTTCGCCCACCCCGGTGTTTGAGCGCCAGAAGCGACTCGAGGCCAAAGGGTATATCCGCAAATACATCGCTGTGCTCGACGCCGACAAGCTCGGGCGTGGCTTCGTGGTGTTCTGCCACGTCAAGATGAGCCGCCTGAACCGTGAGATTGCCCGCGACTTTGCC
>JACJJM010000154.1 GCA_016900015.1 Phocaeicola coprophilus | reverse complement strand
ATGAAGCAGTGAGTTCTGCGTACCCTAAAGTGCATGTTTTTCGTGGTACAGGTAATCTTTTTTGGAATCGTGGCATGCTAGCCTCTTGGGAAAAGGCTCGTGAAACTAAAGATTATGATGCCTACATTTGGCTAAATGACGATACCTTTTTAAACGATGATTCTTTGAGGGAGCTCATATATTGCTCAGGCTTGTGCAACGACGAGTGCATCATTTGTGGAGCGTTTTGTTCAGAGAATGGCGACTTCAGTTATGGTGGGC
>JACJJM010000153.1 GCA_016900015.1 Phocaeicola coprophilus | reverse complement strand
ATTCCGTTGCATATGCTATGGCCGACTCTCCTTTTGGGCCTTTTGAAAGAATAGATAAAATCCTTCAGCAAGATCCAACAGTTGCCACCGGAGCCGGTCATCATTCTGTGATTCAGGTTCCTGGAAAAGATCAGTGGTACATCGTATATCACCGCAGACCTCTTACCGAAACAGACGGAAATCATAGAGAAACTTGCATTGACATCATGACTTTCTCTCCAAATGGCTTAATTAACCCTGTGAAAATTACAAGGGAGGGAGT
>JACJJM010000152.1 GCA_016900015.1 Phocaeicola coprophilus | reverse complement strand
GCCGCCATCACACATATTTTGCTTTGTCCACCATCGCGGTCAGAGGCGTATGCGAGGTACCGACCGTCCGGTGACCAGGTCGCGTTCTCATTGCGTGCGCCAGCCTCGGAAATAAGGTGATTATTGCGCCCGGATGGTTCGATGAGATAAATGTCGAAGCGCCCTTGGCTGCGCTGCCGCTCATACGCAATCAAATCCCCGCGCGGCGACCAAGCCGGAGCATCCGCCCATTGACCGTAGGTCAATCTCTGAACGTTGGCAC
>JACJJM010000151.1 GCA_016900015.1 Phocaeicola coprophilus | reverse complement strand
ATCCACGGGAATTCCTGAAAGGATATGATGGCTTCTGCGTGACAGACGGTTATCAGGTCTATCATACGTTAGAAAAAGAGTTGGAAGAATTGACGATTGCCGGATGCTGGGTTCATTGCCGCCGCAGATTTGATGAGGCTTTGAAGCTGATCCCTAAATCATGCCAAAAGGAATCGGAAGCATTTCTGCTGATGAAACAGATTCAGGCGATTTACCGGGAAGAAGGGAAACTGAATGACATTTCTTCTGATGAACGGCTTAAG
>JACJJM010000150.1 GCA_016900015.1 Phocaeicola coprophilus | reverse complement strand
GTGTCATGGAGAGCAGGAGTCCTTTTACCGGCTTTCCGATTGCAGCGAAGAAGTTGGAGGAGATAAGCTGTACTCCGTTAAATATGACCATAAAAAGGAAGATCCTCATAAATCTTACTGAAAACTCAAAGTACGCCGCATCACCCGTACCGAACAGCGAAATGATCTGATACGGGAAGAACTGGAAGAGGACAAATCCGATCGCGGAGATGCACAGGTTTGATGTGATGGCAAGTTTATATGTCTTCCGGACTCTGTCGTAC
>JACJJM010000149.1 GCA_016900015.1 Phocaeicola coprophilus | reverse complement strand
CTACGGGACTGTCCGCCCGAGCAACCCAGGTTCTTCTGGGGAAGCTGCGCCGGGTCCAGCGGAGGCGCAAGTCTTTCCTGGGCCAGGGCGAGAGGAGCGATCAGCAGGAATGCGCATGCAGCGAGGGTGGTTTTCATTCGCGCAGGATATCGCGAATTCGGGCTTATCGGATTCCCAGGAAGGTCTCGATGTAGGCGCGCTTCGGCGCGCAGCGCGGCTCGCGCCAGCAGGGGCCGTAGCGCTTCACCACCTTCGAGTCTTTCG
>JACJJM010000148.1 GCA_016900015.1 Phocaeicola coprophilus | reverse complement strand
ATCAACAAGCGCGGCGAAGTCGGCGCGTGGGCGATCCAGAAAGGCTTCTCGTACGCGGTGTGCGACGCCGCCAAGCAGGACGCGCTGATCGCGGCGCAGAGTACGTACTGAACGCATGGTCGTAGCGTCGCTGCCCCCTTTGCTCGAGATCGCCGCGAACTCGCTCGCATCCGCCCTCGTGGCGCAAGAGGCCGGCGCCGCACGCGTCGAATTGTGCGCAAGCCTCGGCGAAGGCGGCCTGACGCCGTCGTACGCGACGATCTG
>JACJJM010000147.1 GCA_016900015.1 Phocaeicola coprophilus | reverse complement strand
TAATAGCAATGGCCGAAGCGGCCGCCTTTGCCGAAGGCGAAGGCAGCAAGCCGGCACAACAATAGCCCCGCAGGGAAAGAGCAAGCCGGGGGATGCAGCAGGCAGGCAACCGCAACGGGCGGTAGGGCCGGGCCGGGCTGCATCCCCCGGCTTTTTCCATGCCCGGGCCTGCCCGCCAGGCGCCCCGGCCCTACGGCTCAGCAGTCAAATCCAGTTTTTTTTTTAGGAGTGCAGGAGTACAGGTGTACAGGAGTGCAGACAATAG
>JACJJM010000014.1 GCA_016900015.1 Phocaeicola coprophilus | reverse complement strand
CTTCATTGTAATATCTTGTTTTCGTTTTTTTCCTTTTGCTCCCAGGTGTTTGACGTTGACTTCCTTTTTCATACCCTTCCGCCGATATTGCTAACGGCGGGCTCTTGTACTACTCGTTTGTATTTTCATCTTTTTCAAGCTTCGCTCTCACCCCCTTCCGGGTGGCTTTCCTTATCGAAAGCGGATGCAAAAGTACTGCCTTTTGACTTACACTCCAAACTTTCAGGAGACTTTTTTTGAAGATTTTTTAGCCTTACTTGCTAAGTAACTATAAAACAGAGCTATTACCAAGAAAAGTTTTTTGGCTGTTTATTGCAGTCCTATGACGGAATCGGCCCAGATTCATCCTCTGCAAGCACAACCAACCCACTATTACCGTCGTACAGCCTTCCCAATTTTGCCCTTCACCCGGGCTGACCAAGCCCTTAATCCCAAATCGGTCATTAGACTTTGGGTAGATTGTCCACTCATGTCTTGCGTATTGCTTTTCGACTTGCAGAAGGCGTAGCGGGCTACGTCGAGGCAAGGCGGGGAGCAAGACGCTGGCAGAAGTGGGCAAGATAACCGAAGAGCTTTACTTTAGTTAGAAAAAAGAACATTTGAGCGGTCTAATGACCGATTTGGGTTAATTCCGCCCATACGCGAAATGCTTACCTATATATGAATACCAGTTTAACAAAAAAGGCATAAGACCCGCCTCATGTCGTAGTCTTATGCCTATCGTTTTCATCAATAGCCTAATCGTTTCTCTGCTATTTCTGTGCCTCCAATTTGTCGTACTCTTCATCTGCAACAGGCTCCAGCCACTCATTGGAGGTGTTTTCGCCCGGAACTTCAAAAGCCAAATGGGCAAACCAGCTGTCAGCGGCTGCACCATGCCAGTGTTTTACATTGGCCGGGATATGAATCACATCGCCCGGAAGCATCTGCACGGCAGGCTTGCCTTCTTCCTGGTACCAGCCTCGGCCAGCGACGCACACAAGCATCTGTCCCCCGCCTTTCGTCGCATGATGAATATGCCAATTATTACGGCAACGAGGTTCAAATGTCACATTCGAGAACGGAACTTGCTCCTTCGAAATGGGAGCCAAATAGCTATTGCCAATAAAATATTTCGCATACGCCGTGTTCGGTTCACCGACAGGGAATATCATTTCACGCTGGAATGCCGCTTTTCCGCCATCGGCTTCGCCGCCTTCAGCCCAAACATCTTTCGCCAGGCGAAATGCACCCCACGCATTCGGCCATCCGGCATAAAACGCGATATGGGTAAGCATCTCCGAAATCTCCGTGCGTGTGACACCGTTACTCTTGGCAAACTGCAAGTGGTGAGTAAGTGACGAATCGATAATCCCTTTTCCCACAAGCGTGGCAATGGTAATCATGCTACGGTCATGCGGGCTTAATCCCGGACGATTCCAAACTTCACCAAAAAGAACATCATCATTCAACTCCGCAAACTTGGGAGCAAACTCGCCCAACTGTACACGGCCGGCTGTCTGCGTAATCTTTTCTTGTGCCATAATGTTTTGAATATTAAATGTTGAAAAAAGCATCCCTACAAAAAGGGCCTTTGCTACGATTTTTACCTTCATAAGCCTACATTTATTAGATATATGAATAATAAGGTTACCGCATACAAAGGTAGCTCAAGGACAAAAAATGGCAATAGACAGATTACAGATGGTTGTAACCAAATTACAGATTTTCAGATGACACAAACTGGCTTCTCAAGTTATGCCAGAAATCACGCCCGAACAACTGCCAGGCTAATGTCCCGGCAAAGAATAGAAATGCAAACGCAAGCACCAACACCTTGCGGCTGAGACCTGACGGCTCCAAGGGGACGGTGGCCGGCTCGACCACAGCAAACACAGGCTTTGCCTCCTGCACCTTCGCCTGCGCCACTTGAAGCTGTGTCGCGACCTGACTGTAGACCTGGTAGGCCAGCTGCATGTCGTTTTGCAAACGTTCCTGATGCGCACGCACACGCTGCAAGATGACGTTCTGGTTGGCATCTACATAAGCCGCATAGCGTTGCTGCGCTTCATAATACTCCGACTGACGCTCATGGAAAAGCTTTTCCAGATAGTCGCAGTCAGCCTGCGCCTTGCGGCTGCGATAGTCGATGATGTATTCCTGCAACCTTGCAGCCACACTATCAGCCACCGTGGCCGCCACCACAGGGTCTTGCAGCGTGACAGAAATCGCGGTCTTGCCGGTCTTTTTGTCGACATCAGCCACGATGTTCTTGCGCAGCAATTCGACTTTGGCCGCCTGTTTCTTTGTCAACCGGAATGGGTCAAGCGTGTCGCCTGCGGCTTCCTCGTCGGCAAACAGCAACTTCACAGCTCCGACCATTTGTCCGGGCAAAGCAGCCACATAGCCCCACCAGGGTCGGCGTTGCTCGTCCAGGTAAGCAGCCAGCGTCGTGTCAGCCTGCCCGTCTTCTGTCGGCACACGCACGCCGAACATCTCCAGCAAAAAAGGTGTCGACCCCACAATGTCTGCCGAGAGAGCCGCTCCCAAAGCGTCTTCTCCCTCCATGCCCACACTGCCAAGCCCCACCATCGAGGCCAATCCGGAAAGATTTCCACCCGTCTGTCCTGACTCGGGCGCAAGCGTCACGCCCACCGTATACTGCCGGGGCATGCTAAAGGCCACAATGCAGCCGACCAAGAAACCTGCGCCTAAAGCCTTCAACAAGACCCGGCGGCAGGCCCACGTGCGACGGAGCAAATCCATCCAGTCAATTTCGATTACGTCTTCGTCCTTTTCATCCATATTAATTCGTTCTTAAGTAAGTCGCAAAAATTAAATGATTATATCCGGTTATTTTTTAGACGCGGATGACGCGGGATTGCGCGGATTTATAATTAAGATTCAGTATCTTACAGTAAAATTAATCCGCGTCATCCGCGTCTGAATATAAGCCAACTATGATTTTCTACTTATTTTCAACAAAACAGTTTCATCATTTGCCGGAAATGAGATTGGCTATGGTGGCAATGGTCATGGCCACAGTGCTAAATGAGCTGACCGTCGCCAGCGTCTGGGCGATGTTCTGGCGTTTCATCTTCGCAGGCACGATGATCTGGCAGCCCGGTTCAATCTGCTTACGGCCCGAGCCTTTCACTTCTGCCACCTGTCCGTTCATATAGACGATGAAAGCACTGCGCTTGCGGGCATTGTTGGCATATCCGCCGGCCTGGCTCAAATAGTCCTTGAAACTATTTCCCTCGGTATAGACCACCGTATTAGGCACCATCACCGCACCGGCTATCCGCACCGTGTTGTCATATTCAGGCACCTCCAGCCGGTCGCCCTCACGAAGCACCACGTCAGCATCCGTGCCCGGAGCTGCCAAGGCTTCCTCCAGATTAATTCCCACAGTAAAGGTATCCTCCACACGGATGTTGAGCGAATCGAGATCGTGTATTCCCGTCTCCCGCTGAATCATACGAATGACTTCCGCCATGCGCTCCTTCTCTTCCGCATTCGCTCTGCGGACGAGCTTCGCTCCCTTCACGTATGCAAACTTCGTCACCCCGCCGGCTTTGCGCACGAGGTCGCTCAAACGTTCATTCTTGTTTGAAAGCGTGTAAGTGCCACCATAATTCACCTCGCCACCGATGCTGACATTAAGCTGCTCGCTGTAAGCCGGACTGCGGCGCACGAACACCTGGTCGTATGGCTGGAGCGTGAATCCGGCTTCGCCGTCTATCACAAACCCATCCTTCAAGGCAAACGTATAGAGATGTGCCCGCTCGTCCGTCTCGTTGGTGCTCTGCGGGTCTTTGATGCGACGCGACACATCGACACGCACCAAGCTGGCCGCGTCGTTCAGTCCTCCGGCCTGGATGACAAGGTCTTCCAGCGTCATATTGTCCGCATAGGGATACTCACCGGGGCGGGGCACCTCACCCGTGATGGTCACAGGCCCCCAGTCCTGAAGGTCATGTATGCTGGGGATGTAGAGCACGTCGTTGCGGGAGAGCGCCACGTCGGGGCTGGTACCTTCCATGATGCCGCGGATGTCAAGCTGGAGCACCTCGTGGGTCAGGTTGTCACGCTCGCGATAGAGCACGGCACGATTGAGAAAAGCGTCGCCTGTCAGTCCGTCCGCCTTTTCGATGAGCTGGCGTACAGTCTGCACCTCCCGGCCCAACTGGTAGATTCCCGGCCGGTAGACCGCTCCGCGCACTTCCAATTTGTTTTCGAAGCGGTCGAGTATGGCATCGACCGTCATCACGTCGCCGTCACGCAACTGGAAAGCCGAATAATCACTCCGGTCGACCGTGGCCACCTGATACTCCTTCCCGTTCTGCCGCACCACGCGCACAGCCTGCGTATAAGCATCAGCCGTAAACCCTCCGGCATAACGCAGCAATGTGGCCAGAGACTCGTCGGTCTTCATCTCGTAGCGCATCGGGCGTTTCACCTTGCCGTCCACTTGCACCAGGGCCTCATACGGAGGCACGAGCACGACGTCGCCTTCCTGCAAACGGATGTCGTCCTGCACCTTGCCCTGCATGATGAAATCATACACGTCGACGACAGCCACTTTCTTGCCTCCGCGCACCAACTGGACATCGCGCAAGCTTCCGAGGTCATTCACACCTCCGGCCCGGTAGAGCGCATGAAACACGGTGGAGAATGCCGACAAGGCATACGTGCCCGGCTGCACGACTTCACCCATCACATTGATTTGGATGGTGCGCGTGTTGCCCAGCGTCAGTTTGATTTGCGATGTTGGTTGGGAAGCATCCACGCCCGAATATATCTTGTTCAGCTCCTTACGGAGAAAATCATTGGCTTCCTCCACGGTCATGCCGTTCAGGTAGACCAATCCGATGTTTTGGATGTTGATGTAGCCATCCGGCGAGATGGTGCTCCGGATACTGTTCTGGTTCGCTCCCCAGATGTCGATGATGACCTCGTCGCCCGGTCCCAGCCGATAGTTGGGCGGCGTAGCGAGGTTGACGCTCGGTTCGAAAGTCAGGTTGCGCGTATTGAAGATGTTACGCCCGAACACCTGGTCGGCAGTCACCTCTTCAGTTTGCCGGGGCTGCACCTGGGCGGGGTCCTCGCTCACCTGCTCCCGCAAACGGTCTTCCGCAGCAACAGTCCCCATGGTGCTTTCCCCGCTCGGATTCTGACTTTCATAAAGTTTCTTCACCCGTTCCGCCTGTGCGCGGGTCACGCCGCGACGTGCCAACTCAGTGGCCATCTGCCGCTGATCCTTGCCTTGCTGCATTCCGTCCTTGACGTATTGCAGGACTTGATCGTCGGTCATGGACTGAGCCCGAACCGCAGTCGCTCCCACCAGCAGAAACAACGCAAAGATAAAAAATAGCTTCTGTTTCAACATATTAGTATCTATTTTAATTTTGATTTATTCATTTTAAATGATATATCTATCGATTATTTTTTAGGCGCGGATTTATAAGATTCAGCAGGATTTAGTGTTTTGCAATAAGATTAATCCGCGTCATCCGCGTTATCTGCGTCTAAATATTGTATAAGCTAACTGTGATTTCTACTTCTATTGGTAATTTTTCACCACAAGCACCATTTACATTCATTAACCTTTGGCTGAAGGATGAAGGATATGAAGGATATTTTGCAAACTTTTCTAAAATGCAAAAAACAGTGCTTCCCTTTAAAGACAAGCCCCTTTTTTTTCATTTCCAGAACTTTTTCTTAGAAATCCTTCAGTATCCTTCATCCTTCAGCGGAAAACACTGAGTATCAGCAATGAAACATCTATTAACAATAATCAGATGTAATTTTACTCTGTTTTCCATGCCCGGCGGTTTATCAAGCGACCCATTAGTTGCGCAAATGGAATCCAAACAGGCTGCTACTCCAGAAATAATTAAACAACAACACCATCGAAGCCGTATCTTGTCATGCTCTCACTATCGCGATTCACTCTGTGTCACTATCGCGATAGTCAGGTGCTCATGATCGCGAATATAAGGGAGAGTGAATCGCGATAATGAGAGTGCAAGAATAGGCATACTAAATAATATAATCATTGCTCTTTACTAATATTCCATAAAAAACAAACATTTCCTATTATATATCGTCGCCACATCCTTTTCGGTTCTCTCAATAAACGAAAAGCCCATTCTAATCCGTGTTCTTGCCACCATAAAGGTGCACGTTTTACTGTTCCTGCAAAGAAATCAAAAACTGCACCTATTGTGCCCACATGGCAATGGATATTCAATTCATCCCAATGCGCATAAATCCATTTTTCTTGTTTGGGAGCGGTCATCCCGATCCATAATAAATCCGGATTGGCTTGATTGATCGCCTGAACAATAGCTTGATTATCTACCTCGTTAAACTCAGATTTGTAAGGCGGTGAATAGGTCTCCACCTGAATGTTGGGATAGTCGACAGCTACACGTCGGCGAATCAATGCCAGCACTTTCTCGCTGCTCCCCATAAAGAAGCACTTGCCACCCTTGCGGTTCAGTTTTTCCATCTCATACACAAACAAATCCCATCCAGCTATGCGCTCTTTAGGCTGTGATTTTGCCTTAATTTTCCGACAAGCCATCACGATACTTGATCCATCGGGAATCAGCACATCTCCATTCTTTAAAGCCTCAGCAAAAGCTTTATCTTTTTGGGCCGTGTTATAGGAATGTGCATTAATCGTATTTATCAGTAATTTACCTTCTGGTAAAGCAGCTAGCTCCGCCCTGCTCTCCAGAATATCCAAAGATTTTAAGCGTAACATAAATATAGAAAAAGAATGATTATCTTTGTGGCAACCGTTTATTATCACCACTGGAATGAAAGACTTTGATATAGAAAAAGTATATTCTATTTATACACAACTAGATAAAAATAAGCGAAAAGAGATCCTAAGGATTCTTTGTGATAAAGGCATGGAACTTAAAGCAATAGAAGCATTTACCTACCGCGAGACTCCTTCCTGCAAACATCTCTTTTTTCACTTTAAAGATAACAACATAGCTATTCCTTACTATCAACTCACGGAGGAACAGCTAAATGAAGTGCAAGAAATCCTATTGAAAATTAATGAAGAACGATTATAAATTCTTATACAACTCACCTATCTGCCGGTTTATCACATCTTGATTGAATGTAGTCGCAGCCAAACGAACCGACTCCCCGGCTATGCGTTGCCGCATCTGAATATCTTCTATCATCCATTCAAACAGCCTAGCCAAAGCCTGTACATCGCCAGGAGTAAACAACAACATATTTTTTCCATCTTCGGCGACATCAGGAATTCCTCCTACAGGAGTCGTAATGACAGGCAAACCATACGACCAAGCGTCTAATACGGCCATCGGAAATCCTTCGGCATAACTGGGCAAACAAAAGATGGAGGCTTCCTTGAATACTTTGTCTTTTTCCGAACCACTGACCCATCCCAAGAAAGCAGTCTGTCGCTCAATGCCCAATTCCCTAGCCAGCACTTTTCCATTCTCTACTTCGCCATTCCCTGCAAACACTATACTCCAGTCCGGATATTTAGGAGCAATCAAAGCAAAAGCCTTGATCATATCTGCATACCCTTTGCGGGCATTGACTGTACCTGCATACAGTATTTGTTTCTGTTTCGAATATTTCTGCGGAAGAATCTCAACCGTACAAGGATTATATATCACCTGTACTTTGCCACCCAAATGAAAAGCCTCATTCACATACTTTTCCCACAGTTGGGACAACACAATGACCTTATCGGCACGGCGAAACAAAAAACGATAAATTTTCCAATACTTCCCATGAATGGTCGTATCAGGAGAAAAGGCATGAAAATGTATTATTGTTTTCTTCCGAAACAACCGTGCCAAAAGTAAAAAAGGTATTTTCCTTATTGCCGACACTGGTTCACTTAAATGAATATGGACTATCCGACAGAATGGAAGGAGAAAAACATACTCTATCAAAGCTCTTATAGGATACACGATCTTCCGCCAAACAGCATCATCTCGATGCGTTTCTATCCATCGGCAATGATACTTCTTCCACTGTTCGCCCTGCTCATGAGCTTTGACTACGGAAGTTATGCCTCCACGGGTTTTGCGGGAGGTGGCTATTATTAAGACTTTAGGAATCATAATCTAGATTTCAGGATATCTTCTTTTCGCAATCTTTTATCAACAGGATATAAAAGTCGTTCGTGTTCTAAAACTTGTTCCACAGTGAAACGATATTTTATGATTTTTGCTGGAACACCTCCAATAATTGAATAAGGAGGACAAGATTTTGTAACAACCGAACCGGCAGCAACGACAGAACCACGTCCGATAGTAACCCCCTTTAAAATTGTAATGTTTGCCCCCGTCCAGACATCATCTTCAATAGTTACCATTTTATCATTCTCTGGAAGCTTCTCATTAACATCTACAATATACTCCCCTAACCTATCTATTCGATGATCTCCTGTGATGATTGTCGGTCTAGGGCCGAATAATACTTTATTGCCAATAATTAAAGGAGCTTCCGTACAATAAAAAACAGAACCTTTGGGTATGCTTGTACCATTGCCAATACTCAAATTATGCAATCCTTTTATATCAGAATATAAAGGACGTATATAAACATGGCTTCCACAAGACCGCATCAAGTGTTTATAACAAAAACCAAGAAGTTTATCAATTACATAAGGAAAGACAAGATACAGTCTTATACAATATCGAAAAATATAATTCATTTTATAAGATTTCTATTTAATGGCAGCTCTATAAAAATAACGTATCATCCTAACGAGCGTTTTAAACCTCAAAATAGCACAAGACAAAGACATTTTATAATAAAAAGGCAACGATGGATGACACCATATATCATGTAAGTGAAAAGTAAAACATTTCTGCCAAACAGATTCATCTAAATTTCCTTTCAAGAGAAGAATAGAATATATTCTTATTTCAAGATTTTTAATAGCCGAACTATATTCCAAATCTAATATTTGAAGTGCATCAAAAAAGTCTTGCACTTTAGAGACTAAAGTCTGCATCCCTAATTGTGCTTTTTCGCTTAAAGTACTATATGTGGAAGAATTTATATTCTGCCGATTATAATTATAAAGTCGATCTTCTACATAATCTATCTTTTTAGCATAAAAGAAAAGCCTAAATAACAAAAACAAATCTTCCATACAATTAATTTCAGGAATTCCACGAATTTTATTATCTATGTACAAGTTTCTTTTTATTAACTTGTTCCATAAAAATCCCGAACTTCGACCATCTAATAAAGTAACAATACAATCTTTATTAGAATACAAAAAATCAATATGAGTACTTTGAACGTCTTTATTTAAAATATTATTCCAATTACAAATAACAATATCTGAATCATTCAGTTTTGCTTGTTTATAAAGCTGCTCATACATTTCAGGCTCAGGCCAATCATCGCTATCACAATCTATAACATACTCTCCTCGCGCCATAAAATGACCTATATCTCGACTAATTGCAACTCCTAAATTTCTTTCATTTGAAATCATTCTTACATGATCTGCCCGTGATGGATATTGTTTTAATATTCTCCTTAAAACCTCCATACTATTATCAGGTGTACAATCATTAATAAAAATGAATTCTATGGAAGCTAAAGTTTGTTTAAATAAAGAGATTGCACATCTTTCTATGTATCTTTCAACATTATATATGGGAACTATAACACTTATCGAATACATCATATCTATCAATAATATATTTATATAAACAATATAAAGAATTAAATAACTATTATAATCAATTCATTTCAAATGTATGATCAGAAACTACAATAGAATAGGACAACGACATTCACGCATCTTTCTTCTTGGATATTAAAGCCAATAACATAAAAAATAAGATGCCTCTATTAGATAAATAGGTAGAATCCGCTATTGATTCTATAAAAAGGCTTAATAATATAACAAAGCCAATTTTATAATCATCTAAAGACGTATTTTTCACTAATATCTGAAACCTTTTTCGCCAAAAAAGCCCCCAAAATAACATACCAATTAATCCAAATTCCGCAAAAGAAGGAAAATAAGCGTCCGCTATAAAATCTGGCATTTCCCTACTGAGTCCCCAAATATGACTTATACCATAAATATCATACAGATCAGAATAATAAACTCTTGAAGCTTCTGTCGCAAAAGTAGCTAACCCCGAACCTAACAACGGATTATCACATATAATGTCTATAGCTGTTTTATACATCATTGGCCGAGCTATATCCTCACTATCTAAACCTTCTACATAATAATAATTAAACTTCTCCCAGGTAACATATATCATACAAACAGCTAATAAAACACCAAAGACAAGCACTTTAAATGATAAACGAGTTATTTTAGCTTTCAAAAAACAAAAAACAACTATAATTACAACATACTCACCTATGTATTTTGATTTCCCCGATAAAAGTCCTAATGTTAGGATACACAAAAATACAATAAGATGGAAACGCTTTCTATCACTAAAATAATAATAATATAATGATGACGTAAGTATTAGAATTGCATATTCTGCACTTCCTCTCATGTCCAAGCCATAAGGTTCTAATAAGGTATTCGGCATCATTGCTAAAAAGGAACTTAGAATTATAACCCCCAAACAAACAGTCCTAATTTTCCATCGTTGTTTACTCGTTAGAATTGGAGATAGTTGTAATGTACAATAAAATACAATATAGGGTTTCATTTGTTGCTGCAAATCATATAAAGCTGCAACGAATCCTATTTCCTTATATAATACAGAATATAAATAGTAAAATAGCGCAATTAATATAAAGTAAGTAAACTCTTTTAAAATATTCCTTTTCCTCAGAATCGAAATATTTATATAATATAACAACAATAATAATGTATAAATTTCATCTATGAATTGCAAGTTTAATGCCACATACAAAAACAAACCTAAAGGTATATAAGTGACAATAAAAGCAGCAAAGATCTCAGATCCTGTCAACTTTGTATATAAATGAGTCATAATTATGTCCTTCTTTGTATTGTATCGCATTAAATAAGAAGTTTTGTGCTTTCAAAATTCAACAGCACTCACTCCTCTTATTGAATCTCATAATTTTCAATCTATACTTTTATAAGATGTATAGACTTGCTTAAATTTTCTTAGAATTATCATTTGCACATTTTGAGGTAAAAATCGTAGCAATGTCTTCAACCAGTTACAAATTCTTACTGTACTAATAAACCAAAACATATTTTTACCATTAATACGAGAATATTCTTGAAATAATAATTCTGGATGTGAAGAAGAGATTCCTTCTATACCATCAAATACAGCAATTACTTTATTAATCTTCAAAAAATAAGCATGTTGCTTATATAAACGATAAAACAAATCATAATCTGCTGCAACCTTGTATTGACAATCGAACTCATATTGCTTTAACAATAAAGATTTCACAAAACATGACTGATGGCAAAAAGGCATACGCTTTTTCAAGACTTTTACATCTTCTGCTTTATGCAAAAATCGACCAGAAGTAAAAATATGTATTGTATCACCATAAATAACATCATAAGTACACCCACCTCTTTCAAAAATAGATCGAACTATATTCTCATGCACAAAAACATCTCCTGCATTAATGAAACAGCACCATTCTCCCGTTGCTTTACGAATGCCTTTATTCATGGCATCATAAATACCATTATCTGGTTCACTAACCCAATAAGTTATGCGATCTGCATATTTCTTTATAATGTCCACAGTTCCATCTGTACTACCACCATCTATAATAATGTATTCAATATTAGGATAAGTTTGATTAACAACAGATAACATTGTCTCTTCTATGTGCTTCACATCATTAAAAACCACAGTAATAACTGTTATTAACGGCAGTTCTTCTGTTTTCATTATTTTACGGACTAACTTCAATTAAACTATATCTTCAATTTGTAACCAAAATGCTTAAAGATAAGGATTTATCAACTCAGAATTAGATTATGTCAAATTGCAGATTCCAGATAACATATCAAAACTAAATAAAAGATATTCAAGAATCAATACGGGGGTTGATAAATCTATATTCTTTCTTTAGCGTGTCCAAACGTAACAACTCCTCATTTGTTAATGAACTTTTTATTCCATAAATGGATTTTCCTATATAATATTTCTCAAATAGTTCATCCAAAAATTCTGCAGAAAGACGCTCTGTCTCCTTATATAACTTTTGCTCATGCAAAAGAATATCTTCTTTTGCAAATTTAACAGCTATAATCTTTGCAGGAATTCCTGCTACCACAGCGTATGGAGGAACTGCTTTTGTTACAATAGCACCAGCTGCCACGATACAGCCACGTCCTAAATTAGCTCCAGGAAGAATAAAAGCTCCAGATCCGACCCAGACATCCTCCTCTATAACCAGATCCTTCGACTTGTCATTTATATGAGAAGGCCCCAACAAAAAATGTGGTATACCAACCGTAGAACGATGACTATTAGTAATCATAGTAACATTCGTTGCTATAGCTGAATATTTTTTTATATAAACCTTTTCATTGGGAGAGTTTATTATAGTTACATTATTCCTAACTTTTGTATTTTCATATAAATATATGTTTTGCGGATTTTCAAACCACACAGGATTTTCTAAAACAGAATTAGCTGCGCAATATGCTAATTCTGATTTAGAAACAAAACTACGCATTACATACATGTATGCACGACGGATTTTTTTCAAACAAGTTATTAACGACATCCCTTATTACAGTTTTAGTTTAATATTTATCCAAAAAAATTATTTAATCCAGATTCCTGCTGCTTTTTGCGACAATATCTTTCGTATCTGAATCGTAAAACAAGTGGCATAGACTATATTTATTATAATCATTGAACATACAACCCCTGCAGCTCCTATATATCTACCAAGGAATAAAGAAAGAGGTATATGCAATACCAGCCCAACAATAACAATATAAGTTTGCAATTTCACTGTACCTATACCATTAACTAATTGAACTTGTAAAGCATCCCAAGAATTAATTACCATGTATAGCGCGACAACTAGAGTCATAGAATACGGAACAATAGCCTTTTCTCCAATCCATATTTTATAGACTATTGGAGACACAATTACCATAACTATCAAAAGAACAACCGACATATAATAAATATATGTCATCTTCTTATATATATTTCTCATCCATTGAAAATCTTTTTTTGTATAAGCATCCGTAAATGCAGGCCACAAAGGAGACAATATTATAGTATACAGCATCATAGCCACACTCATATATTTATAAGCTATATTATAAGAAGTAACATCATTAGGGCCTGCCACATTTGAAATCAATATATTCGTGCATTGATATAATACCACAATTTGAATCTGAATAAAAAAGAACTTGAAGCCCAAATTCCATAGATCTTTTATATAGTTCTTTTGTATATAATGCACACTAGGTGACACCGCTTTAAATTCATGTCGAAATAATATAACAGAAGCTATAATCACAACCAATATGGGCATTACAGACACAGCTAAAGCCAAATTAACTAAAGAAGGAGGACTGTATTTAGTCATCATATAAATAATTAATAAGGCTAAGAAATTCCCTATTACAGGGAAAACTGAAGCAAGTGCAACCTTTTGATAGGCAGAAACCACCGCAGTTAGCACATTAACAATCATCTGTAAGCAGAAACAAACAACCAATACATAAAGTACTTGTATGATCTCAGCATTGTAGGTTTCATTTATATTAAGAAATTTCGCCCAATTAACATGAGGTAAACAAAATAACAATATAATGCATAAAGGGACAAATATCAAAACCATCATAAAATAAGTCGTAGAAACCAATGACTTTCCTTTTACAAAATCTTTTAGTGCTATTGCTTCAGCCAATTTATTCTTCAATCCTAATGTAAACCCGACATCTAAAAATCCTAACCATACTATAACAGAAGATAGAGTAAGCCATATTCCATACAATTCAGAAGATACATATCCTAAAGTCATAGGTACAAGCATTAATGATATTAAGATGCTTACTCCTTTAATAAAAAGAGAACCTACTATATTTTTTTTTACAGTAACAGTTCGTTGATTACCAGAAAAGAATTTTTTTATAAACTGTATCATTAACTACAAAAAGATTATATTCAATCAATAAGATTAGTTTTTAATTTTATTATCAACTTAATGACGCATAAATATTTTATTTTTCACCTCCTATATTTATCATTAAAGCAAAACATTTTTAGTCACACAATCTCCAAAATGTTTAACATTCTCTCTATTTCTTCGAATGTGTCATCCGATGGCGTCCAAGTATGAGGATTTACAAATCCGAAAACAGACTTTTCGATTGTGAATCACAGATTCTCATACTCTCAACATTCGGATGACACATCCGAACGAACTACAAAAAACAATTTTACAGGATGTTCGATATAATTTCTCCCCTGTTCCTTCGGATGTGCCATCCGAAGGTTTCCGAGTATGAGGATTTTCAAATCCGAAAACAGACTTTTCGATTGCGAATCATAGATTCTCATACTCTCAACATTCGGATGACACATCCGAATGAACTATAAAAAACAATTTTACAGGATGTTCGATATAACTTCTACTTTAAGCATTCCTTTGCCTCCAGCATAATCAATGGCCGAACTGTATAAATATTCATGAGGCTGAGCTACCAACTCCTGACGAACCGGATTTTGATGAATATAATTCAATTTCTGCTTGAAAAAATCTACGGACCAAATATCCTCTACATGATTGCCTTCCTGCCAAAAATGAAACTTCTCTATTTTCCGGTCATTGGCTGCCGCAAACTGAAAACGGTCGAGCATCCAATCCCTTCGGCTTTCTTGTTGGTCATTTTCCAATTCCGACAAGATACGACGATTGGTAAACTTCTTGAAATCACGCAAGATGTCGGACAGCAAAACTCCGTCACGAGTCCCGGCTATCATGTGAATATGATTGGTCATCAGCACCCAGGCATAAATATCCAGCCCTTTATGTTGCTGGCAATAAACAAGTGAATCGACCGCGATATGTTTGTATTTAGGACGGGTAAATATGTCGACCCAATCAACCACCGTAGAAGTGACAAAATACAAGTCACACAAGATATGGTCTTTCAAATCCATTGCCTTGTTCATTCAGTTTTCCCTTTTATTGTTCCTTCGGATGTGCCATCCGAAGGTTCCCGAGTATGAGGATTTTCAAATCTGAAAACTGACTTTTCGATTGCGAATCATAGATTCTCATGCTCAAAACGTCCGGATGACACATCCGAACGAACTACAATGGCATTCCGCAAAATAGGCGTTCATATCACCCTTTCATCATCGTCGCACGAAAAGCAACAACATAAAGAGTAGTTGAAGTAAAACGATATTTAGGAAGTATCAACATGCTTTGTTCCTTTTGTTCCTTCGGATGTGCCATCCGAAGGCTTCCGAGTGTGAGGATTTTCAAATCCGAGACTTGAATATTGCTATTCCGAATCACAGATTCTCATATGCACAACGTCCGGATGACACATCCGAACGGACTAAAACGAATAACGAATCACCAATTTTCTATTTGAATCTCCGGAATACGCTCAAAATGCTTCACGTTCGATGTTACCATAACCATCTTATTGAAAACAGCCGTTGCGCCTATTAATAAATCAAATTCATCTATACGCATTCCTTTTGCTTCCAATTCTGCCTTCATTCCGCCATAAAGTCGTAAACAAGGATATACCGGCAAAACCTTGAACATACGGATTACCATTTCCACATCCTTAAAATGTTCCTCTCTTCCACTTTTTGCAGCTCCATAAAATAACTCTGCAAGCGTAATTTCTGAGACAAAACAATTTGTTAAAGACACATCCAGTATCTTTTCTCGTATTCCTTGCTTGTTCTTAAACATGGAAATGCAAATGTTTGTATCCAAAAGATATTGCTTCATAGAAAAGTCAAGACTTACCAAGATGTAACTTCACGTTCAAAATGACGCGCTTTGCGCAAAGCATCTGCTACCTCCTCAGAGGAGCCTTCACCTCCCCAATCCTCATGGAAGCAATCAAACACGGACATATCCGTCTTTTCGATTTTCTTCTTCCTTTTTTGACGAAGAGAATTTGTCAGTTTCACTATCAAATCTAACTTTTCATCATCAGACAAAGAAGACAAAACCTGCATATACATATCTATCACACTGCTTGCACTCATATTATCCGACCTTTTAGTATGCAAGACAAAGATATAGATTTTATCTTAACCATACAACACGAAGAAGCTGTTTTGAATTTCTACAAAAAGCAATAGATTCAAATTGCTCCAAAGCCTTTTTATTCCATTTCACAATCAGCTTTTCCATCTAGAAAACATAACTTCGACTTCTTCGTCCGCAGCCAATCCCTCAGCTTCTGAAAGTTCTAACACATGTTTGAACTCAGCATCCGTATAGACACACGGCATTCCAGAAGCGTGCAAGAGCATCAGACATTGCTTCAATGCCTTTTCGTCATCAGGGCATCAATCGAAGCAATCAACTCTTCCTTCAGTCTCTGAAGGTTTGAAGCATTATAAGCTGTTGATGGTTCTGAAACTTTCATCGGTCAATCTATCAAATTTGTACAAAAGAACTTTTGTTCCTTCGGATGTGCCATCCGAAGGTTTCCGAGTATGAGGATTTCCAAATCCGACGCTTGACTATTCTATTCCGAATCACAGATTCTCATACTTACAACGTTCGGATGACACATCCGAACGAACAACAGGACATTCATTTCTATCTTTCCTCTGTTCCTTCGGATGTGCCATCCGAAGGTATCCGAGTATAAGGATTTACAAATCCGAAAACAGACTTTTCGATTACGAATCACAGATTCTCACACTCTCAACATTCGAATGACACATCCGAATGAACAACAGGACATTTATTTCTATCTTTTCTCACACCTATTCTCTGTCCTCACTCTATCCCCTCGCACCAAGTCCAGCTCACTTTCAGCAATGCGGCACTGCCATTCACGCGTACAGCGATGTAGTGGCGGCCGCCGAAGCGGATGAAGTCGCCTTCCAGGCCATAGAGAGGACCGGGCTTGACGACGCGGACACGGGTAAACTTTTTCTCACGGAGCAGTTCGGGGTCGATGAAGCGGGTGCCTGTCAGACGGGGGTCGCAGGCACGCATGAAAATCTCCATCTCGCGGTGGGAGATGGTGGCATAGTCGAGGCCGGCACGTTCGCGCTTGAAGAAATAGAACTCCACGGGGCAACGACGCATCAGCTCAATGCACCACTGGCGATCATAGGCATGATGGATGAAAACCAAATTGTGGATGGCAGGGACAAGCCGGCGGACACACTCCACTCCGTCGGTCTTAGCGTCCACAAGTTCATATTTGAAGGGAAGGAAATATTCTATCTGTTCGTCGAGCAGGAAGTCGGCCAGATAGAGCTCCTTATTATATAAAGTACGCACGGGCAGCCATTCGGTGGTTGCCTGCTCGTCGGTCATCATAAGATTTCGGAATCAGTAAGCGATTACACCCTCCCCGTTCGCTTCACATCTTTATACAACATAGACTCCCCCTCTGCCCATGACGGTCAAACGAGAAACTTTTCAAGTGTTGATAAGATGCAAACGCGCGTCACATAGGTACTTCCGTCTAGCGCATTCAGGACGCCACAGCCGCAACAACGAACGGGATTGCGATGGCAAAGATAAGGAGTCTATACAATAAAATGAAACTTTTCGCTGTTAAAAGATAAGAGGGAAAACGCAAGATCGAATATCCTCATTATGTCCGCCGAAACTTGTCCCGCCCTTTTGGGGAGATATTGTCAAAAATGATAGCGAACGAGAGGCAGGGACATGCGTGCGATGTTCCGGATGATAGGGACTGTTTTCCATAGTCTTCCCACCCGGACGTGACAGCCCCACCCGGTGTGTATCCCGGCTGTTTATATATACTTTTTTTATCCAAAACAGTTTCTAAAATGATTTTGATTTACAACGAACAAGTTTTTCTGTCGCCCGACGTCCTTCCCCGTTCTCCCCGATGCAGACGACAGCCATGCGAAGCCTCTATCCGAGGCAAGGACGGAATAGACTCCGCCCGACCACGGAAAGGAGGGTAAGCGAGAGCGGAAAGAAGGGTAGACAAGGACGGTGTTAAGCCCCGCAGACAGGCATTGAAAAACAGCTTGTTACAAACAAGGAGAAAGGCCACGGCAACCAGCCTCCATCCGCCTCCGACACGACGGAACGGCGCGACGAAGGAAAGTAAACGGATGCAGGGAAAACCGGATTGCATCTGAGAAAAAAATCTACAAACGGCCGGACAAGACCTGAAGGCGGGAAGGGCAGTGCACGGGAGTGGCCGACGCGCTCCGGAGACGTGACAGCGGATTTTCACCCTGCGGATGCCTGCGCCTATCGTTTTTTTCCGTATATTCGCACGAACTAATCGACTTCATATCTCTATATTATGAGCACGAAACCATCTTCATACAAAGACATTCTCTACAAGAGCATTGTCTACCTGGCATCTGTCGTCCTCATCGTCTCTTTCATGCCCAGCGACGGAAAATTCAACTACCAGTTTGACAAAGGCAAGCCCTGGCGCTACGGCCAACTGGTGGCGACTTTCGACTTCCCCATCTACAAGGATGAAGCCTCGGTGAAGCATGAGGAAGACAGTGTGCTCAAGCTGTTCCAGCCCTATTATGACCTGGACCAAAGCGTGAGCGAACAGCAACTGATGAAATTGCAGGCAAACAACGGGCACATGTTCCACGTGCCCAACGGATACTACCTGACGCATATCGAGAAGACGCTGGCCGACATCTACCGGCGGGGCGTCATCTCCAACGTCGACGCGGACAGCATCGCCGGGTGGGGAGCGACCCATGTGCAAATCGTGGAAAAAAACATGGCCAGCACACGCAGGGCCGACGAGCTGTTCACCGTGAAGGATGCCTACGAATACCTGATCAACGCCGACACGCTGCGCTACAACAAGAACGTGTTGCAGCAATGCAACCTCAACGACTACATCGCGGCCAACCTGACGTATGACAAAGAGAAGTCGGAAACGTCACGCAAGGAACTGCTGGGGAGCATCTCCACGGCCAAGGGCATGGTGCTGCGCGAAGAGAAAATCGTCGACCGCGGCGACATCGTGACCGACGACATCTACAACAAACTGCTGTCCTACGAAAAGGAATCGCTGAAACGCAGCGACACGAGCAGCCAACAACGTCTCATCTGGCTGGGACAATTCCTCTTCGTGGGCATTTTCATGGGGGCGTTCTTCATCTACCTGGAGCTGTTCCGCCGTGACTACTTCGAGCGCAAGCGCAGCCTGCTGCTGCTCATTTCGCTGACGACCGTGTTCCCCATCATCACGTCGCTGATGGTGGCCTACGACTTCCTGAGCGTCTACATGTTGCCCGTGGCCATCCTGCCCATTGCCGTCCGCGTGTTCATGGATTCGCGCACGGCCTTCATGGCCCACATGACGACCATCCTCATCTGCTCCGTCGTCCTGCGCTATCCGTATGACTTCCTCCTCCTGCAAGTCATCGGCGGCCTGGCGGCCATCCACAGCCTGCGCGACCTCTCGCAACGCTCGCAACTGTTCCGCACGGCCTTCATCATCACGCTGTGTTACTGCCTGACGTATTTCGCCTACGAACTCATCACGGAAAATGACCTGACGAAGCTCAACGTGCCGATGTATTTCAACTTCCTCATCAATGGCGTGCTCCTGCTGTTCACCTATCCGTTCCTGTTCGTGCTGGAGAAGATGTTCGGCTTCACTTCCAACGTGACCCTCGTCGAACTGTCCAACATCAACCACCCGCTGCTGCGCCAACTGTCGGAAGTGGCACCGGGCACGTTCCAACACACCATGCAAGTGGCCAACCTCGCGGCCGAGGCAGCCAACAAAATCGGTGCAAAAAGCCAACTGGTGCGTACGGGAGCGCTCTATCATGACATAGGGAAGATGGGCAATCCGGTGTTCTTCACCGAAAACCAAAGCGGTGTCAACCCGCACAAGAACCTGAGCTACGAACAAAGCGCACAAATCATCATCAACCACGTGACCTACGGCTTGAAGCTGGCTGAGAAATACAACTTGCCGAAAGTAATACGCGACTTCATCTCCACCCACCACGGGCATGGGAAGACAAAGTATTTCTACATCTCCTATAAAAATGAACATCCCGACGAAGCTGTCGACGAAAGCATCTTCACCTACCCGGGCCCGAATCCCTGGACACGCGAACAGGCCATCCTGATGATGGCCGACTCCGTGGAAGCGGCTTCACACAGCCTCAAGGAATACACCGAGGAAAGCATCAACGGACTGGTGGACAAGATTATCGACAGCCAGATGAACGACGGGTTCTTCCTGGAGTGTCCCATCACGTTCAAGGACATCTCGACCATCAAAGCCTTGTTCAAAGAAAAGCTGAAAGCTGTCTACCACACGCGCATCAGCTATCCTGAACTTAAGAAGTAGAAACTGCAGCTCCCTGTTGTTACTGCACAAAAGAAGAAGAGGAATGCAAAACTGATTTTGAACGCTGGATTTATGTACTGAAAAATATGGAAAAACTGCAACGGTTGCCCTTCAAGGCACGCAACGCTGTCTTCCAGCGGTTGGAACAAATCGTGGACATCGCAGCCATGAGCAAGGAAGACCGCATGAAATACGACGAAAGCATTAAAGTCTATCGCGACAAGTTGGCCGTGACAGCTTATGCTGAAGAGAAAGGCCGCGCAGAGGGCTTGGCCGAAGGTATGGAAAAAGGGTTGGAGAAAGGTATGGAAAAAGGGCAAGAAGAAGAACGGCTTAAAAACGCACGCGGCATGAAAGCCGCAGGCATTGCCACCGATTTGATAGCGCAAATCACCGGTCTCTCTCCGGAGGCTGTCGAACAGTTGACTTGAATCCATGAAACACTACATTGATGTTCTTTTGCCATTGCCCTTGGCCAACTGGTACACCTACTCGCTGCCTGAATCCCTCGAAGGACAAGTGCAGACGGGCAGTCGTGTGATTGTTCCCTTCGGAAAAAAGAAGTTCTATACAGCCCTGGTGGCCAATGTACACTACTGTCCTCCCGAGGGTTATGAGATAAAAGAGGTGACTGAGGTGCTCGACACGCGCCCCGTCTTGCTTCCGCAGCAATTCCGGCTGTGGAAATGGATGGCGTCCTACTATCTCTGCACGATGGGGGATGTCTACAAGGCTGCCCTGCCTTCGGGCATGAAACTGGAAAGCGAGACCATCGTGACGGCCAATCCGGACTATGAAGCCACCACGCCGCTCACCCCACGCGAACAGCAAGTGCTTGACCTCCTGACACAAGACCCAGAACAATGTATCACCCAGTTGGAGAAAAGGCTCAATGTAACACGCAACATCCTGCCTGTCATCAACAACCTGCTGGCCAAAGGAGCTATCAGCGTGAAGGAAGAACTCAAACGCAACTACAAGCCCAAGACGGAAATACGCGTGAAGCTCTCCCCGGACTGCCAGACAGAAGAGCGTTTGCACCAGCTCTTCGACGAACTGGGACGCGCACCGAAAAGATTGGCATTGCTGATGAAATACCTCGAACTGTCGGGCTTCTTCACGGACAAAGCCTCGCTGCGCGAAGTGAGCAAGAAAGAGTTGCTCACGCGGGCGGATGCCACCCCAACGATATTCAACGGATTGGTGGAGAAAGGCATCTTCGAGACCTACCTATACGAAGTGGGACGGCTTGACCGCGAACAGACGCGCACGGTCGCCATCAATCCTCTCAATCCTGCCCAACAAGCAGCCTATGATGCCATCCTCAGCCACTTCCGGGAGAAAAACGTCTGCCTGCTCCACGGTGTCACCTCCAGCGGAAAGACGGAAATCTACATCCATCTCATCCGGCAAGCCATCGAAAACGGACAACAAGTGCTCTACCTGCTTCCCGAAATCGCCCTCACGACGCAAATCACCGAACGTCTGAAACGTGTCTTTGGAGGACGCATCGGCATCTATCATTCGAAGTTCCCCGATGCCGAACGGGTGGAAATCTGGCAAAAGCAACTCCGCTCCGAAGGACACTACGACATCATCCTCGGTGTACGCTCATCGGTGTTTCTGCCTTTCCACAACCTGGGACTTATCATCGTGGACGAGGAACACGAGACAACCTACAAGCAGCAAGACCCTGCCCCGCGCTACCATGCCCGCGACACGGCCATCATGCTGGCTTCCATCTACGGCGCCAAAGTGCTCCTCGGCACAGCGACTCCCAGCATTGACAGCTATCACAACGCGCTGGCCGGAAAGTACGGCCTTGTCACACTGAACGAACGCTACAAGGACATCCGCCTGCCAGAGATACGCATTGTTGACATCAAGGAACTGGCTCGAAAGAAGATGATGAACGGCCCGTTCTCACCCGAACTGCTGGCTGCCGTGCGGCAAGCTCTGGAACGCCACGAACAGGCCATCCTCTTCCAGAACCGGCGCGGATTCGCCCCGATGATCGAGTGCAAGGTGTGCGGGTGGGTGCCGAAGTGCAAGAACTGCGACGTCAGTCTCACCTACCACAAAGGACTGAACCAACTGACATGCCACTACTGCGGCTACACGTATGCCGTCCCCCGCTCCTGTCCGGCTTGCGGCAGCGTGGAACTGGTGAACCGGGGATTCGGCACGGAAAAGATTGAAGACAACATCCGAGAGATTTTCCCCGACGCCAAGGTGGCACGCATGGATTTCGACACGACGCGCAGCCGCTCGGCTTACGAACGCATCATCGCCGACTTCGAAGCCGGCAAAACGCATATCCTCATCGGCACGCAGATGGTGAGCAAGGGACTGGACTTCGACCATGTGAGCGTCGTGGGCATCCTCAATGCCGACAATATGCTCAACTATCCGGACTTCCGCGCCCACGAACGCGCCTTCCAACTCATGGCGCAAGTGGCGGGGCGTGCCGGACGGCGCGACAAGCGCGGACTGGTCATCCTCCAGACCAAATCGCCCGACCTGCCGGTCATCCACCAAGTGGTCACCAACGACTACAAGCAAATGTATGAAGACCAGACGGCCGAACGCAAACTCTTCCACTACCCGCCTTTCTGCCGCTTCATCTATGTCTACTTGAAACACCGCAAGGAAGACGTGGTCACTCAGGCAGCCGACACGCTCGCCGCCTGGCTGCGCACGGCTTTCGGCGACAAGGTGCTGGGCCCGGACAAGCCGCCCGTGGGCCGCATCCAGATGCTCTTCATCAAGAAAATCGTAATTAAACTGGACTTGAACATGTCGGGAACGAAGGTACGCGACTACCTGCTATCCGTCCAACGCCAGCTCATCGAAGACGAACGCTTCCGCTCGCTGGTGGTATATTATGACGTAGACCCGACTTAAAGCAATAAACGAATGAATATACTTTTTGTCTGTTTAGGAAATATCTGCCGCTCGTCGGCAGCCGAAGAAATCATGCGCACACTCATCCGTCGTGCCGGATTAGAAAAGGACATCCGCGTGGACTCCGCGGGTATCCTGAGTTACCACCAGGGCGAACTGCCCGACCCGCGCATGCGGGCCCATGCCGCACGGAGAGGCTACACGCTCACCCATCGCTCCCGTCCCGTGACGACAGACGACTTCTATGACTTTGACCTCATCATCGGCATGGATGACCGCAACATCGACAACCTGCGCGACCGTGCTCCCGGCATCGAGGAAGAACAGAAAATACGCCGCATGGCCGACTATTGCCGCCTAAAGGTGGTCGACTACGTGCCCGACCCGTATTATGGCGGCGCATCCGGTTTCGAGAATGTGCTCGACATTCTCGAAGACGCTTGTACAGGCCTGCTGGAGGAAATGAAGAATGAAAAGTGAAGAGTGAAGAGTGCATATAGTTCCATACGCCGCAAGGCTATTCTTCATTATTCACTCTTCATTCTTCATTTCTTTCCCACTCCTTTCATTGACAGCGAGAGGCGTTTGCGTTCGGCGTCGACGGCAAGCACCTTCACCCGCACATGCTGGTGGATACGGACCACTTCTGTGGGGTCAGCCACATAGCGGTCGGCCAGTTGGGAGCAATGCACCAGCCCGTTTTCCTTGATGCCCACGTCGACAAAGCAGCCGAAGTTCGTGATGTTCGTCACGATGCCCGGCAGCTCCATCCCTTCATGCAAATCAGCCAACGTGCGCACTGTGGGGTCAAAGGAAAACACCTGGATGGACTCCCGGCGGTCGCGCCCGGGCTTATCAAGCTCCTGCATGATGTCGGTCAGGGTGGGCATCCCCACGTTCTCCGTCACGTAACGCTCCAGGCAGATGCCGGCACGCAGTTCCTTGTCTGCGACCAGCTTGTCGACCGTGCAGTGCATGTCGGAGGCCATACGCTCCACCAGCGGATAGCTCTCCGGATGGACAGCCGTATTGTCCAGCGGGTTCGTCCCTTGGGCAATGCGCAAGAAGCCGGCACATTGCTCAAAAGCCTTTGCCCCCATGCGGGGCACTTGAAGGAGTTCACGGCGCGAAGTGAAAGGGCCGTGCTCGGCACGGTAGTCCACGATGTTCTGGGCCAGTTGCGGTCCCAGGCCGGAAACGTAAGTGAGCAGGTGCTTGCTTGCCGTGTTCACATCCACGCCCACCAGATTCACACAGTTTACCACCGTCTGGTCAAGCGACTTTTTCAGAGCAGCCTGGTCTACGTCGTGCTGGTATTGCCCCACGCCGATGGATTTCGGGTCAATCTTCACCAGCTCGGCCAGCGGGTCCATCAGCCGGCGCCCGATGGACACAGCTCCCCGCACCGTGACATCGTAGTCGGGAAACTCCTCACGCGCCGTCTTCGACGCAGAGTAGACGGAAGCCCCGTCTTCACTCACCACGAAGGCCTGCACCCGGCGCGGATATGCCAGGCCGGACACGAACTCTTCCGTCTCGCGACCGGCCGTCCCGTTGCCGATGGCGATGGCCTCGATGGCATATTGTTCGACCAGGGCCGTGAGTTTGCGCGCGGCTTGTGCCCGCTCGTTGCGCGGGGGATGAGGATAAATGGTCTCATTGTGCAACAGTCCGCCCTGCGCGTCGAGGCACACGACCTTGCATCCCGTCCGGTAGCCCGGGTCAATGGCCAGCACGCGCTTCTGACCCAACGGCGGTGCCAACAGGAGCTGGCGCAGGTTGGCCGCAAACACACGAATGGCTTCTTCGTCAGCCCGCTGCTTGCTCCCGGCTGCAAACTCTGTCTCGATGGAAGGTTTCAGCAGGCGTTTGTAAGCATCAGTCACAGCCGCAGCCACCTGCTCCCCGCAAGCGTTACGCGCACGGACAAACTGACGCTCCAGGCGTTCCAGCGCTTCGGTGTCGTCGGTCGGCGCGATGTTCACCTTCAGGAAACCCTCGGCCTCGCCCCGGCGAATGGCCAGCAGACGGTGGGAAGAACAACGCTTCAGGGGTTCACTGAAATCGAAATAATCGTGAAACTTCGCAGCTTCTTCCTCCTTGCCCTTCACCACCTTGGCCGTAATCACGGCCCGGCGGGCAAACTGTGCCCGCACCGTCCCGCGCGCCCGTTCGTCTTCGCTCACCTGCTCGGCCAGGATGTCGCGGGCGCCTTTCAGCGCGTCGTCCACGTCTTTCACATCGCCTTTCACGAAAGCCTGCACCCGCTCTTCCAGCCTGTTCTCACGCTGCATGAGCAACATCACGGCCAGGGGTTCCAGTCCTTTCTGCCGGGCCGCCTCGGCTCGGGTCTTACGCTTCGGCTTGTAGGGCAAATAAAGGTCTTCCAGTTCCGTCGCGTCCCAACACTGTTGGATACGTTTCCGCAGTTCGTCAGTCATTTTTCCTTGCCCCTCGATGGCGGTCACGATGGTTGCTTTGCGCTTGACCAGTTCTTTCAACCGTTCGTTCCAATCGCTCACCTCGCCCACTTTCACCTCGTCAAGCAAACCGGTCGCTTCCTTCCGGTAGCGGCTGATAAAAGGGATGGTAGCCCCTTCGTCGAGCAGTTTCAGCGTGTTGCGCACCTGCCGGGCTGTCAGCCCCAGCGCTTTTTCTATAATCGGTATAAATTGTTCGTCCATGTTTTTTCTGTTTATAAAAGCGGAAAGGTACAACTTTCCCTTAAAACAGACAAAGATAGGGGTTTCAGAAAAAATATCCCAGCACGGGCTTGTTTGAGAACACGTTTTGTATGTCTGCCAGGTAGGTCGATTGCGTCTATTCACAATGATTTTCCATCCAGATTCGCTCCGACTCCTGTCTGTCCTATGGCATTTTGTCAATCTGACAAACGAAGGCTTCTGAAATCGCCGTTTTTCGGGCCGGAACGCACACCGGTGCAGGAGAAGGCCATTCTCAGGCTTTAGGTAAAATACACATTGCCAGACATCCTCTCCATTTCTCCTCAAAAGAACATGAACCAAACGGCATCCGGCCATCTTTAGCCATCCATTACGCCCTTTCAGAAACACAAAGACAGGTCTTCCCCGCGCAAGAAAAAGACCCAACCAGCCTCCGGCAACCGCTTCGTCCGGGCTGTACACACTGTTTCCACGATCGGAAAGAAGGGTAAGCCGGCGGGGATTCCTTTCCGGACACGGGCCGATTCCTTTCCGTCCTCGCCTGCAAAGGAAGTCTTGCTCCCGCAAAGAGGTATCCCAACGCAGCCAGGGCCGTGTTTTCATGCAGTCCGCATTCATTTCCTCCTTTTCTTTTGCATAATCATACGATTTTCAGGGCTCGTTTTTCTCCGGTTGTTCCCGAAATCCGTCCATGTATGTCAGCCTAACATCCCATTTTCCGCATTTTATGTCGGGACAAAAGATGTTTTCCTGTCATTTTCACATCATCGTTCAGCAGAAAAACCGAAAATACAAAATAAGTTTCCAATCATTTTATTATCAATTTATTCAATAAAAACTTGTTTCTTTAAATATTCTGTGTATCTTCGCATCATTGCAGATTTCAAGACGCACTGTCCCGTTTATATTCAAACCATCTCCCCGGTACGAATCCCCCCGAATTCTGCTGCATTTGGTTTAGTAAAGTAGAGTTTTTTATTTAGTATATTTATTATGTATAGAAGAGTTATTCCATTCGTTTGTCTGCTGGCAATTTCCGGCGTCCTATGTGCACAAGCACCTCCTCCGGGGTGGCACAAACACTACACCGATTCGCTCCAAGGCGTACGCTCGGACGAGGCCCTCCATCTGCTGGCCAAACACCCCAGGCACAAAGCCAAAGAAATCATCGTGGGAATCATTGATTCGGGAGTCGACACAACATCCGTAAACCTACGGCCTGCATTCTGGAACAATCCGAAGGAAAAAATGAACGGACGTGACGACGACAAGAACGGATACGTCGACGACCTGCACGGATGGAACTTCCTGGGGACAACAGACGGGACATTCAACATGACTTCTGCCGGGACAGAAGAATACAGAGAGTTCAAACGGCTCTACCCCAAATACAAAAATGCGGACAGTTCGTCCGTGGAAAATCCCAAAGAATTTGCATACTACGAAGAAATGAAGAAAAAGGCGGGCATTGTGAACTATATCAAGTACACAAACTACACCGCCATGAAACACCAAGCCTATCATTACCTGGACTCAGCTCTGGGACAGATGCCGGATATAAGCAAAGACACGCTGACAATCAGAGGAATGATGTTGCTCCCTATGCCCGACGACACCTGGGCGGCTGCATGCAACACCCTGCTGGCCGACTTCTACCAGGCAGACAAGTCACAACGCTGGGAACAACTGGTCAAGAAGAATGACGACCAACTCGAACTCATGAAAACGCGCCTGCGCGGAATCGAGAAAGACCCGGACAAGCATCTGCTCATCGACAATGAACCGGACAATCCGCTCCACCGCTTCTACGGCAACGCGACCCTGCAAACAGAGGGTTGCGGGCACGGTACAGGCGTGGCTGGCGCAATCGCCGGACAAGGCATCGGACACCCGGAGGCCGCCGGCGTGTACCCGAAAGCGCGGCTGATGATTCTACGTGCCGCGGCCGACGGGGATGAATACGACAAAGACGTAGCCTCTGCCATCCGCTATGCCGTGGACAATGGAGCCAAAGTCATCAACATGAGCCTGGGCAAATACACTTCGCCGCAAGCCGACATGGTAAACGAAGCCATCGCTTATGCGGCCTCCAAGGACGTACTTATCATCCAAGCAGCCGGAAACAACCACCTCAATGTGGACTCCGTCGCCTATTTTCCATCAGCCATCGACAAGAAAGGCAAGCGCTTCGACAACTTTCTCCGCGTAGGGGCATCAGACGCACAGGGGAGACTGTCCTCGTTTTCCAATTATGGGGCGACGCATGTGGACGTACTCGCCCCGGGTGAAACTATCACGACCGTGATGCCGGGCAACGAATATGCCCCGGTCGACGGGACCAGCATCTCCGCACCGATTGTCAGCGGAGTGGCGGCCATGCTCCGTGCTTACTTCCCCAAGCTCAAAGCTGCCGACATCAAACGAATCCTTATCCAAACAGCACGCCATCCACAGCAAGAAGGACTCTCCGTGACGGGAGTCATCGACGCAGAAGCTGCCGTGCGCTCAGCAATGAATTACAAACAATGAAACCATTTCTCACCATGCTGGGGACCTTTGTCCTCAGTCTGCTCATAGTCAACGGCCAGACTGTCGATTGGGAGAAGGTCGAAAAGCTGTCGGCTTCTTCCCTCGAACCCTGCATGAGCGGACGCTCTGTCTACCCGAACTGGATTAAGGGAACATCCTGCTTCTACTACGACGTGAAGCAAGGCGACACCAACACTTACTATCTCTTCGATGCCCGCACCGGACGCAAAACGCCGTTGGTCAAAGACATTGAAGGCTTCATAAACCGCTATGCCCGGCTGACCGGCGACACGCTTGACAGTAAGGCCTTCCACCTCTCCGGACTAAGTTTCTGGGACGGACGTACAGACCGATTCTACATAAGCCACGACCAAAAGACATTGGTCTGCGACATCCGCAAGGGTACATTGTCCCTTGCCGACCAACCGGCATCGCTTTCCGGCCATGAAGTAACCTTCAGCGGGAATTACCATTCTCCCGACTCAGCCTTCACGATGATGGGAAGCGGCTACAACTTGTTTGTCCGTGACAACCGCACCGGACAAGTGAAACAGGTGACCACTGACGGCAAGGAAAATGCCTCTTACACCTACCGTTTTGCCAACGACACGCTGCCTTCCCACTCGCGTGGTTTCTGGCTCGGGCACCGCTATCTCTACCTGCTGAAAGACCAGAGCGAAGTGCAGGAGCTCAGCCTCATCAACTCGCTCACGCCCGGACGGCCGCGCACGAACACCTTCAAGATGCCTATGCCCGGAGATGCCGGCGTAAACCGTTATCGCCTGTTCTGGTATGACGCAGACAAGGGGGAAGGCCGTCTGTTGCCCATCGACAAGTATCCCGACCAAGAAGTCGACCTGGGGACTTATCGCTCGAACGAGGCCCTCTACTTCACCCGCCGCAATCGCCGGGCCGACAGCCTGGACTTATGCCGGGTGAATGTGGCTGAAGGCACCGTAACCGAAGTCATCTCGGAAACGGTCAGCCCGCACATCAACCTGACACTTTCCGGCTACCGCGTGCTGCTTGGAGGCAAACGCATCCTGTGGTGGTCTGAACGGACCGGAAAGGGCCATTATTACCTCTACGACAGCCAGGGCCGCCTGCTCAACCGCGTGACCCAAGGCGACCAGCTGGTGGCGGGAAACATCGTCAGAATCGACTCGGCAAGAAACGAGATTGTCTTTGCCGGCTATGGCAACGAACCGGGCATCAACCCTTATTATACCTTTTATTATAAAGCCTCGCTCGACGGGAAGAAACAGACCTTGCTGACGCCGGGAAACGGAAATCACGAACTCAGTCTTTCGCCGGACGGACGGTATGCCGTAGACAAATATTCACGTGTCGACTGCCTGCCTGTCACTCGCGCACTCTCCGTCGAACACCCGTCGCGCAGTCACCTGGTGGAAGAAGCCGACGGCACGGCACTGCTTGCAGCCGGCTGGCGTCCTCCTGTGTTGCTGAAGTTGAAGGCAGCCGACGGCCAAACTGATTTGTACGGAATCATGTACTTGCCCTCAGACCTTGACCCCGGACGCAAGTATCCGCTGATAACCAATGTCTATCCCGGACCGCAAGACGACCAGATACCTCAATCGTTCGTCATCGACGACAACGGCAACCAGTCACTGGCCGAACTGGGATTCATCGTCATCAACGTAGCACCGCGCGGCAGTTCGCCCCTGCGCGGACGGGACTTCTACTGCTACGGTTACGGCAACCTGCGCGATTATCCGCTGGCCGACACCAAGCACGTCATTGAAGAGCTGGCCAAAACCCACCCATACATCGACCTCGACCGGGTGGGTATCTACGGACATTCAGGCGGAGGATTCCAAACGGTGGCCGCCATGCTGACCTATCCGGACTTTTTCAAAGTGGGCGTGGCAGCTTCCGGCAACCACGACAACAACATCTACATCCAGTGGTGGGGAGAAATCTTCCACGGCGTGGAAGCCCGACAAGACAGCGTGACCCGCCGCACGGTCTTCACCTCCAAGATTCCGACCAACATGGAACTGGCCGCAAACCTGAAGGGCGACTTGCTGCTCATCACCGGCGATGTGGACAAGAACGTGCCTCCTTCATCGACCTACCGCCTGGCCCATGCGCTCATCAAGGCAAACAAGCGCTTCGACATGTTTGTCCTGCCTGGAAAAGACCACGGCGTCATGGATGAATATTACATAAACCTGATTCGCTACTATTTCGTGGAGCATCTGTTGCATGCCTCACGCAGAGACATAAACATTATTAATCACCAATAAAAACAGAGAGAGCTTATGAGTTTAACATCCTTAAGAACACCCATGTTCGTGTGTTGCAGTCTGGCCATCGCCGGATTGTCCGCTCAAGAATCCTACGGGAAAAGGCAAGAAGGCATTCTCGTGAAAGTCGTAATCGTGGACAACCACAGCACACCTTTGCCGGGAGCTACTGTAAAAGTCGATGGCAAACCTGTCGCCCAATCAAATGAAAACGGCGAAGTTTCCATCAAGGTTCTGCCCAATGCGCTGGTAGAAATCCACTACTTGGGCATGAATCCCCATTCCATCCGTGTGACCAGACCTGTCACCGGCAACATCATGTTGACGGAATCATACTCAGAACTCGACCAAGTGGTCATCACCGGTTACTCGCGTACGACCAAGAACCGCACGACCGGCTCGCTGACCACCTTGTCTGCCAAAGATCTCCAAGGAGCACCAACGGCCAACATCGACATGTTGCTGCAAGGCAAAATCGCCGGTGTCGACATCAAAGCTGTGTCCGGACGACCGGGCGAAACGGCCAAAGTGCGCATCCGCGGAACAAACACCATCACCGGAAATGCAGACCCGCTGTGGGTGGTCGACGGCGTACCCTTGCAACACGACATCCCGACCATTTCCAGCAACGAAATCCGCGCCGGAAACTTCAACAACATCTTCAGCAACGGCATCTCCGGAATCAACCCCAACGACATTGAGTCTGTCACCGTGCTGAAGGATGCTTCAGCTGCCGCCATCTATGGCTCACGGGCTGCCGGAGGTGTCATCGTGGTCACCACCAAGCGCGGCCAAGAAGGAAAGATGCGCCTCAACTATTCGGCCAACGTCTCGGTCGTAACGGCTCCGTCGCGGGATGCCGGCTTGATGAATTCCCAGCAAAAACTGGCCTGGGAACAAGAGCTGTGGGATGAATTCTCGGCACAACGCTTTGCCGACCATGCCACCACCAACGTCCGTTACCCGGTTGTGGGTATCGTGGGCATGATTCGTTCGGGCTATGGCCAATATGCCGGAATGACCAAAGAGGAACAGGATGCCGAAATCGTCCGGTTGGGCAGGCACAGCACAGACTGGTTTGAAGAACTTTTCCAAAACTCCGTTTCTCAAAACCACTACCTGTCCCTGTCAGGCGGTTCGGAAAAGAGCACCTACTACGTGTCCTTGGGCTACAGCCAAAACAATGGCCTGCAAAAGAAAACGGATTACGACCGTTACAACGTAAGCGCCAAACTGGACATCAAGCCCAACAAGCGCGTGAAGCTGGGCTTTTCATTCGACATGGCCATGCAGGAAGCCAACTCACCCTCAGCAGACGTCAACCCGTACACCTATGCCTACTTCGCCAATCCCTACGAACGGGTCTACAACGAAGATGGCTCCTATGCTGCAGATAACACCTATTTCAATCTAGCCTTAATCAACGGCTCCTATGAAATCCCTTTACCAGCTGAAGGATTCAACATCATGCGGGAAATCAATGAGACCTCCAACAAGACCAAGAACTTCTCGTCCTCACTGATTGCCAACCTGACAGTGAACATACTCGACAACCTGTCTTTTGAAGGACTGGCTTCTTTCGGTTATGTCACCAATTCGAGCGACAATATCAACGGAGCAAACACCTATGCAGCTTGGACAGATCGCCGATTTGAAGGGAGTAACATCAAATCCGAAAGAAAATATGGTTCTATCCTGCAAAACTCCGCCTACAACACCAACTACAACCTGCGTGGGCAGTTACACTATTTCACCACATTCGCCGACGACCACTACATCAGTCTGCTGGGTGGTGCTGAAATACGTGGCCAATATTCCAAGAGCATCTACGAGAAACGCTACGGCTATGACCCCGTGTCAGGCAACTCGGCCATGCCAGTTTTCCCGGAAGGCGACAAACTGGAATACGGAGACATGCTCTCATACGCTTCCATCATGGACGGACTTTCTGGACAAAGCATCCTGGAGGATGCCTTTGCTTCATTCTACTTCTCGTTGGACTACGTACTGAAAGAACGCTATATACTGAGTTTGACAGCCCGCACCGACGGTTCGAACAATTTCGGCAGTGACGAACAGTTCAACCCGACCGGCTCGCTGGGCTTGGGATGGAACATCAGCCAAGAACCCTTCATGGAGCCGCTGAAACCCATCCTGAGCAGCCTGAGCCTGCGTGCCGCCTTCGGTTATACCGGCAATATCAACAAGAGCGTCTATCCACAGTTGGTGATGGATTATGAATCCAGCTTCCGCCGTACGGACTCCGAAAACTTCCGCATCGGCAGCATCAAAAATGCACCCAACCCCAACTTGCGCTGGGAAAAGACCCGCGACATGAAGCTAGGCCTCGAAATCGGCTTCTTCGATGACCGCCTGCGCCTGTCTGGCGAAATCTATGACCGCCGCACCAGTGATGCCGTAACATCTGTCACTGTTCCCTACACGACAGGGTTCAGCACACAAAGTTTCAACACTTCGAAACTGTTGAACCAAGGAGCAGAACTAAGCATTACAGGGCATATCTTGAATACCAAAGATTGGAAACTGTCGGCCACTGCCAACATCTCCTACAACCGAAACAAGCTCTTAGAATATGATTACTCCAATCCATCCATTTGGGGAACAACCTATGTAGGCTATCCGTTGAACTTAATCATCAGTGGAAAAGTACAGGGAATAGACCCTAAATATGGCATCTACACCTACGAAGTACGTCCTGATGTAGTCATGCAAAGTGCCTCCGACCGTGCTATTGCTGAAAACTATGCATTCTACTTAGGCACTTCGACAGCACCCACAAACGGTGGATATTCCATCACTGTGGGCTACAAAGGAGTCAGTCTGAGCTTGGGAGGTTCCTACTCCATCAATGGCAAGATTGTGAACAACATAGAGTCGCCTGCCGATTACAGGGAGGTCGAAGGAAACAAAATAGAGGATATTCCGACTCAGGACAACGATCTCTATTCGAACCATTTGAATGTATCAAAAGATGCCAGCCATCGTTGGACACCCGACAACCCCATCACCGATGGGAAACCTCGCATCATCGACGCTTACGGAGATTATTTGGGATTGAATAACTACATGATTACAAGTCGCCACATCACGCGGGCGTCCATGATGGAAAATGTATCATACTTCAAACTCAATTCCTTAATGGTCAACTACAACTTCGAAGGCAAATGGATGAAACGTACTCCCATCAGTTCCTTGTCTGTTTCGTTCACGGTCAACAATTTGCTTACTATCACCAATTATTCGGGCATTGACCCAGAAACTCCGGGAGCTGTCTATCCCATACCACGCACCTACACCATGGGCGTATCTGTCGGATTTTAAAAACAAAGAAACTTTATGAAAGCTATACATCTATTACTCTGTGCGACAATGGCTCTCAGCAGCCTTTCCTGCACAAACTATTTAGACATCAAGCCTTATGGGCGAACCATCCCCAAAACGGCTGAAGAGTTTTCAGCCCTGCTGCACAACCATCTGAACAAGATTGACGTCGGCAACGACAGGCTCCTTGTGGGCAATGCCTCGCAAACCCTTGTCTGGGATGCCGGATGTGGAGATGACTTTGAAACCTGCTTGACCGAACAAGGAGGCAGCACTCTTGTTACTTATGTAGGCAATATCGCTGGTTCGTCCAATAACGAGTACTATTACCGTGATTTATATGCAGTCATCCGTGACTGCAACCTGGTGCTCAACGAAATGGAGGAAGACGGCACGGATATGGCTGGCAAAGTCAGGGCGACAGCACATGCCCTGCGTGCCGTGGCCTACTATCAACTGATGCGCATGTACTGCGAACCACCTCAGGCCGGACAACTTGCCACCCAACAAGGAGTCCCCCTTGTGACAGTCTTCGACATGGAAGCCGAACCGCTGCGCAACACGCTCCAAGAGACCATCGACCAGATAGAAGACGACTTGCAAAAAGCCATCGGCTACCACAACACGGACGACATCTACCGCTTCACCGAAGATGTGTGCAAAGGCTATCTGGCACGTCTTTATTTCTGGAGCGAACAGTGGTCGCGAGCCTTGCCTCTCGCCCAGGAACTGGAAAAGAAATATCCGTTGGTGCAAGGCGAAGCCTATAAAACCATGATGACCACCGCCAATGACCTGGCCGGAAACCAACTGCTGAAAGCCTACCGGAGCAATACGGCATCCAGCAGCAGCGAATTGGGGGCATCGTCGAAAACAATGCAATTCCGCCCTGTAAGCAACCGCCTGCTAAGCTTGTTCCCTGAAGAAGAACGCGCCAAGGACGTACGTTATGCACTTTGGTTCAACAACAAGCGGCAAGCCATCAAGACATTTTTCTGCGGCATGCGCAGTGCCGAATTTGTTCTTATCGAAGCCGAATGTCTTTACCACCTCGGCCGACAGGATGAAGCATTGAAGAGCATCAACAACCTGCGCAGACACCGCATCGAAGGATACACCGACTTGACAATGGACAACTTACCGCCCCTCTCATCCTTGGAAATCATCAAGGTGGATGCTGAAGGCAACCCATTGACCCCGCTGCTAGGCCTCATCCTGAGCGAACGCAGAAAAGAATTCTTTTTGGAAAGCGACCGTTTCTTTGAAATGAAACGTAACGGCACACCTGAGTTCTGGACATCCTACAACAATCGGAAATATACGACTCAGTCCTTTATGTACACATTCCCGATTCCACTCAACGACCTCCGTATTGTGGACGGACTAAAACAAAATCCGGGATATACGAACTTGATAAGCCAATAATAAAAAACAAAATGTTATCCATGATGAAACCCTTTGCACGATTTATATTAGCAGGAAGCCTTTGCACAAGTGCTTTCCTGTTCACCTCCTGCGAGGAAATCGACGAACTGCCGCCTCGCACGGAAGCTTCAACCAGTTCACAATACTACAAGCTGCCCGACCCTGTGCTCCTCACAGCCGAAGAATCGGCCCAGGTGGATGCCATCCGGCAAGAGTATGAACAAAGCCTCAACCAAGCAACAAACAACAGTGCCTTATGAAACAGTTAACATATCTCCTATGGATGTGTGGCCTCTTTTTCCTGGCCGCTTGTTCGTCTGACGACCCGCAATCATCCACACTACCACAAATCAACATCGAAAAGACTCACTACTCGCTAGCCAAAGGCAGTATTGAAGTGAAGCTGATAGCCGACGCACCCGTATCCGCCGACACAGAGATTCCTTTCTTTATATACGAAAATGCCAATGAAAATACAGACTACATACTGTCTGCCAATTCATTCCTCCTCAAAGCCGGCGAAAGTGAAGCGACCATAACAATCACCCGGCCGGAAGGCGAAATCGGAGAAAACAGCACAGAACTCACACTGAATCTCGACCGTAACGCTGCCCCGAAAGGCTTCCACATGGGACTGATTAATTATACGACCATCGAACTCATGGGCAAAAACGCCACCATCGTTTCCTTTACGACCAAGGCCGATTTGCTCACCATGCAGTCTGACTTCAAAATCCGCCTGGAAAAGCTTGACGGATCAACATACAGAGTCAAAGAAGCGACCGACTTTGAGGTAGAAGCAGACCCGTCGTCCACGGCTGTAGAAGGTGTCCATTACGAATTTGTCGGGAAGCATGCAGCCACCGTACCGCGCAACAAAAACGAAGGAACCGTATCAATAAAGTTCCTCAAGAAAGAGGAAGGAAAAGACAGACTGGTGCTACGCCTGGCAGAAAAGGTCGGCTATACGTTGGGTAGCAACCCGACAATCACCATCACGGTGCAAGGTCCGTACAACATCTCCGGGACATGGGCTTTCAAATCAATAGTCAATCAAGAATGGTGGGCGACAAACTGGTATGTTGACACTTCAAACTTTCCCAAAGGTTCTTCCGAAGACCAAATAACGTTCACAGGAAACAGTTATGAACACTATACATTCACTCCCAAAATCCAAGGCGACTTAAAGAATTATTTCGATTCCGCCTGCTCCGTGACCTACCAAGGAGAACGAAATGAAAAGTATGAAGAGGTCGGTGGATATCCGCTCACGACTGCCAACATCACAGTCCTGGAGTTTGAACAGGTTAACGTCAATTTCTCGGCCAAAAACATAAGCAATCGTAAAGCCGTGGTCGGTTTCCGTATCCTCCGCGAAGGTAACACAGAAACCTTGGAATGTACTATCTACGATTACGAACCGACCGACTTTTTAGAAGACATTTATGACATGTTTCTTAGCTATGCCAACAAACCGGTTATGCTGGAAGCTCCGCTCCGCTTACATTTCACACGCGTAGTTAAATAGTTATAGACTAAGGGCTGACTTCAATTACGAGGTCAGCCCTAAATTCATACTTTAACCCGACAGGCCAAAGGCTTTCTTCTTCATATTCATTACCAACACTGTCTCACTATCGCGATTCACTCCCTCTCATGTTCACGATAGTGAGCACTTCATAATCGCGATAGTGAGAGAAAGTGAATCGCGATAGTGAGACGGTTATAACAATCATCCAATAATCAACTTTTAAGTTCTACAAATCTGTTATAGGATACCGCATCCGGAAAATCCTGATGCAGATGTACCCTGATATAATGCAGGTAGTAGTGCTTGAAGTTGGCGAACGTGCCAAAATGAAACACAATCAGGATGGTCATGATCTCACCATCGGAAAGGGAGGCGTTACGATGTCGACGGCGGACTCCGTTTGAAAATTGTCAGCCCCACGTTCCCCATCATGATAGTCTCATCATCGCGACTAACACCTCCTAATAACCCAGTTGCCGAGGGGGGGGAGGGGAAATGCTGTGATGGACTAACACAATAGGTCATAGAAAAAATAGAATTAGCGTGGTGTATGGTCGCTTATATGATGACCGCAATAACGGCAATCATCATCATTCTCACTCTTCGGAGCGTAGTGTTTGCACAAACAACTACCGTAACAAGTGCAATCCCACCCTTTACCTACAAAGTTTATGGTTGAAACTTGATCGTCATCTATATGTTTCACTACATTGTAAGCATCTTCATCTTTTTGTTCATCGACTTCCGAATATGCTTCTTCCATATCCTGTTCCTCTTCATCCGGAACATAGTCTTCTCTTTCTTCGTAATCTTCATCTATCATATAACTGTTTTTTATATCGTTAAGACTTAAGACAATAAAGTACGGATGCACTCCATTAGGGTATAACGTCCGATAAATCCTGAAGAAGAATCATCTTTGCGTTTTTCTTCTTTCCGACGTGTCAACACCAAATGCTCACTGTAACGTTCTGCTTCATCCATTGCACGGTAGACTGTTTGACGACAATTTCTATGCAGTTTCTCTTGTTCTGCGTCAGACAAATCTGGCGAATATTGACACAAAAAGAACGATTTTCCTGGTATCAGAAACAAAGCACCACAATCCAACCGTTTCTGCCGAGCATTCTGCAAAAGCATATAAAGTGTAGGTGCTTTCTTCTCCAAGTCGTAACTATCTATATGGTCACCATAGGATATGAGACCATCCATTGTATTAGCTAAACCACATACCCACTCACTCACATGCCCCCAAAGGAATATGCCATAGCTAAACACACATATATCGCCTATAGAAAAAGGATCATCAACAATTTCCAAAAGTTCATAACCATCGCTATAATCATCACTATAAAGCCGTATTTTATATGTAAGTTCACCTGTTTCCAATAACTGATTTTTATCGTCATCCGATAGTTCAAATTCCTTCAAAGGTAACTCAAATAACGAAAGGTTATCATAAAAAAAGAAATCATGCGTGCTTTGCCCATCCATCATCTCTGAAAATCCCTTCTGATGAATAATGTAGTAGGTTAGTTTTCGGGCTTCCTTTGTAATCGTTTCAAAATACTCCCAAAAAACATCTTTATCTGTCTCTGATTGAGGAACTACATTATAATAACAATAGCCTTCCTCCATTTCTATGTACAATGCCCCCAAAAAGCCATCATCATTTTCCTGCATTTGTTTCATTATCGGCGCAATACGATTAAATACAGCATCTTCTATGCTATCCTTATTTAATGCCAAATAACGAAATTGCCAGCCAAGTTTAATGCCTTCCTCCAACACACTCCAATCATCCTCATCTGAAATATCTACAAGACTATAAATAACACGGGCCAGCTGACTACTAATCTTAAAAAAGAATTCATTAACCATCCAATCAGCTAAATGTCTTCCTCGATATTCAACGACATAATGCTTACGAAAACATTTTCCATCTACCTCCAACTGCATCCGAACTTCTTCATTTAGCTTATCCATTGAAGTTACATAATATTCACAATCTTCTGGATAGTGAAATACTTGTTCTCTCTTTTTACTCATATAACATCCAATTTTATATTAATAACTAAAAAAATCAATTTAACTAACCTCCACCCTCTCCAAATCATCCGGCACGAAGACACATCCGCTGAAAGCCTGTGCAGCCTCGGCCGTGTAGAGCGTCTTGCGATGGGGCAAATCGGTGTCTTCGGTATGGTAGAGCAAGAGGTTTTTCACACCAAGCAGTCCGGCCAGGCGACCGGCATCGAGTGCCGTGCTGTGATGCTTCTCATAGGGCTTGAATGTGTCACGGTCGCGATAGAGGCAGAAGGCTTCACACAGCAACCAGTCTGCGCCCTCGACATGAGCGCGGCAAGCCTCGTTGTAAGGCTCGTCGCCCAGGCAGACCAACATGCGGCTGTCGGGCAAAGTGGCCCGAAAACCGAATTGCTTTTCTTTGTTGGAACGGATGTCGAAGCATAGCAACTCCACATCGCCGATGTGCACGCAGTCGCCGTCCTTTACTTCATGGAAAAGGATACGCTCGCCGATGCACGACGTCACCTTGGCGGGAAGTGTCAGCCGACAGATGGTGTCAAGCACGTGCAGGACACAGTCATGGCCGTAGACATGGAACGTGCCGCCGTGCTGTCCGGCACACATCCGTTGCGCGATGGCACGCACCACCCACACGGCACCCAGGACATGGTCCGTATGGGCATGCGTCAAGTACAGGGCCGACAAGCTGTCCGGCGTGATGCCGGCCAGTTCCAGTTGGCGCAGGACGCCATTGCCACCCCCGGCGTCAACCAAGAGGCGCGCGCCGGGAGTCTGCATGACAAAACAAGTATTGTAACAGCGGGTGACGAGCGCATTGCCCGTGCCCAGCATGACAAGTTCACAAGCGTTCATCGTCGTCAGTCTTTAGGCATCATCACCACGCCCAGATTCTTCTTCCCGTCCATCTTCACGATGAGCGGGCGGTCGAAATGTACATGACGGAGAAACTTCGTCTCGTGCACAGCTGGCAGGGAGTCCAGGTAGGCTTGGTTGTACACACCATCGTTACGATAAGCATTGACCGTGAAATAACCCACGCCGAAGGAAGTCAGGTTCTGGAAGAAATGCGTGCCCTGGCTCGGGTCGACGCGGTAGTTTGTCAGTCCGGCCTCGACGATGACACGGGCAGCCGAGATGTGCGGCCACTTCACGGGAATACCCAGCCACGTGTCGCTGCTTCCCCAGCGGCCCGGCCCGACAAGGATGTAGTTCTTTCCCTCGCGCAGGAATTCGTCGTTGAGTTTCTCGATGTCATAGGCGATGAGTTGGTTGTTCGAAGCCGAATACCCATCGGTCTTCACATAGACAATGTCCTGCATCTCGTCCATGATGCCGTGTCCCAGGGAGTTGTTCGAGCGGATAAGTGTGTCTTCGTCGGGGATGGAGGCAAGGTCTTCCTCGAGCATCTCCTTACAGTCGACGATGGGGCGTATCTGGAGCAGATAGAACGTGCCCGTGCGGTCATTGTTGAGCTTGGCAGCAAACTCAATCTCTACCGGACGGCGCATCTCTCCCTGCCCATACTGCTGCACCAGGCGCAGGATGTCCGCCAGCGGGAACACATCATGCTGGAGGACATTGGCAAACGTTATGACCTTGCGTCCGCCGGGATAAATACCGTCGCGGATGACCATGTCATAGGGATCGTAGGTCGAAGCGATGTAAGTCAGCGCACCGTCCTTCTCGGCTTCCTTGACAGGGAGCTTCAGGATGTTGAACCCGTCATCGACGGAGAAATTCTCCCCGGCGTTCTTCAAGTCGAGCGCATAAAACTGTGTCTGTGTCTCGCGCAGGGCCATTTCAAGTTCGCTTGTCTGGAGCACTTTGTTGGGATGATAAGGACTTACGCGCAGCGTCAGTCCGCCGTCAACGATGTATTTGCCCAAACCCAACGCCAGGTTCACGATACCCTCTTCGGCCTTCTCCTCCCCGATGGGATAATAGTTGAGCGAACGCGCCACACCCGACATGGTGGGATAATAGCGGTCACCATACTGCGTGCCGACCACTTCCTGCAAGATGACGGCCATCTTCTCCTGGTCGATGACATTGCGCGTGGCCTGCATATAAGCCTTGCTATCCTTGTAATAGACAGACGCATAGACACCCTTGATGGCATCGCTCAGCATGCGGAGCATCTCATACTTGTCGTCCAGGTAAGGAATCATGTACGTGGAATAAATTCCGGCAAAGGGCTGGTAGTGGGAATCTTCAAGCAGACTCGACGAACGGATGGCGATGGGTGCTTTCACGGCGTCGAAGAAGGCGAAGAAGTCGTCAATCAGCCGGTCGGGCAGCTTCGCACGAAGGAAATAGCGCAGAATGACGGCATCCGACACATCGCTCAAGGCCACCTGGTAAAGATTGTTCGTGTCCATAAACTCGTCGAAGATGTCCGTGCAGAGCACGACGGTCTTGGGGATGGTCACGGTGGCGTTTTCAAACGACTCGAACTCCACGTGACGCTTCACCAGGTTGTCGATGAAAGCCAGGCCACGGCCTTTGCCTCCCAACGACCCTTCCCCGATGCGGGCAAAGTTCGAATAGCTGTCAAAACGCTCCTTGATGAATTCAGCCACGACGCCGCGGTTTTTCATCTTACGGTATTTCACGATGGCATCAAAGATGATTTGCCGGTGTGCGTCGACATCCTCGTAAGAGTCACACGTGATGCTCTTCAGGAATTCAGCCACGGGAAACATGGCACGCGAGTAGAGCCAGCGGGAGATATGGTTGCGCGTGATGTGGTAGTGGAGCGACTCGCGCGGCACCGTGAAGATGATGCGTTGCAAGTCTTTCAAGTTGCGCACGCGGGCGATTTCCTCCATCGTAGCCGGGTCACGGAAGACGAAATCACCGAAACCGAAGTTCTTCGACACGGCCTCACGCAGGTCGACGTCCATCTTCTTGGAATTCTTGTCGACGAAGCTCGCCCCGCAGCGGTGGGCAAACTCCCAGTTGGCACTCTCCGACGACTCCATGATGAGGGGAATGTAAGGGTCATGGGCACGGATTTCCGTGAGCAGGCGTGCGCCGGCTTCCGGGTCTTTTTCGCCCTCACGGGGAAACGACGCATCGGAGATGACACCCAGGATGTTGTCACTGTATTGCCGGTAGAGCGTGATAGCCTCCTCATAGGTGCGGGCCAACACGATCTTGGGACGGCCACGCATACGCAGCGTGCGCTGGTGGGCATTGAGCGCCTCCGTGGCAAACTCGCGGCTCTGCTCAAGCACAAAGCGGTAGAGGCTGGGAAGAACGGATGAATAGAAACGGATGGAATCCTCCACGACGAGTATCATCTGCACGCCGACCTCTTTCACGTCATGCTCCAGGTTCATCTTGTCCTCGATGAGCTTGATGATGGACAGGAGCAGGTCGGTGTTGCCCAACCAGCAGAAGACATACTCGAAGATGCTCAAGTCCTCGTGTTCCATGCGGGCGGTGATGCCGTGGGAGAACGGCGTGAGCACCACGAGCGGGATGGCGGGATAACGGTCCTTGATGCTATGGGCGATGTCGAAAGCATCGCTGTTGTCACTGCCCGGCATACAGATGACCAGGTCATAGGTCATGCCCGCCAGCTTCTGCCAAGCCTCCTCCATCGTGGACACCTGCGTGAAGCGGGGCGGATAGCGGAGGCTCAGGTTCATATACTCGTTGAAGAGCTTCTCATCAATACGTCCGTCGTCTTCGAGCATGAACGCATCGTATGGGTTGGCCACCAGCAGGACGTTGAAGATACGCTTCGTCATCAGGTCGACGAACGACGTGTCCTTGAAATAGAGCTGGTTCAGTTTTTGCTTTAGCTTGTTTATCATCGGAATGAAGAATTAAGAATGAAGGATGAGGAGTGAAGAGACCGACGCCGCCGACGGCATTCTTCATTTTTCACTCTTCATTCTTCATTAATTTATAGAGTTCGTCGAGCTTCGGAGCCATGATGATTTCGGTGCGGCGGTTGCGTGCACGACCTTCGGCTGTCTCATTATCGGCGACAGGCATGTGCTCGCCGCGGCCACAAGGCTGGATTTGCAACGGGCTGACGCCATATTCTTCCGTGAGGATACGCACGACGGACGTGGCGCGGATGACGCTCAAGTCCCAGTTGTCCGCGAAACGGGCGTTGTGGATAGGCTTCGTGTCAGTGTGTCCCTCGATATAGACATCGATATTGGTCTGCTTGTTGAGCACCTCGGCCAGCTTGGCCAGGGCTTCCTTGCCCCGCTTGTCGACGGTCGCGCTTCCCGAAGCGAAAAGGAGCTTGTCACTCATGGCCACATAGACCTTGCCGTTTTCCTCGCGGATGGTCAGTTCGTCGCTGTTGAATCCCAACAGGGCATCTTTCACGCTCGAAAGCAGCGACTTCACCTTCTCCTGCTGGGCCGTAATCATGTCCTGCAACTCGTTGATGGTGTTTTCGCGTTCGGCCAGTTGCTGCATCTTTTTGTTGAGCATGGCTGTGAGCTTCTCTTGCGAATCCACATTGCCTGCCAGCAACTGCTGGTAGGAACGGATGCTGTTCCCCAGACGGGTGGTGTCGCGGCAGAGCGCGGCCAGGCGGTCAGAGAGCTGGGCATTTTCCGTACGCTTCACGTTTAGTTCACTGTTCAATCTGTCGGCACGTGCCAACGCTTCCAGACGGCCGTTCTCGGCCAACATGTATTTTTCTTTTGTCACACAGGAAGTGCACAACAGGGCCGCTGCCGCGCACGAGAAAAGAATTGCTTTCATTATGGTCTGTTTTTCGTTAGATTACAGTTTGTTGGCGAAATTACAGAAGTTTCTCCGCATACGCAAACTTTGCCTCCACTTGATGCACAAGGAAAAAGCAACCGGAGGAAACACACAGCCTTTTCTTCGCATAGCTTCAAAAAATATATACTTCCCAAGCCCCGTCCGACGGTAGTTAATAGCGGCCGGGAGCGGAAAGGAAGGTAGCCGACCTTACCCTCCTTTCCGCTCCTGCCTACCCTAGACTCGGCTCCCGCCTTCCATACAGGGATTCCGGCCACGCCGTCTACGCATTGAAAATAAAGCATTTACCCAATACCTCCCCACAACAGGCATTGTCCAAGCCGGATATAAAAATTATTGGACACGGAAGAGACGAAGCGGGAAGGAATATGGCAGAACAGAAAAAATGCACTATATTTGTTCCCTCACTTTAATACCATAACGGACCCATGAAAACATTAATGATTGCAGCAACCATGAGTTGCCTGTTCTGTGCTTGCAGCCAGAAAGAGAATCTGACGAGCAACCCTTTCCTGACGGAGTTCCAGACACCCTACGCGACGCCGGACTTCGACCGAATCCAGTTCGAACACTATGAACCTGCCTTCCTGAAGGGCATCGAACAGCAGAATGAAGAAATCCAGTCCATCGTCCAAAACACAGAAGCGCCGACCTTCGAAAACACCGTCGTCGCCCTGGACAACAGCGGTGAAATCCTCTCGCGCGTGAGCGGCGTCTTCTTCGCTCTCACCGAAGCCGACACAAACGACAGCCTGATAGCCCTGCAAGGACGCATCGCCCCGATGCTCTCCGAACATCAGGACAACATCTACCTGAACGCCGACCTCTACCAGCGCATCGCCACCCTGCACCAACAGGAGGAAGACGGCACGCTGAGCCTCAACACCGAACAGCACTATCTGCTCGACAAATACTATAAACGGTTCGTCCGTTCGGGTGCGTCGCTCGACGCCGACAAGCAGCAACGCCTGCGCGAAATCAACAAACAGCTCTCCACACTGACCATCGACTTCGGCAACCATGTCCTGGCTGACAACAACGCCTACCAACTTGTCATCGACAAGGAGGAAGACCTGGCCGGCCTGCCCGAGGCCGTCATTTCCGGCGCGGCGCACGAAGCTGAAGCACGCGGACTGGCCGGCAAATGGGTGTTCACCCTGCAAGAGTCGAGCCGCTTGCCGCTCCTGCAATATGCCCAGAACCGTGAACTGCGGAAGAACATCTACCAGGCATACACCAGCCTGGGCAACCACGACAATGCCAACGACAACAAGGAGGTGCTGAAGCAAATCCTCACGCTCCGGCTGGAGAAAGCAAAACTGATGGGCTATAAGAACCACGCCGAATACGTCCTGGCCGAGAATATGGCCAAAACGCCGGAGACAGTCATGGACTTCCTCAACAACCTCTGGGGATACTCCATCAAGAACGCCCGGAAAGAGGCTGCCGAACTGCAAGGCCTCATGGACCGCGAAGGCCGCGGCGAGAAGCTGGAGGCCTGGGACTGGTGGTACTATGCCGAGAAGCTGCGCAAAGAGAAATACGACCTCAACGAAGACGAAGTGAAGCCTTACTTCAGCCAGGAAGACGTGTGGAACGGGCTGTGCTACGTCGTCAACAAGCTCTATGGCATCACGCTCACGCCGACCGACAGCATCCCCGTGTACAACGAGGACGTGAAAACCTACATCGTGAAAGACGCCGACGGCTCCCTGTTGGGCATCTTCTACCAGGACTACATGCCGCGTGCCGGCAAACGCAGCGGTGCATGGATGAGCAACTTCCGCGAAGCTGACGGACAGACGCGCCCGCTCATCTACAACGTGGCCAGCTTCACGAAGCCTGCCGGCGACATGCCCTCGCTGCTGACACTCGACGAGACGTGCACCATGTTCCATGAGTTCGGGCATGCCCTCCACGGACTGCTGACGCAATGCCAATACAAAGGCACCTCCGGCACAGCCGTCGCACGCGACTTCGTCGAACTTCCCTCGCAGATCATGGAGAACTGGGCACTCGCACCTGAAGTGCTCCGCGTCTATGCCAAGCACTACAAGACCCGCGAGGTCATCCCCGACGAACTGATAGCCAAGATCGAAAAACAGGCATTGTTCAACCAAGGCTTCCAGGTGACAGAGCGGCTGGCCGCCTCCCTGCTCGACATGGGATTCCACACGCTCACCTCGACCGAAGGACTGGATGTGATGGAGTTTGAAAAACAGACGATGGACAAGCTGGGCCTCATCCCGCAAATCGCACCCCGCTATCGCGCCACTTACTTCAACCACATCATGGGTGGCTACGACGCAGGCTATTACAGCTACCTCTGGGCCGAGCGCCTCGTGGCCGACGCTTTCGAAGCATTCAAGGAACACGGTCTCTTCGACCAGGAAACAGCTACGTCATTCCGCAAGAACATATTGGAAAAAGGTGGCTCAGACGACCCGATGAAGCTCTACGTCAACTTCCGCGGAGCTGAACCAAGCATCGAGCCGCTCCTGAAACTGCACGGGCTGAAGTAAGCCTGCCTGTCCCGCTAAAAACGGATGCACTTCCTGTTGAAAATGGAAATGCATCCGTTTTTTTGCTTGAAAAGTATCCGTTTCCGGTTGCCTTTACTTCTCGCTGATGGTGTATCCTTCAGCTTCGACAGCCTGACGCAATGCGTCGAAGGGGATTTCTCCTTCAGCCGTCTCCACAGTGGCTACGGGCGGGTCGAGGGTGACCGTGGCCGTGACGCCGGGAACACTGTTCAACGCTTTCTCTACATGCATGCGGCAGTGGTTGCACATCATGCCTCCGATGGTGTATTCTTTCTTCATAACTTTGTTTGTATTAAGTGGAACAATCTCTGTTTCAAACACTCGCTTTCTCTTCAGACGCAGGCTGTTGGTCACGACACTCACGCTGCTCATCGCCATCGCCGCTCCGGCAATCATCGGATTGAGCAGGAAGCCGCACACGGGATAGAGCACGCCGGCGGCTATGGGCACACCGATGAGGTTGTAGATAAATGCCCAGAAAAGGTTCTGCCGGATGGTGCGCACGGTCTGTGCAGAGAGGCGGATGGCAGCCGCCACTTTGGTGAGGTCAGACGAGATAATGGTCATCTTGGCCACATCCATGGCGATGTCGCTCCCCTGTCCCATCGCGATGCCCAAGTCAGCCTGTGCCAGAGCCGCGCTGTCGTTGATGCCGTCGCCCACCATCGCCACACGCCGTCCTTCCGCCTGGAGCCGTTTCACGAACCCGGCCTTCTCGGCAGGGAGCATCTCGGCACGGTAGTGCGTGATGCCGGCCTCGCGGGCGATGCCGGCAGCCGTCGAAGCATTGTCACCGGTGAGCATGTAGACCGTCACCCCCATCTGTCCCAGCTCCTCCACCGCACGGCGGGATGTCGGCTTGATGCGGTCGGTCACGGCCAACAGAGCCAGCACGCGGGCTTCGTCAGCAAACCACACGACGGTCTTCGCTTCAGCCGCATAACGGTCAGCCTGCATGGCGGTCTCCGAGTCGACAGAAATGCCACATTCATCCATCAGGCGGCGGTTGCCTGCCAGATAGGACCGGCCTCCGACGCGTCCCTTCACGCCACGCCCCGCAAGCGTCTCAAACTGTTCGACGGGACACAGCCCGCAGGCGTCCAGCGACGAAGCCACAGCCTCAGCAAGCGGATGTTCCGAGAGGCTTTCCAGGCTGTGCAGGACAACACGTGCCTCCTCGTAGCCGGGACGGGCATATACGTCTGTGACCACCGGACGGCCTTCCGTGAGCGTACCCGTCTTGTCGAGCACCACGGCATCAACCCTCCGGGCCACCTCCAGACTCTCCGCGTCCTTTATCAGGATGCCCAGCTCGGCACCCTTGCCGATACCCACCATGATGGCAGTCGGCGTGGCAAGCCCCAACGCACAGGGACAAGCGATGATGAGCACCGTGACGGCCGCCAGCAGGCCATGCGTGAACCCGTCGGCCGGGTCGAACAGCATCCACAGGACAAAAGAAAGGAGGGCCAGGCTCATGATGGTCGGGACAAAGATGGCAGCAATGCGGTCGACGAGCTTCTGCACGGGGGCTTTGCTTCCCTGCGCGTCTTGCACGAGGCGGATGATGTGCGACAACATCGTGTCGGCCCCGACCTTCTCGGCACGGAAGCGGAAACTGCCCTTCTGGTTGATGGTGCCGGCATAGACCTTCGCACCAGGCTGTTTGCCGACGGCCAACGGTTCGCCGCTGAGCATGCTTTCATCCACGTAGGACGCGCCTTCGCTCACGATGCCGTCGACAGCAATCCGTTCGCCGGGCTTCACCACCAGCACGTCACCCGGCACGACATCGGCAATCGGACACTCACGGAGCGAACCGTCTGCTGCGACCAGCGTCACCTGCTTAGGCTGCAAGCCCATCAGCTTCCGGATGGCAGTCGACGTGTTGCCCTTGGCCCGTTCTTCCAGCAAACGTCCCAAGAGGATGAAAGCGATGATGACGCTCGACGCCTCAAAATAGACGTGCGGCGTGACGCCCCGCGCGAGCCAGAACTCGGGGAAAAGCATATTGAAAAGGCTGAACAGATAGGCGATGCCCGTGCTGACGGCCACGAGGGTGTCCATGTTGGCCGTGCGATGGCGCAGCTGCCGCCAGGCATTGACATAAAAATCACGCCCCAGCCAGAACAGGACGGGCGTGGCCAAGGCCCACATGACAAGGTTCGCGTAGGGCATATCCATGAAGAACATCCCGATGACAGCCACGGGCAAGGCCAGCACGACAGCCCAACGCGTGCGGAATTTCAACGTGCGGTACTTGGCTGCATGTGCATCTTCCACCTCTTTCTCCACGTCAGCTCCTTTGTCGACCACCAAGTCATACCCTGCTTCCACCACAGCCGCTTTCAAGGCCTGGGGAGAACACAACGCAGGGTCATAAGCCACGGTAGCCGTCGCGGCAGCATAGTTCACACTGGCATCCTTGACACCGGGCTGGCTGCGCAACGTCTTGTCCACACGAGCGGCACAGGCCGCACAACTCATCCCCAATACGGGGAAAATATCTTTCTGCGTTTCCATCTGTCTTCTTTCATTAGTCAAGGCAAAGTTAGCACGCACCGTCCTCTCCCGCGTTACAGAATCATGGAAAGTCCTTATATAATTCCGTCCGACCTTACCCTCCTTTCGGCCCGTGAGCGGAAAGGAGGGTAAGGTCGGACGGAAAGGAAGGCGTGGTCGGGCGGAGTCTATAGCCAGGTCCTTCGGATTTAACTAACTGTCACACAGCATCCTTTTACACAAGCGTAAAATTGCGTAAGAAAAAACGCCTGTTCCCTTGCTTTTTGCAAAGCAATAGATTACTTTTGTGAAAACATCTTCTTTATTATTAAATTTAAATACCCAAACAATGGAAACAAATGAAATGAAGAGCACTCCCGAATGTCCGAAGACTTGGATGGTGGAGTCTATCCTCGTGACCATCTTGTGCTGTCTGCCGCTGGGCATTGTCGGCATTGTCAACGCAGCCAAGGTCAACTCCCTGTATTCAGCCGGAAAATACGATGAAGCTCTAAGAGCCAGCAACGAAGCCGGGAAATGGACCAAAATCGGTGCAGGCATCGGAGTGATTGGCATCGTCCTCTACATTATCTTCGTCGTCATCGTCGGAGTCGGCTCGGCATTATGAGGATACGAAAGGGCATCGCGGGAGTTATCTTGTTGCTTTGCGCCGCTGTAGTCTTTTATACCTACAATCCGGAAAGCACCACCTTCTTCCCACGATGCCCTTTTCTCGTCCTGACGGGACTGAAGTGTCCCGGCTGTGGCTCGCAGCGGGCCATCCATGCCCTGCTCCACGCCGACCTCCCCGCCGCTTTCCATTACAATGCACTCCTCGTGCTTTCCCTCCCCATCATCTTCCTCCTGCTTTATGCCGAAGCTGTCCGCCGGAAAAAGCCGGCCTTCTATGCACGCATCCAGCGCCCGGCCTACATCTGGATTTACTTTGCCATCACCCTCGTGTGGATGGCTGCACGCAATGTGTTCGGCTGGTGAGCCTCACACAGCGTCGAGCGGACGGCGCAAGTTTCTTTTTTCCTGTTTGAAACGACTGGGCGTCATGCCTGTCACGCTCTTGAACTGCGCACTCAGGTGTGCCGTGCTCGAATAGTTGAGCAGGTCGGCTATCTCGCCCAAAGAGAGTTCGTCGTAGACCAACAATTCCTTCACGCGCTCTATCTTCTGCGCGATGAAATATTTCTCGATGGTCGTTCCCGTCACTTCGGAAAAGAGTTTGCTCAGGGCACTATACTCATGATGCAGCCGTTCGGTGAGGTAATCGGAGAGATTCACACGAAGGTCGTTGTTACGGTAGTGCACCAATTCGACTACGGCAGTGCGCACCTGCTCGATGAGCTGCATCCGGCGATCGTCGAGCAACTCGAATCCGAGCGTCTCCAGCTCTGCACGCAGCCGGGCAAGGACTTCGGACGAAGGTTCTTCCTGCACCACGGCCTTGCCCAGTTCCACGTGCAGGGGCGTCAGGTGGAGCTGTGCCAGCACATGCTCCACCGCCATGATGCAACGATTGCACACCATGTTCTTGATGTAAAAAGTCGTCCCTTGCATCTCTCCTGCGCTGCCTTTCATTTCAAATGTTTCTTTATCCACACGAGGTGGCCGCGCTCCGTGTCCTCCGACGTCCAATGCTCATTGATGGGCGTGATGAGGGCTTCTTTCGGAGCTGTGATGACATTGTAGACGGCATAGCTCGTCGTGGGCGGACAGGTGTTGTCGTTGTATCCCCACGTGATATAAGTAGGCACCGTCAACCGGCGGGCAAAATTGACCACATCATAGTAGGCCATCGTGCGCAGCTTCTCCGGTGTGTCCATGCCCTCCCCCTTGGTGAAGAAATGCGGATAGCCGTCGGCACGCCCGGCCTTATAGCCTGCCATATCGCTCAGAGCCGGATGGTTGGCCACACAAGCCGTCACCTTCGGACTGAGGGCAGCCGTGGTGATGGACAAGGCTCCTCCCTGGCTGCCGCCTTGGGTGATGACATTCTTGCCGTCCCATTGGGGAAGGGAGGTCAGGAAGTCGATGCAGCGCACACAAGCCAGGTAGACACGCTTCATGTAGTAGTCGTCGCGGTCGTCGAGTCCGTTGCAGAGGTAGTTGTTGTTCTTATATCCGAAGGCATTGCTGATTTCTTTGTATGTCGCCGCGTCCAGGTCAGGGCGGATGCCGTGGATTTCGATTTCCAGGCGGATACAGCCTTCTTCGGCATAATAGCGATGACGCGTAGGCTCTTTAATCGGCTTGATACCGGCCCCCGGCGGACAGAGCACCACGGGATACTTGCCTTCAGCCTTGGGCATGAACAAATAACCGTAGACATAGTTGCCCCGGCGCACACACTGGAGCTTCATCAGGTAGCAGTCGACCTTCTCATTGGCATACTCCGGCACAGGAGTCAGGGTGTAGGTCATCGGGCAACGCGCCGCCTCGTCCATAGCCTGTTTCCAGAACGCGTCAAAGTCGGCCGGCATTTGAGTGTACGGCTCTATCTTCTCAGGCGAGAAGCCCACTTTCACATGGTGACGGTAGGTCTTCCCGTCGACCTTGGCCGTCAGCCGGCAGTCGCGGAAGCCGGGCGTTTTCATCGTGCCCATGTCGATGACGGCGCGTCCGTTTTTCAGGGTGACAGAGCCTTTCTTGTCAGCCGGCAGCAATTCGCTGCCCAGTTCATAGTCCACCACACAATCCCTCGGGATGCCATACTTATAGAACTGGACCTCGACTTTGGCTTTCTCACCGGTCTGGTAGAGCCAATCGGCGTGGTCAGGCACGGTGACCCACAACACATCACTTCGATAAGGATAATTCTCGGCCTTCAGGCCCGAGACGGAACAAAGGGCGAAGCAGACAAGCATCACCCACAGTTTTTTCATCTTGCACATAGTTTCAATATCTGGTTAAATGGTTCTATTCTCCACCAGCCTGCAATCTCTCCTTGTATTCCGTCGGAGAACATCCCATAATCTTACGGAACGTGCGGCTGAAAAACTTCGGGTCTTTGAATCCGACCATATAGGCCACTTGTGAGAACGTGTAGTTGCCCGAGGCTATCAGCTGGCAGGCCCGCTTGATGCGGATGTCACGCAGGAAGTCGATGGGAGACAATCCTGAGATTGTCTTCAGTTTCGTGTAGAACACGGCACGGCTCAGGTTCATGGCGTCAGCAATCTGTTCCACTTTCAGATTCACATCGCCCATGTTTTCCTCCAGGAAGGCCAACAAACGCTTCATAAGTTCCTGGTCAAAGGAGGTAATATGCAGGTCAACGGGACGATATTCGGACTGTCCCTTCTGTAGTAAAGTCTTCCGGAACATCTCCTGCCACTGCCGACGCTTGTCAAGCAGGTTCTGAATCTTGGCTTTCAGGTAAGATGCGCTAAAAGGCTTGGTGATGTAATCGTCGACACCCTGCTCCACACCGGCAATGCGGTCTTCCAATGACGATTTGGCCGTAAGCAGGATGATGGGGATATGACAGTATGCAGGGTCGGCCTTGATGAGCTTCACCATCTCCAACCCGTCCATGACAGGCATCATCACGTCGCTTACAATCAAGTCGGGTGACTGCGCCCGGACGAGTTCCAATCCCTCACGTCCGTTGGCCGCCAAGTAGACTTTGTAGTGCTCTGCCAATATGCTATTCAGGAACGAGCGCAACTCATCATTATCCTCCACCACCAACACGGACATGACCTCTTCCGCTTCGGGCTCATCATCCAGGGCTTCAGACGAGTTGAGGACCTCATCCGACTCCTCGGAAGAACTGTCGTCCAGCACGAATTCCACTTGGGTATCCTTCTCCAGGTGAGCCTTTCCTTTCAGCAAGTGCACCGTGAACACAGAGCCTTGGCCGAGGACACTCTGCACACCAATCGTGCCGTGATGAAGCTCGACAAGTTCCTTCACCAGCGACAGACCGATGCCCGACGAGGGCTGTGACCAGCTGCGGCTGACCAACGTCTCAAAACGTTCAAACAGACGATCTTTCTTTTCCGGAGATATGCCGATGCCGGTGTCGCGAACAGATATGTCAAAGGCCTTGTCATCTTCCGTCAGAGCCAGCACGACCGTACCTCCATCCTCCGTGTACTTAAACGCATTGGAAAGCAAATTATAGCATATCTTTTCCAACTTGTCGCTGTCAATCCAGGCTCTCAAAGCCGGCATGGCATGTTCGAAACGGAAAGTCATCGCGTGTTCCTGTGCCAACGGACGGAAATTGTCACACACGCGTTCCAGGAATCCTACGACTTCGACTTCCTCAACTACCAACTTCATCTTCCGGCTCTGTATCTTGCGGAAATCAAGCAACTGATTGACGAGCTTCAACATACGGTTCACATTCTTCCGAGCCAGCTCCAAGTGGGTGCGCGACGTGGATGAAAGTCCGCTCTCATGTGTCAGCACTTCCTCGATGGGGCTGACCACCAACGTGAGCGGCGTGCGCAGCTCATGAGATATATCTGTGAAGAAACGCAACTTTGCCTCAGAAAGCTGCTGTTCGACATCGACTTTATGACGCAGGCGATAAATATAGAAAAGGATGTAAGCCACCAGCAAGGCGGCTACTGTGAAAGCGACAGCATAAAGAAGCCATGCCCAAGGAGTCTCCCGAAAAGTCGGCTCGATAATCACATCCAGGCTTTTCAACTGCGAAGTCCATACACCGTCACTGTTGGTGGAACGCAACTCGAAGACATAATGGCCGGGAGGCAAATTGTTGTAGTTGGCCGAACGGAGTGTGCCGCTGTAGTTCCAATCCTTGTCCAAGCCTCGCAGACGATAGGCATACTGGATGCTTGAAGCATTGGAATAATCCAAAGCCGCAAACTGAAAGGTCACAAAACGCTCATCAGGCTGCAACACGATGCTGTCAAGATTGTCCAGCGGATAGGGCTTCTCATGGCCACGCACACGCAGGCCGGTAAACACGAGGGGTGGCATATAGGTTTTCTCCTGGAGCTTCTGCGGAGAAAGGATGAAAGGACCGTGGCCGATGGTGGAAAACAGCAGGCAGCCGTCGGGCAAAACCACAGGGACAGCCTCCGAGAAGAACACTTCGTCGTGAAAGAAGCTACTGCCGTAGTGTTCCTGCTGACGGGTCTGGTGATTGTAGCGTATCAAATAGTTCTCCGTGACAAACCAAATATCGCCTTCCTCCGACTCCAGCACGGACAGGGCCAGGTCGGACATCCAGCCGTCACGCACTCCCATCGAGCGTACCCGCAACGTGTCTGTCAGCAGGTCGTCAGACAATATCTGATTGAAACCGCCAGTCGAGGTGGCCAGGAAAACGCCTTCACGCGTCGCTCGGACATTCATCACCTCCGTGCACGTCATGCCGTCGGCATGTTCGTATTCAGCCGTATGCAGACGAAACTTGATGCTTTCCGGCCGCTCGAAGTCCGAACTGAATATCAGCAAACCTTCTGAGGCACCGACCAGTATCATCCCGTCAGACGTCTCGGCGATGGTACGCACTTTCGACTTCGCATACGGGAAAGGATAATTCTTCAACCGATTTCCACCGTGAATGAAACGATAGCGCTCCCCGTCAGCCTGCAACAAGTTCAGTCCGCCCTGGTAGGTCCCCACCCAGATGTGTCCTTTCCGGTCCTGGCACAGTGCATAAATGTCATTGCTGCTGATGCTGTATTCATCCTTCGCGTCCATGAGAAAACGCCGCAAGGCATAATGGCCGCCCGACGGACGAGCCTGCACCAGCCCCTGGCCGCGCGTACCCATCCAGAGGAAACCGTCGGCATCCTGCATCATGGAATACACATTGCCAAAAAACTTCACCGGACGGGACGAAAGCCGGCCATCCGTGCCCAGATAGAGAGGAGCGGCATCCACATCGCCACCGCGATAGAGACGCAGGCGGGCGTCTTTTGTCGCGACCCACAAGCCACGGGTACTGTCCACGAAAAGGCAACGGGCTTCGACATTGGCCAGTCCGGGCAAATAGTCCACATTGTCATGGAAGAAAGACACGTGATACAAGTTGCGAGCCGCACCATACCAGACATTGCGCTGGCGGTCAATCAGGAACACGCGGATGGAAGTCTTCAGGACGCTCCCATCCGGATTGATATAGGGTTTCAAGACATTCTCTTCCGGGTCGTAATAAGACAGATAGCCCCCGCGCGGATTGACGCGTATCACTCCCATCGCATCTTCATAGACAAAGGGGTGTTCGCTCGAAGTCATCTCGTGCGACACAGGAGGCTGCAAGTGGGAACAAGCCTTGCGGTCCATGTCATACATCACGATGCCCGGCCCCTCGGTAAACATCCACAGCCGCCGTTCCGAGTCCTTGAACACAGTCAGCACATCGGCCGAAGACTGGGTGGACGTACGGACATCGACACGCTCCATCGTCCCTTCCGGGATATGCACCAGCCACAAGCCCGCATCCGTCCCCACGGTCAGCAGCGTGTCGGAGATGGCCTTCATCTGGTGTACCCGCTTCACGCCTCCGGCCTGCTCCATGAAATGCACGCTGCCCGCCTCGTCATAGCGGGCAAACTGCCCGTCGGAAGAGATGAGCCAAGTGTGCCCGCCTTTCTCCGTCATGTATTGAAAAGGGAAATCGCTCTCCATCCGTTTTTTCCCCACGATGTTCACACCCAAGTCCGTCAAGACCCATTCGTCGCCGTCCGTGTCGAGCTTCACTTGCGTCACGCGTCCGGCGTGCCAGCCCTTCGTGTCCTCGTCATACATGCGCACAGCCTCCTCCGTGCCCAAACGGTTCTCATCCACGCGGAAACAAATCGCGCTGCCGAAAGAGAGCAGCCACGTGACACCATTCTCCAGACAGACAATCTTGTCGATGTGGAGTGAAGGATTCTCCAGCATGTAAGGCTTCAACACGTCGACGAAAGTCTCCGTCTGCGAGTCAAACAGATAGGCCCGACGCTCCTGCGTGCGACACCAGATGTCGCCCGAAGCCGTCTCGCGCAACTCCACGATGCGGTTGCTCGACAGGGCCGCGTCCTCGCCGGGATGCGACTTGAAGGAGCGGAATTTATATCCGTCATACTTGTTCAGCCCGTTCCAGGTGGAAAACCAGATGTATCCGTTGCGGTCCTGCAAGATGTCCTGCACGATGCCCTGCGACAAGCCGTCGTTCACCGAAAAACGGCGTTGCCGGAAACTCTCCTGTGCCGATGATGCCAGGCAGCAGAAACAAGTCGCGAGGAGTGCTATATAATAAGGTATAAGTCGGTTCATGACATTTCCATCTAAGGTTAACAGCACAAAATTAAGCAAGATTCCCCAGCAAGACACATTTGGGAAACAAAAAAACACATCCGCAAACAGCAAAAGCCTCACCCTCCCTCAATCCGCGACACCGATGCGCCCGTAGTCCCGGAACACCAGCAACGGAAAGTCCATCACCGTGCGCCGGAAAAACGACACTTGACGTTCGTCGCGATTCGATTCTTTTGAAACTACGCACAAGCATCCGGCCGCAAGAAAAAATCTGCACACCCCACATTGCCTCCCAATGTCCAAAGCACCCCATGCAGAAGCGGCATCCTTCGCCTGCCGGCCGACCCTCTATCCGGCCCATGCACGGAAAGGAAGGCGGGCGAGGACGGAATAGAGGGTAGCCGGGAGCGGACTCCTTTCCGTCCACGAGCCGGATAGAGGGAAAAATGCCTGATTAATAAAACACTTATTCCCAGAAGTTTGCAGAATAGCACGCTGCACCGCTTGGGAAGCCTCCTTCCGGCGGACAGTCCTCCCTGAAGCCGCAGGGTAGCCCCGGCCGGGAGGCGGGGAAACAGCGAAAAACATCAACAAAACAAATCTGCAAGAAGCACGCCCCAGCCTCCGGACCTGCCGGCGGCATCCCGAAGGGCCGCACACGTCCGGCGGCTTTCCGCCTCACGGGGGAACTGAGAAGCAAAAGCAGGGAGTCGGGTTCGCATCCTGCAACCAAGACAAGGACGTCAGACGGGAATCAAGCCGCCGGAAGTGACATTTTGCGCCATCTGTCCACCCCCGAAAGGGGAAGTCGGGGAAAAGCAGTCATAAAACAGTGTTATAAAGCAGCTTTTTGGGCTTTAACTAACATTTTATCAAAAAACAGCGTTTTTTCTCGCAAAAAGTTTTGGAGGTATCCCGACAAGTCCTATATTTGCACTCGTAATGATTACATTTTATCATTAACCTAAATAACAGCACTACCATGAACATTGAAAACATCATGGCTTCCTTGGAAGCCAAACACCCAGGCGAATTGGAATACCTACAAGCGGTAAGAGAAGTCCTCTTGTCCATTGAAGATATTTACAATCAACATCCCGAATTCGAGAAAGTAAGTCTTATCGAACGCTTAGTAGAGCCCGACCGCATCTTTACATTCAAGGTGCCCTGGGTCGACGACAATGGTAAGGTTCAAGTCAACCTCGGTTATCGTGTACAATTCAACAATGCCATTGGCCCGTACAAAGGCGGTATCCGTTTCCACGCTTCAGTCAATCTGTCCATCCTGAAGTTCTTAGGTTTCGAACAGACCTTCAAGAACGCACTGACCACACTGCCTATGGGCGGCGGCAAGGGCGGTTCTGACTTCTCTCCGCGTGGCAAGAGCGAAGGCGAAATCATGCGTTTCTGCCAAGCCTTCATCCTCGAACTGTGGCGTCACCTCGGTCCGGATATGGACGTTCCCGCAGGCGACATCGGCGTAGGCGGCCGCGAAGTGGGCTACATGTTTGGCATGTACAAGAAGCTGACCCGCGAATTTACCGGGACATTCACCGGCAAAGGTTTGGAATTCGGCGGTTCACTCATCCGTCCTGAAGCAACCGGCTTCGGCGGCTTGTACTTCGTAAACCACATGTTGCAAATGAAAGGCATAGATATAAAGGGCAAGACAGTTGCCATCTCCGGCTTCGGAAACGTGGCTTGGGGTGCAGCAACCAAAGCTACCCAACTCGGAGCTAAGGTAGTCACCATCTCCGGTCCGGACGGTTACGTATATGACCCGGACGGCATCAGCGGCGAAAAGATTGACTACATGCTCGAACTGCGTGCATCGGGCAACGACATCGTGGCTCCGTATGCAGAGAAATATCCGAATGCCAAGTTCGTGGCAGGCCGCAAGCCTTGGGAAGTGAAAGTGGACATTGCTCTGCCGTGCGCTACCCAGAACGAACTCAATGGAGAAGATGCCAAAGCCTTAATTAACAATAACGTGACTTGCGTGGGCGAAATATCCAACATGGGATGTACGCCGGAAGCCATCGACGCCTTCATCGAGCACAAGATTCTCTACGCTCCGGGCAAGGCTGTCAACGCCGGCGGCGTCGCCACCTCAGGCTTGGAAATGAGCCAGAACGCAATGCACATGAGCTGGACTGCTGAGGAAGTAGACCGCAGACTTCACGAAATTATGGGCAACATCCACGCACAGTGCGTGAAATACGGCACCGAGCCGGACGGCTACATCAATTACGTGAAGGGTGCAAACATTGCAGGCTTCATGAAAGTGGCTCATGCAATGATGGCACAAGGAATCGTTTAATAATAGAATCTCGTTTAGTTGTATTTGTATTTTGTATTGTAATGTGCTGCCCATTGCCTGCGAAGGTCATGGGCAGCATTTTTTGTCCGAGTAGTTGGCATACAGCGACAGAGAAAGCAGATATGCGACAGAAGATTACCGACCGGCTTCCAGTTCCTCCACAGTGCATTTCTCGAAGCGGGCCAGGGCCTCGCGCCACTCCCCGGGGAGGGCGAACGACTGCTGTGCCTCGACATCATAGGCCACCATCACCGTGCGGCACTCGCACTTCACCTCGCCCGTGACGGCGCACACGGCGCGCTGCAGGAGCGTGAAGCTCTTGTGGCCCAAGTGGATGGTAGCCGTCTCGACGGCTATCTGGTCGGTGAAAAAGACGGGTACGAAGAAGTTGGCGTTGATGTTGGCGATGACAAGCGACGAGTGACGGTAGTTCATTCCTTCGCCGAGGACAGCAGAGAGATAAGCCGTCTTGGCCAAGTCGTAGAGGGAAAAATAGACGGAGTTGTTCACATGCCCCAGCTGGTCGACGTCGCTGAAGCGGAGTTGTACGGGATAAGTGTGGTGGAAGGTCATAATCATTGATTCATTTATTGGAAACATAATCTTTCGCAATGCCGTCCTTGAGCCACTTGGCCAAGGCTTCGCGGTTGTCAGGCTGTACCAGACGGCGCAGGTCCGATTGGTTCTGTATATTGCCAAGCTCCACGAATACAGCCACCGGCGTGGTGTGATTGAGCACATAGAGGCCGCGTTCGCTCACCGTCCCCGTAAAGCCACGGCCGGGCTGATGAATGCCATACTTGGCCTTGAAAGTGGAACGCAGGGCATCGGCCAGCCGCTCTCCCTTCCCGCTTCCAGCCGCATGGTAGAAATAAACATCCATCTGCTTGCCACGCCCTTGACTATCAACATGGACAAAGAGAGCACGGCAATATTTGTAGCGTTTGCGGTCTTTGGCATAAAGCGTATTGATTTTGTCACAACGCTGCTGCAGGCGGGCGACTTGATTAAGGGGAATAGGGTCACCCATGCACGTCTCACGCTTGCTGTTCGACAGATAAGCGTCACCCCGTATGCCGTCCTTTGCATCCTGGATAATGATGCGCACTTCGGCGCCCTCGCTAAGCAGATAGCGTGCCAGGCGGAGGATGATGTCATAGGCATACTCATCCTCATGAAGCTCATGCCGCCCCACGCGGCCGATGGCACCGGGATCAGGACCGCCATGTCCGCTCACGAGATAGAAACAGGTTCCGGCCAGCCGGTCGGATGTGACTGCCACATCACGGAAACGTTTGCCCAACAATGGTTCGCGCACGGACTTGCCACGGCGTGAATTTTTTTTCTTAGAAGCAGACGTTGAAGATGCATCTTTCAATGGAGGAACGATATACGACACGCCCAAACGAAGCTCTTTGCTCCCGCGCAACTTCTTGCGGTTCAGCTCCACGAAGTCATCATAATACAACTTTGGCGAACGTCCATGACGCTGAAGGAAAGTGGTGATGCCCTCGCCCCGACGGGGAACGTCAGTCTGTTGTTGGGCTCGCACGCCACACAATGGCGCGAACAACAGAAGCAGGAGAGAGAATCGGACGATAAATTGCGTTGCTATTTTCATTAAAAAGGCTTATTTCATTCCAATATACGGACTAACGATGGACAAAAATACAATATTTTCCCTACTTTTGCGACACTCAACCGCTTTTTAGGTACAAATACAAAAACATTATAGCTTTATGACAAAGAAACTCAATCCCGGCACACTTTGTGTCCAAGCCGGATGGACACCCAAAAACGGAGAGCCGCGCGTGCTCCCCATCTACCAAAGCACCACTTTCAAATATGACAGCAGCGAAGAAATGGCACGCCTGTTCGACCTCGAAGAGAGCGGCTATTTCTACACCCGCCTGCAAAACCCTACGACCGACGCCGTGGCTGCAAAGATTGCCGCACTGGAAGGCGGCGTGGGCGCTGTGCTCACCTCTTCCGGCCAAGCCGCCAACTTCTACGCCATGCACAACCTCTGCGAGGCAGGCGACCACCTCGTGTGTGCTACAGCCATCTACGGCGGCACGTTCAACCTCTTCGGAGTGACCATGAAGAAGATGGGCATCGACTGCACGTTTGTCGACGCTGACGCGAGCGAAGAGGAAATCAGCCGCGCTTTCCGCCCGAACACGAAAGCCCTCTTCGGCGAGACCATCTCCAATCCGGGCATCCAGGTGCTTGACATCGAGAAGTTCGCCCGCATAGCCCACAGCCACGGCGTGCCTCTCATCGTGGACAACACCTTTGCCACGCCTATCAACTGCCGCCCCTTCGAATGGGGAGCCGACATCGTCACCCACTCCACGACGAAATACATGGACGGACACGCCGTCAGTCTGGGTGGGGCCATCGTCGACAGCGGACGCTTCGACTGGGATGCATACGCCGACCGCTTCCCCGGACTGACGAAGCCCGACGCTTCCTACCACGGACTGACCTACACGAAAGCATTCGGCAAGATGGCCTACATCACCAAAATCAATGCCCAGCTCATGCGCGACCTCGGCTCTACGCAGTCGCCGCAAAACGCATTCTTGCTCAATCTCGGCCTCGAGACACTCCACCTGCGTGTGCCCCAACACTGCCGCAACGCACAAACCGTCGCTGAATACCTGGAACGCCATCCGCGCGTGGCCTGGGTGCACTACTGCGGACTGAAAAGCAGCAAGTACTACGAACTGGCACAGAAATACCTGCCGAACGGAGCCTGCGGCGTCATCGCCTTCGGACTGAAAGGCACGCGTGAAGATGCCGTGCACTTCATGGACAGCCTGCGGATGATTTGCATCGTGACACACGTGGCCGACGCCCGCACCTGCGTGCTCCATCCCGCCAGCCACACGCACCGCCAGCTCAGCGACGAACAGTTGCGTGAAGCCGGCATAGCACCCGACCTCATCCGCCTCTCCGTCGGCATCGAGGATGTCAACGACATCCTAGCTGACATCGAACAGGCCCTGGAGAAATAAGGCAAAAAGAAGGGCCCCACCAAACCTCCCCCGAGAGGAGGCTTCTGTCCTATAATACATTATTGTATCATACAGGATGAAAGCCTCCCCTCGGGGGAGGTTTGGTGGGGCTCTTCTCATTTCCTCACCGGGACAGTAAACTCCCGGATGGGAATCATCCCGCCGTTGCCGTCGAGCGCAGTGACATGGAATACGGCTTCGCCCCGACGCATTTTGCCAGCACGGATGACAGCCGTGTAACGGATGCCGTCGCCCGCAGGTATGCACTCCATCGTGACCGACGAGGAGATGTACAGATGCTTGAGTCCGTTTTTCTCAGCCACGACCGGCGTGACGTGGTAGGCGGCCAGCCGCCCGCTGTTGACCACTTCAAAAATGATTTTCGCCTCCTCGCCCGACTCAATAATGTGGTTGCGGTTGCCGTCTATGAAACGGATGTTGCGTATTTCCAAGTCCGTAGAACGTTCTCCGTCGCGGTAACGCCCATAGGCAGGCATGCGCCCGGACGAACGAGACCCGTCATAGCTGTCATAATAACCGCGCTCCCTGTACGGGCGGGTCTCGACGATGTAGACATCTTCAGCCGGCTTCTTCGGTGCCGTGGCCGCACTGGCGATGGCCGCCCCGGCAATCGTCCCCACCAGTGAACCCACCAACGAGCCGCGATAAGAGTGATAGTGCGAGCCGGACGATCCGATGACAGCCCCCGTCAGTCCGCCGATGTTCGCACCCAGCATCACGGCCGTAGGGTCACCGGCAATACCTCCCTGCGATGTACACCCCGACACGGCCATGACCGTGCACAGGGCAAGAGACAACAACTTTTTCATAAGCATTTATGATTGGTCACAGCAAATATAACACTTTTCCGCGGGCAGAAACTACCGGTAAATGCTAAAAAACGACACATCGCTCATAGTCAGCACATTGTCTTCCGCCTCAAATGGACTTCATTCCAGCCGGGAGCGGAAAGGAGTCCGCCCGACGACGGAGTCCTTTCCGTCCCCGCCCGGAGTCTATTCCGCCCGCGCCGCGAAAGGAGGGGATAAAAACAAGACCCATACGGACGCCCCGCCGGGGAAACGTCTGTATGGGTTTTTCTAAAGATTCCGTCTGCCGGAGGACTTACCACTTCACCGGTTCGGAAAGGATGTTGCCGTCAGCGGCATCCTCAGCGGTGAAGGTCGCCCCACGGTATTGCACGCAGAGCATCACGAGGGGAGTCTCCCCATTGTTACGCACCGAACGCACGCCGGCCGGAGCCACACGGACGATACTGCCTTCCTCGACCGGAATGACCTGCCCGTCGACCTGGAACTCGCCCCGTCCACTGAGGAAGAAGTAGAGTTCCTCATGCGTCTTGTGGGTATGAAGGAAACCGGTCTCCGTGCCGGGCTGAAACATCTGGAAGGAAAACTCCGCACCCGTAGCACCAAGGGCTGCCCCGCCAAACACTTTACCAGGAATTTTCACGTCCGGGCCAAGCTCGAGGACGTAATCACTCAATTCGTTCAACTTGCCTACATTGACAGCACTGAAATTCGCTGCCGTTGCAATGGTTTCAATCTGTTTCATATTCGTTTGTTTTAAAATGTTAATTAAATCCTGTCTATTGGCTATTCGCAAGGAAGCTGTAACTTTGCATCGCATTGTTACTTTCCTTTCGACAGTGCAAATGTAAAGACTATATTTCTACTATACAAGAAGTTACAAACTTGTAGGTTAGTTACCTAAAACTCACTTTTGGTCAAAAACAAACGATTAGAATGGCAAAAAAAGAAGAAAAAAATTCCATCGTCGAGATGTGCCCCATCCGCAATGTCGTCGCACGCTTCGGCAACAAATGGGCCTTGCTCATCATACTCATCCTCGACGAAAACGGCAGCACGCGGTTCAACCAGCTGGGGAAGCTTATCCCCGACATCTCGACCAAAGTGCTCTCCACCACCCTGCACACACTCGAAGCCGACGGACTGCTGAAGCGCACCGTCTTTCCCGAAGTCCCCATCCGCGTCGAATATGAACTCACGGAGACGGGACGCAGCCTCGTCCCCATCATCCACACCCTCACGCAGTGGGCACTCGACCACATGAAGTCCATCATGCGCCACCGTCAGGCCTACGAACGGGCCTAAACCTCACAAAACCCTATATATCTTTATGAAAAAAGTATCCGACAACCCGAAAAAAGAAGAGCTGGCCGCACTCGTGTCAGCCTTCTGCAAAGAGAAACTCAACGACGAGTACGAACAACTCTGTCTCAAGCTTGTCGACCATCTTGAAGAAGAGGCTGACAGCCCCTTCCGGCGGGGAAACCTGAACATCTGGGCGGCAGCCGTCGTCTACACCATCGGACAGGTGAACTTCCTATCCGACAAATCATTCGAACCATACCTGCCCAACTCGGCCATAAACGAATACTTTGGCACAAAACCCGGCACTGTCAGCGCAAAGGCAAACCTCATCCGCGAGATGCTCGACATCGACTACCACTTCGACCCGGAGTATTCCACAGCTAAAATGCAAGAACAGAATCCCTTCAATAAGCTCGTCCTCGTGGACGGCATGCTCTACCCCGTCGAGATGTTGCCGGAGGAATATCAAGAAATCGTGCGGGAAGCCAGAAGCCAAGGGCGGGACGTGTCATTCACGACCCGCAAATGACGCACCCCGCCCTTCCCCGCGAAAAGCTCAATACGCATCCTCATGCACGCCGGCGACAGCACGTCCGCTCGGCTCATTCTTCCCACGAAACGAAGCGTCCCAGGCCAGGGCTTCCGCCGTCGAACACGCCACACTCGGGACACTGGGCACACAGCGTGCCGCACTCTCGCTCGGGAAATGCTCTTCGAAGAGGCTGCGGTAGAAATATTCCTCCTTGTTGCGGGGAGGATGGATGGGGAAACGCTCGGCCGCACGGGCCATATCGTCGTCGCTCACAGCGCGGGAAGTCATCTCGCGGAGCGTGTCTATCCAGCCATAGCCCACGCCGTCGCTGAACTGTTCCTTCTGCCTCCAGGCCACGCTGGCGGGCAACAAGCCGGCAAAGGCTTCGCGCAGGATGCGCTTCTCGATGGTCTGTCCCGGACACATCTTGGCCACGGGATTGAGCCGCATGGCGACATCGAGAAACTCCTTGTCGAGAAACGGCACACGCCCCTCCACTCCCCATGCAGCCAAAGACTTGTTCGCCCGCAGGCAATCATAGAGATGGAGCTTCGAGAGCTTGCGCACGGTCTCCTCGTGGAAGGCCCGTGCATCGGGTGCTTTGTGGAAGTAGAGATAGCCGCCGAACACCTCGTCGGCCCCCTCGCCACTGAGCACCATCTTGATGCCCATGCTGCGGATGACACGTGCCAGCAGGTACATCGGCGTGGAAGCACGCACGGTGGTCACGTCGTAAGTCTCCGTGTAGTAGATGACGTCGCGCAGGGCGTCCAGGCCTTCCTGGAGGGTGTAGTGTATCTCGTGGTGCACGGTGCCGATGTGGGCTGCCACCTCACGCGCCTTCGCCAGGTCAGGCGCCCCCTCCAGGCCGATGGCAAACGAATGGAGCTGCGGCCACCAAGCCTCGTTCCGCCCGTCGGTCTCCACACGCCGCGCGGCATATTTCTTCGCCACAGCCGCAATGACGGAACTGTCCAGCCCGCCCGAAAGGAGCACGCCATAGGGCACGTCGCTCATCAGTTGCCGGCGCACGGCCTCCTCCAGTGCCTCACGCAGCTCTGCGACTGACGCGCCGTTGTCCCTCACGGCTGCATAGTCTTCCCAGTCGCGACGATACCAACGCTTCATCCGCCCCTCCCGGCTCCAATAATAATGCCCCGGCGGGAACGGTTCGTAACGCTCGCATTGGCCTTCGAGGGCCTTCAGTTCGCTGGCGCAATAGACCGTCCCGTCGGCATCATATCCTATATATAAAGGTATGACACCGATGGGGTCACGCGCGATGAGGAACTCGTCACGCGCCGCGTCATAGAGCGCAAAGGCGAAAATGCCGCTGAGTTCCTCCAGAAAATCGATGCCCCGGTCGCGATAGAGCGCGAGGATGACTTCGCAGTCACTGCCCGTCCGGAAACTGTACGCGCCTGCGTAGCGGCTGCGGATGTCGCGATGGTTGTAGATTTCCCCGTTGACGGTCAACACTTGGAGGCCGTCAGGTGAATAGAGAGGTTGCCCTCCGCTCTGAGGGTCGACGATGGAAAGCCGCTCGTGGGCGAGTATGGCCGAGCCTCCGCAATAGATGCCGCTCCAGTCCGGCCCGCGGTGACGTATCTTCCCGGCCATCGCCAACGCCTTGTCACGCAGCGAAGCCGTCTGCTGCTTGATGTTGAATATTCCTACTATTCCGCACATATTTTTCCTGTTTTACGTTTTTCTTCCGACAGATGCTCCGACGAGGCCGGAAACGGCCGAAATCAGGCTTTCTGAAAAACACAGTTGTGTTTTCGAAAAAAGACAGTCATGTTCTTGAAAAAAGACGACTGTATTTTCAGAAAAAGACAACTGTGTTTTTGTAGAAACACAACTGTCTTTTTTCAGAAACACAGTCATGTTTTTCCCAAAAGACGACCCTGATTTTTCAAGGACACGATTGTAATTCCTGAAAGGCATGACTGTCAACCGGCGACCAGAGCATCGTCTGTCACTATTTTTCTTGTCGCGAACGAATATACTTGTCGATGTCCGCAGCCGCTTTCCTGCCCGAAGCGATGCAACGAACGACGAGGCTTGCCCCGCTCGCTGCGTCACCTGCGACGAAAGCGTTCGGCGGCAACGCAGGCAGTTCTGCCCGCAGGAAGCCCATCGCCAGCAGGACGAGGTCGGTCTGGATGACTTCTTTCCGCCCCGTGGGTTGCATCACGGGCCGTCCGCCGTCGGCAGCCGGCAGCCATTCGACTTCCTCGACCTCGACTCCGGCGACGCGTCCTCCATGCCCGATGAAGCGCGTCGACGACAGGCTCCACCGGCGTGTGCATCCCTCCTCGTGGCTGCTGCTCGTCTTGAGCACGACGGGCCACTGGGGCCAGGGTGTCGCCGGATTGTCGCCCACAGGCGGCTTGGGCATGATTTCAATCTGTGTCACGCTCGCCGCGCCCTGCCGCCAGCTCGTGCCGATGCAGTCGCTGCCCGTGTCACCTCCGCCGATGACAAGCACATGCCGTCCCCGCGCCGTCACGCGCTCTTCGCGGGAGAATGTCTGTCCGGCGAGCACGCGGTTCTGCTGCGCGAGCATCTCGAGGGCGAAATGGATGCCCTTCAGGTCGCGGCCGGGAATGGCGAGGTCGCGTGCCTGGGGCGTGCCAGTGCAGACGCAATAGGCATCGAAGCCTTCAGGCAGGCTCGTGAGGTCTATCTCCGAGTTTGTTTTAAATGCAATGCCCTCGGCCTCCATCACGCGGATGCGGCGGTCGATGATCGGCTTGTGGAGCTTGAAGTTGGGGATGCCAAAGCGGAGCAATCCGCCGACCATCTCCATCCGTTCGTAGACGGTGACGGCATAGCCGAGCCGGTTCAGGCTGTTGGCCGCGGCAAGTCCCGCAGGTCCACTGCCGATGACGGAGACGCTGTGCCCGTTTCGCGGGTAAGTGCGGGGGACGACATAGCCCTCGCGGAAGGCCGCCTCGATGATGGCCGCCTCGTCTTCACGGATGGTGACGGGGGCGTCCATGCTGAGCTTGAGCACGCAGCTCTTCTCGCACAGGGCGGGACAAACGCGTCCGGTGAACTCCGGAAAGTCGTTCGTCCGGGTCAATATCTCGTAGGCTTCGCGCCATTTTCCCCGGAAAAGAGCGTCCTGAAACTCCGGCGGGCGGTTGCCCAGCGGACAGGCCCAGTGGCAGAAGGGCACGCCGCAGTCCATGCAACGCGACGCCTGAAGTTTGCGTTCGCCGGTGTTGAGCGTCTGTTCCACTTCTCCAAAGTCTGCAATACGGTCGTGTATTGGGCGATACCCCGCCTCTTGGCGCGGTATGGTCAGAAATGCTTTAGGGTTTCCCATATCTATTTAAATGAAGAATGATGAATGAAGAATGATGAATGAAGAATGATGAATGCAGAATGAAGAATGGCCCTGCGGCATCGTAATTCTTCATTCTTCACTCTCCATTCTTCATTAAAAAAGGGTTAGTAGTCTCTCTGCACTTCGGCGATTTTCTCCTGAAGCTTGCGCATCTGTTCCTCAGCGAGCACCTTCTTGTACTCGATAGGCGTCACTTGGATGAACTCCTCCTGGTAACGATTCCAGTCGTCAAGCATCGTGCGGGCCAGTTCAGAGCCCGTGTAGAGATAGTGTTGCCGGATGAGTTCGTGCAGTTCTTTGCGGGCAGTACTGTCTTCCAGCAGGGAAAGTTCCACCATGTCCATGTTGCAGAAATAGTCGAAATTGCGGTTCTTGTCCCAGACGTAGGCCACTCCGCCGCTCATGCCTGCGGCAAAGTTGCGCCCCGTCTCGCCCAAGACGACGACACGTCCGCCCGTCATGTACTCACAGCAATGGTCGCCCACGCCTTCCACAACGGCTATCGCACCGGAATTTCTCACGGCAAAACGCTCGCCCACACGCCCGTTGATGTAAACCTCACCGCTTGTCGCACCATAGAGAAGCGTGTTGCCGGCGATGGTGTTGTCCTCCGCTGCAAAACCACTCCTTACCGGAGGCTGCACGGAGATACGCCCTCCGCTCAGACCTTTCCCGAGGTAATCGTTGGCCTCTCCTTCGAGGCGGAAACTGATGCCCCGCGCGAGAAACGCACCGAAGCTCTGGCCTGCCGAACCTTTAAACTTCACCTGGATGGTGCGGTCGGGCAGTCCGGCCTCGCCGTAACGGGCAGCCACTGCGCCGGAAAGCATCGCACCCACGGAACGGTCTGTGTTTCCGATGGCGTATTCCAAGGAGACTTCCTTGCGGTGGTCGAGCGCGTCACGAGCTGCGGCCAGCATGGCGACGTCCATCACGCGGTCGATGTCGTGCTGCTGCGCGGTGACATTGTGCAAGGCAGCACCATTGTCCACCTTATGCAATATATGCGTGAAGTCAAGCCGTGATGCCGACGCATCTGTCTCTATCAAGTCTGTCCGCCCGACGATGTCCTCCAGGCGGGTGAAGCCCATCTCGGCCAGATATTCCCGGACCTCCTCGGCAAGGAAGCGGAAATAGTTCACCACGTAAGTGTAATGACCGCGGAAACGCGCCCGGAGCACAGGGTCTTGCGTGGCCACACCCACTGGACACGTATTGGCATGACACTTGCGCATCATCACACATCCGAGCACGATGAGCGCAGCTGTACCAAAGGCAAATTCCTCCGCACCGAGGAGTGCCATGCTGATGACGTCGCGCCCCGTCTTGAGCTGTCCGTCCGTCTGCAAACGCACCTGGCCGCGCAGCCCGTTGAGCACGAGCGTCTGCTGTGTCTCGCTCAGGCCTATTTCGGGCGGTATGCCGGCATAGCGCATCGACGAGGCGGGCGAGGCACCCGTACCTCCCTCCGCTCCGGAGATGACAATGAGGTCAGCCTTTGCCTTGGCCACGCCGGCCGCGATGGTACCCACGCCGCTCTCGGCCACGAGCTTCACGCTGACACGGGCCTTCGGGTTGACATTCTTCAAATCAAAGATGAGCTGGGCCAAGTCCTCTATGGAGTAGATGTCATGATGTGGCGGGGGAGAAATGAGCGAAATGCCGGGGATGGAGTGGCGTGTACGGGCTATCACCTCATCGACCTTGAAGCCGGGAAGCTGCCCGCCCTCGCCGGGCTTCGCGCCTTGGGCTATCTTGATTTGTATCTCTTCGGCATTGACCAAATACTCAGCCGTCACGCCGAAGCGGCCGGAAGCCACCTGCTTGGTCTTGCTGCATAGCGAGATGCCATCGTACACGCCGTGGAAGCGTGCAGCGTCCTCGCCGCCCTCGCCCGTGTTGCTGCGCGTGCCCAGTTGGTTCATGGCCAAGGCCAAGGCTTCATGCGCCTCCTTGCTAATCGCCCCGAAGGATATGGCTCCGGTAACAAAGTGCTTCACAATGTCGTCCACCGGCTCCACCTGCTCCAAGGGGATGGGGTTACGCTTGAAGCGGAAGAAGTCGCGCAGGAAGATGGGACGCTCCTTCTTGTCCACCAACGCCGTGAACTCCTTGAACTTGGCATAGCTTCCCAGACGTGTGGCCAGCTGGAGCTTGCTGATGGTCTCAGGATTCCAGGCGTGACGCTCGCCGTCCTTGCGGTAGGAAAACTGCCCGATGTGGGGCAACAGAGCGCCCGCCTCCTCACCGGAAGCAAAGCCTGCATCGTGGAACGCCGTGTAGTCACGGGCTATCTCTTCCAGCCGTATGCCGCCGATGGACGAAGCAGACGTCCCGAAATAGCTCTTCAGCAGCTCCGCACTCACGCCCACGGCTTCAAATATCTTTGCCCCTCGATAGGAACGGATGGTGCTGATGCCCATCTTGCTCATAATCTTATAAAGCCCCTTGCACACGGCTTTGATGTAGTTCTTCTCGGCTGTCTCATAGTTCATCTGCACATCGCCGCGCTTCACCAAGTCGTCCAGTACGGCGAAAGCCATATAGGGGTTGATGGCGCTCGCGCCGTATCCCAACAGCAAGGCGGCATGCATCACCTCGCGTATCTCGCCACTCTCCACCACGAGAGCGGTCTGCACGCGCTTCTGCACGGCGATGAGATGATGGTGCACGGCACTGACGGCAAGCAACGACGGGATGGCAGCATGTTCGGCATCAATGTCGCGGTCGGAGAGGATGATGTAGTTCACCCCCTCGCTGACCGACGTCTCGGCCTGCCTGCACAGTCCGGCCAAAGCTTCCTGAAGGCCCTCCTTTCCCTCGCTGACCGGGAACAGCGTGGAAAGCTTCACCGTCTTGAAACCCTTATAACGGATGTTGCAAAGGATGTCAAGCTGCGTATTGTTCAAGATAGGATGCGGGAGGCGCACCATCTTGCAATGGCTCTCGTCCGGCAACAGGATGTTGCTGCCCACGGCACCGATGTATTCCGTGAGCGACATCACCAGCTCCTCGCGGATGGGGTCGATAGGCGGATTGGTCACTTGGGCAAACTGCTGACGGAAGTAGTTGAACAGCAGTTGGGGCTTATCCGACAGCACGGCCAGCGGCGTATCATTGCCCATCGAGGCCGTCGGCTCCACTCCCGCCGTGCACATCGGAGCGATGATGCGCTCGATGTCTTCCCTCGTATAGCCGAAAGCACGGAGCTTCCGCCCGTAGTCAGGCACAGCATTGTCCACGCGGCGGCCGCTTTTCAGCGTATCCAGCTCGATGCGGTTGGCCGACAGCCACTGACGGTAGGGACGGGCCGAAGCAAGCTGTTCCTTCAGCGGGCCGTCGTAATAGATTTGTCCCTCCTGCGTGTCGACCATCAATATCTTGCCCGGTTGCAGACGGCCTTTCTCCTTGATGGTCTCCGGGTCGAAATTGATGACACCGGCCTCGCTGGCCACCACCATCATGTCATTCTTCGTAATCAGATAACGGGCCGGACGTAACCCGTTGCGGTCGAGCATGCCGCCGGCATAGCGTCCGTCACTGAAAAGCAACGCGGCCGGACCGTCCCACGGCTCCATGAGGATGGAATGGTATTCGTAGAATGCTTTCAGGTCCTCACTGATGGGGTTCTTGTCGTTGAACGACTCGGGCACGAGCATCGCCATCGCGTGAGGCAAACTCAGCCCCGACATGACGAAAAACTCCAGCACATTGTCCAGCGAGGCACTGTCGCTCATGTCCGGTTGCAGGATGGGGCGTATGTCCTTCACGTTGCCCAGCAGCGGCGTGGAAAGCACACTCTCGCGGGCCTCCATCCAGCCACGGTTGCCGCGTATGGTATTGATTTCGCCGTTGTGCGCCAGGAGGCGGAAAGGCTGCGCCAAACTCCATGTCGGGAACGTGTTCGTGCTGAAACGCGAATGCACGATGGCCAGTCCGCTGGTGAAATATGGCTGGGTCAGGTCGCAGAAGTATTCGCGCACCTGCACCGACGACAGCATACCTTTATATATAATGTTTTTGTTGGAAAGCGAGACGATGTAGAAATCGCGGTGCGACACGCGCCGCTCGATTTTCTTGCGGATGACGTAGAGCTTGCGTTCGAAGCCCTCCACTTCCGTCACACCGGTGATGAACACCTGCTTGATGTCCGGTTCCGTCTCAGCCGCGCTCTTGCCCAGGATGGACGAGTTGACCGGCACCGAGCGGAGATGCATCAACGACAACCCTTCGCGTTCGATTTCTTCAATCATCACCCGCAGAATCTCTGCCTGCACATCTTTGTCCCTGGGCAAAAAGACCAGTCCCGTCCCATACTTTCCTTTCTCCGGCACGGGGATTCCCTGCAAGAGGATAAACTCATGGGGTATCTGCACCATGATGCCTGCCCCGTCACCCGTCTTGTTGTCAGCCCCTTCCGCTCCGCGGTGTTTCATGTTCTCAAGCACCTTCAGGGCGGCGTCGACCAATTCGTGCGACTTGTTTCCACGTATATTGACTATCATGCCCACACCACAAGCATCATGCTCGTGCTCCGGACGATAAAGCCCGCAAGCAGATTGCGGCACTTTTCTTCTCTCATTATTCAAAATGATACCGTTCATTGTATTTCTATTTCATTTTATCTTAAATATGAGCAATAAAATAACAAAATGCGTACAAATATAGCATACATCCCAGACAGAATCAAAGAAAGCTCCCTACCTGACGCTAACAAATTAGTCTCCAGTCTTCATCGCTTTCATTTTATCAATATAGCACATCAAATAATTATTATTTAAAACATAAATCATCAAAATAAATTTCATTTTATCAAAAACCTTCTTGATTAGATAATTTAACTTTTCCGTCCAAAAACGTCCGAAGAGCGCCATAGAGGCCGGCCGACCACGGAAAGGAGGGTAGCCGAGAGCGGAAAGGAGGGCGTGGTCGGACGGAAAGGAGGGCGTGGTCGCGCCGTCTTTATCGAAAAAAATCCCCCGGAGAGTTATCACAACTTCCCGGGGGCATAGGAGTACAGGCAGTGTAAGTACTCTTCCTTCTATCTTATGAATAGCAACTCACGATACTTGGGAAGTGTCCACATCTGGTCGTCGACAATCAACTCCAACTTGTCGATGTGGTAGCGTATCTGCTCCAGCATCGGGGCGATGGTGTCGTGATAGGCGATGGCTTTTTCACGCTCGTCGGCAATCTTGTTGGCTACCTTGCGGGCTTCGACCATCGTGTCGACATGTTCCTTGATGTAGGTCGTGTGCTCGGCTATCTTGCAGATGATGGCCAAGTTCTCGGCTGACAGCTTGTCGGCCTGTTCGGCGGGGAAGAGGCCTTTCAGCTTGTAGACGTTGTCGATGAGTTTCGTCTGGTATTCGGTGGCGACAGGGACGATGTGGTTCATCACCAGGTCGCCCAGGACGCGGGCCTCGATTTGTATCTTTTTCGTATAGGTCTCCCACTTCACCTCGTTGCGTGCTTCAAGCTCCTTGCGCGTCATCACGCCCACGGACTCAAACATCCGGATGCTCTCCGGCGTGAGATAACGGTCGAAGATGAGCGGGCAACTCGTCTCGCAGTCCAGCCCGCGACGTGCGGCCTCAGCTTTCCATTCGTCGCTGTAGCCGTTGCCGTCGAAGCGGATGGGCTTGCTTTCCTTGATATACTTGCGCACCACTTTCAGGATGGCCGACACCTTGGGTTCGCCTTCGGCCATCAGCGCATCGACTTCCTGCTTGAAGATGACGAGCTGTTCGGCCAGGGCCGCATTGAGGGCTATCATCGCGCTGGCACAGTTGGCTTCCGAACCGACGGCACGGAACTCGAACCGGTTGCCCGTGAAGGCGAAAGGCGACGTACGATTTCGGTCGGTATTGTCGATGAGCAGTTCCGGTATCTGCGGGATGTCAAGCTTCATGCCGTGCTTGCTGCCCAACTCGACAAGCTCGTCCTCCGAACTGCTCTCCAGATGGTCGAGCACCCGGCTGAGCTGCGTGCCGAGGAAAGAGGAGATGATGGCGGGAGGTGCCTCGTTGGCTCCCAGACGATGGGCATTCGTCGCGCTCATGATGGATGCCTTGAGCAAACCATTGTGACGGTAGACAGCCATGAGGGTGTTGACCACGAACGTGATGAAACGCAGGTTGTCCTCCGCTGTTTTGCCAGGTGCCATGAGCAAGATGCCCGTGTCGGTGCCGAGCGACCAGTTGTTGTGCTTGCCACTTCCGTTCACCCCTTTGAAAGGCTTCTCATGGAGCAAGACGCGGAAACCATGCGTGCGGGCCACCTTGCGCATGAGCGACATGATGAGCATGTTGTGGTCGACAGCGAGGTTGCACTCCTCGAAGATGGGAGCGAGTTCGAACTGGTTGGGAGCGACCTCATTGTGGCGCGTCTTCACGGGGATACCCAATTCAAGCGCCTGTATTTCGAGGTCCTTCATAAAAGCAGCCACACGCGTGGGGATGGCACCGAAATAGTGATCCTCCAACTGCTGATTTTTCGAAGCCTCATGCCCCATCAGCGTGCGGCCTGTCAACAACAAATCGGGACGAGCGGCATATAGCCCTTCATCCACCAAGAAATATTCTTGTTCCCAGCCCAGATAAGCCATGACTTTCTTCACTTCCGGATTGAAATAATGGCAAACGTCCGTAGCCGCCTTGTCGACAGCCCTCAACGCCTTGAGCAGGGGAGCTTTGTAATCGAGCGATTCGCCCGTATAAGCGATAAACACCGTAGGGATGCACAGCGTGTCGTCCACGACAAATACGGGTGACGAGGGGTCCCAGGCCGAATAGCCGCGTGCCTCGAACGTGTTGCGGATGCCCCCGTTGGGAAACGACGAAGCGTCAGGCTCCTGCTGCACGAGCAGCTTGCCGGAAAATTCCTCCATCATGCCGCCCTTGCCGTCATGTTCGACGAAGGCGTCGTGCTTCTCAGCCGTGCCTTCAGTCAGGGGTTGGAACCAGTGGGTGTAGTGTGTCGCACCCATCTCCATCGCCCAGCGTTTCATGCCCGCTGCCACCTGGTCAGCGACTTCACGGTCGAGCGCGGCACCATTGTCCATCGCATCCACCAGGCGGTCGAACACCTTCGAAGGCAGATACTTGAACATCTTCTCACGATTGAACACATACTTTCCGAAATACTCGCTCGGACGTTCGGCCGGTGCGGGCACATCCTTTGGCTTTGCCTGGAAAGCCTTTTCTACGACTCTGAATCTCAGTGTTGACATAATTCGTTGCTATTTTAAGAGTTTATGATGTATAATAATGTAGTTGCATTAATGGTTGTAGGCCGATTCGCCGTGCTCGTAGATGTCGAGTCCTTCTTCTTCCACCCGCTTGTCCACGCGTATGCCTACCAGTTTGTCTGTCACCTTAAACAGGATGAATGTCATCACTGCGCTGAACGCGATGGAGACGAGCGTGGCCGCCGTCTGCACCCAGAGCTGATGCCAGTCACCATACAAAGCACCTTCCACTCCTCCTTCACCGGAAATGGCCTGCGTGGCAAACACACCGGTGAGGATAGAACCGATGATGCCTCCGATGCCGTGCACTCCAAAGGCGTCGAGCGTGTCGTCATACCCGAATTTCGGCTTGACTACACCGACCATGTAGAAGCACACCAGCGAAGTGATGAGGCCGATGAAGAATGCCCCCAAGAGATCCACCGTGCCAGCCGCAGGAGTGATGGCCACCAGTCCGGCCACAGCTCCGGTGCACGCACCCACGGTGGTCGGCTTGTGATTGCACGTCCAGTCGAGCACCATCCAGGTGAGAGCTGCCACACACGTGGCCAGATGGGTGACGAGGAAGGCATTGGCAGCAATGCCGTCGGCTGCCAATCCGCTACCGGCATTGAAGCCAAACCAGCCCAACCAGAGGAAAGCCGTGCCCATAAACACGAAAGCTACATTGTGCGGCATCATGGGTTGCCCCGGACGGTAGTCCGTACGACGGCCGACGAGCAAGGCCATCATCAGCGCGGATATGCCGGCGTTGATGTGCACGACGGTGCCTCCGGCAAAGTCAATGGCACCCATCTGCTGCAAGAAACCTCCGCCCCAGACCCAGTGTGCCATAGGCATGTAGACCAGGATGCTCCAAAGTATGGTGAACAGGAGGAAACCGGAGAACTTCACACGCTCGGCAAACGAACCCAGAATCAAAGCCGGCGTGATGATGGCAAACATGCACTGGAAGAGCACGAACAGCAGTTCGGGTATGCCTCCGGTGGTGAGTGTCTGAGGAGTAATGCCCGCGAGGAACACTTTGTCAAATCCGCCAATGACAGCTCCCAGCGGATTTCCACTGTCCATCAGCCCCGTGCCGAAGACGAAGCTGTAGCCGAAGGCGACCCAAAGCACGCTCACCGCACCCACGATGAGCAGGCTTTGCATGACAATGCTGAGTATGTTTTTCTGACGCACCAGGCCGCCATAGAAGAGGGCGATGCCCGGAATAGTCATCAACAGGACGAGGATGGTGGCAACGATAATCCATGCAGTGTTGCCGCTGTCGAGTAAATATGTTGTATCCATAGATGTTCAGTTATTTGGTGTTAGCTTTTGTTTTCTTTTCCCGAGTCTCTTGATCCACGTTGTAGAGCGACGTGTCTCCACGCACACCCGTCCGGATGCTGATGGCGTCCTCCACGGGAATGATGAAGATACGCCCGTCGCCGATGTCACCCGTACGGGCAGCTTGCATCACGGCTTGGACCGTCTTCTCCACATTTTTCTCTCTGACAACGATGGACAGCAGTATGCGCTCGATGGAGCTGGTGTCATACATCATCCCTCGATAAATGCGTTCTTCTCTCATCTTTCCCACCCCTCTTACATCATAGTAAGAGAACCACTCGATGTCGGCGGCCAGCAACGCTTCCTTCACCTTCTCAAAGCGGCTGCGGCGGATAATGGCTTCAATCTTTTTCATACAAACAATACACTATTTTGAAGTTTATACTAAATGTTATCCCGTTCATCTTTCTACCTCAGTTATCCTAGAAACTAACTCCGAACACGAAATAGGCGCCTTCCGTGGCAGGATTCCATACTCCCTTAGCAAACACGGGTAGCGAGAAACGGCTCGTGATGGGAAGTTCCTTGCTGACGCCGATAGCCACATCGGTCATTTCAAATCCGCTTGCCCCGCCGTTATAGAAACTCGTAGCCCAAGGTGTGGCACCCACTTCAGCCGTCCAGTCCAGCCCGCCCAAGCGGAAAGGGGCCGAGACATTCAAATAGGACGAATAGGCACGGTCACCGTCCTCATTCACTCCGTCGGCACCGGCGAAATTAGTGTACCAGTTGACGGCCACCGGACCGAAGTCGTATCCCACCTGCGCTTCAAACACATGGGCCGTATGGCCTGCTCCGTAACGGAAATAACCCGGTCCGGTGTTAAACCAGTAATCCGTGACCGACAAGCTGAATCCGCCAGTGGAATACCCCAGCGTAAGGTCCAATTCCTTGGTGTCCTCCTTGTCGATGCCCACCGAGCCCCAGACTGCGAGCGACCATCCTTTGTAGCCGACAGACAAGCCGGGCTAGATACTCACATTACCCAAGTCTTGCCCGCGCCAGACATACCCACTCACCAGGTCGGCCCCCACAGAAGCCTCCACACGGTCTTGTGCCATCGCCCCTAAGGGCAGCAACGTCGCTACCATAGCCAGCAACGCAGCTTTCATTTTCTTTTTCTCTTCCATAAATAAATAATCAATATAGTTTATAAAACCATTCATTCTCAATGCTATTCAAGTCATCCATACTCGCCTGCTTTTCCTGCCCAATCCGGTCAGTCCTCTTGAGGCAAGTGAGTCCTTGACTTTTCATAACAAAGCTTCAGATTCCATCTTATCATCCCAATTTTCCGACAAGGGCGGATAAGACTCCCGGCCGGAGGATGTCATGTAGCCGGCCGGGGCTTGTCCGTTTTTCCCTCTCCATTAATTGTCAGCTTGATGGAATAGCAAACATTTTTCCTATCCTTTTGCTTTATTACAGAGGCAAAGTTATAGCATTATGAAAGACAATAAAAGAATACACTAGACAAAAGAAGCAAGAAAAGACTATACACTTTCACTTTATTACCCATATAAGCCTACTTATAACAGAATGAAAGCATAAGAAAAAGGATGCTTTCAATCCGTCACAATTCAAACTACCGGAAAAATTATTTTGAGAAACAACGGACTATTCGCCGAGCAAATAGCCCAACAGAAGAAGCAGGTCATAGCAGCCATTACGACGCAAGGCGGCACGCAATAACTCGACAGTCTGCGCCTTGCGCTTCGTGACGGTGCTCTCCGACACCTGAAGGATGGCAGCCACTTCGGCATTTTTCAATCCCTGTTCATAACTCAATTCGAAGAGGCGGCGATGCTCTGCGGGGAGTTCACGGATGGCGTTATAAAGCTGATTGAGCACTTCCTCGCGGATAAAATCGTTCACCAGGTCTGTGCCTGCTTCGTCCTGTTCGGCGAGATAAGTTTCCTGCGCATGACTTTTACGCAGGATGGACACGGCACGGTTGCGGATACAGGTGTAGAGGTAAGCCTTGAAAAAGAAAGCTGACTCGAATGAAGCTCGCTGCTGGTAGGCCTGAAGGATGGCTTCCTGCACACAGTCTTCTGCCAGGAAGGCATACTCCGTGCCTAAGATGTGCGTGGCATAAGAGAGCAGGCCCGGATACATATTATTATATAATGTATCCAGCTTCCCGTGTCGTAAATCGATTAAGATTTGGCTGTCTGTATCCATAAGAGCTATGCTTTACGCGGCTAATTTACAATTTTCATAAAAAAAGAGCTCTTTTTGATTACTAGTTTTTGAGAGCTTTGCGTTATCTATAATAGAAGACTCTAAAAATGTACGATCACATGAGAACGATGATTTGGAAAACAATGATGCTGGCAGGCGGACTATGCGCCCTCCCGCTTGCGGCACATGCGCAACTACTGCGCGGCGTGGTGAAGGGCGCACCCGTGGAAAGCCTCACTGTGGCCTACTCCCCTACGGCAATGTCATGGCGACGGAGTACAAGGACATCCTTGTGACGGACGGGACTTTTGTCTACGACACAACACTCGGCACACCCTATGCCGACATCACCGTACAAGTGGGCGAAGCCATCTTCGGCGCACATCTGGAACCCGGAAAGACCGTGGAGGTCGCCGTGACCGTCGCTCCGGACGGCACACTCGCATGTTCCTATGCGGGCGACAACGCTGCGACAAACCGTTTTTACGACCGCTTCGTCCGCGCCTTCGACATGATGCGCTACTTCTCGCCCGACCCCTCACAGGGAAAGACGTTTGAAGAGTATTGCGCCTTGTTGCAGAGCGAGACCGACTCTGTGCGTGCCCTGCTCCCCTCCGTGCCCGACGAAGCGTTGCGCCGCTATTATGCCCGCATGACCGAGGCATCCAACTTGTGGCAACGCTTCCGCCTGCTGATGGACCGCGCCGAGGCCAATGACGCCAAGGTCAACAACGACCCGCTCTATCGCGCCCTGCTCGACTCCATCGACGTGAACGACGAAGTGTCCATGCGCGCCAACCTGTCACAAACATGGCTCGTGGCACAAATCCAAACGCCCCTGAGCATGGGTGACCCCGCACCCTACTGCTACGACTACATGGGCGTCATAGACCGCCACGTGACCAATCCCACCGTGCGCCGCGAAATGGCACGCAACGTAGGCTACATGTATTTCAATTACAGCGACGGCACAGGCGACTATGAGAAGTTCTGGGCCGACTACACCCGGTTTGTCGGAGGCGACCGCACGGTGCTGGCCGCTTATGAACCCAAAATCGAATCCTGGCGCAAGACCAAGAAAGGCTCACGCGCCTTCGACACGACGATGACAGCCCCGGACGGCACACAACACCGCCTGTCGGACTTCTTCGGCAAGTTCACCTACATCGACGTATGGGCCACGTGGTGCGCACCCTGCTGTGCCGAGATACCCCATCTGGAAAAGCTTGTCGAGCGGTTTAAAGACAACGACCGTGTACAGTTCATCAGCCTCTCCATCGACACCAACAAGCAAGCATGGCACAAGAAGCTCGACACCGACCGTCCCGCCTGGCCGCAATTCATCCTTTCCAAAGAGGAAGCTGCCGCCTTCATGAAGGCATGGGGCATCAGCGGCATACCACGCTTCATCATGCTCGACAAGGAAGGCAACATCTTCTCCGCCGATGCATCCCGCCCGTCAGAAGAGAGCACAGCCACGACCATCGAAGAACAAACACGCCCTTGACATGAACCTGACAGACCATCCAGAAGACCTGCGCAACCTCATCAGCCTCATCACCAAGAAAGTCTTGGGGCAGACGACACCGGAGGACGACGCCGCACTCGATGCCTGGCTGCGGGAAGATCCGCGCAACGAAACACTCCTTCGCGAATTGCTCGACAAGCAGGCACTCGGACGCGCCTTCCGCCGGCGCGACGCCGTGGACATCAGCCGCCCGCTCTCCGACATGGAAGCCCGCATACGCCGCTTGCGGCCCATACCCGTCTACCGGCGCACGTGGTTCCGGACAGGAGTCGCTGCCTTGGTGACCGGACTGGTGTGCGGGCTTGCTTTGTGGTTCCGCCCGAGCACGGAAAGTCCGCTCGTGGCCGGACTGACAGAGACTCCGACCGACAGCCTGATACGGCACGGCGACACACGCGCCCTGCTCACCCTGCCGGGCGGCGAACAAGTGACACTGGGAGCAGACGAGGAGGAAAACCGCGCTGCCATCCGTGCCCACAAGCCGAAGGCTGCCCCCGCAGTGCTGGCCATGAACGACCTGACCATCCCCCGCGGCGGCGAATTCAAAATCGAGTTGGAAGACGGGACGCAAGTGTGGCTCAACGCCGAGTCCACGCTCCACTATCCCGACACCTTCGCCACGGACGAACGCCGCGTGCGCATCGAAGGCGAAGCCTACTTCAAGGTGGCCCGCGACGAGCGGAAACCTTTCTATGTGGAGACAAGCGGACAGCTCATCCGCGTCTACGGCACGGAGTTCAACGTCTTTGCCTATCCTGACGAAGAGGCCGTGCGGACGACACTCGTCGAAGGCAGCATCTCCCTGCGCCCGGCAGACGGCACCGAAGCCGAACTTATCCTCACTCCGGGCCATCAGGCCGTGTTCGACAAAGATAGCGAAGTGACCTCCGTCCGCCCCGTCGACACGGAAGCCGTGACAGGCTGGCGGCGCGGCGTGTTTGTGTTTGACGAACAAAACCTCGAACAAATCATGCGCACGCTCAGCCGTTGGTATGACTTCGAGTTCCGTTTCGAGGACGACCGCCTGCGCTCGCTGGAATTCATGGGCAGCATGCCGCGTTACGGCGCCTTCAGCGAAGTGCTCGACATCCTGTCGCGAAGCTGCGGGCTGACCTTCCGCCTTGAAGGACACACGCTCCATATCGGACCGGCCGATGCCACCTCCTGACCCCGGCCGGACAGGCCCTTAAGGCCGCGGTCGGACGCCTTCCTTTCCGTGCTTGCCCGCCCTCTATTCCGTGGTCGGGCGGAAAGGAGGCCGTGGTCGGGCGGCCTTAACAGCCCTCCCGACAGCAAAAAGAAACCATTACATGTATCATTTTTATATTCACAAGTTATGAAACAGAGGAGAAAAGGATTAACCTTAATTCTAATGATGCTCTTGCTTACCCTCATGCCTGCCACGGCACTGGCGCAAAGCATCACCGTGACCTACCAGAACAACCGATCACGCAAGTCATCAATGACCTGCGCCAAAAGACCGGTTACGAGTTTGTCTACCTGAAAGAAGTCGTCGCCGACATCCCGCCCATCACCTGCTCGGCGGAAGGCACGGCGGACGACGTGTTTGAACTCATCTTCGGCGACATCGCGGGACTGGACTACGAAGTGGTGAAGAAATCCGTCATCCTGCGCAAGAGCACACGCCGTCCCTTTCTGAAACGTACGATCACCGGCACGGTGCTCGACGAAAACGAACAGCCGCTTCCCGGCGTGAACATCATGCAGCGCGGGACGAAGACGGGCTGCATCTCCGACATCGACGGACAGTTTTCCATCCTCATCAACGGCCGCGACCCCGTGCTGACATTCTCCTACATCGGCATGGAAAGTCAGGAACTGCGCATCCATGAGCGGACGAAGAACTTCGTTGTCATCCGCATGACGTCGGCTGAAAACCTGATGGAAGAGGTGCTCGTGACGGGCTACCAGAACCTGAAACGCGAAGCCGCCACGGGTTCTTACCAGACCATCACGGCCGAGGACATGGATGCCCGCTACACGGGCAACATCGTGGGCAACCTCGAAGGCAAAGTACCCGGACTCGTGACTTACAACAACGGCTCAAACGGCGAGGGCGAACAGCAGATTACCATCCGCGGCACAGGCTCTTTCCAGGCACGGACCAACCCGCTCGTAGTGGTCGACGGACTTCCCATCGAGGGCAGCATCGAGTCGGTCAACCCATATGACATCGAAAACATCACCGTGCTGAAAGACGCTTCGGCAGCCTCCATCTACGGCGCACGGGCTTCAAACGGCGTCATCGTCATCACCACCAAGCGGGCGCAGAGCGAGAAGCTCACCGTGGACTTCAGCACCGACATCACCATCAGCGAGAAGCAACGCTACGGCAACTACCACTGGGCCGATGCCTCGCAAATGCTCCAGCTCGAACGCTATAACTTCGACAACGTGGTGGCCAGCGAAGGCGGATACTCTACCCTGACCGGTGCTTACAAAACCAGGCCCCACTCGCTGAGCACAGCCAGCTATCTTTTCATGCAACACCACTTAGGACTGATAAGCGACACCGACTACAACAACACGCTCGATGCCTGGAGCCGGAACGACTACCGCCGCGAGTGGCGCGACGCCATGCTGCGCACGCAGGTGACACAGCAATACAACGTCGCCCTGCGCAACAAGGGCAAGGTCGTCAACTCCAGCATCGTCATCAACTACAAGGGCGACAACAACGGCATTGTCAACGAAAAGAACAACGCGCTCATGATGAGCTACCGCGGCGACCTATCGCCCGCCAAGTGGCTCGACCTCTCCTTCGGCGTGAACATCATGCAGGAGCGTGCCCGCAACCAAGCCGACCTCTTCGGCTACAAGAGCATCAACTCCTTCCAGCCCTACCAGAGCATGTACAACGCCGATGGCTCACGGGCCGCGATGGAAGCTGCCGTGTGGCTGGACGCACCGTCGCTCTCCGACGAGTCGCTCGGACTGAAGTCGGAAGCCTTCAACCTGCTTGACGAACTGGACATGAACTATCAGAACACCCACCGCACGACGACGCGCTCCTTCGTGCATGCCGACTTCAAGATTCTCCCCGAACTGGACATCCTCACGCAATTCCAGTACGAAGACATCAACTACGACAGCGACACGCAATACAAAGGCGAGTCCTACGACATGCGCCACCTCTACAACCTCTTCACCAGCGGCGGCACGCACTACATCCCTGAAGGCGGCATGCTCCAGACGCAGAACGAACGTGGCGCCTACTACACCTTCCGCGCACAGGCCAACTACAACAAGACCTTCCGCGACAAGCACGACGTGGAGGCCCTGCTCGGCTTCGAATACCGCGACACGCACACCCGTTCCAAGGCATCCACGCTCTACGGCTACGACGAACAGACGCAAACCAACACGACGCATCTGGTGAATTTCGACGCATTGCAGTATCTGACCACGACCGATCTCGGGGAGAACTATTCACCTTCAGGCAGCGCACCGACGGAAGACAACTACCGCACGACCGACGTGCTCCACCGCTACTACTCCATCTACTTCACAGGCAACTACACGTATGACCGCCGCTACTCGGCCTCGTTCTCTTACCGCGTGGACAACACCGACCTCTTCGGAGCTGATGCCAAATTCCGCCGCCGTCCGCTGTGGTCAATAGGCGGGAGCTGGAACATGCACAACGAAAAGTTCATGCAGTCAGCCTCCTCCTGGCTCGACGTGCTGAAACTCCGCTTCAGCTACGGCCTCACAGGCAACATCGACCAGTCCGTGTCGTCGTTCCTCACTGCGGCCATCTCGGTAAATAACCTCTCCGGAGACAAAATGCCACACTCAACACACCGCCCAACGACGATCTGCGCTGGGAGAAGACCGCATCCTGGAACGTCGGCATCGACTTCTCGCTCTTCCGCAACCGCCTGAGCGGCTCCATCGACTGGTATCACAAGCTCAGCTCCGACCTGCTCACTGTCACCGACCTCGACCCGACCACCGGCTGGACGTCGCTCACCATCAACAACGGCGAGGCCGTGAACACCGGCGTGGAGTTCCAGCTCAACGGCGAAATCCTTCGCCCCGTGAATGACGGACTGGGCATTAACGCTTCGCTCAGCTTCTCCTACAACAAGAATGAGGTGAAGAAAATCGAGCACCTGCCGGCTTCGGGCTATGAGGCACTCTACTCGCTCCACGAGGGCTACCCCATCAACTCCATTTTCTCCTACCGCTATGCCGGCATGGTGACCGGCGAAGGCGAGGAAGGCAGCGTGCCCGCCTACGGATGGTATGACTCAGAAGGCAATATCCAAGCTGTCGACATCGCCTCCAACCTCTTCACCGTGGACGACGTGGTGTATTGCAGTGGCCGCGACCCGAAATACGTCGGAAGCTTCACGCCCGAAATCACCTACAAAGGCTTTACGTCCTCGGCCATGCTGTCCTACTACGGCGGACACTACATGCGTGCCCGTGCCGAAGACTGGTCACATGAAGGCACGTATCGCGGATATTCTGAAAGCGAACTGGGCGGCATCCCGTCTTCTTACCTGAACTATTGGACCACGGCCTACAACGGCAAGCTCGTGCCCAACGGTTATCCGGCACAAAGCATCATTGGAAACTATGAATACATGGATGCCAATGTCGTGCGGGCCGACTATCTGAAGGTGCGCAACATCGTGCTGGGATACAACTTCCCGCGCCGCTGGTGCGAGAAAGTACATGCCAACAGCATCCGCCTGCGCGTGCAAATGAACAACGTAGCCACCTGGAAGCGCAACAATCTGGGCGTAGACCCCGAAGCCAACGACCCCTACTCGGGTGCGACCCTCGACAAGACACCCCGCAGCTATACGATGAGCTTAAATGTGAACTTTTAAATGACTGACATGATGATGAAAAAGATAGTATTAGGCGCACTGCTTGCACTCTCCGCAGCAGCCTGCGATGACCGACTGGATTTCACGCCCAAAGGGCAAACCACGCTCAACACACTCGCCGACCTCGAACTCCTGCTCAACCAGAACTGGGGACTGGACACGCCCATTTCCTCGCTCTGTGTCGTGTGTAACGAGGCTTACGGTTACGCGGCCAACGTGATAAACACCTATGAACAGAAGAACACCGTCGAATACGCCATGCTCTTCTATGACGAGAATGTCGACCGCACCGCGCTGACGACGACAGATGCCAACTATGCCGGAGCGTATCGCTACATCAACTACATGAACGTACTCCTCGACAAGATAGACGACGTGGAAGGCTCGGAAGCTGAAAAAGCACCCATCGCGGCCGAAGCACACATCATGCGTGCCTACATGCACTGGCTGCTGGTCAACATGTATGCCCGCCAATACGATGCCGCCACGGCTGCCGAAGACGGAGGCATCCCCTACGTGACAGACATAGATGTCACTGCACAGAAAACGAAACTGACCGTGCAGCAGGTGTATGACAACATCCTGGCCGACTGCGCCGATGAGTACATCAACGCCCTGCCTGACCAGCATGACAACGTGACCCGTGGCGACAAGGCTTGGGGCAACGCCGTGCGGGCGAAAGTGCTCATGCAAATGAAGCGTTATGACGAAGCCCTGCCCTACGCACTGACAGCCATCAGCTACAATGACAACCTGCAAGACCGCTCGGACATCCCTTCGACCTATAAATGGAATTTGGAACAGCGCGATGCCAGCAACTACATTTTCATGGGCGGTATGGCGTCACCTTTCTGCGAAATACTCTCCATAGAAAGCGCAGCCTGTTTCGAGCCGGGCGATTACGTGAAGGATTATGCCTACATGTCCGACACACCGGAAGCGGGCAGCGAAGCCTGGAACTCGTTATATGGCAAGCTTATGGGCGGCGTTCCTGGAGCATTGATGTATTTCGACACGTCGGCCAATGTCAACAATTACGGCATCACGGCTGACCGGATGCACTACACCGCTGCCGAATGCTACATCCGCACGGGCCAGATAGACGAAGGACTGGACTTGGTCAACCAAGTGCGCCAACTCCGCATCCACCCGGACAACTACCAACCTTTCACCGCCACGACCGAAGCCGAAGCGATGGCGCAACTCCAGCGGGCAAAGTGGATCGAGTGCATTGCTACGTATGAGAACTTCTTCGACTGCAAACGCTGGAACACCGAGACGGCCTACCGACGCACCATCACCCGCACCATCCCCGACTTGGGGACGTTCACCCTCGCGCCCGATTCGCCGCTTTGGATATTCCCCTTCCCGGCCAACGCCGTGCGCTACAACAGTTCGCTTACTCAAAACTATTAATCTTCCAGGCACAGAGACCAAAGCCCTAAGGCCAACCTCTTAACTTCTGTCATCTGCCGATGTGTATCAATGGTACTACGGCTTTGCGTTTCTGTGTCTTTATACCACTAACACTTTTAATATTCATAACGCATGAACAAACTTTTTTACGCTTTGGGCACGCTTGCCCTTTGCGCGGCTTGCAACCAAGCCCCGAAACCATTCGTGCTGGAAGGCACACTGAAAAACTGCCGTTCGGACTATGCCCTGCTCGTCAACGGCATCATCGGCCTGCGCGACACCATCCGCATCGCACCTGACGGGACATTCTCTTTCCAGACCGTGCTCAAGGAACCGGCTTTCGCCTTTGTCTCCTTCAGCCAACAAGACGCTGTGGGCACGGTGCTCACCGTGAACGGAACCAACAATCACGTGGAAGCAGACCTCAACGACCCGGCTTCATGGAAAGTGACCGGCGACTTGGAAAAAGCCTATCCGCTCTACACATCCCTCTCACAAAGCCTGAACGCACATATCAGTAATCCCGCACCGACTTTTGCGGCCTACCGCACAGCCCTGCAACACACCAATGACTCGTTACTGAAAGTTGCCGGAGAAATACCCAATGAAGGTTTTCATGAACTCATGCGTAACTCTTTTAAAAGCAGCATCGACATGGCTCTCGTGACCTACAACGACTATCTGACCGAAGCCGGTAAAGCTCCCGACAGCGACCCGGACTACAACGCCTATATGGAAAGCATCGACCTGAACACAGCCAACGACTTTGCCTACCTCTATCTGCACTGGCTCAACGACTGCAAGGCTGGGCTGGACAGCCTGTCATACCTCGACATGCTCCGCACCGTGCAGACCAAAGCTACCGACCCCAAAGCCCGCGAACTATTGACCAAACGACTCATGAGTGAATATGATCAGGGAAACGACCCTCAACTGGATGCAGTATGCGCACTGGCCATCGAGATGCTTCCTGATAAAAAGGACCAAGAGGAAGTGCGCCAGAAGCAAACAGCCCTGAAGGGTGCATTACCCGGCAGCCCGGCCATCGACTGCGAGTGGACAGACCCGCAAGGAAACACGTCGCGCCTCTCCGACCTCTTCGGGACGGTGATTTACATGGACGTGTGGGCGACGTGGTGCGGCCCGTGCTGTGCCGAGATTCCCTACATCGAGAAGCTCGTTGAGCGCTTCAAGAACGACGGACGCATCCGGTTCGTCAGCGTGTCGGTGGACAGTAACAAGGAAGCTTGGCTGAAAAAGCTCGAAACAGACAAACCGGCTTGGAAACAATTTCTCCGCGAGGATTTCTGCACACTCTATGGCATCAGCGGCATCCCCCGCTTCATCCTCATCGGCCGCGATGGCAAAATCATCGACCCGAATGCACCCCGTCCTTCATCCGACGGCATCATCAGCTACCTCGAAGAACACATGAAATAGAGCCGCATCCGGACGTCGATTTCTCGACGCAGAATTTATGACCAAAGAGGGTGTATCCGCAGACGAATCCACAGTCCGCGACGATACACCCTCTTTTCATATCCCTATCCGACAAGCGGAAAGCAACATCCGTAATTCATGTATAGGAATCTGTAATCTGTGTTAAAGCCTTTTACGTCCGATGGATTACCTTTGTCTACGAATAACACTAAAACCCACTACTATGAACAAGACAGGTCTATTTCTCTCCATCCTCGTAGCCATCATGGCCATCTGCAGTGTCTACGCCTATGCCTGCCGCCCGTCGGCCCGACAAACCACCGAAGCCACGCCCGTCGCCACTCCATCCGCAGCAGCCCCGACAAAGGGCAAAGTTCTCGTCGTCTATTTCTCTTCGCCCGAGACCGACGGCGTGGATGCCTCCTCCGGTGCCAGCCGCCTTGTGGCCGACGGCAAGCTCTACGGCAACACGGAATACGTGGCTACACTCATCAGCCGCAAGACCGGAGGCGACCTCTTCCAGATCAAGACAGCCACCCCCTATCCCGGCACACACAAGGCCTTGATTGACGCCGCCAAGAAAGAGCAAGAAGCCAAAGCCCGCCCGAAACTGACGACACACATCAAGAACCTTGACGACTACACGACCATCTTCATCGGCTTCCCCAACTGGTGGTATGACATGCCGATGCCCCTCTACGCTTTCTTCGACGAATATGACTTCACGGGCAAGACGCTCATCCCCTTCTGCACTCACGGAGGCAGCCGTTTTTCACAGACAGAAAAGACCATCGCCACGCTCGAGAAAGGGGCAACGATGGTAAAGGGGCTTTCCATCTCACGCAACAGCGTGGACCGCTCCGAAGAGACCATCAACAAATGGCTGCAACGCCTTGGATTTAACAACTAACCGCCGACGGCACACGACACGAAGTTTGCACACACCATGGACAAAAAAGACATCACACGCCGCGACTTCTTCAAGCTGATGGGCGCGACAGGACTCGCAGCCACCGGACTGGTTGCCAGCTCCGGACAAGACGACTCACACACGAATGCAACTACCGTGCCCACCGGCACGATGAACCGCCGCACACTGACGGGCGACAGCGTGTCGCTCCTTGGCTACGGCTGCATGCGCTGGCCGATGCTGCCAGCTCCCGACGGCAAAGGAGAAATGGTCGACCAAGACGCCGTAAACAAGTTGGTGGACTACGCTTTGGCACACGGCGTGAACTACTTCGACACCGCCCCGCCCTACTGTCAGGGCCAGTCGGAAGAAGCCACCGGCATCGCCCTCAGCCGCCATCCGCGCGACACATACTACATCGCCACAAAGATGTCCAACCACCACCTCTACGGCGCAGGCCTGCGCGGCAAGGAACTCTACGATGCTTCCGTGAAAATGTACCAAGACTCGTTCAAACATCTGCGAACGGACTATTTCGACTACTACCTCTTCCACATCCTCGGCTCCGGCGCGGGCATGGAGGAGATGCGCGGCCGGCTCTACGACAGCGGCGTGGCCGACTACATCCTGAAAGAGCGTGAGGCCGGACGTATCCGTAAACTGGGCTTCTCGTTCCACGGTGACGTGCGTGTGTTCGACTACATGCTCCAAGAGTCGGGCATTCAATGGGACTTCGTACAAATACAACTCAACTACCTCGACTGGCGTCACGCCTCCGGCCGCAACGTCAACGCCGAATACTTGTACGGCGAACTGACGAAGCGGGGCATCCCCGCCGTCATCATGGAGCCGCTCCTGGGCGGACGCCTGTCGAAGGTACATGACCATGTAGTCGCCAAGTTCAAACAACGCGAGCCTGAAAACAGCGTAGCCTCCTGGGCTTTCCGCTTCGCAGGCAGTTTCCCGAACGTGCTCACCGTGCTCAGCGGCATGACCTACATGGAACACCTGCAAGACAATCTGCGCACCTACTCACCCCTCCACCCTCTGTCAGACGAAGAGTTTGTCTTCCTCCAAGAGACAGCCGAACTGATGATGCAATACCAGACCATCCCATGCAACGACTGCAAATATTGCATGCCCTGCCCCTACGGGCTGGACATTCCGGCCGTACTCTTACATTATAATAAGTGCATCAATGAAGGGAACATGCCCCGAAACGTCCAAGACGAGAACTACCGCAAAGCCCGACGCGCCTTTCTCGTGGGCTACGACCGCAGCGTACCTCGCCTACGGCAGGCCAGCCACGGCATCGGCTGCGCACAGTGTAACCCGCATTGTCCGCAGGGGATAGACATCCCGAAAGAGATGCAACGCATCGACCACTTCGTGGAAATGCTAAAGCAACAGAAAGCGTAGCAAGATGCACAAAATCGGCCGATAGGGTGTCACAAACCGATGAATCTTGGAAAAAAGTTTGTACCTTTGGCACACACAGACCTTTAACAATTTAAAGATGGAAACCTCACAAGTTCAAAACGTGCTCCCCAAAGGATACATCCTCCAAGCGCCAAACAACACCTACCGCATCGAAAAGGTCCTCGGCATGGGAGGATTCGGCATTACCTATCTGGCCACGACCACCGTCCAGTTCGGCAACCTGAAGACAACCATATCCGTAGCCATCAAGGAGCACTTTATCTCCGACAGCTGCGAACGCGACGCACAGACACACAACATCGTGTATTCTAATCCAGTCAAAGGCCGGGTGGAAAGCTCTCAACGAGACTTCGTCGCTGAAGCCCGACGCTTGCAAAAAGTCGGTGTCGAACACACGAACATCGTGAAAGTGAACGAAGTGTTTGAGACGAACAACACGGCTTACTACGTCATGGAATATCTCAACGGAGAGTCCCTGCGTACCTACGTCGAACGTAAAGGAAAACTCCCAGAAGACGAAATGCTCACCTTGATGCGCCCCATCATGAGTGCCGTGAAACTCCTTCACGAGCACCACATGACGCACCTCGACATCAAGCCAGACAACATTATGCTGACAAGAGACGAATACGGCGACATACGTCCTGTGCTCATCGACTTCGGCCTTTCCAAGCACTACGGCAAAGACGGACGGCCCACCTCGACCATCAACACACTAGGCTACACCGATGGCTATGCCCCTGTCGAGCAATACGCCGGCCTCACCACCTTCTCCCCGTCTGCAGACATCTACGCCTTGGGCGCGACCATGCTCTTCTGCCTCACGGGCAAAGCTCCAAAGAAATCTGTCGACTTCAAGGAGGCGGACAAAGAAACACTGCTCAACTCGCTCCCTATTTCAGACGGTACACGTAGCATACTACACAACGCCCTGCAGACGGACTCATCGAAACGGAGCTTAACCTTGAAAACGGATGACAACAGCATTGCAAACACCCAAGCAAAGCTCGACATCAATTCACATAATGCAACCCAAATCATCAATTCCACAGAATCGCCGCAAGCAATCGGAAGAGGCTTCACAAACCTGTTCAAGACATTGGTTGGGCTACAAGGAGCAACATGGCAAAGAGTGCTGGGAATCGTAACCACACTGACAATCTTGGCCGCTTGGGCAATAGAAATCATCAAATATTGGCAACCGACCATTTTAGAGATAGGATTCAGAAACTCTATCCCAATACTCCTAATATGCATCTACCTCACCATCATTGCTTCCATCGCTCTGCTAATTCCGCTAAGCAACATCTTACGCCTCAAATTCATAACCTCCATGAAAACATGGCTCTTCGTGTCGTTGCCGCTAGCCATATTTTTCTTGATTATGAACCGTATCCTATTCCTTTTATACCCCTTCCTGATAATTTATGGCGTCATAGGCATTACCTGTAAACATAGAAAAACGGTGAATATATTACTCTATGCCATAGGACTAGCTGTTAGCTTAGTCTCCTACATTATAATCGGGCAGTATCCCTCATAAATACTATCCAGCCCAAGACGCATTAAAGTAATAAATATGTATCTACAAGCTGTCCGACAAAGAGTATATAAACTCTTTATCGAAGAGTTTATATACTCTTTTTAACGACATTATACCACTGGCACATAACACATTACAGAGAAAGCAACAAGACTCCTGCCACTGGTCCATAAGGACACAGTCAGCACAGGCTGCACGTCGGAAAAGTGTCCGGACACGATGTAACAATCTGAGAAAAACATATACACTTCCATTGCCCGCCCCTATCCGGCAAGACTGCACCTTCCACTCTGTACCGCATGATTACAGAGAGCCACACACTCGGCCTTACCTCCCCAATCTATTTTCTCCATCATCCGCATGAAGCAAGTTCATGGAAAACTTATAGTGAAAATTGTGCATGCCCTGCCGCAAATAGAATTGATGGGTACGCGTCCGAAGCTGATTGCAACAAACCTCCATTTGTAGACAACCACATTCACGAGCTTGTGCACAGGCCGCCCTGAACAATTTCGTCCCCAATCCCCCGCAACGGCACGACGAAGAGACAGCCAGTTCCATAACTTCACAGATACGCGCCGCATGATGAAGCTGAAACTCCATCCGCAGGTTAATGCAGCCGACGACCCGATGCTCCGACTCATATACCAAGCAATAATAATTCTCATCGGCACACTGACTCTGATAGATAGATTCAAAATCTGAGAATGGAAGTTCCTTCTCCTCCATCTCGCATATCAAAGAATACACGGCTGCACAATCGTGCACAGTGGCCAATCTTATATAAGTAAGCATTCGATAAACTACAAGTTTTAAACCTTTATATACAACAATAGCGACTGTCACTATGAACCTAATAGTTTC
>JACJJM010000146.1 GCA_016900015.1 Phocaeicola coprophilus | reverse complement strand
CGCGATCGTGATCACCGGCGCGGGCGCCGGAGGCGCGGCTGTTCCTGTGGCGGGAGTTCAGCGACCGCCGCTCAACGACGACAAGGCCGCGTTCTGTGCCGGCGGCGACCTCGGCGGCGGCCTGGCCGGCGATGGTTTCTTCGCCCAGCACCAGGAGCGCGGCGGCTTCGCCGACCTGCTGCTCACCATGCGCAACCTGGGCAAGCCCACGGTGGCCGCGGTGAACGGCCTGGCCATGGGCGGCGGCTTCGGCCTGGTGCTCGCG
>JACJJM010000145.1 GCA_016900015.1 Phocaeicola coprophilus | reverse complement strand
TCCGATCGGGGATGGTAAATCAGAATTTACCGTGAATTTCAAAAAGCCCATTCCAAAAACCGCGCTTCTGACCAGCACCTCTTTGGCACTGGGGGAAGCCTATATGGACGGAGACCTGGAGATTGAAGGAGATCTTTATTATGCTCTGGATCATTTTCTTGGTCAGATGGGAAAGTTTTCTGCCAATGCATCTGCCCTGAAAAAGCTCGTGCATTCTTCCGTATCCAAAAAGAACCAGAAAAAAGAAGTCACTTCTCACTATGAC
>JACJJM010000144.1 GCA_016900015.1 Phocaeicola coprophilus | reverse complement strand
GTGCAGGTGCAGGCAACCTGTGAAATTCCCACATACCCCGTAAATGGGATTGTGATATCCGTAGCTGCAGCTACCAAACCTCCGGAAGTACAGGCAATATTCTGCGCCTCATTTCCAAGGATGACGGAAAGGCCGCCCGTTCCGGCTGCACCCGGTTCGCCCTGAGAGCCGTCATAGATTTTCGTGAGTGAAGTCGTATCATAAACATCCGGGTCATCGGTCGCCAGCTTGATCTGGGCCACCCCATTAAAAAAGACAACATGATC
>JACJJM010000143.1 GCA_016900015.1 Phocaeicola coprophilus | reverse complement strand
GTCATCATGATCCTCGTCATCTACTTCGAGCTGTCCCAGCGCCGTATCCCGGTGCAGTACACCCGCCGTATGATCGGACGCAAGATGTATGGCGGCTCCTCCACGTACCTGCCGCTGAAGATCAACATGAGCGGCGTCATCCCGCCGATCTTCGCATCCTCCATTCTGGCCGTGCCGACCCTGATCGCGCAGTTCGGTAACTCGGACCAGTCCTGGGTCAAGTGGATCAACAGCAATCTGGCCAACACCACGTCCGTGTGGTACAT
>JACJJM010000142.1 GCA_016900015.1 Phocaeicola coprophilus | reverse complement strand
ACTATGCCTCTTTGTCGAGGCTGATTGACTACCAGCTGCGGAATGGTGCCGATTTCTTTTGCATATTGGCCACGACAGGCGAGACCCCATGTCTTACTTCCGACGAAAAGAGTCGCATAAAGGATTTAGTTGTTGAGAAAGTAGGCGGGCGCGTTCCTATATTGATGGGATTTGGCGGCAACAACACAATGGCTGTTGTTGAAGAGCTGAAGTCGGCAGACCTTAATGGAGTATCGGGAATACTTAGCGTTTGCCCTTACTACAAC
>JACJJM010000141.1 GCA_016900015.1 Phocaeicola coprophilus | reverse complement strand
CGTGGTGCACACCCTAGAAGGGCTGTGGCGGCGTGAAGCTGCACACCATGTACGACATACTGAGAAGCGTGCCACGCTTGTGCCTTGTGACCGGGCATGAGGAAAGAGACCAAACTTTCATGGAGGACTATCCTTACGAAAAAGGCTGCTTGTACATATTTGACAAAGCTTACATGAAGACAGCCGGGCTGAACGTAATAAACCGTTGCGGGGCATTTTTCATCGTGAGACGGGAAAGGAATGTCCTCTACGAGGAAGTGGAAAGG
>JACJJM010000140.1 GCA_016900015.1 Phocaeicola coprophilus | reverse complement strand
GTGGTGGATGGTCTGGCCCTTGTAGGAGAAGCGGCTGGTGCCGTCGGGCATCAGGCCCTTGCCCTGGGTGGCGCGGATGGCGGTGCACAGGTTGGTCTTGCCGCTGAGGCAGCTTTTGCACTGCCGGCATTCGGGCGTGTAGAGCGGGATCACGTGATCGCCGACCGCGAGGCTGGTGACGCCGGCCCCGATCTCGACCACTACCCCGGCGCCCTCGTGACCCAGGATCGACGGGAACAGGCCCTCGGAATCCAGGCCGTCCAGGGT
>JACJJM010000139.1 GCA_016900015.1 Phocaeicola coprophilus | reverse complement strand
TCTAATTTACTTGCCACAATTTTAGCTATCTGTTCAAAAGAAATTTCTGATTTACTCGAAACAGACACCGCTAAAGAACGCACTTTATGATTATACCCTTCAAGTGCAGCGCCTACTGTACCAGAATAAAGCACATCTGTACCAAGATTTGCACCCTTATTTATACCAGAAATAACCATATCTATCTGTTCATCTTTTAACAATACTTCCAGTGCTAATTTAGTACAATCTGCTGGTCTTCCATCAATACTAAAAGCTTTTTTTACAG
>JACJJM010000013.1 GCA_016900015.1 Phocaeicola coprophilus | reverse complement strand
CTGGCTGACTGAACTGCTTTATGAGCTTGCCGCCGCCATATTCAGATGTTGGGGACACATAAATCAGAGATATCCCCAAAATATCGCAGCTTAAAGTACATGAACTGATTTTTAGGGCTAACGAAAAAAAAGAAGGTGCATCGTGCATTACGACACACCCTCCTTGCAGCAGCTTGCCGTCCGAAGACGTCAGAGGCTGTTTTTATACAACTGCGCGACGACCTTCTGATAGCGGTTCTCCAGGTCGACCAGCTTCTCCTGGCTCGCATAGACGGTCTCAGCCTCGCTGTAGTAGTCAAGCACGGAGAGCTGACCGGCTTCGACAGCCTGTTTCAAGGTGGAAAGCGTCTTGTCCATCAAGCCCGTATCGTAGGCCTGCATGGAAGCACGCAGACGGGTCGCCTCGTTGAAGAGCGACTGGATGTCGGCTTCCACTTGCTGGGCGACTTGCTCCTGCGCCAATTCAGCACCTGCCTGCCGGGCACGCGCGGCCTTCACTTTGCCCCGGTTGCTGAAGATGGGGACAGACACGCCGACGACAAAGCCATTGAGCATCGCATCGCTCCCACCCTCGCGACCATAGCCAACTTCGAGCTTGGGAAGCCATCCATGACGGTTCACCTTCACCAGCTTACGGGCTGCCTCCGAACCGGCCTGAGCCTGCTTCAGCGCATAGTCAGCCCCCATCACCTCGTCGCGCACCTGCTCCAGACTCCGGAGTTCAGGCACAAGCGGATAGACTGTCTCGTCAAATTCGAGAGGCATGTTCCCGTTCATGGCCAGCAGGTTCTGAAGAGCCGTACGATAGGCCGCATCGTTTTCAGCCACGGTGGCACGCAGGTTCATCAGTTCCATTTTCACCTTGTTCACTTCCAGGATATTGACATCACCTTTCTCGAAACGTTCGTCAAAGAGCGCATTGAGTTCTTCGGCATTCTTCAGGCGTTGCCCATAAAGCGCTTTCAGTTGGTTCAGACGGATGAGGTCGAGGCAAAGCTCCTTGGCCCGCAACAAGATGTCGCGCCGGAGGACGGCTTGCTGGAGGTCGAGGGCGCGACCCTGCAACTTGCCATACTGCCTGCGCTGGGCATAAAGCGTCGGGAAATCAATGCCCTGTGTCACCTCGAATTCGATTTCCGGACTGACTCCGTCCTGCTCGCCAAACTTGCGGGAATAGGACACAGAAGGGTCTTCGAGGTTGTTTTCATTTCTCACGTCCAGCTTCTCGGCCCGCGTATTCTGCTCGCCGGTCTGGAGTTCACGGTTGTTTTGTTCAATGCTTTTCAGCACTCGCTCGATACTTCCGGTCTGTGCATGCAGCCCGGCAAGCCCACAAAAGAGAGCGACAGTCAGGAATATCTTTTTCATTGCTCAGTATTCGATTGGGTTGTTAAACATTGCTTACGATTCATCATCTTGTACACGATGGGGATGATGAATCCATTGAGGAATGTGGATGTCAGCAGTCCGCCCAGGATAACCTTGGCCATCGGGCTTTGAATCTCATTGCCCGGCAGGTCGCCATTGATGGCCAGCGGTATCATGGCCAAGGCAGAACAGAGCGCCGTCATGAGGATAGGGTTCAGACGATCGAGCGAACCGTGGATGATGCTGTCATGGAGCGACATGCCTTCCGCCTGCCAATGATGGTAATTGGAGAGAAGCAACATACCGTTGCGCGTAGCGATACCGAAGAGCGAGATGAGTCCGATGATGGCCGGAATGCTTATCTCGCCGGTGGTGAACACCAAGGCAAACACGCCTCCAATCAGGGCTAAAGGCAAATTGATAAGGATAATAGCACTATGCGAAGCGCTCTTAAACTGCGTATAGAGGATGAGGAAGATGACAACGATACTCATCAGGGAAGCCAGCAACAGGATGCGTGAAGCGGCCTGCTCGCTCTCGAACTGTCCGCCATACTCGATGTGGTAATCTTCCGGAAGGGTGATTTTCTCATCGATACACCGTTGGATGTCGTTCACCACGCTGCGCACATCACGTCCGGAGGTATTGGCCGAGATGACAATCTTGCGTTTTACATTCTCACGACTGATGGTGTTCGGGCCGGAAGTGGAACGTACATCGGCCACGTAGCTCAGGGGAATTTTTGCGCCATCGGGAGTGTCCATCATCAAGTTGCGCACCTTCTCCATCTCGTTGCGGTAGTCCTCTTGTGTGCGTACGACGAGATTGAACGACTTGCCTTCCTCGTAGACTTGCGACACGACTTCACCCGCCATATTGACGGACACAAATTCCTTAAACTCCGGAAGTGTAATGCCATACTTGGCAAGCATCTCCCGCTTTGGCTCGATGTTCAGCTCCGGACGTTCGATTTGCTGTTCGACGTTCAAGTCTGCCACGCCGTCCACATCGGAAATGGCATTCTTTATCTGATTGCCCAACATAAACATCTTATTCAAGTCTGTACCGAAGAGCTTGATGGCAATGCTGGCCTGCGTACCGCTCAACATGGCGTCGATGCGGTGACTGATGGGTTGGCCTATTTCAATGTTTGCCCCGGTTATGGTGCCCAGTTTCTGACGCACCTCATCAAGCACCTCCTCCCGTGAACGGTCTTTCAGTTCGAAAGGAGCTTCAATCTCTGACACGTTCACACCCAAAGCATGTTCATCGAGTTCTGCACGACCAGTCTTGCGACCGACAGTCTTAATCTCCGGTATCGAAAGCAGAAGTTCCTCTGCCTGGCGACCGATTTTGTCACTCTCCTCCAACGAGATACCCGGCAGCGAGCTGACATTGATGGTAAACGAACCTTCATTGAACGAAGGCAGGAAGCTATGTCCCAAGGAAAAGAAAAATGCCAAAGCTACGATAAACAAAGCAATGGTAGTCCCCAATACGGCTTTGCTGTGATGCAACGACCATTCGAGTGCCACGGAATAATATTTCCGCAACCATACTGAGACAAAACTTTCCTTGGGCAATCCTTCGCCTTTCTCATGTCCTAACAGATAACTACATAAAACGGGAGTCAACGTAAGCGCAACGACTGTCGAAGCAATCAAGGCCACAATGAAAGCTATGCCCAGCGGCACCAACATGCGTCCTTCCATACCGGAAAGGAAGAACAAAGGAACGAAACTTACTATAATAATCAAGGTCGAATTCAGAATCGGCATACGCACTTCCTTGGAAGCATGGAACACGACGTCCATCACGGAACTTCGTTCTTCCTTAGGCCTCATCTTGTTCTCACGCAGACGCTTCCATACGTTCTCCACATCGACGATGGCATCATCGACCAAAGAACCGATGGCGATGGCCATACCGCCAAGCGACATCGTGTTGATGGTCATCCCCATCCAGTGGAGCACCAGCACCGACACAACCAATGACAAAGGCAAAGTCACCAACGAAATGACCGTAGTGCGCACATTGGCCAAGAAAAGGAACAACACTATCACTACGAAAATCGCACCTTCATAGAGCGAACGACGTACATTTCCAATGGAACTCTCGATGAAATGTGACTGGCGGAAGATGTCGGTTGACACTTTGACGTCAGCAGGCAAATTCTTTTGCAAATCGGCCAGTGAAGCATCTATTTTCTCCGTCAAATCAAGCGTACCGGTATTGGGTTGTTTCGTGACAGTTATCAGCACAGCCGGTTTGCCCTCGACGGAAGCACAACCGAGTTTCGGCTGCTGGGCACCAACCCCCACATGAGCCACATCCCCCAAAGTGATGGGAAAATCGCCCACCTTCTTGACCACAGCACGCGCAAGTTTGTCTACATCAGTCGAGGACAAAGCCCCGCGCACGATATACTCATTGCCATACTCATAGATGACACCTCCATTGGCATTTTGATTCATGTCGCGTGTGGCAGCCATCACCTCAGCCAATGTCACACCATAGTGTTTCATACGTGCGGGATCAAGCTGAATCTGATATTCCTTGATGTCGCCACCCAAGACAGCCACCTGCGCTACACCTCCCATGGAAAGCAAACGCGGACGAATCGTCCAATCGGCCAACGTGCGAAGGTCTAACATGGATGTACTATCTGCTGTCAGACCGATAATCATCAATTCACCTAAAATGGATGATTGCGGTCCCAATGTGGGATTGCCCACGTTGTCAGGCAATTCTTCACTGACCACAGCCAACTTTTCGGATACGATCTGACGTGCCAGATAGATGTCTGTCCCCCAATCAAACTCAACCCATACAACAGAGAAACCGTTGGTGGACGAAGAACGTACCCGACGTACATTGGTCGCACCATTCACAGCTGTCTCAACGGGAAAAGTCACCAATTGCTCCACCTCTTCGGCCGCCATGCCATTGGCTTCTGTCATGACCACCACTGTGGGAGCATTAAGATCAGGAAAAACATCGACTTCGGTGTGAAACGCTGTGTAAGCTCCTCCCACCATCAGCAACACTGAAGCAACCAATATGAGAATACGGTTGTTCAGCGAGAAATGTATTATCTTATTCAACATACGCTAATCCTCCCGATTTAATGTTCATGCGTATGTGCAGGAATTGCATTGCTGGCAGAAGCGAGTTTCACATGATATGCCCCTTCGACCACAACTTTATCACCGGCATGTACACCGGAAAGGACCTGAACCTCCCGACCATTGTCAGCGCCGAGCTTCACTTCCTGCTTCTTGTATCCTTCGGCATCCACCTGCAAATACACAAAATTCACTCCTTGCTCTTCCGTGATGGCTGTCTTAGGCAATACCATGACATCTTTCATCTCTCCGGAAAGCAAATAAATCTCCACATAAGAACCGGGGACAACATCGACACGATTGTCAAATTCAAAAGTGATGGGCAGATAGAACAGCGAATCATCCGTCGACTTCCCATAGGAAAGCACACGTCCGTGAAGTTCGTCCAAAGCATACACACGGTCATCGTATGGAGTCTTGAAATTGGCAGACACCACACCGGACAGATATTTATAGTAACGCTCCGACACTTCGGCACGGAGGAAAAGACGACGATTTTGAGTAAGCGTCATGAGTGGTTGGCCTACAGTGACATAATCACCTTCTTTCACCAGGCAGGTCTTCACATAACCGCTAATGGGCGCCAGAATGCGCTGTCCCGTCTTTCCAGCCTGAGAAACCAATGCCTCATAGCCCAAACGAGCATTCTCGTATGTTTCCTTAATGGTGGCAAATTCCTTCTTTGAAACAATGCCGCTGTCAACCAACTTTTGTGCACGGTCATATTCATCCTTGGCTGCTTCATAGGCAATGCGGGCACGTTCTGCCGGTTCTCCTTCAGCCAAATTGCGAGCAGAAACCACCATCAGGTTGCTACCTTTGCCCACACTCTTACCTTCCACCATCGGAGTCGGGAATGACACGATTCCGGCCGTGGTGGCTACAACTGTCGCTTCGTCACCTTGAGCAGCAAGCACTTCGCCACTCGTGCGAATCACCTGACGGAAAGTACTCGGCTGTATATCCTTGACCACCACACCTGCGGCTTTCGCCTTCTCCGGGGTCAGGATGATTTCATCACCGTGAGCAGCCTCCCCTTCAGCATGTTCATCGTGGACATGTGCTCCGTCGACTTCCGCTTCATGGTCATGTGCATCTTCATGTTCATGGGCGTGTGCTTCATTCTCTGCATGTTCATGTGCATGTTCGTGTTTGTCATGGGATGTCCCGCTGCCACAAGCTGACAGCGAAATCAGTAATGCGCTCGCAAAAGCAAGCGGTAAATAAATCTTCTTCATATACTAATAATATTGTTTTGTGCTATAATTATTGAATAATGACACCTCTTTGGAATAGCAAAGGTAAGCATCTGTCAATGCAACCTTCTTGCAATATAGGCCACAGAGGTATATTTGCCCCCTCTCGCATCATCCGACATCGAGGCAAATAATATGTAAAAAATTGTAAATCATGACACCGCAGACAGAACGCTGCTGTCAAAACACATCAAGCACAAGGAGGTGCACGCAGTCCACTGACATCGTGCCCGTCATAGGAGTGTAAACGTTCGACGTAACAGGAAGAGACAGAATCATCCACCTGCTTTTCTAAATATAACAAACGGGACACACCCGCAAGTGTGAACCATCCAATAACAAACAGGAAAATGGGAAGAATAAAATCAGAATGATGAGGTGCATCGCAACAAAAAGACGTCACACAAGAATTACCGCAATCCTGCCCTCCGGCATGATGATGAGCGGCATCCTGGCAATCAACCGCACAAGGTAGTATGTCATACTGCGTACACAGCATTCCGTCACCATGATGATGATGCGGGAACACTGACGCAAACAGCATAATCAAACATACCGAAAGCAGTACCCATGCGAGACTTCTTTTTCTTCTCATTCTTATGACTAATACAAATTGTCGCAAAAATAGAGTTTTATCTGCATAACTATGCGTTTGGCCCTATCTTTTTAGCTTTTTTCACCATGCGCCCACAACAATCGGACAGTCCATAAAACGAGAATCCCCCGCAGCACTACGGCCACAAGGGATTCTACTATTGTCAAACCACTTAAAAAACTCTTATTTAGCAACGCGCTCCAGACGTTTCATAATGGAGAAGATGAACAGGGCCGAGAGCAAGCAGAGAGCCACCAATACGCCCCATACGACCAGCAGAGGCAGGTCGCCCCACAACCATGCTGCCACGGCTGTGAGATAGTTTCCGATGGCTGTAGCCACGAACCATCCGCCCATCATCATACCTTTATACTTGGGAGGAGCCACCTTCGACACGAAGGAGATACCCATCGGAGAGAGCAGCAATTCACCGAAGGTCAACACCAGATAGGTCGACACAAGCCAGTTGGGCGACACGAACGACGCCTCACCGGTCTCGACAGCAGCTGCCTGCGCATTCGGAGAAAGCAGACCGATGGAAGCCAGCATCATCAAGATATAGCCGCATGCTGCAACCAGCATACCCAAACCAATCTTGCGCGGGGCAGAAGGCTCCTTGCCCTTGCGGGCCAGCGAACTGAAGATAGCCATCGACACCGGAGTCAAGGCCACGACAAAGAACGGGTTGAATTGTTGGAAGATAGGGGCATTGACCGGAGTGGCACCCTCGATGGCCGTGTAGCGATAGCCCAGGAATGCCAAAGCTGCAAGGATGACGACACCTGAAATGGTCTTGCCCTTGCTTGTCTTCGACTGGAAGAGGGAGAACAATGCGTATACGATGAAGATGACAGCCACCAAGTTCCATACGCTGAACATCATGCTCTGCACACCTTCCGAACTCTTGGCCGTAAACTCATCGGCAAAGTAAGTCAGCGTCAAACCGTTCTGATGGAATGCCATCCAGAAGAAGATGACCACGAAGAACACCAGACAGAGAGCCACGATGCGCTCCTTCGTCTCCTTCGGACTGAGCTCCTCGGCGACGTGGTCGGACTTCTTGCCGGCAGCCTCCGACTTCGTGCTACCCTCGACGTGGCGGAACGTGTTACGGAAACCGTAATAGATGGCCATCGAAATGATGAGCGACACACAGGCCACTGCGAAAGCGAAGTGATAGGAATCGTTCACACTCACGCCCCATGTCTTCTGCGCATATTCCATGATGGAGACAGCGGCCGTCGGAGCAAACAAGGCACCGATGTTGATGGCCATGTAGAAGATGCTGAACGCAGAGTCACGCTTCGACGCATACTCGGGCGCATCATAGAGGTTGCCCACCATCACCTGGAGGTTGCCCTTGAACAGGCCCGTTCCGCTACTGATGACCACCAAGGCGGCAAACATGCTTATCATCGCCAGCGTCCCGCTGCCCAATGGCAAAGCCAACAACACGTAGCCGGCAAACATGGCGATGATGCCGATGGTCACCATCTTGCCATAGCCGAACTTGTCAGCCAGGATACCGCCGATGAACGGCAAAAAATAAACTAAAGCTAAGAATGTGGAGTAAATAGTGCCGGCCATGCCAGGCGAGAGTCCGAAGTTGGCTTTCAGAAAAAGTACGAAAATAGCCAACATGGTGTAATACCCGAAACGCTCGCCCGTGTTGGCCAGCGCGAGGGCATACAGTCCTTTAGGTTGTCCTTCAAACATACAGTTAAGATATTAGATAATTAGTAAAGTAGATTAATGGTCACAAATATAGAGATATTTTTCATATTCTCATGCAAACAAAGCACAAACTTCGGCTTGGGAAATGCGAATTAAGTCCTGAGGCGCCATCTTCAGCTGAAGGCCGCGCACCCCGGCGCTGACATATATAGACGGATAGGAGAGCGCCGTCGGGTGGATGTAGGTGGGAAAATGACGTTTCATGCCGATGGGCGAGCAGCCGCCGCGGATGTAGCCCGTCGTCGGGAGCAGCTCCTTCAGGGGGAGAAGCTCGCACTTCTTGTTGCCCGACGCGCGGGCGGCCATCTTCAGGTCGACCTCGTGCTCGCCGGGGACGATGCAGACGAAATGCCCCGTCCGGTCGCCGCGCAGGACGATGGTCTTGAACACTTGCTCGACGTCTTCGCCCAGGCTCGCCGCCACGTGCACGGCGCTGAGGTCGCTCTCGTCGACGGCGTAGGGAATCAGTTCGTAGGCAATGCCCGCAGCGTCGAGCAGGCGGGCAGCGTTGGTCTTGTTGGTCTTGTTGCTCATGGATGTATGGTGTATCGTATTATTACTGCTTACAAGGATGCCCGGGATACCCCTTGCAAGGGTGTCCGGCGACCCCTTGCAAGGGGTATGACGGCACCTCATGCAAGGGGTCTTCCCGTATCCCTTGCAAGGGGTTCCGCAGGCGTTCCCGCAGGGGCGTCGCGGTCGAGTTCATCTCTCAGGAAACCAGCCGTATAGCCCACTCCCGAGGCTGCCACTTGTTCGGGCGTGCCGCAGGTGAGGAGCTGTCCGCCCTTTTTACCTCCCTCGGGGCCCATGTCGATGACATAGTCGGCGGCCTTGATGACGTCGAGGTTGTGCTCGATGACGATGACCGTGTTGCCCTTGTCAACCAGGCGGTTGAGCACGGAGAGGAGGACGCGTATGTCTTCGAAATGCAGCCCCGTGGTCGGCTCGTCGAGGATGTAGAGCGTGCGTCCCGTGTCGCGCCGCGCCAGTTCGGTGGCGAGCTTGACGCGCTGGCTCTCGCCTCCGGAGAGGGTGGTCGAAGGCTGCCCGAGGCGGATGTAGCCGAGACCGACGTCCTGGAGGACTTTTATCTTGTTCAATATCTGGGGGACATTCTCGAAGAACTCGACGGCGCGGTTGATGGTCATGTCGAGCACGTCGGCGATGGACTTGCCCTTGAAACGCACTTCGAGCGTCTCGCGGTTGTAGCGTTTGCCGTGGCAGACCTCGCAGGGGACGAGCACGTCAGGGAGGAAGTTCATCTCGATGACCTTGTAGCCGTTGCCCCCGCAGGCCTCGCACCGTCCGCCGCTGACGTTGAACGAGAAGCGTCCGGGCTTGTAGCCGCGCATCTTCGCCTCAGGCAGTCCGACAAAGAGTGAACGGATGTCGGCGAAGACGCCGGTGTAGGTCGCGGGGTTCGAACGCGGTGTGCGCCCCAAGGGCGACTGGTCGACATCTATTACCTTATCTATATATTCCAATCCCTCGATGGAGTCATAGGGCAAGGGATCGCGCAGGGAGCGGTAGAAATGTTGCGAGAGGATGGGCTGGAGGGTGTCGTTGACAAGGGTCGACTTGCCGCTGCCCGACACACCCGTGACGCAGACGAGCCGCCCGAGAGGGAACTCGACGTCGACGCCCTTGAGGTTGTTCCCGCGTGCTCCCCGGAGCCAGAGAGAGTGCCCGTTGCCCGGGCGGCGCGTCGCCGGCACCTCTATGCGCATCTCGCCGCTGAGGTATTGGGAAGTGAGCGTGTGTGCCTGCATCATCTCGGCAGGCGTACCGGCGAAGACCACTTCGCCGCCCAGCCGTCCGGCCTTGGGGCCCATGTCGACCACATAGTCGGCAGCGAGCATCATGTCGCGGTCATGTTCAACGACGATGACCGTATTGCCCAAGTCGCGCAGTTCCTTGAGGGAGTTGATGAGGCGGATGTTGTCGCGCTGATGGAGTCCGATGCTGGGTTCGTCGAGGATGTAGAGGACATTGACGAGCTGCGAGCCTATCTGTGTGGCAAGCCGTATGCGCTGGCTCTCGCCGCCCGAGAGGGTGACGGAGGAACGGCCCAGCGAGAGGTAGTCAAGGCCGACGTCGAGAAGGAACTTCAGGCGAGTGCGGATTTCCTTGAGGATTTCCCCTGCGATGCGCTGTTGCTTGGAGTCGAGATGCTGCTCGACGTGGAGCATCCAGTCATAAAGCTCGCTGATGTCCATCGTGGAAAGCTGGTGTATGTTCTTGTCATGGATGCGGAAGCTCAGTGCCTCGCGGTTGAGCCGCGCCCCGCCACAGTCGGGACAGACGGCCGTGCGGGCAAACTGTTCGGCCCATTTCTGCTGGGTGGCGGATGCGTCGCTGTCTTGGAGCATCTGTATGTACTTCACCAGCCCTTCATAGGTGGTGAAGTAGTCGGACGAAGCATGGAGCAACGTACTCTTTATCTTGATACGCTCATCCGAGCCGTTGAGTATCTCGTCGATGGCCTCTTCGGGCAACTGGGAAACGGGGGTCTTCAGCGTCGCTTCATACTTCTCCAGCAACGCGTCGATTTGCCAGAATATCATGATGTTCTTATACTTCCCCAGCGGGACGATGGCTCCTTCATAGACCGACAGGCTGCGGTCGGGGATGACTTTGTCGACATCTATCAGGTTGACGACGCCCAGTCCCTTGCAGCGGGGACATGCCCCTTGGGGGGAGTTGAACGAAAAGTTGTGCGGAGCCGGTTCGCGATAGGACAAGCCCGTGACAGGACACATCAGCCGCTTGCTGTAATGGCGCACCGTGTGCGTGTCAGCATCGAGCACCATCAGCAGCCCGTCGCCCTGCGTCATGGCCGTAGCCACACTCTGGGTGAGACGCTTGTCATCCTTCCCGCTCACCACCAGCTTGTCCACGACCACCTCGATGTCATGGTTCTTATACCGGTCGAGCTTCATGCCGTGGGTCACTTCGCGCACTTCGCCATCCACCCGTACATAGAGGTAACCCTTCTTGCGCACTTGTTCGAAAAGCTCTTTGTAGTGTCCCTTTCGGGTGCGAACCAAGGGGGCGAGCAGCATGATGCGCCGTCCGGCATAGTCCTTCAATATGAGGTCAATGATTTGTTCTTCTGTGTATTTCACCATCTTCTCGCCCGACAAGTAGGAATAAGCCGTGCCGGCACGAGCGAAAAGCAGACGCAGATAGTCATAGATTTCAGTCGTTGTCCCCACAGTCGAACGGGGGTTCTTGTTGGTGGTTTTCTGTTCGATGGAGATGACGGGGCTCAAGCCTGTAATCTTGTCCACATCCGGACGTTCCATGCCTCCAAGGAAGTTGCGGGCGTAAGCCGAAAACGTCTCGATGTAACGTCGTTGTCCCTCGGCAAAGAGCGTGTCAAAAGCCAATGACGATTTGCCGCTGCCACTCAGTCCGGTAATGACAGTGAGACTGTTGCGCGGGATTTCGACATCTATATTCTTCAAGTTGTGCACGCGGGCACCGTACACATTTATCTTTTCTGTTTCGTCAGTCATATAGCAATTCTAGAATTCGTGCAAAAATAATGCTTCGCGACGATATTACGGACACGGGGCGAAAGAATATTTCATTTTACGTAGGTATATGCCAAGAGTTTTTATACTTTTGCCGACAAATCAAAACTCTTTATAAGAATGAAAATTCTACGACGCTGGTTATGCATCGGGCTGCTTGCCTGCTTGCCGATATGCCTCCAGGCACAAACATCAGACTCCTATTTCCTCCATACCATCGCGCGAGGGGAAAATCTCACCTCCATCGCTGCCACATACAATGTCTCCGTGGCCGACATCGTGCGTCTGAACCCGGGCAGTGACCGGTTTATCAAAGCCGGTGAAACCCTGCGCATCCCGCAATCAAAGGACAACAACGGGCCGCAATACCACACCATCCAGCCGGGGGAGACACTCTACGGGCTTATGAAACGATATGATGTCACTGTGGAAGCCATCTGCAAGGCCAATCCGGGACTGAGCGAAAGCAACTTCCGCAGCGGACAGGTCATCATCATCCCGGCCGCAGACAAGACAGCCGACCTCCCCATCATTCAGAGCGACCAACCGGCAAGCCAGTCTGTCGTTATCCCCCAACAAAGCTACCGCGACATCCACAAAGTGAAACGCCGGGAAACCATCTACAGCATCTGCCGCGAATATGGCATCACGGAAGAAGAACTCATCGCAGCCAACCCGGAGCTGAAAACAGAAAAGCTGAAACGGGGAAAATACATCCGCATCCCATTTCACAAACAAATGCCTGTCGCCCCCGTCGTCACACCCGGAGAAAGTGCCATGCCGACCAACAGCGAACTGTTCGAACGTATCAACTCGGACACGAAACGCAAAAACCAGCTGAAAGTGGCTGTCATGCTCCCCTTCATGCTCAATGGCGGCAACCAAGGTGAACAGATGCGTATGGTGGAATACTACCAAGGCGTCCTGATGGCCATCAACGAGCTGAAGAAAAACGGCACATCATTCGACATCCACACCTACGACACACAAAACAATGCGGCGACCGTCCGCCAAATACTTGCCCGAAGCGAAATGAAAGACATGGATCTCATCATCGGACCGGGACACGCCACACACATCCCTGCCATATCGGCTTTCAGCGAACAAAACAAAATCCGCCTCGTCGTCCCCTTCACATCAAAGTGTGACGAAGTATTCGGCAATCCCTATCTCTACCAAGTCAACACGCCACAATCCTATCTGTACTCGAAAGTATACGAACATTTCCTGCGCAAATTCCGCGGCAACAACATCATCTTCGTCGATGCCGGCGACGGAGAAACAGACAAACGGGAATTCATCGGCGGCTTCAAGCAAGAACTGAAAGACCAACACATCCCCTTCCGCGAAATCAACGCGAACAGCAAGGAAAGCATCGAACAAGCCTTGCAGTCCGGCACGGAAAACATCCTCATCCCGACATCAGGCAGCAACATCGCGCTCATCAAACTCCTGCCCTATCTCAAAGCCCTGAAGCTGTCATGGGAAGCCGAAGAGACACCCGATAAATACAGCCTGCACCTGTTCGGTTATCCGGAATGGCAGACCTACACGACCGATCATCTGGACGACTTCTACACGTTCGACACGTATTTCTACACCTCGTTCTATGCAAACAATCTCTCGGTCAGTGTGGTCAACTTTCAAAAAGAGTTCCGCCAATGGTATCACAAGGAAATCCTGAATACCTATCCTAAATATGCCATCTTGGGATACGAAACGGCACACTACCTGCTCAAAGGACTTTCCCTCTACGGAAACAAACTGGAACAGCACCTGAACAACATCCAAGTGACTCCCATCCAGACAAGCTTCCGCTTCGAGCGTGTGAGCAATTGGGGAGGATTCATCAACAAAAAGGTGTTTTTCATTCATTTCACCAAGGATCACGAACTGATTAAAATGGATTTCGACCAATGAGCAAGACCCTAAAACATATTTGCATATTCTGCATGTTCCTCCTGATAGGAGGACGAGCCACCGCACAAGTGGGCGAATACCGCAGCGACCTGGCCATCGGTATCAACGGCGGCATCAACCTGAGTAGCGTCACGTTCACCCCGACCATCAAAACCGCCTACCTCATAGGAAAATGTGGAGGTATCACCATCCGTTATACATGCGAGAAATATTTCACTGCTATCTGTGCCGTGCAAATGGAGATCAACTGGGCGCAACGCGGCTGGAAAGAAGTCATCGAAGATGGCAGCAACAACACCTATCAGCGTGTGACCAACTACTTGGAAATCCCCTTCATGTTCAACATGGGATGGGGACGCGAGCAGCGCGGCGTGCGTTTCTTCATCAACGCCGGCCCGCAACTGAATTTCTTCATCAACGAAAAGGAGACTTACGGAGGTTTCCCCTGGGACCCCAGCCAACGCCCCAACAATGTCACCGAACAGTATGGCAAAGCCACGGAAAACAAATTCGACTATGGCATCTGCGGAGGTGGCGGACTCGACCTGAGCACGAAAATCGGGCACTTCGTCCTCGAAGGACGCTACTACTACGGCCTGGCCGACATCTTCAGCAACACCAAACGGGACTATTTCGGTCGTTCGGGCAACTCATCCATCACCGTCAAGCTGAGCTATCTATTCGACGTGCTGAAAACCAAATGAGGCGGTCGACATAGTAAGGACTTTCGCCTTGGGAATGTGTCGAAATGAAGAATATCAAACACAGAGTCACGGAGACACAGATTAATATGATTCCGGAGGACTACGAAGAACTGCTTCAATTTGCAGAAATATTCCAAAGGCCTTGATTGACCGTTACATTTTTACAGCAACTCAACGACGGTCCTCAACGAGCCGCTGCATTTTGCAGGAGCATTTTGACGACCCTCAACGAGCTGCTGCATTTTGCAGGAGCATTTTGACGGCCCTCAACGAGCTGCTGCATTTTGCAGGAGCATTTTGACGACCCTCAACGAGCCGCTGCATTTTGCAGGAGCATTTTGACGGCCCTCAACGAGCCGCTGCATTTTGCAACGACCATTGACGCCCCTCAACAAACTCTGCATATATGCATTTAATTCTTGCGGCTTACTTATAACGTATCATCCTTTATATACCAAAAGAGTACCCCCCCCCTCAAACCGACATGTATCTATGCGCAGGTGGCAGCATAAGCCTCCCTAAACCCCGACCTTGACCGATGTCAGACACCATCGGGGATACCCTTCTTTCCGCCCGGGGACGCCTTCCTTTCCGTCCCCGCCTACCCTCCTTTCCGTCCGCGCACGGAAGTGTGGCTGAATGCCGAGTCACAGCTCATCTATCCGGAAAACTTCACCGACAAAGAACGCCGGGTAACAGTGAACGGCGAAGCCTATTTCAAAGTGAAAAAAGACAGCCTGCGCCCCTTCTATGTGGAATCCGCCGGCATGGAAGTACGAGTCTACGGTACGGAGTTCAACATCAACGCATACGCCGAAGATGAAAATGTGTACACGACGCTCGTGTCAGGCAGCATCGCCCTCAAGCCCCTGCACGACACACAGGCCGAACTGGTACTCACTCCGGGTCACCAAGCCATCTTCCAGAAAGATGAGCGCTCCACGTTCGTACGTCCGGTCGACACCCGTGCCGTGACCAGTTGGCACGAAGGCCGCTTCTCGTTCGAAGAGCAAACGTTGGACCAAATCATGCTGACCCTCTCGCGCTGGTATAACTTCGACTACGAAATCACCGACAACCGACTGGCCAAGACCGTATTCAAGGGCAGCGCTCCTCGCTACAGTGAGTTGTCCGAGGTATTGTCCATCTTGGAGAAGAGCGGTGGCATCAATTTCCGCATAAAAGGAGAGAAAATTATCATCACTACTAATAATCAATAACAAAATGAAACACTATGAACAGTAGTAAACGAACACTATTCAGCTTAATGCTGTTGGGTGCCTTGGGCATGCCGCTATCGGCGCAAGACATCGACACGGCGTACAAGAACACGCCCATTGAAAAAGTGTTTTCCGACCTGAGGGAGAAAACCAATCATGAGTTTGTCTACCAGAAACAGATTCTGCAAGGAATAAAGCCCGTCACCTGCTCCATGAAGAACAAGAGTCTGGAGGAAGTGCTCGACCAAGTGCTTCGCGGCACAGGGCTGACGTATGAGATTGTAGACAACACGGTGATTATCCGTAAGGGAGAGAAGAAGGATGCACAACAACCTCTGCCAGGCAACAAACGAACCCTTACCGGTACGGTGCTCGACACCCAGGGAGAACCGCTGCCCGGCGCCAGTATCTATGTCAAGGGAGACACCAAAAACGGCGTCACTGCCGATGCCGAAGGACGTTTCACCCTGTCCGTTCCACAAAAAACGAAAGCCGTCATCGTCTCCTTCGTCGGCATGAACCCACAGGAAGTTGTCTTGCTCGACAAGACGGAAAACTATGTCGTCCGCCTGGAGAGCAGCACCACCATCGACGAAGTGGTCGTCACCGGCATCGTCACCAAGCGTAAGGACACCTTCACCGGCTCATCGGCCAGCTTCAGCGGCGAGGAACTGAAAGCCGTGGGCGTACAAAACCCGCTCGCCAGCCTCCGCAGCCTCGACCCCTCGTTCAACCTGATGGAAAGCGACATCTTCGGTTCTGACCCGAACCGCCTGCCCGACATTGAGATTCGAGGCAAGTCCAGTATCATGGGTATGCGCGACGAAGTGTCCGAAGACCCCAACCAACCGCTCTTCATCCTCGACGGCTTTGAAAGCACCCTCGAGACCATCTACAACCTCGACATCAACCGCATCGCCTCCATGACCATCCTGAAAGATGCCGCCTCAACGGCCATCTACGGTTCGAAGGCAGCCAACGGCGTTGTGGTCGTTGAGACCGTGAAGCCTCAGCCCGGTCAACTCCGATTGAGCTACAACGGCTCTATGGACATCTCCTGGCCCGACCTGACCAGCTACAACCTGATGAACGCACGAGAAAAACTGGAGTTTGAACGACTGGCGGGGAAATATAGTGAAACAGGCGTACAAGATATTATCGAAAAAGAGGCTCTATATAACAAACATCTAGCAGACATTAATAGTGGAGTTGACACCTATTGGTTGGCAGAACCCGTACGTACTGGTATCAATCATCGTCACCAGCTCTATGCAGACGGTGGTGCCGGCGGATTTATGTTTGGTATTGGCCTTAATTATAATGGTGTCACTGGTGTAATGAAGAAGTCTGACCGTGATGTTTTAGGAGCGAACCTAGACTTAATTTACCGTGTAGGCAAACTCCAATTTACCAATAAATTCACAGCTCAACAAACCAAATATAGTAATCCTATTGTTCCTTTTAGTGACTATGTGCGAGCCAATCCATACTATAAGAAATACAATGAAAGATCTGCCTTAGTCCACACTCTGATGTTGAAACTTTATGCAAAAGTATAACGATTAAATAATATACAATGAAGAATTATCGTACTTTTGCAAGCATGGACCCATTGATAACCGATATACGCAATGGCAATATCCGTGCATTCAAACAACTGTTCGAGGACTATTATCCTATACTCTGCGTCTATGCCCAGCGATATATTGCCGACCCCGAGCCTTGCAAGGACATCGCCCAGGAGGTGCTATTGTCCTGTTGGGAACACCGCAACGGCTTCGACGACATCCATCGCCTGAAAGGCTTCCTCTACACCGCCGCACGCAACCGCTGCGTCAACATGCTCAAGCACGACGCTTACATCGACGACAATTTCGACCAAACAAACCACACGGACACGTACGAACTCGAAGACGAAATCATCCGCCAGGAGACCTTCCTCCTCGTGCGCCGGGCCGTGGCCGAACTTCCGGTACAGATGGGCCGCATCATACGCCTCAGCCTCATGGGCAAGCGCAACCAGGAAATCGCGCAGACGCTGGGCATCTCGGAAGGCACGGTGCACTCACTTAAAAAGACAGCCTACCGGAAGCTGCGTGCCTCGCTCCGGGAACATTTCGCCCTCCTGCTCCTCGTCACCCTGAAATGAGACAGGCCCTGACCCGGCCCTACCGCCCCCTGACGACAGCCTCAAAGTCAGCCGTCAGCTCCTCGTCGCGCTCGTAGTCCCAGAGCGTGAGACTGCGTAGCTGGTAGTAGTAGTTCCAGTAATTATACAGTTGCTCGATGCGCGTCTGCCGGGCCTCGTCTTTGGACGACTGCGAGTCGTTCAGGTCGAGCGTGCTTATCTGGCCTATCATGAATGCCTGGACATTGGCATCGTAGCGCGTCTGCGCGACGGAGTCGGCTTCGAGCGCAATGCGCACCTGCATGGCCTGGTTGTTGAAGTGCTCCACGAGCAGGAAGATGTCCTGATGGAAATCCATCTCTTCCTGCCTGAGCTGGGCACGCACCGTCTCGCGCTGGCTTTCGGCCACGCGCACCTGCCCCCGGCGTTTGCCCCAGTCGAGCAGCGGAATGCTCACGCCCACCTCGACCACCTGATTGTTGCCCCAGCCAGACGAGCGGTAGACACGGCGCAGGCCGTCGTCCTGGCCCGTGAGGCCCACTGAAGCTCGCAGGCTGATGCTGCGCAGGTTGCCGCGGGCCTGGGCCACGTCGTAGTCAGCCTCCAAGCGGCGGCGACGGAGGTTGTGGGCAAAAGCGTTGTTTTCCAAAGCCTTTTGCAGCGCATCGTCGTAGCCTATCGTCACGTCAGGCACACGCTCAGGGAGCACCGGTTCGATGTCGCCCCCGCCCTCCAGGCCCAAGAAAGAGCATAGCTGAAATTGTTTCGAGCGCAGCTCCGTCTCGCTGTCGGTCAGCGCGGCACGCGCGTTGAGCATCGAGAGGCGCAGTTGCAGCCGGTCATTTTCCGAGATTTGCCCGATGCGGCGCTTCGCTTCGGCTATCTTGTAGAGCTTCTCGGAGTTCTCCAGATTCTGCCGCGCGATGGCCAGCTGCTCGCGGGCCAGCAGGAGCTGGAAGAAGTAGGTGATGGTCTTGCCCGTCACCTCCTCCGTGGCCGAGAGAAACGAGGCACGCGCCTCGCGATAGCGCACGGGAGCGATGCGCCGCTGCCATTTGAGGGTGTTCACGCCGAAGAGCGGCTGGGTGAACGTGAGCGAGAGGGGGACGTTCATGAACTGCTGCTGCTTGTTGCCGTTGAGCTGGCGGATGTAGGAGAGCGACGTCGTGAGCGAGAGCTTGCCGCCCGTGAGCCACACGTTCTGGTCGACGGACAGCTCGCCCTCCATGCCCAGGTTGTTGTTGCGCACGAACGTATAGGAGCCGTCGTCCTGCTGGTAGCGGCTGTACGACTTGTTGTAGGAGGGAAGCGTGGCCGTGAAGTTCACCTCGGGCAGGAGGTCGGCACGGTAGGTGCGATATTCCCAATAGGCAGCCTTCAGCTCGTTGAGGGCCACAGCCGCATCCACGCTCTGCCGGCGGGCCAGGGCGATGGCCTCGGACAGGGTGAGCGTGCGTTGCGCCACCGCGGGGAGGGCAATGAAAAGGGAAAGCATAAGTAAATATTTCTTCATATAGCGGACATATTTCGAAAGAGCGGACTGCTCATTTTTGGCTTTTGTAAGTATCTGATAAGCAAGGCCGTAAAGAAAGCAAAGTAAAGTCCTACTTTTTACTCAGTAAAGTCCTACCTTTTACTTTGCTTTCTCCTACTCTTAATTCGTTTGTAAACATTATTAATCATTTCCTACAGTCCTTTCCTGCCGAAAGAAAGCGGGAAAGGGGATGCGTCTTACTCGTATCTCAACGCATCGACGGGGTTGATGCGCGAAGCCTGACGGGCGGGGGCCCATACGCCGGCCGTGATGAGCATGGCCATGACGAGCGTGGTCAGAAGGCCTATGAGGGTGAAGGCAAGCGGACCGGAGACGCGGAAATGCAGCACGTCGATACTGTCGTGCAACAGCCAGGCCAGTACCATGCCGGGCACCCACACGAGGGCGAAGAGCATCAGCCCCTCCGCAAAGAGCAACCGACGGACGGAGCGCGGCGTGGCGCCCATGGCGATGCGGATGCCTATCTCCGACGTGCGGGCCTGCGTGCGAAACCAGAACGTGCCGATGACGCCCAGGAAGGCGCACAGCAGGAAGAAGCCCGCAAGGACGTAGGCGAAGGAGTAATAGAAATCGATGCCGCGCCAGTTGAGGTCTTGCGCCCGCACGCGCTCCATCGGGATGAGGTTCGTTATCATGCAGTCGCCCACCTGCAGACGGCCTTTCATCTCCCGCCAGAAGCGGTCGGCGAAGTCACGGTCGGCCTCGGGGCGCACGCGCAGGAAGATGCAGTGGCTCAGCGGATGGGGTTTCTTCAGCAGCTTGGCTTCGTCTGTCAGCCACCAGCAGAGGCCGCCGTCGCCGGAATATTCGTCGCGGGGCGTATTGCTCGTGACGGCCAGCGCCAGGCGGTCGTCAGTCTTCTTACGGTCCTTGCGCATGTAGCCCTTGGCGACGCCGGGGCCGAAAAGCTCGTCCATCAGGCATTGGGAAAGCAGGCAGTCGGCCTTCTCGGCCTCACGACGGAGGTCGACAGAAGGGTCGACCGATCGATAGCGGAAGACGGTGATGGCATCGCGCGAGACGTCGCCCTGGCATAGGTCGCCGACCGAGAGCGTGTCGCGGTAGACGTTTCCCCCGCGGGAGTTGCCCGTGTAGGGATAAGATGCACCACCGGTCACGCACACGGCCTCCACGCCGGGATAACGACGCAGGCGGGCGATGAGCTCCAGGAGGGCGTCCTTCGGGTCGGAGCCGGTGAAAGGTTTGCCATCGCCGTCCGTGTGCATGGACCACTCTGCCTTGTAGACGTGGTCGATGTCAAAGCCCTTGTCCATCCAGGTGCGGGTGGCAAGCTGGTAGACAAAGAAGAACACACAGAAAAGGCATACAAAGGAAAGGAGCAGCTCGGCCAGAATCCAGACGTTGGCCCGCCACTGGTTCGTAATCAATTTCAGGATATGACGGAACATGGTTTATCGTTTATTTAAGGCATCCACGACGGGCACGCGGCAATAGCGCCAGGCGGGCAGGAGCGTGGACACGAGGTTTAACAAAAAGGTGACGGCAAGGACGTAGCCCACGGTAGTCAGGTCAATCACATGCCAGAACCGGATGGAGGAGTAGCCCTCGGCACTCGCACCGATAATCATGCTGTTGATGTCGGGCAGCATGACGGAGCCGACCGCGCGGAAGAGGCAATAGGCCATGAGCAGCCCCAAGACGCCGCCGATGAGCATCTGCACGAAGTTCTCGACAAACATCTGCATCATCAGGCTCGAGGTGGATGCCCCGAAGGCCTTGCGCACGCCCAGCTCCTCGGCACGTTTCTTCATGCGTGCGACGATGAGCCCCGAGAGGTTGATGGCCGGGACGAGGAGAAAGAGCACGAGGATGACGAGCGTGAGCCGCATGGTTCTCTCCACCACCTTCTTGTCGGCATCCATGCCGCGGAGCATCTTGACCATACGCTCCGACACGCCGTAGGGCTGGTCGCCGATGGAGAAGCGGTACTTTCCGCCCGCCCCGTTGATGAGCTGCACCTGGTGCTCCAGTTCCTGTTTCAGTGCGGGCAGGTCGGACGGTGAGCGCAGCAGGAAGAGGCAGTTGGCCATGCCGAGCTTCACGTTGCCCGTGCGGCCCTTGCTCTGGGCGTAGTCGTTGGTGGTATAAGGCAGGTAGATGTGTGAAGAAGCGTCGGAGAAGTAGGTGGGCACGTCGTCCACCACGCCGCAGACGCGATACTCCTGCCAGTCGATGCGCAGGGAACGCCCCACGACGTCAGTCGTGCCGAAGAGGCGCCGTGCCGTCGTGCGGTCTATCACCACACGGGTGACCTTGCCTTTCACGTCGGCCTCGCTGAAGCCGTGTCCTTCGAGGAAGCGCATGGAGAAGATGCGCCAGAAGGCAGCGTCGGTATAGGTGGCCGAGATTTGCTCGTAACGTTGCTCCGAATCGCTGTAGAGCAGGCTGTTGCCCTTGACCAGGATGGAAACGGCCTCGGCCGACTTCACTGGGTAGAACCACTTCTCCACCACCTCGGGCGAAAGGAAGGAGGAGGTGGACCAGTGCGTCTCACCCTCCGGCACGGCATAACCGCGGATGACATAGGCCGTGCGACTGCGACGGTCTTCCACACCGATGTCACCCGACTTGATGTGATAGGTGATGAGAATGAGCATAATCATGGCGACGCTCAGCGCCGTACCTAATATATACACCACGCTGAAAAACTTGTTTTCGCGCAGCAGGCGGACGATTTGCCGCAGATATACTTTCCACATAGTGCAGTTCCTCCGTCGGTTTAGTTGATTTGGTGTCCGTCAAAGAAGCGGATGATGCGCGAGGTCTGGCGTGCCTGTTCCTCGTTGTGGGTGACCATAACGATGGTCCGTCCGTCGTCGCGGTTGAGTCCGTGGAGGATGTCCATGACCTCGGCGCCCATCTTGGAGTCAAGGTTGCCCGTAGGCTCGTCGGCCAGGATGATTTTCGGGTTGCCGATGATGGCCCGCGCGATGGCCACGCGCTGACACTGTCCGCCGGAGAGCTGCGAGGGGAAGTGCTTCATGCGGTGGCTCAGGCCCACCCGGGCGAGCACTTCCTCGGCGGCGCGGCGGCGTTCCTTCGAGGGGACGTGGCGGTAGAGGAGCGGCAACTCCACGTTGTCAAGCACGCTGAGCGTGGGGATGAGGTGGAAGCTCTGGAAGACGAAGCCGAGCGTGCGGTTGCGGAAGGCAGCGAGCTGCTTGTCCTTCATGCCGCCGGTCTTCTGCCCGTCAATCTCGATGCTGCCCGTCGTGGGCGCGTCGAGCAGGCCCAGCATGTTGAGCAGCGTGGACTTGCCGCAGCCCGAAGGGCCCATGACGCTGACAAACTCTCCTTCGCGGATGTCCAGGTTGACATTCTCCAAAGCCAAGGTTTCAATCTCGTCGGTGCGATACACCTTTGATAAGTCTTTTACGGTAATCATAATTATAAATCATTTTAATTTCAATCCTTCCAATTCCAGCCCCTCCCAAACCCTCCCCCGAAGGGAGGGCTTAGAAGCCTGATGGGATAGAAGCTCCCCCTCGGGGGGAGTTGAGGGGGCTAGGGGCTAAAGGGTTTGGAAGGGGCTGGGGTGCCTGGTTTATTATTTCAATTTCAATTCCTTATTATTCTTATATGCGTTCATGTCGCTCACCACGACGCGGTCGCCTTCCTGCAAGCCGGAGAGAACCTCCACGTAGTCCCAGTTGCTCTCGCCCAGCTCCACCTCGCGGCGTTCCAGCGTGTTGTCGCCCGTCTGGACGAAGAGTTCATACTTGCCCGCACCGAGGTAGTACGTGTCGTTGGCGATGCGCATGACACGGTCCTTCACGCCGTAGACGACGTGCACGTCAGTCTTCAGCCCGGAGCGCAGCGTGGCGTCGCCGACGGTGTCGAGCTGGACGGTGAAGTCGATGTTGCCATCCTTCGAAGTGGGCACCACGTGGTTCACCACGCCCGTCCACATCGCGTCGCCGCTCTTCACCACAGCCTTTGCCCCCTGCACGACACGGTCGACATAGGAGTCGGCAATGGAAGCCTTCACCTGGAAGCGCGTCAGGTCGGCCACTGTGGCAAGCTGTTCGCCCTTGGCCACGCGCACGCCAATCTGGTCGTTGAGGAAGGTCAGCACGCCGGCCCGCGGGGCAAACACCTGGGCTTCTTCGAGCGTGCGCCTCATCTCGGCCACTCCCTTGCGGAAGATGCTCAGGTCGAGCGCCTGCACCTGTTCTTCGGCCTCCATCACGCGGCGTTCGTTCTCATACTGCTGACGGAGCTGTTCGTACTCCAGGCGGCTCACTTCATAGTTCAGCTCCACCTCGCGCACCTTGTCGGTCGTGCCTGCCCCGAGGCTGTCGAGGAAACGTTCGTTGCGCAGCTCGACGGCCATGCGGTTGAGCTTCATCTCCGACACACGTATCTGCATGGCGAGGTCCTTCAGCTTGGTCTGGTTGTTTATCTCCAGCTGCTGCATCTTGTGCTGGCGCATCTGTTCTTCGTCGAGTAGTTTGTCGTAGTCGGTGCGTGCCGTCTGCAGGTCGAGCTTCAGCAGCGGCTGTCCGGCCTGCACCGAGTCGCCCACCTTCTTATAGACCTCCACGATGCGGCTGTCGATGGGTGAGTTGATAATCTCCTCATAGGCCGGAGCTACAGTGCCCCCGGCATTGATGGAGATTTCGAGCACGCCCACATCGACCGTGGAGAAAGCGATGCTCTGCCGCGCGACAGAAGGTTGCAAAGACACAGCCCCCACTATCAGGGCCGCAAATACGACAATCGCTCCCCCGCCCCACGTCATCAGGCGGCGACGGCGTTTCTTCTTTTGTTCTTCTATGGGTATTGTCCTGTCCATGATGTTTTTTGATTACATATATTAGGGTTGGTTGTTCACTTTGGCATTTGCCGTACATTTCCAAGCAAAGGTCGTGCCAAAATCATAAAATGCTGTTTCTCAACTACAAGTAGAAAAAGAAGGTGTCCGATTCCGAACACTCTGTCCGCTTTTGAGACACAGTGATGTCCTTTTCCGTACACCGACGCACAAAAAGTCCGAAAACGGGCTATAAAGGGCGTCCGACCATCCCTTCCTTTCCGCTCCCGCCTACCCTCTACTCCGTCCGAGCACGGACTCCTTTCCGCTCCCGGCCGCCCTTAAGGCCCGGCAAACTCCGGAGTGAGGGCGGAAGTTTGCAAGATTTAAACCGGATTATTGCCCGATTATCACAGTGTATGAAAATATTTTATGCTACATTTGCGTATAAGATTTCGAACTCACAGCTATGAAGAAATTTCTAAAAGTGACAGGGCTGGTGATAACCATCCCTGTGGGCTTGTTTATCATATTGGCCGCTCTGCTCTATGTCCCTGCCATCCAAAACTTTGTGGTGGATAAGGTGACAGCCGCAGTTTCCAAACAAGGCGACATGCAGATAAGCATAGACAATGTCCGACTCGGCTTCCCGCTCCGCCTGCACATCAATGGCGTGGAAGTCCTCTCCCCGAAACAAGACACGTTGCTCTCAGCCGAACAGTTGCGTGTACACATCCAGTTGCTCCCTCTCTTGCGCAAGCAAATCGAAGTGGACGGCATCAGCCTGCGGGATGTACACATGAATACAGGCGACTTGATTCCTTCCATGACCTTGCAGGGCTCGTTGGGAGAATTCCGCCTGTCGTCACACGGAGTGGCCCTCACTCCGGAAGTGGCCATCGTCAATGAAGCCCTGCTGCGCAACACCGACCTGACCATCCGCTTTCGCGAAGACACAGAAGAACCCGACACCACCACATCATCGCCGGTGTATTGGAAAATCCTACTGGAAAGCCTGCGATGCGAAAAGGTGAACGTGGCCTTGCAACTGAGCGACACGACACGCATGGCCGTCGGCCTGGGCGACCTGACACTGGCTGGAGGCGAAGTGGACCTGCGCCACTCTGCCTACAAACTGGCCCACCTGCGGCTGCAAGGCGGTGCCTTCAGCATGGACAGCGACACCCTCGAAGCACAGCCGAGCCTGGACCCGGGGCATCTGCATCTCACCGACTGGAACATGGAAATAGACTCCGTGGCCTACAGCGGAATACAACTGGGAGCCGTCATCAAAAACCTGACCTTAAAAGAACGTTCGGGACTTCAAATAACCACCTTCACTGGCCGCCTCTATTCGGACGACGAAACGCTCCACATCCCCCAGCTGCGTCTGGAAACGCCCGACTCCTACGTGGAAGCGCGCGGAGACATGGCCTGGAAAGCACTGGAACCCAATGACGATGCGACCATGAGCCTGCGTCTGCTGGGCGAACTGGGCAAACAAGACATGCTGTTGGTGGCCGGAGGTATGCCGGCTGAATTTGTGCGCACATACCCCAACCGGCCACTGACCTTGCGTGCAGGCATCGACGGCAACATGAAGTCGCTCCATATCACCGGCCTACAGTCGGGACTGGACGGAGTGTTCGAACTCCGCGTCCAAGGCGTCATCAACGACCTGCTCGACGAAAACAAACGCCACGGACAAATCGACCTGGAAGCTAAGACCCACAACCTGGACTGCGTCAAGGCCCTCACAGGCATTAACGACAGCACACTGGTCATCCCCCACGGCATCACCCTCAGCGGCAAGGCCGGCATCGACGGCCCGCACTACACAGCCGACATGACAATGGCCGAAGGCACGGCTCTCATCACCCTGCTTGCCGACTGCCGGACGGACAAGGAGACCTACCAGGCCACCTTGGCTGTCGACAGCCTCATGGGGACGGACTTCCTGCCTCACGACTCCCTGCGCTGCGTGTCCATGACACTCGATGTGAAAGGAAAAGGATTCGACCTGTTTCAGCCTCAGACACACATGAAAGCCGACCTTAAAGTCGACCGGCTGCAATATGCGGCCTACGATCTGTCGGATGTGGGCTTGCAAGCCGAATTGGCACAAAACAAAGCACAACTGGAATTACACAGCCACAACGCGCTGCTCGACATGACAACCACCTTCAACGCCGAACTCCGACGCCGGGGCGTCAACGGCCAACTGGTCGTGGACGTAAATTCAGCCGACTTGAAAAGACTGCAAGTCGCAGCCGCCCCCTTCGACGTGGGAGCACTCTTCACGCTAGACTTCAGTACGAATTTCCGCAAACGCCACTGGCTTAAAGGTGCTTTGGAAAATCTGACGTTCACGTCTGAAAAATCAACTTTCCGGACCAAGAACCTCTACTTCGATGCCAATCTACGGGCTGACACAACGTGCATGAACGCACAAGCAGGCGACCTGAACCTCCATATCGACGGCCAACAGGACATCATGACCATCGTCAATGCACTGTCAACCTTCGGCAGCGAACTGTCGACACAAGCACAAGACAAGTGGCTCGACCAAAACAAACTTAAAAGCCTGCTTCCCAACCTCTGCGTGCGAGTGAAAGCCGGAACAGACAACCCCATCTACAATTTCCTGTCAATAAACGGCTTTAAATATGACGACCTGTTTCTCGATGTGGACACATCGCCCGAAGAGGGCATCACCGGAGAATCACATATCTACTCCCTGCGCACCGACAGCCTGCAACTGGACACAATCCGGCTGGACATCATGCAAGACACGCTGGGCGTCAAACTCTTTGCAGAAGTGCGCAACGCACCGACCAACAAACATTTCGTCTTCGACTCCCGACTGAATGCCTTTATTCATCCGAAAGGCGCAGGTCTGGAATTGAACTACTTTGACAGCAAAGGCGAACAGGGAGTACATCTAGGCCTGAACGTGAGCATGGCCGACAAAGGCTTGCGCCTGAAATTCTATCCGGAACAGCCGATTATCGCCTTCAGTCCCTATACGCTAAACAGGGATAACTTCATCTATTTATACAACGACGGACGTATCGATGCCGACCTCCAACTGGAAAATGAAGAAGGCACAGCATTCCAACTCTACTCCACACCAAACACCGATGCCCTGCGCGACCTGACCCTGTCACTCCACAAAGTGGACATCGGGAAACTGATGGAAGTGCTTCCCTACCTGCCCGACATCGAAGGCATCTGGAATGCAGAGGTGCACTACATCCAGTCTAGAGAAGAAAACATGTCAGTGGCCGTCGACACATCGATCGACTCACTGGTCTACGAGCACATCCCGCTGGGCGATGTGGCCTGCTCGGCCATCTACCTGCCGAAGGAAGGCGACACGCATTTTGTCGACGCACGCATCTCGCTCGGCAGCGACGAAGTGGCCTCACTGAGCGGAGACTATCGCAACACAGAAGAAGGAGCGCTCGACATGATGCTGAACCTGAACCATCTGCCACTCAATCTGGTCAACGGCTTCATCCCAGACCAACTAATCACGCTGCAAGGCGACTTGGACGGCGAAGTGACAGTGAAAGGCAGCACGTCTGCGCCCCGCATTGACGGGCAACTGGCCCTCGACTCCGTCACACTGGCTTCCGACATGTATGGCATACGCTTCCGGTTGGACAACCGACCTGTGAAAATCGAAAACAGCAAACTGACCTTGGACGAGTTCAGCGTGTACACCCGTACAGACAATCCGTTCCGTCTGTCTGGCACTGTTGATTTCGCCGACATGGCCAACATGATGCTCGACTTGCGCATGGTGGCCCGCAACTACGAGCTGATTAATGCCTCACGCAAGAAGAATTCCGTCCTCTATGGCAAAGTCTATATCGACGTGTTCTCCAATCTGCGAGGCACAATGGACAATCTGAAGATGCGGGGGAACATCAACGTACAGGGCAATACAGACGTGACCTACGTCCTGAAAGACTCACCGCTGACCGTGGAAGACCGCTTGAGCGACCTGGTCACATTTGTAAATTTCAACGACACAACGACCGTCGAAAACATCCAACCCCCGCTCTATACAGCCGGAGGCATCAACATGCTGATGACACTCCATATCGACGAAGGGGCACAGGCACGCGTCAACCTGAGTGATGACGGCGAAAGCTACATCTCCCTGAACGGAGGCGGAAATCTCTCCATGCAATACACCCCGCAAGGAGAACTTCTCCTGTCAGGACGCTACACAGTGATAAACGGACAAATGAAGTATGAACTCCCTGTCATACCGCTCAAGACATTCAACCTGCGAAGCGGCAGCTTTGTGGAATTTACCGGAAATCCGATGAATCCCAACATGAACATCGTAGCCACAGAACGTGTACGCTCCACTGTGACGGAAAACGATGTGCCTCGGTCGGTCAACTTCGACGTGGGAGTGGCCATCACCAACTCACTGGAAAACATGGGACTGGAGTTCACCCTCGAAGCACCGGAAGATGCTTCCATCCAAAACCAACTGGTGGCCATGTCCAAAGAAGAGCGTGGAAAACTGGCTGTCGCCATGCTGGCCACAGGCATGTATCTGGGCGAAGGCGGAGGGACAGGCAAATCGGGAGGTTTCGATGCCAACAGCGCCCTGAACTCATTCCTGCAAAGCGAAATCACCAACATCGCAGGCAATGCCTTGAAAACAGTGGACATCACACTGGGCATGGAAGATGCGACCTCTGCTGACGGCTCGCAACATACGGACTATTCCTTCCGCTTCGCGAAACGATTCTGGAACAACCGCATCAGCATCGTCATCGGCGGACGCATCTCGACCGGCAACGACGATCCGACCACATCCGGCTCATCAAACTCCTTCATCGATGACATCTCACTCGAATGGCGACTGGACGACAGTGGCACCAGGTATATCCGCATCTTCCACAACACGAACTTCGACAGTATGCTCGACGGAGAAATCACAGAAACAGGTGCGGGCATCGTCCTACGCAAGAAAGTGAGCAAACTGGGAGAACTCTTTATCTTCCGGAACAGAAAAAAACAACAACGCCGTAACGAACCTACAACTACAGAAAACAAATGAAACTACACCTATTATACATCCTATCCCTGTCAGCCTTGCTGGCCGCATGTTCCACCACCAAGAACCTGCCAAGCGAAGAGGTGCTCTACACCGGCATCAAGGACACTGAAATACTCAACAAGGACAAAAGCGACGCGGGAAACACCACCCTCGAAGAAGTCAACGCCGCACTGGCATGTGCTCCCAACAATGCCTTTTTGGGAAGTTCGTCCATACGCATACCTTTCCCCTACAAGCTGTGGATTTACAATAAGTACGTCAACAGTACATCCAAATTCGGACGTTGGGTGTTCAACAAGTTTGCAGCGACACCGGTCTTCATCTCGACCGTCAACCCCGAACTACGAGCCAAAGTGGCAACCAACGTGCTTCACAATTATGGCTATTTCCAAGGAAAAGTGGACTACGAAGTGCTCCCGGACAAAAAGAATCCCAAGAAGGCAAAAGTGCGCTATGTGGTCGATATGCAGAAACCATACTTCATCGATACCCTGGCCTACGAAGGCTTCCCGGCACAGGCCGACAGCATCATCCACGCCCACACGAGGGAAACGTTCCTCCGTCCGGGAGAGAACTTCAACGTCACCCAGCTCGAAGCCGAACGCAACCGCATCTCGACCCTGCTCCGCAACCATGGTTACTACTACTACCGTGCGAACTACATCTCCTATCTGGCCGATACCATCCAACGGCCGGGATATGCCTCACTCAAGATGAAGCCGGTGGCCGGCCTGCACCCCCAAGTGAACCGGCAATACACGCTCGGAGACTTACGCCTGAACATGTACGACAACCAGCAGTTCCGGCCCTTCGAGCATTCCATCACCCGGCCGGGCATAGCCATCAATTACAACGGAGACAAAATCCCCCTGCGTCCCAGTGTACTGTTTGACAACTTCCGCTTCCGGCCGGGAGATCTCTATTCGGCCCAACGGCAACAATACACACAGGAAAACATCAACAGCATGGGATTGTTCAGTTCCGTCGAGTTCCAATATACCCCGCGCGACACCACGGGACGGGAGAACGTGCTGGACCTCGACATCAACACCCGCTTCGACAAGCTGCTGGACAGCGAGCTGGAGTTTGACTTCAAGTCAAAGAGCAACGACCAGCTCGGACCGGGAGCATCCTTTGCCGTGTCCAAACGCAATGCGTTCCGCGGGGGCGAAACGTTTTCCGTCCAGCTCGACGGGTCATACGAGTGGCAGACAGGCTCCTCAGTGGAAGGCAACAGTTCGGTCATCAACTCCTACAGTTATGGCATCTCCGCATCAGTGGACTACCCGCGGCTCGTCATCCCGTTCTACAAATCCAGGTGGTCGCCCTTTAAACGCACGTCACAGTTCAAAATCTACATGGAGAAGCTCAACCGCGCAAGCTACTACAAAATGCTCTCCTTCGGCGGGACTGCTTCCTACACCATCCAGACCTCGCCCACCTCACAACATACGTTCACCCCGTTGCGGCTCACCTTCAACGTCCTCCAAAGCACGACCCAGAAGTTCGACTCCATACGTAATGCCAACCAGGCACTCTACATCAGTATGCAAGACCAGTTTATCCCGGCCATGAGCTATACGTACACCTACGACGACAGTAACTTCAAGCGCCGGCGCAACCATACATGGTGGGAGACGTCCATCACCTCGTCAGGCAATATCACCTCCGGCATCTATGCCATCTTCGGCAAATCGTTTCGTGAGAAAGACAAAAACCTGCTGGGCAACCCCTTCGCACAGTTCGTCAAGCTGACCACGGAGCTGCGCAAGACCTACCGGCTCACACGCGAAGTCAGTCTGGCCACGCGCGTGTTCGGAGGCGTCATCTATGCCTACGGCAATTCATCCGTCGCACCCTACAGCGAGCAGTTCTACATCGGCGGAGCCAACAGCATCCGCGCCTTCACCGTGCGTTCGCTCGGTCCCGGACGCTACCAGCCACGCTCCGGCATGTATTCCTACATCGACCAGACCGGCGACCTGAAGCTGGAGGCCAACGTGGAGCTGCGCTTCCCCATCTTTGGCGACCTGCAAGGAGCTACGTTCCTCGACGCAGGCAACATCTGGCTCATCCGCGACGACCCGCAACGTCCCGGGGCGAAATTCACGCTCAAAGACTTCGGCAAGCAGATAGCCTTGGGCACCGGCGTCGGACTGCGTTATGACTTGGAATTCCTCGTACTTCGCCTCGACATGGGCATCGGACTGCATGCCCCCTATGAAACTTCGCGCAAGGGATATTACAACATCCCGAAGTTCTGGGACGGCATCGGGTGGCACTTTGCCATCGGATACCCCTTCTGACGCAGAAAAACACCTCGAAGCATGCGTCCGATTGGGCGATTTTCCATAGCTTTGCAGTGCGAAAGCGGGGATATGAACCCCACGAGAATACAACTTAAACCCTTTAAATACACATATCATCATGAAACCAACCCTTTTTGTACTGGCTGCCGGCATGGGCAGTCGCTATGGAGGACTCAAACAGCTTGACAGTCTGGGCCCGAGCGGAGAGACCATCATGGACTACTCCATCTATGACGCCATACGCGCAGGATTTGGCAAGGTCGTATTCGTCATCCGTAAAGACTTCGACACAGACTTCCGCGCCAAGGTGTTGAGCAAATATGAAGGCCACATCCCGACAGAAGTGGTCTACCAGTCACTCGACAAACTGCCCGAAGGATTCACCGTGCCCGAAGGACGCGTGAAACCCTGGGGGACGAACCACGCCGTGCTCATGGCCAAAGACGTCATCCGCGAACCTTTTGCCGTCATCAATGCTGACGACTACTATGGCCGTGACAGCTTCGAAGTCATCGGACGCTGGCTCGCCGCGCTGCCTGAAGGAAGCACGGACCGCTACTGCATGGTGGGCTTCCGCGTCGGCAACACCCTCTCGGAAAGTGGCAGCGTCGCACGCGGCATTTGTGAGACCAATGCCGAAGGACACCTCACTTCGGTCGTCGAACGCACCGAAATCATGCGCGTCGATGGCCCTGTCTGCTACAAGGACGAAGCTGGACACTGGGTGGCTGTCCCCGACGACACCCCTGTGTCAATGAACATGTGGGGCTTCACGCCTGACTATTTCCGCCACTCCGAACAATTCTTCATCGAGTTCCTGCAGGAACACATCCAGGAACCGAAAGCCGAATACTTCATCCCCCTCGTCGTCAACCGCCTCATCACGGACGGAACGGCTTCCGTCAGCGTCCTCGACACCACCAGCCGCTGGTTTGGCGTGACCTACGCTGCTGACCGCCAAGCCGTCGTCGACAAGTTCAAACGCCTCGCTGACGAAGGCGTCTATCCTGCCAAACTGTTCTAAATGAAGAGCATCAAGGAAATATACCGCATCGGACAAGGCCCATCGAGCAGCCATACCATGGGCCCGCACAAAGCCGCCGAGATGTTCCTCGCGCGCCATCCCGAAGCCACATCCTTCGAGGTCACACTCTATGGCAGCCTGGCTGCGACCGGACGTGGCCACATGACTGACGTGGCCATCAACAACGTCCTCTCCACCCACGCCCCCGTCCGCATCCTCTGGAAGCCCAAAGTGTTCCTCCCCTTCCACCCGAACGGAATGCTGTTCAAAGCCATTGATACCCACGGCACAGTCACCGAGCAATGGACTGTCTACAGCGTCGGAGGAGGCGCACTGGCCGAAGAGGGGAAGACCATGCCCGGCGAGAAGGACATCTACGAGCTGGACTCCCTCGTCGACATCATGCACTGGTGTGAACACACGGGACGGAGCTATTGGGAATACGTCCAGATGTGCGAGGAATCCGACCTCTGGGACTATCTGGCCGAAGTCTGGCGCACGATGCAGGAGGCCGTCGAACGGGGACTCGAACAGGAGGGTGTCCTCCCCGGCCCGCTCAACCTTCGACGCAAGGCCGCTGCCTACTACATCAAGGCCCTGGGCTACAAGGACTCGCTCCGCTCCCGCGGACTTGTCTTCGCCTATGCACTGGCCGTCAGCGAAGAAAACGCATCCGGAGGGCGCATCGTCACGGCCCCGACCTGTGGCTCGTGTGGTGTCATCCCCGCCGTGCTCTATCACCTCAGGGACAACCGCGCGTTCACAGAGATGCGCATCCTGCGGGCATTGGCCACAGCGGGCCTAATCGGCAACATCGCACGCACGAGGGCATCCATCTCCGGAGCCGAAGTGGGCTGCCAAGGCGAAGTGGGCGTGGCCTGCGCGATGGCGTCAGCAGCCGCGACGCAGCTCTTCGGCGGAAGCCCTGCCCAGATAGAGTATGCCGCCGAGATGGGGTTGGAACACCACCTCGGCATGACATGCGACCCCGTCTGCGGCCTGGTGCAGATACCCTGCATCGAGCGCAATGCCTACGCCGCAGCGCGGGCGTTGGACGCCAACATCTATGCCACGTTCACCGACGGCACGCACCGTGTGTCGTTCGACAAGGTGGTCGAGGTCATGAAGCAGACGGGCCATGACATCCCCTCCCTGTACAAGGAGACGGGCGAAGGCGGACTGGCCAAGGACTACAGCCCGATGGAGGGACATTGACCCCCGAACAGATTCGAAGGGACGCACGCCCTGTGTGTCCGTCAGCCACGAAGCGACCTGCAAACACTCGCGGATGCAGACCGGACGGCGGACGGACGGGGCGGGCGTCCCTTCGCTATTCTCATGCGGAAAGGCCGTATGGCATCTAAGAATATTCCGTACAAAACCACCATTCACCACACACCTCTCACAGACACTCTTCGGACATGAGCAGACCAAAGGTCAGACCTTTGGTAGGATAAGGTCTGACCTTTGACGGGATGAGGTCAGACTTCATCCAGGATGACATCCGATGTCATCCTACATCAGTACGTATCTCATCCTAGATAAGTACGTATCTTATCCACACTCCATCCGGAATTTTACCAAACCCCTGACGGACAAGGCATTGTGTAAGCACCTAAAAAAGACCCACAGACGACGCGGACGGGAGGAGACGGGAACGGGACAGGGAGGGGAAAATAAGGGAAACGAGCACTGGAGAAGTACTGATTTATATTTACAAAATGCAGAAAGGAAGCGGGGACGGGAGTGAAGAAGGGCACAAAGAGCCGCGGGATGTGGGGAGATGATTTGAGCTTGGAAGAGTTGAAGATGTAGAAGTCGCTCCCGTCCGTCCCGGGACTTTGTGCCCGTATGTCATGATGTCACTCGAAATCCGCCCGCGAGACTGTGACGGCAATGCCTGCCCCGAGGCAGTCGGCTCCCATGGGGGGATTGTCCTTCGTCAGCTCCAGGGCGACGGACTCGATGCACGGGAAGTCGGCAAAGAGGCGGCGCAGGATACGTCCGGCCACGTGCTCGAGCAGGTGCGAGGGACGGTCCATCTCGTCACGGACGGCACGGTAGACAGCCCCGTAGTCGAGCGTATCGGCGACGTCGTCGGTCGTCATGGCGCGTGAGAAATCGGTCGCGATGCGCAGGCTCAGGGTGAAATGGGCGCCGACGCGGCGCTCCTGTGGGTCTACGCCGTGGCGGGAGTAGAAACGCAGGCGGGAGAGTGTGATGTATTGTTCCATCGTGTTTGTCTGATGCTTTAGGAGAAAAATGAGGGGAGGCGCGGCAATCGCTGCGGACCTCCCCCAAACCTTTAAAACATTTAATATATGAGATTTATGCTTATCCGCAACGGGATGAGCCACAGGTCTTGCAGATGAGGCATCCTTCCTGGTAGACGAGCGTCTCCTGACCGCAGTTGGGACACTTCAGTCCCTTGGCCTCTGTGCCGTCGATGACGTATTTCTTCAGGGCCCGGGCGACGCCGCTTTTCCACGTGTTGATGTTCTCATTGTCGAACTGGAGCGACTCGACAAGCTTTATCACCTTCTCAATGGGCATCCGCCAACGGAGGACGCCGGAGATGAGCTTGGCATAATTCCAATATTCCTTATTGAATCGTTCGGACAGTCCCTCGACGGTCATCTTGTAGCCTCGGCGGTTCTCGAACTGGAAGTCGTAGCGTTTGTTGCCGTTCTCATCAATGTTTTTGATGATTCGTCCGTGGGTGACTGATTTTGGGAGCACAATGCCGTCGTCGTCATCCTGGAATCCGGTGAAGATTTCATACGGATGGCCGTCGAGCAGGCCTACGAATGCGACCCACTTCTCCTTGTTGTTCTGGAAGCGGACAACGTCACACTCGAGGACTTTAGGGCGTACTTCGACGATTTCAGGCCGCTTGAAAATCATCTCTTCCTTCTTCTTTTCCTCCTTTGCGGATATGAGGACGCCGGCACGGGAGCCGTCGCGATAGACGGTACATCCCTTGCAGCCTGAACGCCAGGCTTCGACATAGAGGCGGTTGACAAGGTCTTCGTCGACGCTGTTGGGGAGGTTGATGGTGACACTGATGGAGTGGTCGACCCACTTCTGTATACGTCCCTGCATGCGCACCTTCATGAGCCAGTCGACATCGTTCGAGGTGGCTTTGTAGTACGGTGAGCGGGCAACAAGGTCATCAATCTCTTCCTGGGTGTATTTCTTCTTGGTGTCATATCCGTTGACTTCCATCCAGGTGAGGAATTTATGGTGATAGACGATGTATTCCTCAAAGGCGTCACCGGTGTCGTCCGTGAAGTCGATGTGGGCTGAGGGGTCATTGGGGTTGACCTTGCGACGGCGCTTGTAGACGGGCATGAATACAGGCTCGATGCCTGAAGTGGTCTGTGTCATGAGGCTGGTCGTGCCCGTAGGTGCGATGGTGAGGCAGGCGATGTTGCGCCGTCCGTATTTCACCATGAGGTCATACAGTTCGGGGTCGGCTTCGCGGAGGCGGTTGATGAAGGGATTGTCCTTTTCCCGCTCGCTGTCATAGATGCTGAAAGCGCCGCGCTCCTTGGCCATCATGACGGAAGAGCGGTAGGCCATGAGGGCGACAGTCCGGTGGACTTCCTCAGAGAAGGCCGTAGCCTCTTCCGTCCCGTAGCGCAGTCCCATGGCCGCAAGCATATCGCCTTCGGCCGTGATGCCGACACCAGTGCGGCGTCCCTGCCCGGTCTTTTTATATATCTTCTCCCAAAGGTGCTCCTCAGAGCCTTTGACTTCTTCGCTCTCAGGGTCGGACTTGACTTTGGCCATGATGGAGTCGATTTTCTCCAACTCCAGGTCGATAATGTCGTCCATAATGCGCTGGGCATAGCCGACATGTTGCTTGAACGTGTCGAAGTCGAAATAGGCTTCGGGTGTAAATGGGTTGACAACGTAGGAGTAGAGGTTGATAGCCAGCAGTCGGCACGAGTCGTAGGGACAGAGAGGTATCTCTCCACAGGGGTTTGTGGACACGGTCTTGTAGCCCAGGTCGGCGTAGCAATCAGGGACAGACTCGCGGATGATGGTGTCCCAGAACAGTACTCCGGGCTCGGCAGACTTCCAGGCATTGTGGACAATCTTCTTCCAGAGGGCGGACGCGTCGATTTCCTTCTTCACCTTCGGATGGGACGAGTCGATGGGAAACTGCTGTGTGTAGGGCTTTCCATCGATGGCAGCCTGCATGAACTCATCATCCAGTTTGACAGAGACGTTAGCTCCGGTCACCTTTCCCTCAGTCATTTTGGCGTCGATGAATGCTTCCGAATCGGGATGCTTGATGGATACGCTCAGCATCAGAGCACCGCGTCGTCCGTCCTGGGCCACTTCGCGGGTAGAGTTCGAATAACGCTCCATAAAGGGAACAAGTCCGGTGGAAGTGAGAGCAGAGTTCTTGACAGGAGAGCCTTTGGGGCGGATGTGTGAGAGATCATGCCCGACTCCACCGCGACGCTTCATGAGCTGCACCTGCTCTTCGTCGATACGGATAATTGCTCCATAGGAGTCGGCAGAACCGTCCATCCCAATCACAAAGCAATTTGACAAGGAGGCAATCTGGTAATCGTTTCCGATGCCAGTCATAGGGCTTCCCTGAGGAACGATGTAACGGAAGTGGTCCATCAGATCGAAGAGCTGCTGGGCAGACAAGGGGTTAGGGTACTTCGCCTCGATTCGGGCCACTTCATTGGCTATGCGCCAATGCATATCGACTGGAGACTTCTCATAGATGTTTCCAAACGAGTCCTTGACTGCGTATTTGTTGACCCAAACACGGGCAGCCAATTCATCCCCTCCGAAATAATCCAGAGAGGCATTGAACGCTTCGTCATACGTATAAGTTTGCTTTTCCACAATAAATATGTTTAAGTTTCTAGTATAATGTCACCACGACGGGTATCCGGTAGAAGGATGGACAAGGTTAATGAAATGTGTCGGCAAAGCTATACATGATTTCCGTAACCGCCAAGATTTTCCATATCTAAATTTAGACCCGATGTTAAGTTTTCCAAAACAAGAAAAGACACTATTGTATATCAACGATTTACACAAAACAAAATGAATAAAAGTTTTCCAAAATGGAAATTTGTCATACGATACGATATTTCCAGTTGTTGAAAACTTACCATTACCTGTTGAAAAAGAAGGAGTCTGTAAGTTGCCTTTATCAGATATTTGACTATATTTGCTTCTCACAAAACTAAAAGAACTATGGAATACGTAAAACAAAGAAGAACCATCCGCAAATACCAGGCCCGCGACATCGAACCGGCCTTGCTCAACGAATTGCTGGAAACGGCCGGAAGAGCCTCCACCATGGGAAACCTCCAACTCTACAGCGTGATTGTCACACGCGACCCAAGCATGAAAAAACAGTTAGCCCCTGCTCATTTCAACCAACCCATGGTGACAGAAGCACCCGTCATGCTCACATTCTGTGCCGACTTCCACCGCACGAGCGTATGGTGCGAACAGCGCAAAGCCACTCCGGGATATGAAAACTTCCTGTCTTTCCTAAATGCATCCATCGACACCTTATTATATGCACAAACATTCTGCACGCTTGCCGAAGAAAAAGGGTTGGGCATCTGTTACCTGGGAACTACAATTTATCAACCCGATGTCCTCATCGACACCCTGAAGCTCCCGCAACTTGTCATGCCGGTGGCTACGGTCACTGTGGGCTATCCCGATGAGCATCCCGACCAACCGGACCGATTGCCAATGGAAGCCTTCATACACGATGAAACCTATCACGACTATACCCCGGCCGACATAGACCGACTGTACGCCTACAAGGAGTCTCTTCCCGAAAACAAACACTTCGTGGAAATCAACCACACAGAAACATTAGCTCAAATATTCACCGACATACGTTACACGAAAAAGGACAACGAAGCCATGTCCGCCACCTACTTGGCAGCCCTGAAAAGACAAGGGTTCTTGAAATAAATATCATCACAAGAAAAAAGGATGTGCCGTCTGTGGTTTCACACCAGCACATCCTTTTCTATTTCGACCTTTATTACTTAAATCACACACGTATCAGATTTTCTATTTCCTCCATCTCTGTACGGAAGTTTTTGTCTACCTCCAACTGTGTCTGCACCATTTTGCAAGAATGAAGCACCGTCGAATGGTTTCGGTTTGCTATAAGCTTTCCAATTCTGACACAGGACGTATCTGTATATTTCTTTGCCAAATACATAGCCACCTGGCGCGCTATCGCCACATTATGCTTCCGGGAACGGGAATGAAGGCTTTCCTTCTCGATTTCATAATGCTCACACACTTTGGACACAATCGAATCAATCGTAATTTCCTTCTTCTCGACCTTCGCAACCTTTTTCACGACACTTTCAGCCAAACTCATGTCAATATCCCGGTTGCTATACACAGAATAAGCCATCAATGAAGTAACGACTCCTTCCAAGTCACGTACACTCTCATCCACATTCTCCGCGATGAAGTTAATCACCGGCTCGGGAAGCTCCAACCCGTCACGATGGATCTTGTCTTTCAAGATATTCCTACGCAACTCAGCATTAGGTCTTTCCAATTCAGCCAGCAATCCCCATTTAAAACGCGTGAGCAGACGATCTTCCATACCTTGCAGCATGACTGGCGGACGATCGGATGTCAAAATCAACTGTTTACCATTCTGATGTAAATGATTGAATATATGAAAGAAAGTGTTTTGCGTCTTTGTCATAGCAGCAAACTCTTGGATATCATCTATAATCAGCACATCTATTGTCTGATAAAACTTGATAAAGTCTGTTACTTTATTGCGCAAGGTTGCATCAACAAACTGCACCTGAAATAAGTTTGCCGACACATAGAGTACTCGTTGCTGAGGATACAGCTCTTTTATACGAGCTCCTATCGCATTCACTAAATGAGTCTTGCCCACTCCTGACGCGCCATAAATAAACAACGGATTGAATGCTGTCTTAGCAGGGCGTAAAGCCACCTCTTCGGCAATCGTACGCGGCAATTTATTACTGTCACCCTCAATAAAATTATCAAAGCGATACTTAGGATTCAAACGTGGATCAAGTGCAGGAAGAGCAGTTTGCACCGGCATAAACGGAGTACGATTACCACCCGTCACCGGTTGTTGCTGTGCATCCACAGGATGATTTGTTGAAGGAATATTAGTGGTCAGATGATGAGCCTTGTCTGTCAGAATGCTATACATCAGACGTGTGCCCTCTCCTATTTCTTTATAAAGGACAGAGCGCAGCAATCCCAAATAATGATCTTCTATGAACTCATAGAAATACGAGGTCGGGACTTCTACTGTCAGGGTTTTATTTTCATACTTTAAAGGTATGATAGGTTTAAACCACGTATTAAATGCATGCTCCGATACATTGTCTTTTATGACTTGCAGACAACGATTCCAGAGCTCTACATGATTACTTTCCATCATAAGGCTCAAAAAAACATTTATTAACTTGTCAAAACTTCTACTCTGCAAAGTAGATAATATAATTCAAAAAAAACAAATCCTCTTTTTCTTGCATATTAGCAATTGATAATAAAGCTCTCTATATGAGGACTTTTTTATTCGTTTACTGTACAAATTACCAATAGTACACCTTGCAAATCTGAAAGGTTCTGAATTTGAGATTGTTTCCACACCATCAAGTTCATATGACCACACTATCCCCCACCGACATCAGCTGTGTTACAAACTGATTATAAATCTATTAATCTTAAGGAGGTATATCAAATTTCTCAATTTACAATTTAGACAAAATCTAGATAACAGCACACTCGCTTAATAAGACCTCCAAGAAGTCATCTTTTTACCAAAAAGAGATTTTTGTTAAAAAGCCAAGGTGTGAATGGTAACAGATTATATTTTTTTCACAGCTTCACCCTGTCACCATTCACACCTTATATATGCACGCTCTCAGCGTCCTCTCAATCACTTGGAATCGTCTTTCCTTCCAAAGAGTGAAAAATGAACATAGCGCTTTGGATGAGTTTTCAAATCCTCAAGCAAGTCTGCCGCATTGCTGCTCGTACGATTCAAGTTATAATACAATGTACTATCATTCAACAGCAAGCCGAGATTATTATCCTTGTTATTCAACTTATCCGTAATTGAAGCAAAACTGGCCAATGTCGCATCCACCCGTTGAAGCATTGCATTATAATCAGTTTGAGCTAGGTTATCACTGATAGTCACAAAATTATCACTTATATGATTCAACTTACCAGTAAGTTGCGGAATATCATTTTTCATAAGCTGATTAATCTGGTTTGTTGTGACTGTCAAGTTCTCCGTAATCACTTGCGTATTATGTAAAGTAGCAGCCAATGCAGGATCAGCCAACAATTTGTTTAGCGATATTAAAATCGAATCCATCTTTGGAAGCATCTGTTGAATGACAGGCACCATTTTTGAAGCCTCGCCCATCAATCCGTTATTACTATGTCCCGGAATTGTATCTCCGATTTCCACTCGCTCACGAGGGTTGTTGGCTAACAACAAATTCATCTTGACAGTTCCCAGCATCTCGGTCACCAGCTCCGCTTCACTTCCTTTAGGCACACGCAGACCTTCTTCGACTTCGATTTCCACAGTGACATGCCCCGGACGTTCGTGGTCATAGCTAATATCGCGTACTATACCTATATTATATCCATCTGCATAAACCGGACTTGAAACGGCCAAACCTCCAATATTGTCACACTCCACATAATAATAGTTGGTGGCTTTTAACATATTAATGCCTTTCAAGAAATTAATGCCAAAATACAAGAGCACAACAGCTACAATCCCGGCACACGCTATTTTTACTTCTTTTGTAACGTATTTCATAATCCTGTAATTTACTTCTGTTTGTTTTGTTTAAATTCCTCAATTGCTTGTTGCACATTGATTTTCTTATCACCTCGAAATGCGATGATAAAAGCATCCTTAAATTTCGGAAGTATACGTTTCCGCATTTGATAAATCTCATTATAATCGGTCGAAGAACCATACGTATATTTATATAATCCTCCTTCAAAATAATACTCCACCGGCTGTAATCCTTTTAAACGGCGATCACCTTTTTTGAGCACAGAACCAGATGTAAGCACCTGAATCTTAAACACCGGTTTTTGACCTACAGGTTCTGAAACCGGCATTGGTTCTTTACCGGCCTCAGCAGACACATCTTCAGAAGAAGGAACAGGCCCTCTCTCAGCCACAGTCACAGCACGTTGATTTGTTTCAGATGAGGAAGCACCAGGTTGATGGCGCTTGTAATCAATAATCGCATTGTATACACTGCGACTCAAATCCTCGACACCTTTTTGAGAATTCAAATAGCGTTCTTCATCAGGTGTGGAGATATAGCCTAATTCGACCAGCACACTCGGCATCGACGTAGCATGCAACACCAGAAAACCAGCTTGACGCACTCCCCTGTCGTTGCGACGGGCCGTGTTTCGAAACTGTTCCTGAATGAATTGCGCCAGACGGACACTCTGTTTCATGTTCTTGTCCTGGATCAATTCAAACATGATGTAGCTTTCAGCTGAGTTCGGATTAAATCCTGCATAACGTTGCTTATAATCACTTTCAATAAGAATGACAGAATTCTCTTTTTGGGCGACTTCCAGATTTTCTTTTGTGCGATGCAAACCTAACGTGTAAGTTTCTGTACCGCGCGCTATACGTCCCTTTGCCAATGAATTAGTATGAATGGAAACAAATAAATCAGCTTTTGCCTGATTGGCGATGTCCGCACGTCGATGCAGGGGAACAAACTTATCAGTGCGACGAGTATATACCACTTTGACATCTTCACAATTTTGTTCCAGCAAATGGCCCACAGCAAGAGCTACCTTCAGATTTATGTTTTTCTCCTTTGAGATACGCCCGACAGCTCCTGCATCATGACCTCCATGACCAGCATCCAGCACCACAATAAAGTCTTTAGCTGATGACGGCAAGCTGAAACATAAAAACATTCCAACGCAAAATGCCCATTTCCATATATGTGATATCTGTATATGCATAACATTCATACGACATGCAAAAGTAATATATTTCAGCGGAAAACCTGCAAAAAGCTCATAGTTTTCTTTTTCTTTCAGAATTCAGGCTAACTTTAAAAGAAAAAAAGAACAATAACCACGTCTATTTGAAAAACAATACCGTACATTTTGAACATACCCCGATTTCCCTCAAACCGCCATCAAAAACAAAAGAGGAATTGCCTCCAGAGTGAAGACAGTTCCTCTTTTAACAGAACAGAATATGAGGCCTTTCCTCAAGCTATTAACACAAAGTTTCCTATAAACCGATAGAAGTAATAGCGAATCAATCCGCACTTCTATCATTCACATTTTGCTAATCATTTTTCAACTCCCTATGTACTTAATTGCAAGACTGCTTTAGGAAAGTAGAAGAGGGATAATCACGCTTGAAAACCCTCTCCAGAAAAACAACCCTAAAACTAAATAACCTATCAAAAAACTCTAGGCATTTGGTATCAAACTATCATATCTGTTCTTTTTCCACTTTTCCCTTTCTATATCAGCAAAGGTAAAAGCGTTTTTTCGAAAAGAATAATACAATTTTATCATATTCTAATACTTTTTTATCCAACTTCAGATTACAATCTTCTGCTTCCGATAGTTTTCACGATAAGCTTTCGGCGCACAATGCTTATTCTTCTTAAATATACGATTGAAATTGGAGAGATTATTAAATCCACACTCAAAACACACTTCTGCTATCGGCAAGTGAGAGTCAAGCAGCAAACGAGAGGCATGTTCCAAGCGAACTGCTATCAAATAGTCAGAAAAGGTCTGTCCTGTGGAATGCCGGAAGAAACGACTAAAAGACACAGAAGTCATCCCCACCATATCCGCCAAGGTAGACAGACGAATTTCCTCCATATAGTGTTCTTCCACATAATCTTGTACTTTATTGACACGCAACGAATCGACGACATGGCGCACACGGGCAAAAGAATTGCTAGACAAGATGCGTGCCTGCTCATCCAAAGAAAGCTCATGAAGAATGACCATGAAACGCAACACAGCATAAAAACCACGCTTTTCACCGACCAAGGCATTAAACATCGGATATACTTTCTGCACGCACTCTTCAGAAAAAGCCAACCCACGCTGTGCCTTCTCCAACATGGTAAAAATGGATTGAAAATGAGTCTTATGCATAAACGAACCTCCAAACAAGTCTGCTGAAAAGTGAATCGTTATCTCATGCACATCAGAAGATTCACATCCGGTACGATCCCATACATGTTCCAAGTCTTTGCCTGTTATGAGCACCAAGTCGCTCTCGCCAATAATCTCATCAGAATCACCAACAACACGACGCACCCCACGCCCGTGTTCCATAAAATTCAATTCATAATCGGCATGACAATGTATCGGATAAGACAGCAACTTATTCCGACTCTCCGAGATATAAAAACAGTCCTTGTCTGAAAGCTGCGTACACGTCATTTGCATCATCGATTCCATAGGCATTATAATTTCATAACCACTGAATCATTCTCCATCTATATGCTTCAGAAAATCAGCAATCCGCTGACGTATCCGATTATATAAAGGTGAATCCTTGTAATAAGTATGTTTGCGAATCATAAATTCCACTCCGCTCTGACTACGTTGGTAACAGGTCAGTTCGTTTTGGCATTGGATGTCATGTTCAGCCAGATCCTTGATTTCCGTTTCACGTTCACGCCGCAAAACCACACAAAGAGGAGTCAGCACCTTGAGCACAACATTGTCCATGATATGATGTCCTTGGATAAACAAATAAGTATTTTCTGGCGTCACGCCTAGTTTCTGAAGCTCCTTCTTCAGGGATTCGATTTCACGCAAGGCTTTTGGATATTCATGCTCCAAACGGTGCAATTTCTGTTTTACCCGCTTCTCCATGTGCCCCAAAGCCACTTCCAAATGATAGATGCTTACTCTTTCCAACCGTACGATCTCACAAAAATCAAGTAAGGAGAACACTCCTTGACGATGTTTCCGATAAAACCACACCGACCATATAAACAATGGATAAGCAATGCGCGAATACATACGCATAAACTCTTCCAAATCGATGATTTCCCGATCGTTTAGCGTTGCCATTACACAGACTTCATGCAATGCACCGGCGTAGCACTGATAATTTTCAATCGCATAAGTGTAAGTCTGGAAGACATAACGGTTTTGGTTTATCATGCGTGAAGTGTTGGTTGCTCCTTGGATCAAATAGTCGTAATCACTGTCCACACACGCAATCATGTTCTGTCCGAGCGACTCACCCAGCAAATTCATCAAAACTGACTTTTTCCCCTTTGCCAACGAAGTGGAAGAAGGCAACATCACCTGAAAATAGCGTCGTTCATTCTCAAACTCATTGAGCAACGTACGCCAAAAAAAAACGTCGTCATAGCTCTCCACATAGGCTATGATTTTACGACGTGCTTTCTTGGGACGCAAGCGATTGGCTGCTTCCACATAAAGAGAATTCAAGTTTTGGGCCAAACGTTTACTCATAGTGCCGACGGCTTTATTCGGTTATGTCACTCACTTCAGTCACAGCGTCCATCCACCCGTTCATAATCACAGCCGGTGAATGAGTCGTGAGGATAATCTGCACATGGGGATTCAAGTCGCGGATAAGCTTGATAAGCTGTTGTTGCCATTCGATGTGCAATGAGATTTCCGGTTCATCCATAAACAAAGCACATGGTTGCCCGTCCTGCACCAACACGGTGAGCAAAATGACAAGCATCTGTTTTTCGCCTGATGACAGTTGATAAGGCAACAGACGATCGCCGTCTTGCTCTATTATAATCTCATTACTCTTTCTGTCTATCTTTTTCCCCGTCTCACGGAACAAGGAATCTATCATGTCCTGAAACTTCTTCTTGGGCTGTGACACCTGTGCCGCGCGTTGCTGGCTTTCAGGAGTCCCTTCTGTAAGCAAATCGATGATGCGGTTTCCGATGTTCACCTGATAATCCAGATAACGGCGTTGCAACTGATATAGCTGCCAGTCAAGCTCCGTACGGACATGCTCATCAGCCACTTTCTGCATCAGTCCTGCATTCAACAGCGGACGATCAAAACTGCGGATGACATCAAAACGAATACACGAGGCGTCCTTGGGAGAAAAGATGAAATGCACATTCTCCGGCATAGACTGACAGTCAAGCTCGCCGCCGGAAAGCAAACGCAAAGAACTGACAGACTTATTCACGATTGTGCTCTTGCCAATTCCATTGATACCACTTAATATATTTACATCCGGACGAAGATCCCACGCGATATTCTTCCAGCCCCAGATCCCTTTTATCTCTATCCGCTTGATATAATCAGCTTGCTTTTTCATGGTTACACTCCTTTCCGAAAAATATAGATTGTTTGTCTATGACAAAGGTAATATAAAATAATGAGATAACCAGCAAGTCCGACCGCTGATTCCATCCCTTGCGAAGCCCAAACTATTGCACCATCTGCATCTTCCTATATTCATTGGGAGACTGTCCGATATGCTTTTTAAACACACGGTTGAAATGCTGGGAATATTGAAAACCCAACTCATAAGCTATCTGACTAACCGTCTTGTCTGTCCCGAGAAGCATCTCTTTAGCCGTGTCGATAATCTTCCCCTGAATATATTCCTGAGGTGTCTTGCCAGTCTCTTTCTTTATCAAGTCACCAAAATAGTTGGGCGAGAGAAACACACGTTCAGCAAAATAGCGTACAGTCGGAATGCCCACAGTCTGCGGTTTATCACTCTGAAAATAGTCATCAAGCAGGGACTCAAACTTCGAAAGCACATCCAAGTTGGCATTTGTCCGTGTCACGAACTGACGATTGTAGAAACGCATGCAATAATCCAAAAGCAACTGGATGTTTCGTGCGATCAGCCGCTTGCTCAGTTTGTCTATCGGATGCAGAAGTTCCAGCTTTATTTTCTTCAAGCAGTCGAGGATGATGTCGCGTTCCTCTTCCGACAGATGCAGAGCTTCACGCGAACTATAAGAAAAGAATGAGTACGACTTGATTTCCTGTCCGAGTGACGTACCTTTTATCAAGTCCGGATGAAATAAGATGCCTTTAGCCTGGGGTTTTACACCTTCCAGAATCTCGGTCTCAGCCACCTGGCCTGGGGCGAAGCTCACTATCGTCCCATCCTGATAGTCATAAGTCTGCCGGCCATAACGAATATCACCGCACTTTGTGTCTTTCAAGAACAAAGCATAGACTCCATAATTTATTATAAAATGAGTAGGAAACCGAGTTGCCTCAGCCAGGTCGATAACATTTACCAGAGGATGCAACGTTTCCAGTCCGAAATACTGGTCATAAACGTCCACCGAATCCATTTGTATCATATCTGTTTTCATAGTGTTATGTGTATTTGTCGGAAGCAAATATAGATATTTTCCACATACACAGAGACTCGCAGGCGAAAGAATCCGTAAATGTGTTACAACTGTCCGTAATCTGTCTAATCTGCTTCTAAGAAGATGAAGATATTTTTGCAACAGATAAAAGACAGGAACATTAATCTATTGAGAATAAAACATCTTATAAATAGATGACAAACTCCTTCTCAAGTTCCTCCTCAAAGGATACTGTCACGCCTCACTGTGAACAACGACTGTACTCCACTGTGGGTAATAACTGCACCACACTCTCGGGCATGACTGCACTCTGCGGACGAGGAGTTCGGGAAGGATCAATGACAGAAAGGAGACACACACAGATGAGACACAGATTTTTGGGAAATGACAGGCTGGAAGTGTCAGCCGTAGGATTAGGATGTATGGGCTTTACCCAAAGCTATCCGCCCTACCCGGACCGTAAAGAAGCCATCGCCACCCTCCGGCGAGCTGTCGACATGGGCGTGACATTTTTCGACACAGCCGAAGTGTACAGCTACTGCAAGAATGAAGAACTTGTGGGAGAAGCTCTGGAGCCTTGCCGTGACCGAGTGGTCATCGCCACAAAGTTCGGCTATGACCTGACAGACACGCCCGATCTCACGACAACGGCACGTCCCGTCAGTCTTTCAAGCAAGCCGTCCACCATCCGACGGGCTGTCGAAGGTTCCCTGCGCCGTCTGCGCACAGACCATATCGACCTATACTACCAACACCGCGTCGACCCTGATACGCCCATCGAAGAAGTGGCAGACACGGTCAGTTCGCTCATTCGTGAAGGCAAAGTGCTTCACTGGGGGTTGTCCGAAGCCGCACCCGACACCATACGCCGCGCCCATGCAGTCTGCCCGCTGACAGCCGTAGAGAGCGAATACTCCCTATGGTATCGCGAACCGGAACGGGAACTTTTACCCGTACTGGAAGAGTTGGGCATCGGTTTCGTACCATTCAGCCCGCTGAGCAAAGCGATGCTTACAGGAAGGTTTGATGCCGGCACGACGTTCGCCAAGGACGATTTCCGTTCCTCTATCCCCCGTTTCCAACCGGAGAACTTAAAACACAATGTCGCCCTGGTCGATTATGTCAGACTGTGGGCTCAACGGAAAGAGACCACCCCGGCCCGCATTGCCCTGGCCTGGCTTCTGGCTCAAAGACCTTGGATTGTCCCCATCCCGGGTACAAAGCGCGTGGAACGCATCGAGGATAACATCGGTGCAGCCGAACTAGCATTTACACCAGACGAACTGGCCGACATCCGTCGCGACATCGAACGCATCGACATCGTTGGAGGACGCTATCCGGCAGACCAAGAGGCTCTAACCAATCGATGAGAGTATGAGACGCGACATCTTCCTTTCAGTCCTCTTCAGTCTGCTGTGTGGTGCATCCTCTATGGCTCAGACTATCCCTATCTGCCAGACAAGGTGCTGAAGGCCAACTTGGAAAAGCTGAAGCAGACATTGGCACATGACAAAAACCTGTCTCGCCACACGGACCTGTTTTTCTGGAAAAATGCAGAAACATTGTTCGGGAGGTAAGCTTCCGTAATTCAGGTTGCATCCTCCGTAATTTGGGTATAGTGACAAAAGTCTGTCTTCCATAATTTTGTATCAATCAAAAACAAGAATTAACATGAAAAAGAATATAGGTTCTAAACTGGCTCTCTATCCCACGCCAACCGTGGTCGTAGGAGCCGAAGTCAACGGAAAAACAAACTGGCTGCTCGTGGCCCATCTGGGCATCATCGGACACGACCGTGTGATGGTGAGCCTTCACAAGGCACACTACACCAATCAAGGCATCAAGGCTACCGGCCGCCTGTCTGTCAACATCATCGACGAGACACTGCTGGAACGCGCGGACTATGTGGGCAGCACCAGTGGTGCAAAGACGGATAAATCAGATGTATTCACTTGGCATCCGGGCGAAGCCGGCACACCGGTCATCGACGACTCTCCCCTGGTGATGGAATGTGAAGTCGTGGACAACTACGAAACTGACACTTTCGACAACTTCATCTGCAACATCAGCAACACCTACGTGGAAGAAGCCTATCTGGACGAAAACGACAAAGTGGACTACAACAAACTGAAACCCGTGCTCTTCGAAATGCCCACTTATTCCTACCTACGCACAGGAGAAATAATCGGCAAGTGCACGACTCTGGGCAAACAATACAAAAACAACCATATAGAAGAGAGACCGTAGGCGAAAAGCATGCTCTCTTCCTCTGTCCTTTTCTCTGATTTAAACCCAAACCGAACTTAAATCATGAACAGACGACAATTCATCACCGGTTCGGTGGCAGCACCGGCAACGGCCGCTCTTGCAAAAGTGGCCGCAGCCTTGCCACAGAACGAAACGACAAAAACGAATGCAATGAAAATAGTAGTATTAACGGGAAGCCCCCGCAAGAACGGCAATTCCAACCACCTGGCCGAACAGTTTATCAAAGGCGCACAGGAAGCCGGACACGAAGTGTTCCGTTTCGACAGTGCCTTTCAGAAAGTAGAAGGATGCATGGCCTGTAACCGATGCGGCATGGATGGTCCTTGTGTGCTGAAAGACGACTTCGAACTTGTACGTCCACGGCTGGTTGAGGCCGACATGGTCGTATTTGCCACACCGATGTATTATTTCGGCATTTCAGCTCAGCTGAAAAAAGTCATCGACCGCTTCTATGCCATCAACGGACAAATCAAAGGCGTGCATAAAAAAGCAGCCCTCTTGATGACCTATGCCGACACGGCCAAGGAGGAAGCCGAACCGATACTCCTGCACTACCGCACGCTCATGAACTACCTCGGCTGGGAAAGTGTGGGCACTGTCATTGCTCCCGGCGTATGGACAGCCGGCAGCATACGAAACACATCCTATCCGCAACAGGCCTACCAATTAGGCAGAAATCTATAATCCAAGACGACAAACTTATGAGACTGACACTTTTGACACTCCTTTTTATGCTGGCGCAAGGACTGCCCCTGCTGGCACAAAAACCTCAGCCGACAGACCGCATCGAGACTTGCAAACAAAACTATGCCACACTGTTTGGCGGCGAAGCACTCACCGGGAAAGGCACAGATCCGGAAATGATGGACATCCTACAAAAATTCATTTTCGGAGAAGTGTTCCAGACAGGCAATCTCAGCCTGAAGCAACGTGAACTCATCACATGCGTCACGCTGGCCACCTTGCAAACGCTGCCGCAACTGAAATCACATGCCGGCGCAGCACTCAATGTTGGCGTGACCCCCATTGAGTTACGCGAAGCCATGTACCTGACAGCCCCCTACATCGGCTTCCCAAAAATGCTCAATGCCGTGGGCACGGTAAACGAAGTGTTCAGAGAACAGGGCATCAGCCTGCCTCTCGAATCAGCGGGCCGCGTGGACGAAAGCAACCGTCATGAAAAAGGCGCAGCCATCCAGGACAAACTTTATCCCGGGGGCATATCCCAAGTGATGGTAGGCATTCCCGGCGACATGGGAAAAGATGTAGAACGCTTCCTGACCGACTACTTCTTCGGTGACATCTACACCCGTGGAGCTCTCGATCTCCAGACACGCGAACTGCTGGGCTACTGCATCCTCACGACCCTTGAAGCCGACAGCCAACTGCAATCGCACTATCACGGCAATATCCTCGCCGGCAACACGCCCAAGACCATCACGGCTGCCGTCATCCAAGCACTGCCTTACATTGGTTTTCCGGCCACCATCAAAGCCCTGCGCATCATCAAGCAGGAATCGGCCAATCCCATCCCGGCGAAAGACAATCTGGTACGGCTGTCCAAAATCACGGTCGACCCCGCCCGGCTGGATGCCTACAATGCTTTCCTGAAAGAGGAAATCGAAGCCTCCATGCGCCTCGAACCGGGCGTGCTCACCCTTTACGCCACGGCGGAAAAAGATGCACCCCACAAAGTCACCATCCTGGAAATCTATGCCAACCGCGCTGCCTATGAAAGCCATCTGAAGACACCTCACTTCCAGAAATACAAGCAAAGCACACTCCAGATGGTGAAGGGACTGGAGCTGGTGGACAGCACCCCGCTCATCCCCAGACTTAAGATAAAGTAACCCACTCATCAAACTCTTTATATCATGAACAAGATTTTACTAACCATCGCTGCAGCTGTAGCCATCTGCTTCAGCGCATGCGCACAAAAAAATGAAAAGACTGGCATGAAAGCACATCAGACACTGGTGGCCTATTTTTCTGCAACCGGCACAACGGCCAAGGCCGCCCAAAGCATCGCCGACATCACTGGCGGAACACTTCACGAGATAGCCCCTCAGACGGCCTACACCAATGCAGACCTCGACTGGCACAACAAACAGTCGCGCAGCTCGGTGGAAATGGGCGACACGAATGCACGCCCGGCCTTGAAAGAGACCAAAACAGACCTGAGCGGATATGACGTGGTGTTCATCGGCTATCCCATCTGGTGGGACGAGGCCCCACGCATCATCAACACATTCATCGAAAACAATGACTTGAAGGGAAAGACGTTCATCCCCTTTGCTACGTCAGGCGGCAGCAGCATCACCAACAGTGTGAAAGCATTGCGACAGACCTATCCCGACCTGAACTGGAAAGAAGGAAGATTACTGAACCGGGCAAGCACCGAAAGCATCCAAAAATGGATTAGCGCAAACGGGCTCTAAGCATCAACACTTAAATATTTTCAACAAAGCACAAGTTGCCATGTGCCCATAGGCATTTGCCCTTCCCCGGCGATGCCTGCGGGCATTTCTATTTTGTTTTGTATTGATTATCAAACTAATAAATCAAACCTTCTATCCTATCCACTCCGCCATTAATTCGAGCCGGGAGCGGCTTCCTTTCCGTCCGACCACGGCCTCCTTTCCGCCCTCGCCTACCTTCCTTCGCGCTCTCGCCCCGTATAGACGGCACGCATATCCTCGGTCCACCTCTAAGAAGGAAGCAGAAAAAATCAAAACAAACATCTCCCAATACCCAAAACTGTTTTGAATTTATCGTGTAATGGTTGGGGATGAGTTTTTGAGGCATTTCTGCTTCTGTGATGAGAAAGATAGCGGGCTATCTGACGGAAGAACAGAAGTAGAAAAGGCCCAAAAATCGCCCAAAGCACACACGAAAACGAATCCATCAAACCAAGGAAAACTTTTTGTGGAAATTCAAAACAGTTTCTAAAATTAGCTCTACCTTTGCACAGCAAAAAACACCTTTATATACAGTTCAATATGAAAACAAAAAACTACACGGGACATCTCTGCATGCTCCTCGCCAGCATCGCATGGGGGCTGATGGCCCCCATCGGAAAGGACATCATGAGCACAGAGGTGACAGCCTTGTCGCTCGCCACCTTCCGCATGGTGGGCGGCGCACTTTGCTTCTGGATAGCTTCCCTCTTCATCAAACATGAGGAAGTGAAGCCACACGACTTGATGATGCTTTTCTTCGCATCCCTCTTTGCCATCGTGTTCAATCAAGGCATGTACATCTTCGGGCTTTCACTCACTTCGCCCATCGACGCCTCCATCATCACTACGACAGCTCCCATCGCCACACTCATCCTGGCAGCCATTTTCCTGCACGAACCCATCACCGGCAAAAAACTGGGCGGCGTCTTCCTGGGAGCCATCGGCGCACTGATCATGATTCTGGGCAGCACCTCTGCCGGCGGCGGCAAAAGCAGCAATGCCCTGGGCGACCTGCTCTGCTTCATCGCCCAAGTCAGTTTCGCGTCCTACCTGACATTCTTTAAAGGACTGGCTACGAAATATCACCCCATCACATGCATGAAATGGATGTTCACCTATGCAGCCATCTGCTTCATCCCGTTCTCCTACAGCGAAGTATCGGCCATTCCCTTCACCGACATCGCGGCCAAGACATGGGGAGAAATCACCTTTGTCGTCGTGGGCGCCACAGCCATGACTTTCCTGCTGCTGATGATAGCCCAGAAAATCCTGCGCCCGACAGTGCTGAGCATGTACAACTACACCCAACCCATCGTCGCCTCTGTCGTCTCCGTCATGATGGGCATAGGCACTTTCGGATGGATGAAAGGCGTGGCCGTCGTGCTGGTGTTCACGGGAGTCTACCTGGTGACACAAAGCAAGTCGCGGGCACAGATGCTGAAGGAGATGGAACGCAAGACAGCCCCAAGCGGCGAGTAACCTCCAAACGCATACCCTTTGCCATGCCATCATCTCCCTTACTGGAACTCCAGCGGCAATATGAGCTGCTCGAAATGGAATATGACTGCGAAAAGAAAGCCTTCCTGCAACAGCAGGACAGCATCAGCCTGGACAAGAAAATCAACCGGGGCACATGCTGGTATCCGCTGACCGTAGGCCGGAGCTACTATAATTCGCTCAATCAATATGTCGTCGAAGTCTTCCGCACGGACCACCTCGACACCGACCACCGTTTCGAGTTCGGCCGTCCGGTCATGTTCTTCGATGCCGACATGGAACACGTCAAAATACACCCTCTCAACTTCCCAGCCACAGTGAACTACGTCGACGAGAACCGCATGGTGGTCATCCTGCCCGGACCGGAAGCCATGGCACAGCTGAACGAAGCCATGCGGCTGGGCATCCAGTTGAGTTTCGACGAAAACGTGTTCAAGTTGATGTTCGCCTCCCTGCGGGCCGTCATGACCGACAAGAACGGACGCCTGTCAGAGCTGCGCGACATCTTTCACGGTATGCGCCCTGCCGGCGAACTGACATTTGCTCCCATGCGTTTCCCCTGGCTGAACGCTACCCAGGAAAACGCCGTGAACAAGGTGCTCCGTGCCAAAGACGTGGCCATCGTCCACGGCCCTCCCGGAACGGGGAAAACCACGACACTGGTGGAAGCCATCTACGAAACCCTCCACCGGGAAAACCAAGTGCTGGTGTGTGCCCAGAGCAACATGGCCGTGGATTGGATTGCAGAGCAACTCACTGACCGCGGCATCCCGGTCCTCCGCCTTGGAAATCCCGTCAGAGTGAATGACAAAATGCTCTCCTTCACCTACGAACGCCGTTTTGAGGCCCATCCGGACTACCCGCTGCTACACAGCATGCGGCGTGCCATCCGCCAACTGTATGAAACGCGAAAGAAAGGGCGCACCGAAGCTGTCCGCCAGAAAATCAACTCCCTGCGCGACCGCGCCGAAGAGTTGGAGCTGCGCATCCAGGAATCGCTCTTCAACGAAGCCCGCGTCATCGCCTGCACGCTGACGGGAGCTGCCAGCAAACTGCTGTTTCGCCGCCGTTTCGGCACGCTTTTCATCGACGAGGCGGCACAGGCGCTGGAAGCAGCCTGCTGGATAGCCATCCGCAAGGCAAACCGTGTCGTGCTGGCCGGCGACCACTGCCAGCTTCCTCCCGTCATCACCTGCTACGAAGCTCTGAAAGGAGGGCTGGGCGAAACACTCATGCAGAAAATCGTGCGCAACAAACCCGGCTGCGTGTCCCTGCTCAAGATACAATACCGCATGCATGATGCCATCATGCGGTTCTCGTCCGACTGGTTCTATCACGGCGAACTTCAGTCTGCCTCTGAGGTAAGACACCGCAGCATCCTGGACTTCGACACACCCATGACGTGGGTCAACACCGAACTATCGGATGCTGAAGAAGAGTTCGTCGAACGCAGCTTCGGACGTGTCAACAAAGCGGAAGCCGAACTGACCCTCCAGCAACTGGAAGCCTATCTCACCAAAATAGGCAAACAGCGCATCCTCGACGAACGCATCGACATCGGCATCATCTCACCCTATCAGGCTCAAGTGCAATACCTGCGCCGCCTGCTCAAGGGACGAAGCTTCTTCACTCCTTACAAACATCTCATCAGCGTGAACACAGTCGATGGTTTCCAAGGCCAGGAACGCGACGTCATCATCATCAGCCTGGTCCGTTCCAATGAGAAAGGCGAGATTGGTTTTCTCAACGACTTGCGCCGGATGAATGTCGCCATCACGCGTGCCCGCATGAAACTTATCATCCTGGGCAATGCGGCCACACTGACCCGTCATCCGTTCTACAAACAGCTATTTGACTACATTTCAACATTGGATGCGTAAGTTTTAAAACTTTTCTTTGGGAAGCGTGCTGCAAATAGTTAAATTTGCCACGGTCTATGACCCTAAAACATCTTATGATATTATTTACTAATACCAAAAATAAACAAACATGAGTCTAAAAATTGTAGTATTGGCCAAGCAAGTACCTGACACACGAAACGTGGGGAAAGACGCCATGACCGCAGAAGGCACTGTGAACCGAAGTGCCTTGCCTGCCATTTTTAACCCGGAAGACCTGAACGCCCTGGAACAGGCTTTACGTCTGAAAGACCAGCATCCCGGTTCCACCATAACTATCCTGACCATGGGTCCGGGACGGGCTGCATCCATCATCCGGGAAGGACTGTTCCGCGGAGCTGACGACGGCTATCTGCTGACTGACCGCGCTTTTGCCGGTGCAGACACGCTGGCCACATCGTATGCACTCTCCATGGCTATCCGGAAAATCAAAGATTATGACATCATCATCGGTGGACGCCAGGCCATCGACGGCGACACGGCACAAGTGGGCCCGCAAGTGGCTGAAAAGCTGGGATTGACTCAAATCACATATGCCGAGGAAATCCTGAACGTGGACGAAGAAGGACATCGCATCACGGTGAAACGTCATATCGACGGTGGTGTGGAGACCGTAGAAGGCCCGTTGCCCATCGTTGTCACGGTCAACGGTTCGGCAGCTCCCTGCCGCCCGCGCAACGCCAAACTGGTGCAGAAATACAAATACGCACTCACTCCGAGCGAAAAGGCACAACAAGCCCCTGCTTATCCTGAGCTCTACGAACAACGCCCCTACTTGAACTTAGTGGAATGGAGTGTGGCTGACGTAGAAGCAGACCTGAGCCAATGCGGCTTGTCCGGCTCGCCCACCAAAGTGAAGTCCATCCAAAACATCGTGTTCCAAGCCAAGGAAAGCAAGACACTCACCGGCTCGGATGCCGATGTGGAAGGACTGATTGTCGAACTCTTAGCTAACCACACAATCGGATAATTGACTATGAACAACGTATTTGTATATTGCGAGCTTGAAGGCACGACCGTGGCCGACGTAAGTCTCGAACTCCTGACCAAAGGACGCAAACTGGCCAACCAATTAGGTTGCCAACTGGAAGCCATCGTGGCCGGCGCTGGCCTTGAAGGTATCGAAAAACAAGTATTGCCTTACGGCGTAGACAAACTACATGTGTTTGACGCGCCGGGACTCTTTCCCTACACCTCCCTCCCTCACACGTCCATCCTCGTCAACTTGTTTAAAGCTGAAAAACCACAGATATGCCTGATGGGAGCGACGGTTATCGGACGTGATCTTGGCCCGCGCGTCTCTTCAGCGTTGACCAGCGGACTGACCGCCGACTGCACATCGCTCGAAATCGGCAATCATGAAGACAAGAAAGCAGGCATCACATACGAAAACCTGCTCTATCAAATCCGCCCGGCATTCGGCGGCAACATCGTGGCCACCATCATCAACCCCGAGCACCGTCCGCAAATGGCCACCGTGCGCGAAGGCGTGATGAAGAAAGAAGTGCTCGACCCGAACTACCAAGGTGAAGTCATCCGCCACGACGTAGCCAAGTTCGTTCCCGAAACGGACTATGTGGTCAAAGTCATCGAACGCCATGTGGAAAAAGCCAAGAACAACCTGAAAGGTTCGCCCATCATCGTGGCCGGCGGTTACGGTATGGGTTCCAAGGAAGGATTTGACATGCTGTTCGACTTGGCCAAAGAACTCCATGCCGAAGTAGGCGCCAGCCGTGCAGCCGTCGATGCGGGATTCTGCGACCACGATCGCCAGATAGGCCAGACAGGTGTCACCGTCCGCCCGAAACTCTACATCGCCTGCGGCATTAGCGGACAAATCCAGCACATCGCCGGCATGCAGGAAAGCGGCATCATCATCTCCATCAATAATGACCCGAACGCTCCCATCAACACCATTGCCGACTACATCATCAATGGCACGGTGGAGGAAGTTATCCCGAAGATGATAAAGTACTACAAACAGAACAGTAAGTAAGCTCACTGGGAGATCATGAAAAACATCATCTTGGCATCGCTGTTAATTGCCGGACTATCTACATCCGTTGCACAGGCCCAACAGGTGCAAGTGGACACCATCTATGTCAACAAACAACAGGCATGGTGCTCCAAGGAAAAGGCTGCGATGTATGCAGTCGTCACATCAATACCTTCCGTCAAGAAAGTCAGCTACTATACGATGGACGGGACATTGGTTGAAACGACTTGCTACAACAAATATGTCAAAGACATATCCGCTCGCATCAAAGAAGGAGAATCCACTCTTTATTACAACGATGGGAGTATCAAGGCCTCTACCCTCTATTCCAAAGGAAAACTCCATTCTGTCAAAGCATACTACCCGAACGGAAAATTGCAAAGGGAAGACAGCTACGACAAAAACGGAAAATTGGAAAAGAGTCTCCTGTATGATGAAAGCGGAAAAGCGACCAAGAACAAAGAACCATGGGAACGAAGAGCGGAATTTCCGGGAGGAAACACAGCCTTCAGAGACGCGATAAAATCAACGCTGAAATATCCAAAGGATGCCTTTAAAGCCCATGTCACAGGACGGGTTATCATGCAATTCACCATCAACAAGGAAGGCCAAATGGTCAATCCCAAATTCCTGCGCCGCCTGCATCCCTCGCTGGACCAGGAAGCCATGCGAGTGATTGAAACTATCGGCAAGAAATACACATGGGAACCAAGCATCTCGCAAGGTGAAAAGGTCAATGACAAAATGGTAATTCCCATAGTCTTCAATCTTCAATCTCCTGCTTTTCATAAAAAGTAATTTTAAAGCTTTATGACTATGAAACAATTCGCTTTACTCTGTCTATTGGGAGGATGCTTTAGCGTAAGCTGGGCACAAGACACCATCTATGTCAAAGGCAATCAATGGTGCCAGAAAGAAAAGGCGACAGGATATGCAATAGTCAACCATGAGCCCCCCTTATATAAAGTAGATACTTATAATCTGAAAGGAATATTGAAAGAAACGACTTACTATCTACGCTATACGAAAGAAACCAACCGACGTATGAAAGAAGGCGTCTCGAAAACGTTCTATGACAATGGCAACGTGGAAGAAGAGATTACTTACACGGCTAATCGTCCTCAGTCGTTGAAGACGTTTTACCCTGACGGAAAAATCTGCAGAGAAGACACCTTCAACAAAGAAGGCAAGATGAAAACCAGCTACATCTATGATCAAGACGGAAACAAGACCCGCAACAAGGAACCATATGAATGTATGGCCACTTTCCCGGGAGGCAACGAAGCCTTGCGCAAAGCTGTATCCAGCGTGCTCTATTATCCCAAAGAAGCTAAAGAGAAAAATATCACGGGACGTGTCATCATCCAATTCATCATCGACAAAGAAGGAAATATGACCCAACCCAAGGTGCTTAACAAGCCTAATCCTATACTGGAAAAAGCTGCTTTGAAATCGTTCGAACGAATGGCCCAAAAATATACATGGCACCCGGGAATACAAAAAGGCAAAAAAGTAAATGTACGCTTCGTTATGCCGTTCTCTTACAATAATCCTTAAAATAAACTTTCAACTAATTAAAGTGTAAAAATTATGGCAAACTTTTATACCGATACCCCCGAATTGAAGCATCATCTGAATCACCCGTTGATGCGCCGCATCGTGGAGCTCAAAGAGCGAAACTTTGCAGATAAAGACAAGTATGACTATGCCCCGATGGACTTCCAGGACGCCATGGACAGCTATGACCGCGTCCTCGAAATCGTGGGCGAACTCTGTGGCGACGTCATTGCTCCCAACGCTGAAGGCGTCGACCATGAAGGCCCGACCGTAGCCAACGGACGTGTGACCTATGCCAGCGGCACACAAGCCAACCTCGAAGCCGCCCGCAAAGCCGGACTCATGGGCATGGCCATGCCGCGACGATTTGGTGGACTGAACTTCCCCATTGTGCCCTACATCATGGCCGCCGACATCGTGTCGCGTGCCGATGCCGGTTTTGAAAACCTTTGGGGACTGCAAGACTGCGCAGAAACACTTTATGAATTTGGCAACGAAGACCAACACCAACGTTTCCTGACCCGTGTCTGCCAAGGCGCGACTATGTCTATGGACCTCACCGAACCGGATGCAGGCTCTGACCTCCAATCCGTCATGTTGAAAGCCACCTTCGACGAAAAAGAAAACTGCTGGAGACTCAACGGCGTAAAACGCTTTATCACCAACGGAGACTCTGACATCCACCTCGTACTCGCCCGCTCGGAAGAAGGCACGCACGACGGTCGCGGACTCTCCATGTTCATCTACGACAAGCGCGACGGAGGTGTCGACGTACGTCGCATCGAAAATAAGATGGGCATCAAAGGTTCTCCCACCTGCGAACTTGTCTACAAGAATGCGAAGGCTGAACTCTGCGGTGATCGCAAGTTAGGACTTATCAAATATGTGATGGCTCTGATGAACGGTGCTCGCCTGGGCATCGCTGCACAAAGTGTTGGTCTCTCCCAAGCAGCCTACAATGAAGCATTGGCCTATGCACGTGACCGGAAACAATTCGGCAAAGCTATTATCCAGTTCCCGGCTGTCTATGACATGCTCTCCGCAATGAAAGCCAAACTTGACGCTTCACGCGCACTGCTTTATGAGACGGCACGTTTTGTCGATGTCTACAAAGCGCTTGACGACATCGCTCGCGAACGCAAGCTCTCACCGGAAGAACGCCAAGAACAGAAAAAATATGCAAAACTTGCAGACAGTTTCACGCCACTGGCAAAAGGCATGGGTAGCGAATATGCCAATCAAAACACGTATGACTGTATCCAAATCCACGGCGGTTCGGGCTTTATGAAGGACTATACTTGTGAACGCCTCTATCGCGACGCACGTATCACCTCCATCTATGAAGGCACCACCCAACTACAGACTGTAGCAGCAATCCGCTACGTCACTAACGGAGCTTACTTGAGCCAAATCCGTGCATACGAAGCCATGCCATGCGCCCCGGCTTTCGAAGGCCTCCGGACACGCCTGAAAGTGATGGCTGACAGTCTCGAAGCAGCAACAGCCCGTGTCAATGAACTGAAGAATCAAGAGTTCCAGGACTTCGTGGCACGTCGGTTGGTTGAAATGGCAGCCTTCACCATCATGGGCCATCTACTTGTGTTGGAAGCCACAGCCGATGCGGACCTCTTCACCCACTCGGCCAACGTCTACATACGCTATGCCGAAGCCGAAGTAGGCAAACACGCTGACTTCATCTGCAAATTCCGCCCGGAAGAATTGGAAAACTATCGCAAATAAACAAGAGGGTATCCTTCCCGTGACACGGGAATAACTTCCCCACAGAGCAAAAGAGAGAACGCGCCAAGATGTATTGTCTTGACGCGTTCTCTCTTTTGGTTGGTTCAATGCCACGGCTCTTTCATTTAACCCCAATCGGTCATTAGGCTTTGAGACGATTTTTTTGATTTATGCCAGATAGATTTTTCTGTTCTTTTCCGAAGGCATAGCGGGCTATGTCAAGGAAAAGGGCGGGAATAGATGCCGGCAGAAATCGAAAAGCGGCCAAAGAGTTTGAACAAACGTGCTAATGAACTGATTTGGATTTAAAAACAAAGATAGTCAAACAAGCCTTGAAGGGCAGGCGACCTAGCCTTCCTTTCCGTCCGACCACGGAGTCCTATCCGTCCTCGGCTACCCTCCTTTCCGTGGTCGGGCGGTGTTAAGGGGCTGCCGGACGGATGTCGTGACGGGGACAGGGACCGCATCAAACATCCGGACGCGAACACGGAAGAAAACGCGAATTATAAGTTGTCCATCCACGGTTTAAAGAACCGTGGTTCAGCGCTTGTCTGCCCCCCACATCATCTTTTCACGCAGTGTTGTGAAAAACGTATGTCCTGTCTGTTGTACGAGTTTTATGGTATATGGTGCACGACGAATCGTCAACCGGGAGCCTTCATGCAAACCCTCACTCCGACCATCAATGGCCACAAGAAAATTATGGCTGCGGCTTTCGATGTCCAATATAATCTCACAGTCATCACGAATCACAATGGGACGCAGATTCAAGCTGTGAGGAGCGACCGGTGTCAACGCCAATATACCCGACTGCGGCACCATAATGGGACCTCCGACACTCAGCGAATAAGCCGTCGAACCCGTAGGTGTGGCTACAATCAATCCGTCTGCCTGATAAGTGGTCAGGTATTGACCATTAACAGTCGTATGGATACTAATCATTGACGAGCTGTCGCGTTTGAGCACAGCCACCTCATTTAATGCGAAAGGATAACCATCCAGTGCTTGTCCATCACATTCTATTTGCAACACTTTTCGTTCCTGCACGTGATAATCACCTTTCATTATATTTTCAAATGCGCACTCAATCTCTTCCGGCATAATATCAGCCAAGAATCCCAAACGCCCCGTATTAATGCCCACGATGGGAATATTCTTGCTGCCGATGCGGCTAGCCGCTTTCAAAAATGTACCGTCACCACCCATGCTGATAGCCAGATCAGCAGTGAATTGTCCATCTTCAAATACCCCGTCAGGTTCAAACGGCAGTCCCAATTCCTGCTTCACGAACTCATAAAAAGAACGGTCCATGTAAATCTCGTTTTGCAGACGACGAAGGACACCCAGCAACTTTTCTATATGACTGGACTTTTTCGTCTGATAAGTGTTTCCAAAAAGGACAAATCTCATACGAAGGGGCTGTTTTGTTTTTACTTTAATTTATTATTCTTTTCCATGCAAATGGTCTCTTTTCCGTAGAAACCTATTACATTTGCACATAGAAATTAGTTGCAAAGATACACTTTTTTTAAAACAGACTATTAGAACTATGACAAAGTTAAGTGTAAATATCAATAAGGTAGCCACCTTACGCAATGCTCGTGGTGGCAATAATCCCAATGTCGTAAAAGTGGCTTTGGACTGCGAATCGTTCGGTGCCGATGGCATAACGGTACATCCACGCCCCGACGAACGGCACATACGCCGTACGGACGTATTTGACCTCCGCGGTGTGCTTCGCACGGAATTCAACATCGAAGGCTACCCTAGTCGCGAATTCATCGACTTGGTGCTCAAGGCAAAGCCGACCCAAGTGACACTCGTGCCTGACAAACCCGACCAACTCACATCCAATGCTGGATGGGACACAAAGACCCACTTCGACTTCCTGACAGAAGTGCTTGACACATTCAAGAAAGCGGGCATCCGAACTTCCGTATTCGTTGGCACCGAACTCGAAATGCTTGACTACGCAGCCAAAGCCGGCACAGACCGTGTGGAGCTTTACACCGAACCTTACGCTTCGCTCTATCCTAAAGATAAAGAAACTGCCGTAGCTCCATTTGTGGAAGCAGCACGCCATGCCCGTTCACTAGGTTTAGGACTCAATGCAGGTCATGACTTGAGTCTGGAAAACTTGACCTATTTCCACCAGCAAATTCCCTGGCTTGACGAAGTGTCTATCGGGCACGCACTCATTTGCGATGCGCTTTACTTGGGACTGAAATCTACCATTGCAGAATATAAAAAATGCCTCAACTCATGAATATTGCTTTAATTCTGGCACAAGTCGCCCAAGGGGTGGCTTCAGCCGTGAGTACAGATAATCCGGTACTGACCCCTGTAACTACGGCAGAGCCGGAAATGAACCTTTGGGACATGGCTACAAAAGGCGGCTGGATTATGATCGTACTGGCCGCATTGTCTATAGTGTGTGTATATGTCTTTTTCGAGCGTTGGGCTGTAATTCGCAAAGCAGAAAAAGAAGATCCTCTGTTCATAGAACGTATGCGTGACTACATCCAGAGTGGTGAGCTCAAATCAGCCATCAACTATTGCCGTATGACCAATACACCAGCCTCACGTATGATTGAAAAAGGCATCATGCGTATCGGACGCCCGGTAGCCGACGTACAGGCAGCCATCGAGAATGCCGGAAACATCGAAGTAGGTATGCTAGAACGCCGTTTGCCGGTTATCGCCACCGTAGCGGGAGGAGCTCCTATGCTGGGTTTTCTAGGTACAGTCACTGGTATGGTCACCTGTTTTTGGGACATGGCCAATGCCGGCAACAACATTGACATTACCTTGCTCTCAAACGGCATCTATGAAGCCATGATTACCACAGTGGGTGGTCTTATCGTAGGTATCCCTTCACTTTTTGCCTACAATTATCTTGTGGCAAAAGTAGACACGGTAGTCAACAAATTGGAAGCCAAGACTCTTGCTTTCATGGATCTGCTCAACGAACCAGTCAAAGACTAAGCCTATGGCATTAAAACGGAAAACCCACATCGCAGCCACATTCAGCATGGCTTCGATGACGGACATCATCTTTCTGTTGCTGATATTCTTCATGATTACCTCCACGATGGTATCCCCCAATGCCATCAAGGTGCTCTTGCCTCAAGGCAAGCAACAGACTTCGGCCAAGCCGCTCACACGGGTCATTATCGACAAACATCTAAACTACTATGCAGGTTTTGGCAACGAAGCTGAAATGCCTGTCACACTTGACGAATTGCCCGACTTCCTGAAAGCTTGTGCCGAACGAGAACCGGAGATGTATGTGGCGCTCTATGCCGACGAATCTGTGCCTTATGGTGAAATAGTCCGAGTGCTGAACATCGCAAATGAAAACAAATATAAAATGGTATTGGCAACACGTCCACCTGAAAAGTAAATGAAAAACAACCGTCTACAAGGAATTATAGGAACCGTGGTCATCCACCTCATCGTGTTACTCATCTTGCTTGTTGTCACCATCAAGGCTAGCAAACAAGAAGGAGAAAGTGGTGTGCCTGTCATGCTCGGCGATGCAGAACTATCGCAAGGCAATGCCGATCCTTACACCTTGACAGAAGTGGATATGCTTGACGAATCACGGCCGGAAACGGCTTCTGAAGAAACGGTGAATGAAGAACCATCTGACCAGGAACTAATCACTCAAGACCAAGAAGAAACTGTGGCAATGCCCCCACAAAAGAAAACAGACACACCTAAACAAAAAACACCCCAACAACCGGAAACGCCCAAACAGCCGACCAAAACTCCGGAACAAATTGCAGCAGAAAAACGTGCGGCTGCAGAAAAAGCAGCAGCTGAAGAAGCTTCAAAGAAAATAGCCGGAGCATTTGGCAAAGGCACAAATATGGGTAGCAGAGGCAACAGTTCTTCAGGTAGTGGGATTCAAGGTAGCCCGACCGGTAACGGGAATACAGGCAAATCGACCGGAGTTGGTGGAATTGGAAGCTGGGACTTAAATGGACGTTCGCTCAACGGTTCCCTCCCCATTCCCGTCTACAATGTGCAAGATGAAGGACGAGTCGTGGTGACCATCGTAGTCAATCCGGCGGGACGAGTCATCAGCACCAGCATCAACAAACGCACAAACACAGTAAGCGCAGCCCTGCGACGGGCAGCCGAAGAAGCTGCACGCAAGGCACGCTTTAATGTTACCGATGGCATCAATAATCAAACAGGAACAATCACTTACTATTTTAAACTACGATAGTTATGGGAAACATTTATCTTTTTTTAGCGGAAGGCTTTGAAGAAGTCGAGGCCTTGTCTGTAGTCGACATTGTACGTCGCGCTGGTTTAACCATCCAAACTGTATCCGTAACAGGTCACGAAACAGTCACCGGAGCACACGGAGTACCCGTAAAAGCAGACATGCTCTTTGATGCAACGACCATCAAGCGCGAAGGCGTCATGTTGGTCCTCCCCGGCGGACTGCCCGGTGCAACTAATCTTGCAGCCCATGAAGGCTTACGCAAAGTCATCCTTGACTTTAATACAGAAGGACGCCTCTTGTCTGCCATTTGCGCAGCCCCTCTGGTTTATGGACAACTGGGTATACTGAAAGACAAGAAAGCCACCTGCTACCCGGGCTTTGAGAAGTATCTGGAAGGAGCTCGCACAACAGGAGCAATGGTGGAACAGGACGATAATATCATCACTGGAAAAGGTCCGGGCGCAGCTTTCGATTTCGGATTTGCCATTGTCACCAAGTTAGCAGGTAAAGAGAAAGCCGACGAAGTCAAAGCCGGAATGTTGCTCGCATGAAAAAGTATATTGTTATCGTAGCCGGAGGCAAAGGATTACGCATGGGAACAGACATACCCAAACAGTTTCTCCCCATCGGGGGGAAACCTGTCCTGATGCGCACTATCGAAACCTTCTATACCTATGATACAGGAATAAACATAATTGTGGTGCTGCCCGTCGACCAACAGAAATACTGGTGCGAGCTGTGCCACAATTATCACTTTGACATTCCTCATCGTGTGACAGATGGAGGTAACACTCGTTTTCATTCCGTAAAAAACGGGTTGGCAATGGTTGACGACGACAGCCTTGTCGGCATACACGACGGTGTACGTCCGTTTGTCTCCCACGAAGTCATCACAATGTGCTATCAGGAAGCAGCTTTACACAAGGCCGTCATTCCTGTGGTCGATGTCGTAGAAACCCTCCGACAACTACACGGTAACACGAGCGTGACAGTCGACCGGTCGGCTTACAAACTGGTACAAACACCACAAGTGTTTAGCGCAAAGCTTCTGAAAGACGCCTACCAACAACCTTATTCCACAACATTTACCGACGACGCATCTGTCGTGGAAGCCTTAGGAATGCCCGTAACACTCGTGCCGGGCAACCGCGAAAATATCAAACTAACAACCCCCTTCGACATAAAAGTAGCAGAAGCACTGATTGGATGTTCGATTTAACGTCACGCGATATTAAATATTTGCCCGGAGTAGGGCCTCAACGAGCAGCTATCCTGAACAAAGAGCTGTCAGTCTGCTCTATGCATGACCTTCTCTACTATTTTCCTTATAAATACGTCGACAGAAGCCGTCTGTACTACATACATGAAATCGACGGCAACATGCCCTATATCCAACTGAAAGGCGAAATTCTCAGCTTTGAGACCTTTGGTGAAGGACGACAACGCAGATTGGTCGCCCACTTCTCAGACGACACCGGAGTGGTAGACCTTGTCTGGTTCCAAGGCATCAAATATCTGTCAGGACGTTACAAGACTCATACCAAATATATTGTCTTCGGAAAACCGACCATTTTCAACGGACGTATCAACATCGCCCATCCTGACATCGACCCAGCTGAAGGCCTCGTACTATCAGACATGGGACTTCAGCCTTATTACAACACGACCGAACGCATGAAACGTAGCGGGCTGAACTCCCACGCCCTCGGCAAACTAACATCCAACCTGCTTGCTCTGCTAAAAGAACCGATGCCGGAGACACTGCCGGAATGGTTGGTGAAGCAACATCAGCTGATGTCACTTGACGAAGCCTTGCGCAACATCCATTTCCCGCACACACCCGAATCACTTCGACGGGCTCAATATCGGCTGAAGTTCGAAGAGCTTTTCTACGTGCAACTGAATATACTCCGCTATGCCAAAGACCGCGCACGCAAATACAACGGATTTATATTCAGCCAAGTGGGAGATATATTCAACACATTCTATCGTCACTATCTCCCCTTCGAACTCACAAGTGCACAGAAACGCGTCATCAAGGAAATACGCCGCGACATGGGAAGCGGGCGACAAATGAACCGTCTGTTGCAAGGCGATGTGGGAAGCGGCAAGACTCTTGTCGCGCTGATGAGCATGCTTATTGCACTGGACAACGGCTACCAGACATGCCTGATGGCCCCAACCGAGATTCTCGCTTCCCAACATTATGACACGATACGCAAACTATTAGGCTCCATGCCCGTGAAAGTGGAGTTGCTGACCGGCTCTGTGAAAGGCAAGAAACGCGAAGCCATCCTACGTTCCCTGACACTGGGCGAAACACACATCCTCATAGGTACTCACGCCGTACTCGAAGACACAGTGTGTTTCTCATCCTTGGGCATGGTGGTCATCGACGAACAGCACCGTTTTGGCGTAGCGCAACGAGCTAAATTGTGGAACAAAAATACTCGGCCACCTCACGTGCTCGTCATGACGGCTACTCCCATCCCGCGCACCCTTGCCATGACACTCTATGGAGACCTCGACGTGTCTGTCATCGACGAACTCCCTCCCGGACGGAAACCCATCCAGACCATACATCAGTTTGACAATCGCAGAGCAAGCCTCTACGCTTCCATCCGCAAACAAATCCAAGAAGGAAGACAAGTGTATATCGTCTATCCGCTCATCCAGGAAAGCGAGAAAATGGATATAAAAAACCTGGAAGAAGGATACGAACATATCTGTGCGGAATTCCCCGAATACAAGGTGAGCAAAGTGCATGGAAAAATGCGCCCGGCAGACAAAGAAGCAGAAATGCAACGATTCGTCACAGGTGAAACACAAATCATGGTGGCCACGACCGTGATTGAAGTTGGCGTCAATGTACCCAATGCCTCAGTCATGGTCATTGAAAATGCCGAACGCTTCGGCCTCTCCCAGCTTCACCAGCTACGAGGCCGTGTGGGACGGGGAGCAGACCAATCATACTGCATTCTTGTCACCGGTTATAAACTTAGTGAAGACACACGCAAGCGCATCCAAATCATGGTCGACTCCAACGATGGCTTTGAAATCGCCGAAGCCGACTTAAAACTGCGCGGTCCCGGAGACTTGGAAGGCACCCAACAAAGCGGCATTGCCTTTGATTTACGCATCGCTGACATCGCCCGCGACGGCCAACTCCTACAGTTTGTCCGCGATATAGCGCAAGCCGTCGTTGACGGAGATCCGACGGAAAGCAATCCACAAAATGCCATTCTCTGGACACAGCTGAAAATGCTCCGAAAGACCAATATCAACTGGTCTGCCATCTCATGATATAACCGGGCTTTTCCAGCCCCTCTGCGGCCTCAGTATCTCCCCTCCCCCCCCAAAAAAAGATTCTAAAAACAAAAAAACAGCCTCCCGAAGGAGGCTGTCCATTCACATTTTAGAGATAATTTTCTATACGTACACGTTTCACAACGTCCCTCATAGAAGTCATTAAAGAGTATCTTCTTATATTTTAATCCTTTAATCAAGCCCTGTTATCACAACAGAATATCTTTCAATTAATGCTTCGAAACTTCCGACCGAGCTACAGAAAAATCTGTGCCACCCGCGCTAACAAAAATCCGGAATTTTTCCAATTTGTCATCCGCGCATATGATTTTCACTCAGCCCAGAAGCGTTTCCACCGCAAATATAGGTCATCTCACTTGAATAACCAAATAGCGAGATACGCTCCAGAACTTGCTCGGATCTGTTATCTTTAAAATATATTGTCCTTTTGTGTCTTTTACTAACGAATATGAACCTTCAGGATGATTAGTTAAAAGCTTTGCACTCTTTGAATATAACTTAATCTCCTTGTCAGTACGGATGTCTATCTGAGTGAAGTAATCTTTATTGAAATCATCACTCTGCAAGACATCGCCTTTTTGAAGTATTTTTTGTTCTTTTAACTCTGATTTAGTTCCGAAAACAAACCAAGCCGTATTCATGGCTTTTTCTTGTGCAGCCACAGTTTTTGTCTTGATTTCATTCTCAGCTGACAAGTTCTTAACGTCAGTGGTCAAGCCAGCGACAGCGTCATCAAGTTCGGCGATGCGAATATCCTTAGCTGCCAAATCCGCTTGAAGCGCCTTGATTTGTTCCGTCTTGTCGGCCAACTCTTTTTCCAAGGCAGCAATAGCCTTTTTCAGTTCTGACGATTGATAACGACTGTTCTTTAATTGTTGTTGAAGTTTAGCCAATTTTTCACGGTTTTCAGCCATCGTCTGAGTTATCAACTTCAGATCATCCTTCACTTTCTGCGTTGCCGAAAGGTTTTCTCCGCTCTGCTCACGCTGCAAGTCCACACGGCCTTCAGCCTCGTTGATTTGACGGAAACCTTCCTGAATTTCATTGAACGTACCCATTATCTGGTTCAATTCATCTTCCCTGTCAGAAAGCACGGTTTTCAAAGAATCGTTCTCAGCCTGTAAAGCCTTGTTGCCGCTTCCCATTTGTTCACACGAAGTCATTAGTGCAACCGCACATACTGATAACCAAAGTAACTTTTTCATAATTTTGTTGTTTTTGTATAACGTGTTATTTCTATTTTCCTTTACTTATTTCTTTTTCGTCCGCTCCAGCCAACACGATGACAATCTCGCCTTTCGGTTCTATTTGTGTGAAATGTTCCAGCACTTCGGCAAGCGTGCCCCGCACACTCTCTTCATGCACCTTCGAGATTTCACGACAGACCGACACTTGACGCTCAGCTCCGAAAAAGTCGACAAACTGGGTCAGCGTCTTCACGAGCCTGTAAGGAGACTCGTAGAAAACCATCGTGCGTGTTTCTATCTGCAAATGTGTCAACCTTGTGACACGTCCCTTTTTCTGAGGCAGGAAACCTTCGAAACAGAAACGCTCGTCTGGCAAACCCGATGCCACCAAAGCCGGCACAAAAGCTGTCGCCCCAGGCAGACAAGAGACCTCCACACCTGCACGGACACACTCACGGACGAGCAAGAATCCGGGGTCTGAAATTCCAGGTGTACCAGCATCTGAAATCAACGCCACGTTTTCACCAGCCAGAATACGGCTGACGACACGCTCCACTGTCTGATGCTCATTAAACTTATGATGTGACAGCATCGCATTCTTTATTTCAAAATGCTTCAACAGGACACCTGAGGTTCGTGTGTCTTCAGCCAGAATCAGGTCTGCTTCCTTCAACACACGTATGGCTCGAAATGTCATATCCTCCAAGTTTCCCACCGGAGTCGGCACTACATAGAGTTTTCCCATTCGCTTATTCTCTTAAAGAAGCAAAAGTAGCATATTAACGCATTAGATAGAATTAAAATTCGTTATATTTTGAACAATTCACGCATTTATTCCCCATTTTCAACTCAACTTATCGTGATTTCCGGAAACAATGGGAATCTGACGAACGGGCACTTAACTCCGTCCGACCACGGCCTAGACTCGGGACGAGGATAGCCTCCTATCCGTGCTCGAGCCGAATAGAGGCCGTGCCTGCCAGGAGTCTACAAACTAAGCATTCCAGAAAGAGCTTTGATTTCCAGTCATTTAAGATTTTACTTTTCACATAAAAATTCGTGAAGTCTGCATATCTGAGAAAATACGGACTTACCCTTATTAATAGCAAAAATCTCAAATGATTTGAGATAAATAATAGTTTGCTTTTCACGAATGAGACACCATGCTATAATGTCTTCCTATATTCTTTCGGCGACATTCCGACTAATCTTTTGAAATATTTTCCGAAAAAGACCTGCGAAGAAAAATTCAATTTGTCACTTATCTGCTGTATGGTAAGATCCGTTGATTTAAGCAATGCCTGAGCTTGTAGTATTACATACCTTTCTATCCAATCTGCTGCGGAAACTCCGCTTTCTTTTTTGATAACAGTTGTAAGATATTTGGGCGTAAGGCATAGTTTTTCGTAATAGAAAAATCTACATATGGGATGTCGGACGTGATAGAGGGAACGATGGAGAAGTTATTGAAGAAAACTTCCTTTGCATGACTGAAAAAGCTGCACAGGATAATAAACAGGCAGATTGGGACGAAATCTTATATGAAGGTGATATTATTGAGTTGGAGATACAAACTATCGACCTTCGAACTTACGATTACCTCAATTCTCTAGCGATGAGCGAAGACTCATCAGCTAACCCAATAAGTAATTTTACAAATGGCTGCTTGGGTTACTTCTCTGCTTATTCTTCGGTTAGGATGCAAATTGTTTTTTAAGTATGATGAAGTGGAAGAAGATTAAGGCATAGTGTAAGAGAGATAAGCCCAAATCGCATTAGGGATTCTTAGTGTCTAAACAGTCGTCCCTTAAAAGATACGTTACTAATTAATAGTCAACAGATTAATGTACGATTTGCTTTGAGATATCTGCAAGTTTTTGTACCTTTACGGTTGAAAACTTGCAGATTATATGATAAACAAGACCTGTCCCCAGCCCTCATTGTTCAGTTCGTTGGCAGACCAACTGAACCCCAAACATCCCTTGTATCTACTCGCCGACAAGATTGACTGGCAGCGTTTTGAAGCCTCCTTTTCTCCGTTATACAGTGCGGACAATGGACGTCCTGCAAAGCCGATCCGTTTGATGTGGGCTCAGTAGAAATTTAGTGGAGATATGCATATAGTTTTGCAATACGGAATAAGAAGAACTTCTTATCAGCAACTCCTCTGAGGTTAGCCCTGAAGAGTTTGACTTTTGCATTGAAGGACTCTGCCAAGGCATTGGAAGATCGGTTGTTGTAGAAGTTCAGAATTTCCTCATAATGCTCGTGGAAGGTGGCTGCGATAATATTGAAGGAATGGAATCCGGCTTTTTCCACCTTATTGTACCAGCGTGCCATGGACAGGCGTGCGGCATTCTTGATTGTGTTTTTGGCAAAGATCATCCGCAGTGAATGGCACAGTCCGTATGCCGTTTGGATGTCAGGGTATTCTTCAAACAATATCGCGGCTCTCTGCTTTTGTCTGTCGGTCCATTTGTCTGCGGACTTGAACAACAAGTAACGCGAGCGTATGAGCAGTTCCTTGCCGGTGTCACCATTGGGAAATCTGTACGGATTATATTCCTTGCCCTTTTGTCTGGCCTCCTCCATCTCATCGTTAGCCTGCTGTATGGCATCCCAACGGTGCTTGACACGCAGCTCCTGCACGGCATCGCAGGCCAGTTTCTGGATATGGAAGCGGTCGATGACACGGCTTGCTTTCGGAAATGCTGTCCGGGCAATCTTGCGCATGGAGTCCGACAAGTCAAGCCTAACCTCCTCGACAGCGTTGCGGCGCTCTCCGTCAATCCGTTGCAGGACAGCGATAACATCCTCCGCTTTTGTGCCCGCAACGACGGCCACCAAGGATTGCTCACGCGTATGTGCCTCACGGTTGGTAACGAAAGTGTACAGCTCGCCATTGGAGAGCGAGGACTCGTCGATGGCAAGCCGCGGACCGACATTTTCCGGGAACAGCAGCCACTCGGCCGCATGTTCCAACTGATCCCACTGCCTGAAACCGCTCAGCACTTCCTTGTACTGCTTCTCGAACGTATGCCCGTCTATGTGGTAGAACTCCTCAAGCGTATGGCAGGTCACGGGGGACGTCTCCATACGTCTCTTTTAAAAAAGCTCCAAATTCCCTGGAGTAACGAGTCCCTTTGGCTACAATGTCAAGGTCTATCGGAATGCTGAAGCTCTTGCCCGTGCGCGTGTCTGTCCACCGCCTGCGGCGTATCTTCAGAATAACCTTGTGGTCACGTATCGGGAAGTCCGTCACGCTTACGGCTTCCATAAAACCCTTTGACTCAAAGTGGACGTCATTACTTAGTTCCGGATTCATCTTCTCATCCAAACTGATGTGTATTTCCGTAGAGTTCTGCTCAATCCCAACTATAGAAAAGTATTCCAATATCTGGGCTGGGAGTACAATACCGGCAAGTATGTTCAAATAATCGTTTTCCATACTGCAAAATAATGGATTGTTCTGTAAGCTAACAAATTTATCCCCACTAAAAATCTACTGACCCTTGATGTGCGGCCTTCTGATTCTTAAGCACGTCGCACCTGTCGGATGAATCGGTGGTTAAGCAATGGAGCGAGAATGCTTATTACCAGTATTTTTGCGGGATGTTTGAGTTCACGCCGTCCTTTCCCTGCAATGCGAGCGAACTGGTGCATTTCCGCAAGCGTATCGGCGAGAAGGGCATGGAACTGATTTTGTCGGAAAGCATCCGTGTCAACAAGGAAGACGATGACCGTGACCATCACGGGATGGCCTTCATCGACTCCACCGTGTAGGAAAAGAACGTGACTTACCCCACGGACGCGAAGTTGCATAAAAAGATTGTCCGCAAAGTGTTGTCCATCATGAAAACCCTGGGTCTTCCTTTGCGCCAGAGCTACACTTTCGTCCTCAAAAGGATTTACCGGGACCAACGCTTCCGCAACCATCCGAAGAACCGCGCCAAGGCCTTGAAGGCGGACAGGCAGCTGCGCACCATTGCGGGAAGGATTGCCAGGGAATTGAAACGCAACCTGGCGGGGAACCATGACTACGACTCTTTACTCGGTTTCTTTGAACGTGTGCTTTCACAGAAGCGCTATTCCCAGGAGAAAATCTATTCCCTGCATGAACCGGAGGTATAGTGCATCAGCAAGGGCAAGGAGCACAAGATGTACGAGTTCGGGAACAAGGTCTCAATCATCCGCTCGATTACCGGGATAATCCTGGGGGCCAGGTCCTTCCGGAACGAATATGACGGACATACCATTGAAGAGTCGCTTTTGCAGGTGGAACGCATTACCGGGAAAAAGGTCGGGAGGCTGGCGGGAGACATGGGATACAGGGGAAAGAAAGAAGTCAACGGGACGCAAATACTGATACCGGATGCTCCCATAAACCCAAATCGGTCATTAGAAATTTTTGCGAGCAAAATGTAAGACAGTAACCTTTATTGTGACCCAAATTTACATTGCACACCTTAATTATTGCCATAATCATGACGTATTTCACGCAAAATGAAAGCTCAATTTTCTAATGACCGATTTGGGATAAAAAAGACAGTTACCACACACGAAGAAAGAAACACAAGCTTTTCTGCAAACGTGCAGGAATCGAACCTACTATCGCACACATGAAATCAGACTTCCGTTTAGGACGCAACTTCTATAAAGGTGTGTTCGGAGATGCCGTGAATGTTCTTCTGGCTGCGGCGGCATACAACTTCAAAAGAGCCATGAGGCTCCTTTGGACAATTGTCGAAAAAATCAGCGAGACACTCTATTGGAAAAATGTCTCGCTGGAATATATTTTTTTAAGGGACGACTAATTACGTTGATATTCCAATCTGCTGCACAAAAAAACTGCCTTCCCCGATGGTGGAAAAGGCAGTTCCTCATATATCTAAAATAAAGAAATAGATTCCTTATTTATATTCAGCCCAGCTCTTGATAGCTATGTCATCTATATCAATCGTACAGAAAGCATTGATGAATGCGCTTGCCAGACGGGCATTGGTTATCAATGGGATGTTCAAGTCGATAGCTGCACGGCGAATCTTGTAACCGTTGGTCAACTCGCCGGCCGTGAGGTTCTTCGGAATGTTCACGACCATGTCGATTTCTTTGTTGTGAAGCATCTCGAGTGCCTGCGGTTTGGCTTCAGGTTCGCTTGGCCAATGTACCAACGTATTTTCAATACCGTTCTCTGCCAGGAAGCGTGCCGTACCGGGAGTAGCAAAGATGTTATACCCCTTCTTTCTCAACATGCGGGCAGCATCAAGCATATCAACTTTTTGCTTGGCTCCTCCAGTTGACAAAAGAACGTTTTTGGCCGGAATGCGCTGGCCAACAGAAAGCATGGCTGTCAGCACAGCCGTGCCGGTGTCGTCTCCCAAACAACCGACTTCTCCCGTAGACGCCATGTCGACGCCCAATACGGGGTCAGCCTTCTGCAAACGGTTGAACGAGAATTGTGAAGCCTTGATGCCGACATAGTCAAGGTCGAAAAGACTCTTTTCGGGTTTCTCGACGGGCAATCCCAGCATGACGCGCGTAGCCAGTTCGATAAGATTTATCTTGAGAACTTTGCTCACGAAGGGGAAGCTACGCGACGCACGGAGGTTACACTCGATAACCTTAATGTCATTTTCACGTGCAAGGAACTGAATATTGAATGGCCCTGAAATATGAAGTTCTTTCGCAATCTGCCGAGAGATACGCTTGATGCGGCGCACGGTCTCCACATAGAGCTTCTGCGGCGGGAACTGAATGGTAGCATCACCCGAATGGACACCGGCATATTCGATGTGTTCGCTGATGGCGTAAGCTATGATTTCACCATCCTTGGCCACGGCATCCATTTCCACTTCTTTCGCATGTTCAATGAACGAACTTACAACAACAGGATGTTTCTTTGACACATTGGCAGCCAACTGAAGGAAACGTTCCAGCTCTTCCTGGTTGGAACATACGTTCATGGCTGCACCGGAAAGCACATACGACGGACGCACCAACACAGGAAAACCCACCTTCGCAATGAACGCGTTGATGTCTTCCATCGAAGTCAGCGCACTCCATTCGGGTTGGTCCACTCCAATGCGGTCAAGCATGGCTGAGAACTTATCGCGGTCTTCCGCATTGTCGATGCTCGTGGCAGACGTGCCGAGAATGTTCACCTTTTCTCCGTCAAGACGCATGGCCAGGTTGTTGGGTATTTGTCCACCGGTCGAGACAATGACACCATGCGGATTCTCCAATTCGATGATGTCCATCACGCGTTCGAATGTCAGCTCGTCAAAATAGAGGCGGTCGCACATATCGTAGTCAGTCGACACAGTTTCAGGATTGTAGTTAATCATCACGCTGCGGTAACCTTCCTTGCGGATGGTGTTGAGTGCTTGAACGCCGCACCAGTCAAACTCAACAGACGAACCAATACGGTATGCACCCGAACCAAGCACGATAATAGAGCGATGGTCGCCCAAATAGTGTACATCGTTGCCCACCCCACTGTATGTCAGGTAGAGATAATTCGTCTGTGCAGGATATTCAGCAGCCAGCGTGTCGATTTGCTTCACGACAGGCACGATGCCCAGGCTCTTGCGATAAGCACGCACCTCGTTGATGGCTTGCTCGATCTCCATGTCTTTCTCCAGACCGACGGCACGCCCGATTTGGAAGTCTGAAAAGCCCTGCACTTTCGCTTTACGCAACAAGGTCGCATCCAGTTTCTCCAATCCGTCAAGAGCATGCAGCTCTTTGGATGTGTTCATGATGTTCATCAACTTCTGCAAGAACCACTTGTCGATCTTCGTTAGTTCATGAATCTGATCGATGGTGTAGCCTGCGCGCATGGCTTTACTAATAACAAAGATACGCTTGTCAGTCGGCTCCCGAAGAGCCTTGTCCACATCAGCAATGACCAGCTCCTTGTTTTCCACAAAACCATGCATGCCTTGTCCAATCATGCGCAAGCCTTTCTGAATAGCCTCTTCAAATGTACGCCCGATGGCCATGACTTCACCGACAGATTTCATGGAAGAACCCAGCTCACGGTCAACGCCACGGAATTTGCCCAAGTCCCAACGGGGTATCTTGCAGACTACATAGTCCAATGCCGGTTCAAAGAAGGCTGAAGTTGTCTTCGTCACAGAGTTCTTCAAGTCGAACAGTCCGTAACCCAATCCAAGCTTGGCAGCAACGAAAGCCAAAGGATAACCTGTGGCCTTGGAAGCCAAAGCTGACGAACGGCTCAAACGAGCATTCACTTCAATGACACGGTAGTCCTCCGACTCCGGGTCAAAGGCATACTGCACGTTGCACTCACCCACGATGCCGATGTGACGTATGATGCGGATAGCCAACTCACGCAGCTTATGATATTCCTTATTGGTCAGTGTCTGTGACGGAGCTATGACAATGGATTCACCCGTGTGGATACCCAGCGGGTCGAAATTTTCCATGTTACATACCGTGATACAGTTGTCATACTGGTCGCGCACGACTTCGTATTCGATTTCTTTCCACCCCCGAAGCGACTTCTCTACGAGCACCTGCGGCGAGAATGAAAACGCCTTTTCCACAAGAACATTCAGCTCCTCTTCATTGTCACAGAAGCCAGAGCCAAGTCCTCCGAGAGCGTATGCAGCACGCACAATGACCGGATAGCCCACTTCACGTGCTGCCCGGCGTGCATCTTCTGCATTCTCCACAGCTTCACTCTTAATGGTCTTCACATGGATTTCATCGAGCTTTTTCACAAAGAGCTCGCGGTCTTCCGTGTCGATAATGGCCTGCACGGGAGTACCCAGCACGCGTACATTATATTTCTCCAACACACCGCTCTTGTAGAGTTCCACACCACAGTTTAGAGCCGTCTGTCCGCCAAATGACAGGAGGATGCCGTCAGGACGTTCCTTTTGGATGACCTTCTCGACAAAAAACGGTGTCACCGGTAAGAAATAGATTTGATCAGCAACGCCTTCGCTGGTCTGCACCGTTGCAATATTAGGATTGATAAGCACGGTGTAAATGTCTTCTTCTTTCAAAGCCTTCAGCGCCTGTGAGCCGGAATAATCAAACTCGCCAGCTTCACCAATCTTCAATGCGCCTGAACCTAACAGCAATACTTTCTTTATATTTTCTTTCATGTCGTTTCTGTTTAAAGGAGTTTCACAAAATCATCAAAAAGGAACTCTGTGTCTGTCGGTCCGCTGGCTGCTTCCGGATGGAACTGTGCAGAGAACCAAGGCTTAGACTTGTGACGAATGCCCTCATTCGAGCCATCGTTCATATTGATGAAAAGCGGTTCCCAATCAGCTCCAAGTGTATTGTTGTCCACCGCATAACCATGGTTCTGACTGGTAATGAAACACTGGTTCGTGCCCACCTTGCGCACCGGTTGGTTATGACTCCGATGACCATATTTCAACTTGTATATTTTAGCACCTCCGGCCTTGGAAAGCAATTGGTTGCCCATGCAGATACCGAAGATAGGTTTGTCGGAGAGACTCATTGCCTTGCGGATGTTTTGAACAGCCTCATCGCAAGTATCCGGGTCTCCCGGTCCGTTTGAAATGAACAGTCCATCATAGTCCAACGACGTAAAGTCATAGTTCCAAGGTACGCGGATGACTTCCACATCACGCTTGAGCAAGCAACGGATGATATTTGCCTTCACTCCGCAGTCCACCAAGACGACTTTCTTCTTGTCCGCACCCTCATTGTAACGGATGACTTCCTTGCATGAAACTTTGTCCACATAGTTGACGCCGCTATATTGTGCTTCAGGAACATTATCCGGCTCATCATCAAATATAATCCGGCCCATCATCACGCCATGCTCACGGAGCACCTTCGTCAACTCACGAGTGTCCACTCCCGTAATGCCTGGAATCTGTTCACGCTTCAACCAATCGGCCAGACTCTCTACGGCATTCCAATGACTGTATTCATAGCTGTAATCACTCACGATTATCGCATCTGCATGAATCTTCTCGCTCTCCATAAAGGTGGGCAAGCCATTGGCTTCGAAAGTAAAAGGTGGCACCCCATAGTTTCCCACCAAAGGATAAGTCAGCGTCATTAACTGCCCTGCGTACGAGGGATCTGTAAGACTCTCCGGATACCCTGTCATGGCAGTGTTGAAGACGACTTCGCCAGCGACAGGTTTCTCATAACCGAATGATGTGCCGTGGAAACGGGTTCCATCATCGAGGACTAGTGTTACATTTCTCATTTCAGATATATGTTATTATTCTTGTTTAGAATTGGAATACTTTTTCTACATAATTGATGAACGCCTGATTGACTTGACGCACGCCTCCGGGTGTCGGATAGTCACCACTGAAATACCAGTCGCCCGTGTGGTCGGGGCAAGCCTCATGCAGTCCTTCTATGGTCTGGTAGACAATCTCCACTTTGGCCTGAATGCCTTCACCTTCAGTCAGCATCTCGACCATCTTGGCCGAAATCTCCTCATCGGTAAAAGGCTCATAGATGTCTTTCACATAGTTCACCATCTTTTCCTTCGGCAGAAGCTCCTGTGCTTTCGACTTATTGTAGGCACGTTCGATGACGTCACGCATGTCGCGGTCCTCCAGCAAAGCGATGGCGGCCCGGAAAGCGATGAATTCACTCATCTTGGCCATGTCGATGCCATAATAGTCCGGATAGCGCACCTGGGGCGACGACGACACAATGACGATTTTTTTCGGATGCAAACGGTCAAGTATCTTGATAATGCTTTGCTTCAAGGTCGTCCCGCGCACGATGCTGTCATCGATTATCACCAGATTGTCCTGATAAGGCACCAGGCTGCCATAAGTGATGTCATAGACGTGAGCGGCCAAATCATTGCGGCTATTGCCTTCGGCTATAAAGGTACGCAATTTTATGTCTTTTATAGCAACTTTTTCACTACGAATTCGCATGGAAAGTATGCGGTCGAGTTCGCTGCGTGAAGGTTTGTGACCCAAAGCCTCGATTTCTTTAATCTTCAAATGGTTCAAATAGGTATCAAAACCATCGAGCAGTCCGAAGAATGCCACCTCGGCCGTGTTGGGAATATAGGAGAACACCGTATGTTCCACATCGTAGTCAATCGCCTTCAATATCGGGGTCACAAGAAGACGTCCCAACTCCTTGCGTTCGTTGTAGATGTCCTTGTCACTTCCCCGGCTGAAATAGATGCGCTCGAATGTGCATTTCTTCACTTCCTTCGGCTCATTGATCTGCTCCAGGCGCATCTCGCCTTTTTTGTTGACCAGGACAGCCTGTCCCGGCTCCAGCTCGTGCACATCATCAGCCGCTACATTCAAGGCTGTCTGAATCACAGGACGCTCGGACGCCAGCACAATGATTTCATCATCCTTGTACCAGAAAGCGGGACGAATGCCCCACGGGTCGCGCATGGCAAAGGATTCGCCGCTACCCGTCAGTCCGCAGATGACATAACCTCCGTCCCAATCCTTGCTTGACGAACGAATCACATTGGTCAAATCGATATTGTCCTCGATGGCGCCCGTCAGTTCCAATCCCGACAAGCCTTCCGCCTTGTAATGCTGGTAAAGGCGCTCCACCTCGCGGTCCAGCCGATGCCCGACTTGCTCCAGCATGATGTATGTATCCGAATAAATCCGCGGATGCTGGCCTTCGGCCGTGATTTTGGAAAAAATCTCATCCACATTGGTCAAGTTGAAGTTACCGCACAACGCCAGATTCTTCGCGCGCCAGTTATTGCGGCGTAAGAACGGGTGGACATAAGAAAGACCACTTTTCCCGGTAGTCGAATACCTCAAGTGGCCCATATAGGTTTCTCCCGCAAACGGCACATAACGCTGAGCATAGTCAGCATCGCGCAGTTGTTCAGGAGTCAAGTCTCTGAATTGTTTTTGAATCGTCGCAAATATTTCGGTGATAGCCCCCGTGCCCAAAGCCCGTTCCCGGAACATGTATTCCTCGCCCGGTTCAGCCTTTTGTTTCACACATGCCAAGCCTGCGCCCTCCTGGCCGCGGTTGTGTTGCTTCTCCATCATCAGATAGAGCTTGTTCAAACCATACATCCAAGTGCCATACTTCGCTTGATAGTAGCTCAGCGGCTTGAGCAAGCGTATCATGACGACTCCACATTCGTGCTTCAGTTGTTCCATTTAATAATATCTCGTTTGATTATTCTACTGTTACCGATTTGGCCAAATTGCGAGGTTGGTCCACATCCTTTCCCTTGCAGACGGCGATGTGGTAAGCCAACAGTTGCAAGGGGATGGTGGTGATCAACGGTTCAAGACACTCAATGATTTTCGGGATTTCGATGCAGTCATCAGCGATGGACACAATCTCGGTGTCACCTTCCGACACCAAAGCGATCACTTTGCCTTTGCGTGCCTTAATCTCCTGGATGTTGCTTATGATTTTCTCATACATGGCATTCTTTGTAGCCACGACCACTACCGGCATTTCCGTGTCAATGAGCGCGATGGGCCCGTGTTTCATTTCTGCGGCAGGATAGCCTTCAGCATGGATGTAGGAGATTTCTTTCAGCTTCAAAGCTCCTTCCAAAGCCACAGGATAGTTGTAGCCACGGCCCAGATAGAGGAAGTTGTGGGCATAAGTGAAGATGCGCGACAGCTCGGAAATGGCCTGATTCTTGGACAGCACTTGTTTCATCTTGGCCGGCACCAGGTTCAGCTCCTGGACAATCTCCAGAAACTCCTTGTCACTGATGGTCTTCTTCTCCTTGGCCAGGGCCAGGGCCAGCATGGTGAGCACTGTCACCTGCCCCGTGAATGCCTTGGTCGAGGCGACACCGATCTCCGGCCCTACGTGAATATAAGAACCGGTGTTTGTCGCGCGGGCTATGGACGAACCCACCACATTACATATACCATATATAAATGCTCCGCGTTCTTTTGCAAGCTGGACTGCGGCCAGCGTGTCGGCCGTCTCTCCTGATTGGGATATAGCGATAACGACATCTTCTGAGGAAATCACCGGATTGCGATAGCGGAACTCCGAAGCATACTCCACCTCCACCGGAATGCGGCACAAGCTCTCGATGAGCTGCTTGCCGATCAAGCCTGCATGCCACGACGTGCCGCAGGCTACGATGATGAAACGGCGGGCATTGAGCAACTTGTCCTTGTGGTCTATCACAGCCGAAAGCGCCACATTGGTCGACTCCACATTCACACGGCCGCGCATGCAGTCATTGATGCAGTCGGGCTGTTCGAATATCTCCTTCAGCATGAAATGTGGATAGCCACCCTTCTCCAACTGTCCCAGATTCATTTCTATGGTCTGTATCTCGGGCTTCATCTTTACATTTTCCAAATCGACCACCTTCAACTCCTGGCCGCGACGGACGACGGCTATCTCGTTGTCCTCCAGATAGACCACCTTGTCAGTGTACTCCACGATGGGCGTGGCATCCGACCCCATGAAAAACTCGTCATCACCGATGCCCACCACCAGCGGACTACTCTTGCGCGCGACAAGAATGGTGTCAGGCTGGCGTTTGTCCAGCAGGGCGATGGCATACGCACCTATCACTTCATGAAGAGCCAGCTGCAACGCTGTCAGCAAGTCCAGGTTGTTGGAAAGCTGCACATACTCGATGAGCTGCACCAGCACTTCCGTGTCCGTGTTGCTGCGGAAGGTGATGCCTTTCTGCTGAAGCCTTTCCTTCAGCGTGGCATAGTTTTCGATAATACCGTTATGGATAAGAGCCAGATTGCCCGAAGAAGAGTAATGAGGATGGGCATTGACTTGGGAAGGTTCGCCGTGGGTCGCCCAGCGTGTGTGGGCTATTCCGATGTTTCCGGAAATGTCTTTGTCTTCTACAAAATGTTCCAAATCGGAAACGCGTCCCTTCGTCTTATATACGTTCAATTGATCCTGATGGTTGATTAATGCGATACCCGCGCTGTCATAACCTCTGTATTCCAGTCGTTTTAAACCTTTCACGAGGACAGGGTAAGCATCTCTCTTACCGATATAGCCTACGATTCCACACATACCTTGATGTTATTCTTTAATATTTGTGCAAAGATACAACATTCCGATTTATTTTCGGCAAAAGAGGTGCTATAAAAATATACATTGCCCATCATGCCAGGTAAAAATCCGCTCATCCTTTCCATCTATCATGTTTCTCAACCCATACATAATATGCGAAGCCACTGCCGGAAACATTTGATACGTTTAACAACCCGTATATATAAAAAGGAAGATGTGTGTCCCTACATCGATTGCATGTTTTTCATTTGGACACAGCAGTCTTTAGAAGCTGTTTTTGAATTTATCGTGTGATGATTTGGGATGAGTTTTTGAATGATTTTTGTTTCTGTGATGAGGAAGATAGCGGGCTATCCGACAAAGAACAAAAGCGAAAAGGGCCAAAAAATTGCCCAAAGCACACACGATAACAGATACATCAAGCCGGGAAAAACTTTTTGTAGAAATTCAAAACAGCATCTTCTATTGTTACATTTTTTAATAGCTCATATTAAAAGCCTCCGGTTCCCATAGATTGTGCTCTTGCAATAAATGAGAAGAAAAAGTCTTCGAAACCGTATCCTCTTCCTTTACTTTTACAAATCTACTTTCTGATGATATGCGATAAGTCGTTTTACGTATATGCCCTATCAACGCTTTGTCCTTCACGCTATATTCTGTCCATTTTAACGACTTTGGCATTTCAAAAATCATCTGATAAATGATTACTTCCTCTGTACTCTTCACTTCATATTGCTTGACAGCCAATCCACCATTAAGCACGCAACACTCCAATGTGTCTTTCACACGACCATTCGTGTCGGAAACAAACAGCACATCTGTCCGGTATTCGGTGCAACCACCGAAAGAGAGTGCCCCTAAATAAAGACCATTAGGCAATTTTACCTTTAGATATACTTGAGGCATAAAATCTAGATTATTCTTTGCTAAACTATACTGCTGACACTGAAGGTCATCATACATTTTACCTTCAATATTAGGATCAAAATCAATAATATATCCGTCAGTACGACCTCCAGGTAGATAACGATCTTTATATGGAAGATTAGTAAAAGGGATTTGACTTAGTCCAAATTTAAGTGAATAATCCTGCGCATATATATTACTGCATAACAACAATAACAGCATACATAATAACAATCTAAACTGTTTCATAACTCATTTTATTTAAAGGTCTAATTTGAACTATTGCATAGAGGCTATTTTTTAGTATGATACCACCTTTTCTATATCAACGGTCTTTGATATTTGCTGACCCGTTATAGTAGCATACACCAAATGAATCATAAAATATAATTTTTGCCTCCCTTGATATTCTTTAGATATGAAAGCTGGGAATTTACAATATCGCTTCATGCCGGCTTTTATCAACAAGCGTTGTGAAGGTTTGTCATTTTCAAACAGCATGAGAGGAATCACATAAAAGTTTTTTGCATCTGAGGTTAGTTTCACCCTAAGTGAACTCCCGTTTTCATTCACTTCCGTACATCGAGACAGGACAATATCCATTTGCGATTTATTTTCCAAATACACGGTTAAAACTTTTTCTTTCTGATCATATTCCAAAGAAACATCCAACAAATCATCTCCTTGATAAGAAGCATTAGCATTTACAACAAGGAACATAATCAATATCGTAAAAAGCAATTTCATAGACTTATTTATTGTTACTTATTATATTATATCCATTTGTAAATGTCGCCATAAAATGACCTCACGCTCTAATTCGTATTCGGGTGATATTAGTATTTATTACGCGATTCTGCCATGTAAGTATTAATTTCCTTTTAATCGGTTTGAACGCTTTTAGTAGCTCATATTAAAAGCCTCCGGTTCCCATAGATTGTGCTCTTGCAATAAATGAGAAGAAAACGTCTTCGAAACCGTATCCTCTTCCTTTACTTTCACAAATCTACTTTCTGATGATATGCGATAAGTCGTTTTCCGTATATGCCCTATCAACGCTTTGGCCTTCCCACTATATTCCGTCCATTTTAATGACATTGGCATTTCAAAAATCATCAGATAAATGATTACTTCCTCTGTGCTCTTCACTTCATATTGCTTAACGGCCAATTCGCCATTAAGCACACAACACTCCAATGTGTCTTTCACACGACCATTCGTGTCGGAAACAAACAACACATCTGTCCGGTATTCCGTACAACCACCAAAGGAGAGCGCTCCCAAATAAAGACCATTTGGCAACGCTATTTTCAGATATACTTCAGGAGTAAAGTCTACGTATTTTTTTGCCGAATCAAACTCCGTACATTGAAGGTCTTCGTACACGTTGGCATCTATACCATCATATATATTCACAATACAACCATCTGTATATCCTATTGGCAAATTCCGCTCTTTATATGGCATTTTAGAAAACGGAATACGAGATAATCCATCTTTCAATGTTAAGTCTTGTGCATAAACATTGCCACATAACAGCATTAATAACATACATGCCAACAAACTTATTCGTTTCATACTATTCCTATTTTTAAGATTATATTCGGACAGAATTATAAACATCTCTTTTTATCCACATTTCTCTAGTAAAAATCCACAATGCAAATGTAAGTTAAAAGCCGATGCGTTATACTCCCGCTTGGTAAGATTTAAACTAATTTTATCTATGCTCCCACATCCATCTTAAACCCATGAAAAACAAGCCCTGCGAAACATGAAAGAGCGGCTTCCTTTCCGCCCGACCACGCCCTTAACTCCGCCCGGGCACGGAAAGGAAGCCGTGGTCGGGCGGAAAGGAAGGCCAGGTCGAAAGACCTTAACACCCCTCATCATTCCTTCCAAGGGGGAAAGAACTGCAAGCTTGGGACAGGCCCGGCAATGCCGCCGTCAAGCGGACGAGAGACTTGTTTTCTGAAAAATATTCATTCCCAACGCATTTTTCCGGATAAAAACGATACGCGAATCTGAGAAAAGCAGTACTTTTGCAAAGTCTAGTTTACAAATATCAGTTATACATACTATGTCTGAAACAAACGCAACTTTCCAAGAGGTCAATGAAAGTTACAGCATCAACGAAGCCATCGCAGAGGCCAAGCGTTGTCTGAACTGTAAAAACCCTTCGTGCAAGAAGGGCTGTCCCATCGAAAACGATATTCCCGGTTTCATCCACCAGCTCTCTATGGGAAACATGGGTGCTGCCATGAGCATCATCAATGAGAAGAGCAACTTGCCGGCCATCTGCGGCCGTGTCTGCCCGCACGAGAAGCAATGCCAGGGCCACTGTGTGCTCTATGCACGGGGCAAAGGCATCCAAATCGGGAAACTGGAACGCTTCATCGCCGACTTTGATACGGAAATGAACCTTATCCGCGAACGCCTGCCGCAGAAGACGCGCGGCAAGGTGGCCGTCATCGGTTCCGGACCTGCGGGCCTGACCGTGGCCGGCGACCTGGCACGGCAGGGATTCAGCGTCACCATCTTCGACGGCCAGGAAGAAGCGGGCGGCGTGCTGATGTACGGCATTCCGGAATATCGCCTGCCGAAAGTCGTCGTACGCAAGGAAATCGAGAAAATCGAAGCACTGGGCGTGTCGTTTGAACTGAACTGCATGGTGGGCAAAGACATCACCGTCGACGAAATGTTCAAGAAAGGATTTGACGCCATCTTCATCGGCACGGGCACCGCACTGCCCAAGGCACTGGACATCCCGGGAGCGCGGCTGCGCGGCGTCGTGCAATCGTCCTATCTGCTCCACATGGTGAGCATTTTCAACCAAAACACCATCACGCGCGACCGCGTTCCCCTCGTGGAAGGCGAAAAAGTGGGCATCATCGGATGTGGCAACGTGGCCATGGACGCAGCCCGCACAGCCGTACGTCTGGGCGCATCAAGCGTAAGCGTCATCTACCACCGCACGGAATCCGAGATGTCAGCCATCCAAAGCGAATACCAGGAAGCTGTGAAGGAAGGTGTGAACTTCATGTGGGAGACATCGACCACCGAATTTATCGGCGATGAGAAAGGTTGTCTGAAGGCATTGCGTGCCAACACGCCCCAAGGAGAACAAGTCATCCCCTTCGACCGCATCTACCTGGCCATCGGTTCCCGCCCGGCCAACCGCATCGTGTCGACCACGACAGGCATCGATGTCGATGACAACGGATACATCATCGTCAAAGAACGTCCATTCGGCATGACGACGCGCAAGGGTGTCTTTGCCGGCGGCGACGTGGTGCATCATCCGCAGACCGTAGTCTTGGCCATGAAAGCTGCCAAACAAGTGGCTGTGGGCATCGCCCAATATGTCGACGCCATCAAGTTGCTCGAAAGCTAATATCCAGTCAGCGACAGTCCGACAAACCTAATATACCTATTTAGAAAAAAGGGTTGAACTCTCCTCCGGGAGAAATTCAACCCTTTTTCATTTGTAATTTTCATGCCGAACGGAAAGCTTTTGGGATGTCCGGCGTTTTTTTCAAATGGCAATCAGAGAAAAAACAAACAATAAGCCTCACACTGCCGAAGACCTATCTTCACATCCGCACTCCTGACAGCCTGACAATCGCACTCGTGACGGTCTGACAATCGCGAACTTGAAGTGCTCACAATCGCGATTGTAAGAGCGTCACGACAGACATGCGACATCACATTGACTTCCAAAGCATTATAAGAGCACTTCCTATCCGGACTCCTCAGTCGCATCATTCTATACAGGGAAGTTTCGCCATGTCCGTGCTCCGCCTCCTCGGCGACACGTCCATTCGATCAGGCGGCAAGGCGTCAGGCCTCTTTCTGAAATTCATCCAACATCTTGTTGATTTCCGCATCGGCTTTGTAAAGCCGCTCCTTGCAGAACGCCAGCAGCTCTTGCGCCTCCTTCAGGGACGTACCCAGTTGGTCGATGTTCAGTTCGTTGTTTTCCACTTGTGACACAATCTGTTCCAGGCGCTTCACGGCCTTTTCATAAGTCATCGTATTTATATCCATACTTCCGTACTTAAAATGCAACGGGGGTGGACACCAGGCATTTCGCCCGTTGCCACCCCCGCCCGCGTTATGTCTTCATTATTCCACCTCCGGCGTAATCAACTTATATCCCTTGCCGTGAATATTGATGATTTCGATGGAGTCGTCTTCTTTCAAGTGCTTGCGAAGTTTGGTGATATACACATCCATGCTTCGAGCGTTGAAATAGTTGTCGTCAATCCAAATGGTCTTCAAAGCAAAGTCACGTTGCAGAATTTCATTGGCGTGTGCACAGAGCAAGCCCAAGAGTTCAGACTCTTTGGTCGTCAGCTTGGTCTGTTTTCCGTCGATAGAAAGGATTTGTTTCTGCGTGTCGAACGTGAAGCGGCCAATCTTATAGATGCTGCTTTCCTTGTTCTTCTTGCCACGCACACGACGCAGGATGGCTTCAATACGGAACACCAGCTCTTCCATGCTGAAAGGTTTGGTGATGTAATCGTCAGCTCCGATTTTAAATCCTTCCAATATATCTTCTTTCAGTGTTTTAGCCGTCAAGAAGATAATAGGAATTTCCGCATTAGCTGCACGTATTTCCTGAGCCAGCGTGAAACCATCTTTTTTCGGCATCATCACATCAAGCACACACAAGTCAAATTTAGTCTTCAAGAAAGCCTTGTAACCGGCTTCTCCGTCAGGACACAACTCTGCAGAATAACCTTTTGCCTGCAAATATTCTCTCAAGAGCATGCCAAGATTCTCGTCATCCTCGCACAACAAAATAGTTAATTTCTCGTCCATATAATTCAATTTTTTAATAAAGGTAATGCAATTATAAACTTCGTTCCGACACCCAGTTCACTCTCGGCCCGTATGGTTCCCTTATGATCCTGGATGATTTTTTTCACATATGCCAATCCCAATCCGAACCCTTTCACATCGTGCAAATTGCCGGTGTGAACACGATAGAACTTCTCAAATATCTTCTTAAGATTTTCTTTCTTGATTCCAATGCCATTGTCCTCGATGGAAATGCAAAGCTTGTTGTTCTCATTCCATGTGCGCACGGTCAACAGCAGCTCTTCTTCCGGTTTCTTATACTTCACTGCGTTGTCCATCAGGTTGAATATCACGTTCGTGAAGTGCATTTCGTCCACAAAAATCATCGGGTCGAGGGCTGAAAGATCAGAAGTGATGCGTCCGTTGTATTTCTCCACTTTCAAGGCAAAGGTGTGAATGACTCCTTCTATAAGCTCATTGGCATTGACTTCCTTCATCTTCAGAGTCGCCTTCTGACGTTCGAACATCGACATCTGAAGCACCTTCTCCACCTGGAAGCGCAGACGTTTGGTCTCGTCATTGATCACGCCTGAAATATGCTGGAACATTTGCGGGGATTTGCCCACCGCAGGGTCTTTCAGCATCTGTGCCGCAAGCGAAATGGTCGAAATCGGAGTCTTGAACTCATGAGTCATGTTATTGATGAAATCATTCTTTATCTCTGTAAGTTTCTTCTGACGGAATATCTGATACAACGTGAAGATGAAAGTCACCAAAAGCACAAAGGTGAATATCAATGAAGGAATCATGAACTTCACCGAACTGTAGATATAGTCATCAAGCGTCGGGAAATGTATTTGCACCCACCCGCGCTTTGCTGGAGGGTCATTCTGGAAAAGCACTTGCGGAATCGTATGCTCCGACCCGGCTTCCTCATAGTCTGGACAACGATAGACTTCGCGTCCGTCATTCGTTTGTACCGTAAAATGATAGGGAATATCAATGCCGTTATTGGCCAATTCAGTCTTAATGCACTCATCCAGCGTCTTAAAGTTGATTCGATCTTCCAATGACTTCTCGCTGGTGCGATAGAGTAATTTCAAGGCGACATCATTCACCAAATCGCGCTTATGCTTGTAGCGTCCATAAAACTCCTTGCTCATAGAACTGCTGGCTTCGGTCAAAGACTTGCGCTCAGAGTCGCCAAACAAGCCACTGCCAATGCGTATACGCATCAAAAAGCCGTTTCCTGTTTGTATCATCTGCTGGTGTACTTGAACCATCCCCAACGAATCTGTAGCATGAGCATTCAGCCCGGCCATAGGCTGCTTGTTGCTTGCCTGGCCCTTGTCCAACGTCTTTTGCAAATAAGTGGCAGCTTCAGTCAGTTCCAAAGAATTGGCTGCACTGGAAAGACTGCGTTTGACGGATTCATCAAACTGTTCCCTGCGCATCTTTATCATCTCTTCAATGTAGCTCACCTGCAAATAAAGCAAACTGACAAAGGAGAGACCCATGATAATACCTAAAATCCAAATCGTAGACTTTTTCATAGGGACAAAATTAACAACGTTAAAATAAGAATGTCCTTCTATTAACAGATTTTACATGCTGATTCTCTATTATTAACCGAAAGGACGATTTTACCTGATAAACTTGGCATTATCACTCAATCGCCTTCTCGATGAGTGCAAAAATAATGAAATTTTAATCGAATCCCTACAATCACTTCCTAAAAATTTAATAGTCATTAAATAAAAAAAGCCGTTTCCTTTAACAGAAGCGGCTTTTTTATTTAACGAATCAACTCAAGAGTTCTGTCAGTCTTCCTTTTCTTGCTTTGCTTCAAACTCTTTGATTAATTTCTCTTGCACATCCGAAGGCACAAGTTCATAGCTTGCAAATTTCATGATGAACGAAGCACGGCCTCCTGTGAGTGAACTCAAAGCTGTGGAATAGGATGACATCTCCTTCAAAGGCACTTTGGCCACTAACTTTTCATAGCCATTCTCACTGCTCATGCCCATAATCATCGCACGACGTCCTTGCAAGTCACCCATCACATCGCCCATCTTGTCACTCGGAACGAATACCTCCACATCATAAATGGGTTCCAGAATCTTGGGACCTGCATTCTTGAATGCTTCACTGAAGGCATTGCGTCCGGCAAGCATGAACGAAACTTCATTAGAATCCACCGGGTGCATCTTTCCATCATAGACAATCACACGCACATCACGAGCATACGAACCTGTCAACGGGCCTTGTTCCATACGGCTCATCACACCTTTCAAAATGGCTGGCATGAAACGTGCGTCGATAGAACCACCGACCGTACTGTTAATAAACACCAGCTTGCCACCCCATTCCAAATCAATGACTTCCTGGCTCTTGACAGTCACCTTATACTCCTGTCCATTGAACTTATAGCTTTCAGGCAAAGGCATTCCGTCTGAATAGGGTTCCACAATCATGTGTACTTCGCCAAACTGACCGGCACCTCCTGACTGCTTCTTGTGACGATAATCGGCACGTGCAGGCTTCGTGATGGTCTCACGATAAGGTATTTTAGGCTCTTCAAAGTTGATGAATATCTTTTCATTGTTTTCCAAGCGCCATTTCAACGTACGGAGATGGAATTCACCTTGCCCGTGCACGATGATTTGCTTCAATTCCTTCGATTGCTCTACATCCCATGTCGGATCTTCCTCACGCATGCGGAAAAGGGCACTCATCATCTTCTCCGTATCAGCCTCATTGACGGCCTTGATGGCACGTGAATATTTCGAATTCGGATACTTGATAAAATTGAAACGGTTCTCACAGTCCTTGCCGTTCAATGTATTGCCTCTGTGCACGTCTTTCAACTTCACGGTACAACCAATATCTCCTGCACAAAGTTCGCTCACCTTGATGCGGTTTGCACCAGCACAGACGAACAACTGCGAAATACGCTCTTTCGAACCACGGTCGGCATTGGTCAGGTCGTCACCTTCATGCACCGTACCACTCATCACCTTAAAATATTGCACATCGCCGATATGCGGTTCGACAGCAGTCTTGAAGAAGAACAGTGAGGTCGGCCCATTGGAATCAGGCACCACGACTTCACCGCGTGTATTGAACACTTTGGGCATCTCAGACACAAAGGGAACGACATTGCCCAAGAATTCCATCAGACGACGCACGCCCATATCCTTGCCTGCACACACACAGAACACCGGGAACATGCCGCGGCTGACCAATCCTTTACGGATACCTTCACGCATCTCGTCTTCAGTCAACGAATCTTGCTCAAAGAATTTCTCCATCAAACCTTCATCATGCTCAGCAGCAGCCTCCACAAGGGCTTTGTGCCATTCGGTCGCCTTCTCCATCTCTTCTGCCGGGATGTCTTCGATGATAGGTTCTCCGCCTTCAGGCTTCCAAGAATATTTCTTCATCAGCAACACGTCAATCAACGCATGGAAGTTCGGACCGGTCTCAAGCGGATATTGTACAGGCACAACCTTCGAACCATAAATGGACTTCAACTGTTCCAGGACATGGTCATAATCGCACTTCTCATTGTCCAACTGATTGACAAGGAATATCACAGGCTTGCCCAGTTTTTCCGTATAGCGGAAATGGTTCTGAGTTCCCACTTCAGGACCATACTGACCATTCAGCAATAAAATAGCCGTGTCAGTCACATTGAGGGCCGTAATGGCAGCACCTACAAAGTCGTCGCTTCCCGGACAATCGATTATATTGAGCTTCTTACCATTCCACTCCACATGGAACACTGTCGAAAAAACAGAATAACCATACTCCTGCTCCACAGGAAAATAGTCACTCACTGTATTCTTTGCCGTAATACGGCCACGACGTTTTATAACCCCACTCTCATAGAGCAAAGCTTCTGTGAGAGTGGTTTTACCGGCTCCATCATTACCAAGAAGGGCAATGTTTTTGATTTCATTTGTTTGATATACTTTCATGATATCTAAGATTTAAAAGTTAGATACTAAAGAGTTATATGTACTCTTCTTTTATTTTAATGACACGCAAATTAGATATTATTCTTGTGAACACCAACTATATTGTTGTGTTACAAAACTATGTTTTAAAACATAACCATTACCTACGACCTTGGAAATGACTGATAAAAAACGACTTCTAAGCTTCTTGCAGGAGACAGGTTTTCTCTATCTTTGCCCATCAAAACATTCTTCTGACGACATCATGGCAGGCATTTACCTACATATTCCTTTCTGCAAACGGCGTTGCATCTACTGCGACTTCTACTCGACCACAATGGACGGACGTAAGGACGAATACATCTCAGCCCTTTGCCACGAACTTTCCATGCGGCAACACTATCTGGAAGATGAAAGGATTAAAACCATCTACTGGGGCGGAGGGACACCGTCACAACTGGAGGAGCGACACTTCCGAACTGTGTTCGACACACTCGCCCGACATTATGAACTACAACCCGATGCGGAAATCACACTGGAGGCCAATCCGGATGACCTCACTCCGGCATACATCCACATGCTACGCCGACTACCGTTCAACCGCATCAGCATCGGCATACAGACATTCGACGACGAGACACTGCGCTTGCTCCACCGACGGCACACTGCTGCCCAGGCTATCGACGCCGTGCGCCGCTGTCAGGACACAGGATTCGAAAACATCAGCATCGACCTGATGTATGGCCTGCCGAAAGAAAGTCTACAAAGCTGGGAACATGACTTGTGTCAAGCCATCAGCCTGCATGTGCAACACCTCTCTGCCTACCACCTCATCTACGAAGAGGGCACGGAGCTGTGGCGGCTGCGCCGGCAACACCGGGTGGAAGAGGTCGATGAAGACAGCAGTCTGGCTTTCTTCAACCTACTCATGGACAAAATGAAACAGGCGGGATTCGAGCACTATGAAATCTCCAACTTCGCACTCCCCGGAAGATACTCCCGACACAATTCCAGCTATTGGGACGGAACGAAATACATGGGCTGCGGAGCTGCCGCCCATTCATTCAACGGCGTCTCCAGGCAATGGAACATTGCCTCGCTCGAACTATATATAAAAAGTATAAGGGAAAGGACCATACCGGCTGAAATAGAACAGCTCGATGTCCACACACGCTACAACGACCGCATCATCACCGCCATCCGAACAAGCAAAGGCCTTCTGTTGCCCGCATTGGAAAAGGAATTCGGCAAAGAGCTCCATGACTTCTGCCTGAGAAACGCACGCCATTATCTGACCCAGGGAAAACTCACCATCGAGAATGACTGGCTGCGACTGACACGCGCTGGCATCTTCATCTCCGACGGCATCATGAGCGACTTGTTATGGGTGGATGAAGACGCGTGTCAAGATGAATAGCTGGTAGCCCATGCAGAGTAGAGACGCACGGTTCATGCCAGTGCGTCCCTATCTATTTTTATTTCAATTTTACCTCTCTTATTTAATGATATGCACCGGAGCGTCTGTTTCCACTCCATTCAAGTATAAGAATGTCTCCTGATTGGGGTCATGGCCTTCCCACCAGAATCTGTGGCTGAAAGTAATGGTATCACAAGGCGTCCCATCGTTCCAGTCGAGAACGATGTCCGTTGCACCATAGTTATTATTGCTGGCGAACTCCCCAAACGATAACCCGTAAAAACCGTTGGTCAACTTAACAGAACGTAATCCATAGAACACAGACATGACAGCCTTCGTCTGTCCGGGAAGCACTATAGAATCTTTCTCAAACACCCTGCCTTTGAATCTGGCTTTTATACCGTTGTCGGCAATGGAATTTTCTGTCTCAGGATTCAGCAAATCATTTCCTGCTGCATCTGTCACCATGATGTTTACAGCAAACGGCATAAAATCCCATATTATGCCGGGCGCAGGGCCGTCATAATCTTCCTTGTTGTCGTGGCATCCAGCAAACCCGATTACCCCCCCCCACTAACAGAAGTCGTCCCAATAGCTTTTTCACATTCATCATTCTTACATTTATTGGTTTTTAACGGCAACAAATATATTACATTAAAGGCTGATTCCAAAACATGCAGTAAGAAATATGACGACATATCGGGTCAGTAGCTTTTTAGTGGGGATATGCATATAAGTTCGCAATGCGGAATAAGAAAAACTTCTTGTCAACAACTC
>JACJJM010000138.1 GCA_016900015.1 Phocaeicola coprophilus | reverse complement strand
TTATGATAGGCTATATGCGTAGCCATCCCGACGTGAACAAAGACCTCATGATAATGGTGCGCATGCTCCAGCCTACGCCCGAGGGGCTGCCCGTGGAGCTTTACTGTTTCTGCTCGTTTACCGAGTGGGCTCCGTTTGAGATGTTCCAAAGCTCGATGCTCGATTACGCAGTCGTAATGGCGCGCGAGTTCGGCCTGAGCATATTCCAGCGCCCGGCCGGTACGGACCTGAAGGGATGATGCTGCCGCGGGAATATGTATTCCAGGGC
>JACJJM010000137.1 GCA_016900015.1 Phocaeicola coprophilus | reverse complement strand
GATGCGATTGGAGATTGGCGGTATCATTGACCAATGGCCATTTGACGGGGTATAAAAGGCTGTCGTTGTGTATGGCCGTTTGGCTGTGGCGCATGTCTATGCGTGTTTGCAGTCTATGGCTGATGAGGAAGTTCTTATTGTGCATGGATGTCGAGGTCTTATTTGTTATATTGTAACCGACAGCGCGCAGCCCCTACAAACAACAATGCCGACGTCGTTTCTATGAACAAAGAAACGACGTCGGCATTGTTGTCAAGCCTGTTTAAATG
>JACJJM010000136.1 GCA_016900015.1 Phocaeicola coprophilus | reverse complement strand
TTGCTTAACATACCGTTGACTCTCGCCAGTTCTTTTGTAAGTTTTTCTTCTTCTTTTCTCAATCTTTCTATTTCTTTTTCAATATCTACCAGCTCCGCAAAGGGCATATAGATGACTGCGTCTGCAGTTACCGCGGATACTGCGTCTTCGTCAATGCCTGTCTTATCTGCCTGTACGATGACTTCGCCGGCATATCCCAGGGAGGCAAAGAAGACTTTTCCTTTTTCAAAAATATCCCTTACGCTCTCGTCCTCGGATACGACAAAGAC
>JACJJM010000135.1 GCA_016900015.1 Phocaeicola coprophilus | reverse complement strand
AGTGGAGCAGCGCGCTGCCGTTGAACGTCCAGCGCGCGCTGGCGAGGTCGATGCCGACGACGGCAATCACGAGAACTGGTGGTCGAATGCGGGACCCAACCGCCGTATCGCCCTGCGGCTATGCGTCGCGCCCAGACGACGCCTCTTCAAGGCGGAAGATTCGACGGCCGTGATCCGCAAGGATGTCCTTGAGCAAGGCCATCTGGTCCTGGTGGTTCTGCTCCATGGCATCGAACCGGCGGTCCATGCGTTCGCCGAGTGTGTCAAAG
>JACJJM010000134.1 GCA_016900015.1 Phocaeicola coprophilus | reverse complement strand
GTGGATCTTGGGGTGTTGGCTTGGGTTTCCGCTACTTGAACGTCAGCGCCGTGCAGGACGAGCGCGGGCGAGGAGTCGAGGTGCGCGCACTCGGCGCCGAGCTCACCGGCCTCATCCAACCCTTGCCCGCCTGCGAACTGCGTTTAGGGGTCTCGGCGGAGCGCCTGCTGGCCAGAGGCATCGGCACACAGGCCGCGCGCTCAGATGGTGCTTGGACGCTGGGCCCCAATGCTGGGCTCATTTTTTACCCTCTCCGGCATCGGTTACTC
>JACJJM010000133.1 GCA_016900015.1 Phocaeicola coprophilus | reverse complement strand
GCTCCAAAGCTTTTCTTGGAGCCGTTTGTCTTTTCGTGAGTATCCCGGTAACTATACTCGTGTCAAAGTGTGACACGGATTTATTTTTTAAAATGAGCAAGAAGCATATTATAAGTATCCTCCGTCATAACAGTTTTCATATAGGAATCCCCATCTTCCCATCCAGCATTTTCCGCTTTAAATGGAGCCAGCGATGCAATAGCTGAATATATCTTAGATCCATCATCTGCCTCCTTATACATAACAACATATGAAGAAGCAGTTATGAAG
>JACJJM010000132.1 GCA_016900015.1 Phocaeicola coprophilus | reverse complement strand
GGAGAAGCCCGGGCTCATGAAGATTACGCTGGGCCCAGTGGCTACCGATAAGTGGTGGAGAACCTACTACGATCCTGCGTTCGTTGCGAAGATTGATGAGCCAATGGTTGGGGGCATCCTGATTCATGAGATCAACCATCTCATCAGGAGACATTTTGAGCGCGTTGGGACCAGGAACCCGCTGCTCTGGAATGTAGCTGGAGACCTGGAGATCAACGATGACTTATCGGCTAATGGAATCAAACTGCCTGCGGGCGCGCAGTTTCCGGGT
>JACJJM010000131.1 GCA_016900015.1 Phocaeicola coprophilus | reverse complement strand
GGTTTGTATGCGATGGAAGATTTATTTTTTCGCAAAAAGCTTTAGAAAATTGTATTCTTCCATCAAATTTTGAGAAATATTTATAAAAAGCTTCCTATTAAGGGAATTTCAAAGGAGAATCGTTATGGAAATTGTATTAATGTTAATGTGTATCGCTGGGGTGTCGTTTGCTGTTAGCCAATCAGAAGGTCCTTTTGGATTATTTGATAAGTTGCGAAATCTTGTTGCAAGGGTTCCTGTTTTAGGACCTATGGTATTTAAAGTTCTAACT
>JACJJM010000130.1 GCA_016900015.1 Phocaeicola coprophilus | reverse complement strand
GATATACACGTACCCCCGCTGGATGAGGGTGGGGGTGAGGCGGTAGAGCATGGTGAGAATGAGGGTGCGGATCTGGAAGCCGTCCACGTCGGCGTCGGTGCAGATGACCACCTTGTTCCACCGCAGGTTCATCAGATCGAAGGCGGCCATGTCCTTGGCGTGCTTGTCGTGCAACTCCACGCCGCAGCCCAGCACCTTCAGGAGGTCGGTGATGATCTCGCTCTTGAAGATCTTGGCGTAGTCGGCCTTGAGGCAGTTGAGGATTTTACCC
>JACJJM010000129.1 GCA_016900015.1 Phocaeicola coprophilus | reverse complement strand
AAATTAGGGTCACTAGTGCTAATTGATGTGTTATTTGATGCTTGAACAATTGAAGTATTAACTGGTGTATTTACACTATTGCTTGCAGTTACATTGCTTGATAATCCATCAACATAGTTATTAGCAAAGCTATTGCCATAGTTGCTAGCAATCCCTTTGTAGCGATTAAAGTCTACTGCTGTAGTAAATGTATTAACATCGCGTAAACTATTCATCAGGTCATCTATAGCACCTTTAGTGGTAATAAATGCATTTACTAAGCTAGGGAATAC
>JACJJM010000012.1 GCA_016900015.1 Phocaeicola coprophilus | reverse complement strand
AGTGGGAGAGTAGGTAGCCGCCGTTTTGACGGAGTCCTCCGGAGTTCAGCGATGAGCTTTCGGGGGACTCCTTTTTTGTGCACCCCTGCCCACGGGTGCGGGGAGCCGGGGACATCACGGCCGGCAGCCCTTTCCTTATAAGTCCGGCCATCTAACAACAATCCAATGTATTCCAATCATACCCTGCATAAGTTACTACGGGTCGTTTTTCCCGAAGTTTTAATGGAGTATTTCGAAATCTCTGTTGGCATGACGACTCCGTCAAAATCGAAGTCTGGCTTGATGAAAAGATGCTATCTGGAGTCCTCAGATTACAAGAGCGGAAGCGTGATAGCACATGGTTTTACAGATGAGAAAATTATTCAGTACTTTCCCTTTCGCGGCAAACCGGTTTATCTGCACAAGACGTCGCCGCCGGTATGACAAAGCCAATAGGGAAACGTTTTCCTATACCTACGATGACCTTACGGCCGAAGGGAAGAAACTCACTCCTGAGTTCGAAAATCCGTTGACCCTATAAACTTCCATTTTATAGATAACAAAAAAAGTCGAGCTTGAAAAACTCGACTTTTTTAGTTTGTGGGCGCTGAGGGATTCGAACCCCCGACCCTCTGCTTGTAAGGCAGACGCTCTGAACCAGCTGAGCTAAGCGCCCAAAAGGCTTTTTTGATGGGAAACAAAAGACGCTTAATTTTAATCTTTCGTGGGCGCTGAGGGATTCGAACCCCCGACCCTCTGCTTGTAAGGCAGACGCTCTGAACCAGCTGAGCTAAGCGCCCGAAAGGTCTTTTGTTTCAAAAGCGATGCAAAGGTAGTGCTTTATTTGAAATCTGCAAAATATTGGGCAACTTTTTTATTGTCTTATTAAAATCTTTCTTTTCGATGGACTTCCTCTGCATCGTCCTGAGGGCGGCAGGGCGGGCTATTAAGGCTGGCCGGACACGCCTTCCTTTCGGCGCGAGCACGGCCTCCTTTCCGTGGTCGGCCGGAAAGGAGGCCGTCCCTGGGCGGAATTCTATGGGTAGCTTGGCGCAGGTCAAGGCTTGGGGCTGCCCGAACCGGCGTTTCCGCCTTTGTGGCTTGTTTCCCGGGACATGGCTTTGGGGTGCATGAAGGAGAGGCCCGGTGTTGCGAGTTTACGTTTCAGATCCGTCAGAAATTGCCGACAGGCATGGTTTGAAGTCCGTACATTGCACCTTTTTAGCCGTATGCCTGCCGGTTGGCCTTGCCCTGTTGGGCGGAGATGAAGTAAAAAGCTGTAACTCCGTTATTTTTTATTAGAAAAAGAGGATAATCCTAATCTATATCTTGCAAAATTCCTAACTTTGCATGAAAATCGCTAAATCTATTATTAAATGTCTGCAACAAAGAAGATAAAAACTGCATTGGTATCAGTTTACCACAAAGAAGGGCTGGATGAAATCTTGGCCAAACTTCACGAAGAAGGTGTTGAGTTCCTTTCCACGGGTGGCACACGCCAGTTCATCGAATCGTTGGGTTTTCCCTGCAAGGCTGTGGAGGACTTGACTAGTTATCCGTCCATCTTGGGCGGACGGGTGAAGACACTTCATCCGAAAGTCTTCGGCGGTATTCTCGCACGCCGTGAAGAAGAGGGTGACAGAGCCCAGATGGCCGAGTATGCCATTCCGGAAATCGATTTGGTGATTGTGGACCTTTATCCCTTTGAGGAGACCGTGGCTTCGGGCGCCGGTGAGCAGGCCATTATCGAGAAGATTGACATAGGCGGCATTTCCCTGATCCGTGCGGGTGCGAAAAACTACCGCGACGTGGTCATCGTGGCCAGCCAGGCACAATATAAACCTTTGCGCGACATCTTGATGGAGCGTGGTGCATGCACGGAACTTGAAGAACGCCGTTGGTTTGCGAAAGAGGCTTTTGCCGTTTCTTCGCACTATGATTCGGCCATTTTCAACTACTTTGACGGAGATGATTTCTCTGCCTTCCGCTGTGCCATGGATGATTCCAAGCAGTTGCGTTACGGGGAGAATCCTCATCAGCGCGGCTATTTCTTTGGCAATCTGGAGGCTATGTTCGACCAGATTCACGGCAAGGAAATCTCTTATAACAACTTGCTTGACATCAATGCGGCTGTAGATTTGATTGACGAGTTTGACGAAATCACTTTCGCCATCCTCAAGCACAACAATGCTTGCGGACTGGCTTCGCGCCCGACGCTGCTCCAAGCATGGAAGGACGCGTTGGCCGGCGACCCTGTTTCGGCATTTGGCGGTGTGCTCATCACCAACGAATCGGTCGACAAGGCTACGGCTGAGGAAATCAACAAGATATTCTTCGAGGTCATCATTGCTCCTGACTATGACATGGATGCTTTGCAGATACTCGAGCAGAAGAAGAACCGTATCATCCTCGTGCGCAAGGATGTCGAGCTGCCTAAAAAGCAATTCCGCTCGCTGCTGAACGGCGTATTGGTGCAGGATCGCGACTTGAACATCGAGACCCGTGCTGACCTGAAGCAAGTGACTGAGAAGGCTGCGACCGAGGCCGAGATTGAAGACATGCTTTTCGCAAACAAAATCGTGAAGAACAGTAAGAGCAATTCCATCGTGTTGGCTAAAGACAAACAGTTGATTGCCAGCGGTGTGGGACAGACTTCGCGTGTGGATGCCCTGAAACAGGCCATCGAGAAGGCCCACAACTTCGGATTCGACCTTCACGGGGCTGTGATGGCGAGTGACGCATTCTTCCCCTTCGGTGACTGCGTGGAAATCGCTCAGAAAGAGGGTGTGACGGCTGTTATCCAACCGGGCGGCTCTATTCGTGACACTGAGTCTGTGGACTATTGCAACGCACACGGCGTGGCTATGGTGATGACCGGCGTACGTCATTTCAAACACTAAATACAAGGAAGAATGAAGGATGAAGAATGGAGGACGTCATCGCTTTTCATTCTTCGTTCTTCATTTTTTATTCAACAATAAAACGCTGAAATAAATACTATGGGATTGTTCTCATTTACGCAAGAGATAGCCATGGACTTGGGCACGGCCAACACCATCATTATCAGCAATGACAAGATTGTGGTGGATGAGCCTTCAGTCGTGGCGCTGGACCGTCGCACGGAAAAGATGATAGCCGTGGGCGAGAAGGCAAAGATGATGTATGAAAAGGAAAATCCGCACATCCGCACTGTGCGCCCGTTGCGCAACGGCGTGATTGCCGACTTCAACGCGTGCGAACAGATGATGCGTGGACTGATAAAGAAGGTGAACACGGGACGCCGCCTGTTCTCACCCTCGCTGCGCATGGTCATCGGTGTGCCTTCGGGCAGTACGGAGGTCGAACTGCGTGCCGTACGCGATTCGGCAGAACATGCAGGCGGGCGTGACGTGTATCTCATTTTCGAACCCATGGCTGCTGCCATCGGCGTCGGGCTTGACGTGCAGGCTCCGGAAGGAAACATGGTGGTCGACATAGGTGGCGGTTCGACGGAGATTGCCGTCATCTCGCTGGGAGGCATCGTGACGAACAGTTCCATCCGCATTGCCGGTGACGACTTTACGGCTGACATCCAGGAATACATGAGCCGTCAGCACAATGTGAAGGTGAGTGAGCGTATGGCTGAGCGCATCAAGATAGCCGTGGGAGCTGCCTTGACCGACTTGGGTGACGATGCGCCGGAAGATTATACTGTCTACGGCCCGAACCGCATCACGGCGCTTCCGATGGAAGTCCCTGTCGGATACCAGGAAATCGCCCACTGCCTGGAGAAGTCCATCGCAAAGATAGAGACTGCCGTGCTGAATGCGTTGGAAAACACGCCGCCTGAGCTGTATGCCGACATCGTGCACAATGGCATCTACCTGGCCGGAGGAGGCGCACTGCTTCGTGGACTGGACAAGCGTTTGACTGACAAGATAAACATACCTTTCCACATCGCGGAAGACCCCCTGTACAGTGTAGCCAAGGGAACGGGCATCGCCTTGAAGAACATAGACAAGTTTTCGTTCCTGATGCGATGAAATTCCTGTCGCTGTGCGTAACCTGCTTGACTTTCTGCTGAGGTATAGCCACTGCTTCCTGTTTGTCATACTGGAAGTGGTGTGCTTTGTGTTGTTGTTTCGCTTCAACAACTACCAGGGCAGTGTGTATTTCTCTTCTGCCAACTGGCTTTGCGGCACAGTGTATGAGATTTCGAGCAGCATAACGGGGTATTTTCACCTGAAGACGGTGAACGACGCACTGACCGACCGTAACCTGGACCTGGAACGTGAGGTCTCGTCCCTCCGGGCCGTGGTGGCGGAGCTGACACGCGATTCGAGCGCGGTGGACAGTCTGCAACAGGCAGCCTTGGGAGACTTCTGGCGTATAAAGGCACATGTGGTGAACAATACGCTTGACCGTGCGGACAATTTCATCACCATCGACAAGGGCCGTTCTGACAGCGTGCAGGCCGAAATGGGGGTCGTGTGTGGAAATGGCGTGGTGGGTATCGTAGGCAAGACGACCTCTCATCATGCACTGGTCATTTCGCTGTTGAACAGCAAGTCGAACATCAGTTGCAAGATAAAAAGTAGCGGTTATTTCGGTTACCTGCGTTGGGACGGGACCGACGTGCGCTACACGTATCTGCACGATGTCCCCCGGCATGCGGAATGCCAGAAAGGAGACACCATCGTGACAAGCGGCTATTCGTCCATCTTTCCTGAAGGAATCATGGTCGGCGTGGTGGAAGACATCGAAGACTCGCATGACGGACTGTCCTATCTGTTGAAAGTGCGGCTGTCGACCGACTTCGGACGCTTGGACGACGTGCGTGTCATAGCCCGTGAAGGCATGGAGGAAATCGAAGAATTGACGAAAGAATACAGAAAGTGAAGGTCGAACAGATATGAATGTCTCTTACTGGAAACGCGGTTTATGGCTGTTGGCTCTGGTGCTGGTTCAGGTGCTGGTGCTCAATCAGATTCATATCGGTGGCTATGCCACGCCCTTTGCTTATGTCTATTTCATGCTGGTGCTCAACCGTGACGTGAAGCGCAATGTCCTTTTGCTTTTAGGCTTTTTTGTCGGCCTGGTGATTGATGTGTTTTCCAACACGCCGGGGATGCATGCTGCGGCCACCACATTGCTGGCCTTTGTTCGGCCTTGGCTGTTGACGCTCTTTGTGCCCCGCGACAGTGTGGATGATTGGGAGCCGGGCATCCGTTCGATGGGATTCGGCTCTTTTCTGGGGTATGCAGCCATGGCTGTGTTCCTTCATCACGCAGTGCTTCTCCTTCTGGACACGTTCTCGTTTTTTAGCTGGACGCTGTTGCTTTTGAAAGTGGTGTGTAGCACGGCATTGACTACCTTCTGCGTGATGATGATGGAAAGTGTCCGAAGGAAATGATGGTTTCATGTCCGCTCCGTGTGGATGAAGCGGGCGTAAAAGTTGGAGGCAATACATGCGTGATTATAATCTGGAGAAACGTAAGTTTGTGATAGCCGGTGTAGCCATAGCAATCGTGTTCGGCTACATCCTGCGGCTGTTCGCCTTGCAGATTATGAGCGATGATTACAAGAAGAATGCTGCCAGCAATGCTTTCCTGAATAAAGTGCAATACCCGGCCCGCGGGGCCATCTACGACCGGGAGGGCAGGCTGATGGTCTATAACCAGCCGGCCTATGACGTCATGGTGGTGATGCGTGAAGTGGAGCATTTGGACACCTTGGACTTCTGCCAGACACTGGGCATCACGAAAGAATATTTCATCAGGCGCATGGCCGACATCAAGAACCGGGCGTTGAACCCCGGATATTCCCGTTATACGGAGCAGGTGTTCATGAGCCAGCTTCCGGCTGAGGAGTTTGCCGTTTTCCAAGAGAAGCTGTTCCGTTTCCCCGGATTCTATGTGCAACGGCGCACGACGCGCCAGTATACCTATGACGTGGCAGCCCATGTCCTGGGCGATGTGGCCGAAGTTTCCAAGCGCGACATCGAGGGGGATGATTATTACCGCAGCGGCGACTACATCGGCATCCAGGGGGTCGAGCGTTCCTACGAGAAGGAGCTTCGCGGCGAGAAAGGTGTGGAAATCCTGTTGCGCGACGCTCACGGGCGCATCCAAGGGCGCTACAAGGACGGTGCGCTGGACAAGCTGCCTGTCCCCGGGAAGAACCTGACGCTGGGGCTGGACGTCGAGCTGCAAGCGCTGGGCGAACGCCTGTTGGAAGGGAAGATTGGCAGCATCGTGGCTATCGAGCCATCCACGGGCGACATCCTCTGCATGGTGTCGGCTCCTTCCTACGACCCTCACCTGATGGTCGGACGCGACCGCGGCAAGCACCATCTGGAACTGTCGCGCGACAAGTGGAAACCGCTCCTGAACCGGGCCGTGTCGGGCACATACCCTCCAGGGTCCACTTTCAAGACGACGCAGGCCCTGACCTTCATGCAGGAGGGCATCATTTCTCCCACGCAGACGCTCTATCCCTGCTATCACGGCTTTGTCTACCGAGGCTTGCGCGTCGGGTGTCACGCCCATCCCTCACCCCTTTCCCTGGTTCCGGCTTTGGCTACATCATGCAACGGCTATTTCTGCTGGGGACTTTATTATATGTTTGGCAACCGCACCAAGTATAAGACCGTGCAGGAGGCCATGACCACATGGAAGGACTACATGGTCTCGATGGGCTTCGGCTATCGTCTGGGAGTGGACATCCCGGGTGAACGTCGGGGGATGATTCCCAATGCGGCTTTTTACGACAAAGCCTACCGTGGCTCGTGGAACGGACTGACCGTCATCAGTATAGCCATCGGACAGGGCGAGGTGACGTTGACCCCGCTTCAGATTGCCAATCTGGGGGCGACCATCGCCAACCGTGGTTATTTCATCACGCCTCACGTCGTGCACTCCATCGAGGGTGGTGAGCTGGACAGCCTCTACCGCACGCGCCGTTACACGAAAGTCGAACCGCGCTATTATGAAGAAGTGGTGAAAGGCATGCGTCAGGCCGTGCTGGCCGGCACGTGCCGGGGAGCGAACATTCCCGGCATCGAGGTCTGCGGAAAGACGGGTACAGCCGAAAACCGCGGGCATGACCACTCGGCTTTTATGGGATTTGCGCCGATGGACAATCCGAAGATTGCCATTGCCGTCTATGTGGAAAACGGCGGCTTCGGAGCGGTCTACGGAGTGCCTATCGGCAAATTGATGATGGAAAAATACCTGAAAGGAGAGCTTTCGCCCGAAAGTGAAGAGCTGGCTTCCCAGATTCAGGCAAGACGCATATTCTACGATGATCAGGAACGTTAGGTTATATAAATCGGTCGACTGGGTAATCATATTGCTCTATCTGGCATTGGTTATCTGCGGATGGTTCAGCGTGTGCGGAGCCAGCTACACCTATGGCGAACCGGATTTCCTGGGACTGGACACCCGTGCCGGGAAACAACTGCTCTGGATTGGGTGTTCCCTGGGCATCGGATTTGTCCTCCTGATGTTGGAAGAGAAACTCTATGAATTGCTGGCCTACGTCATCTATGGCCTGATTATCCTCTTGCTGATAGCGACGCTGTTTGTGGCCCCTGACATCAAAGGCTCCCATTCCTGGATACGCCTGGGCGGGGGCATCAACCTGCAACCGGCCGAGTTTGCCAAGGCTGCCACGGCCTTGGCCTTGGCCAAATACATGAGTGCTTACACCTTCTCCTTGCACCGCACGCGCGACTTCCTGTGTGTCGTGGGCCTGATACTCTTGCCTTTGTGCATCATCATCTTGCAGAAGGAGACGGGTTCGGCGCTGGTGTTCCTGTCGTTTTTCCTGATGCTCTATCGGGAAGGCATGTCCGGAGCGTTTCTTTTTTCGGGTGTCTGTGCCGTGGTCTATTTCATCGTGGGCATTCGTTTTTCCGACGTCATGCTGTGGAATATGCCGGCCCCTGTGGGTAAGTTTGTCGTGATGCTTCTCATCCAGGTCTGCACGGCCGGGATGGTCGGGGTGTACACGCACCGCACGGTGGTGGTCCGCTGGATGCTGGGATGCAGCTTGGGGCTGACGTTGCTGGCTTTGCTGTTTTCAGCCTATGTTATACCGTTTGACATCACCTGGGTGCAGCTTGGCGTGTGCGTCGGGTTGATGGTGACGTTGTGTGTCCTGTGGCTGCGCGAGCGGATGAACAATTTTGCCTACATCGCCCTGTTCACACTTGGTTCGCTGGCTTTCTTTTATTCCAGCGACTTTGTGTTTGCCAAGGTGCTCCAGCCCCACCAGAAAGCGCGTATCGAAGTGGTGCTGGGCATGAAGGAAGATTTGTCGGGAGTGGGTTACAATGTGAACCAGTCGAAGATAGCCATCGGTTCCGGCGGGCTGACGGGCAAGGGATTTCTGAACGGGACGCAGACCAAGCTTGAATACGTCCCCGAACAGGACACGGACTTCATCTTCTGCACCGTGGGCGAGGAGCAGGGGTTCATCGGCGCTTCGGTCGTGCTGTTGTTGTTTCTGGCATTCATCCTCCGCCTGTTGGTGCTTGCCGAGCGACAGAGCAGTCGTTTCGGCCGCGTCTACGGCTATTCGCTGGTGAGCATTTTCCTCTTTCACTTGTTCATCAATGTCGGCATGGTGCTGGGGTTGACACCGGTCATCGGCATTCCGTTGCCGTTCTTCAGTTATGGAGGCTCCTCGCTGTGGGGCTTCACCATCCTTTTGTTTGTTTTCATCCGCATCGACGCGGGGCGGAAACGGACGTAAGGAGAGGGCGAAAATGCCCTTTTCTTTGCGGCTTTGCGCCCTGTTAAGGGTAGCCGACCACGGAATAGACTCCGCCCGGCCTTACCTTCCTTTCCGTGGTCGGGCGGAGTCCAGGGTCGCTTTTTCAAGAATGTATGGGGTTATTCCGTCGGATGCTGTGTGGGAGTCAGCCGGATGCCGACGTCGGAAATGCCTTCCAGCAGGCGGTCTTTCATGAAAGGGGCGATTTTGAAGGTCGGCGCTGAGCCTTCATGCAGCGTGATGTCAGGCAGGGGAAAACTTTTCTGGTATAGGTCGTTGATGCCTGCGCCGTCGAAGTGGCCGTGCTTGTCGACCAGCATGCACTCCACAGTGTCTGTGCGGAAGGTGAGTGAGTCGGCCGTGTTGTGGCTGACGAGCAGCCACAGCGAGCAGTAGGGGTAGTCGCCCCTGTGACGTATTTCGAGCGTAGCGCGGCAGGGGCGTGTCCCAGTCTGCCGGGGGAGGGAGAAGTAGAGCGTGTCGTCCCGTTTCCAACCTTCATCCGGCAGTGTCCGGAATGCGTGGTAGCCTTCCGGAGCGTGGCAAGCTGCTGCCAGCAGGATGATTGCCGGCAGCAGGATGGTTTTTTTCAACGAATGTGTCAGGCAGGCCATTTATTGAGGGTTGGCGTTGTTTTTAGGTTGGGGAGTCGGATTGGCCTGTTGCTTTTTGCCGGGCTCTTGGGGAGGACGGTTTCCTTTGTTGTTGCGCTTTCTGGGCGTGTTGTTCTTCTTTGCTTCAGCCGGTTGCTGTCCTTTCTCCTGTCCTTTTTCTTGGTTTTTGTTTTTGTTTTCGGGCTGTGATTTCTTGGACTCGGTTTTTCGGTTGTCCGGTTGTTGTGCGGCTGCTTTCTTTGCTTCTCCGTTGTTGGCAGGCTGTCCTTGTCCGCTTTTCTTCTTTTTCTTGTTCTTTTTTGTTTTGTCGAAGCGTGTCACGCTTTCCTGTTCCAACAGGTCGACAGGCCGTTTGGGTTCGCTGGTGTGCGCTTCCTCCAGCAGGCTGTCGGGCTTGATGCCGTTGCGGTTCATGTTGATGACTTCAAAGGCCCGTCTTCCGGTGATGGTCACCAGGTTGGCTGCAAAATTTTTGTCGGTGGAGTATGAGACCTGTCCTTTGAGAATGTCTGCTTTGAAGTAATAGAATGTCGCGTCCTTGGTTTCCAGTGTGATTTCGCGTGAGGGCATTCGCTTGGTACATTCCACGTAGGCATCCACTTCGTAATTCAGGCAGCATTTGAGTTTGGCGCATTGTCCGGCCAGTTTTTGGGGATTGAGTGAGATGTCTTGGATACGGGCTGCATTGGTCGAGACAGAGACAAAGTTGGTCATCCAGGTGGCGCAGCACAATTCCCGTCCGCAGGGACCGATACCTCCTATGCGTCCGGCTTCTTGGCGTGCTCCGATTTGCTTCATCTCGATGCGCACGTGGAAGGCCTCGGCCAGCACCTTGATGAGTTGGCGGAAGTCCACACGCTCGTCTGCGATGTAGTAGAATATGGCTTTGTTGCCGTCTCCCTGGTATTCCACGTCGCCGATTTTCATGTTCAGCTTCAGCCGCGCGGCGATTTGGCGCGAGCGTATCATGGTGTCGTGTTCCTTGGCCTTTGCTTCTGCGTATTTTTCCAGGTCGACAGGCTTGGCTTTCCGATAGATGCGGCGTATTTCAGCGTCCGGTTTCAGATTGGCTTTTTTCATCTGGAGCGGGACGAGGCGTCCGGTGAGTGTCACGGTGCCGATGTCGTGCCCGGGACTGGCTTCGACGGCCACGATGTCGCCTTTCTCCAATTTCAGCTTGTTGCTGTTCTTGTAGTATCCCTTGCGGGTGTTCTTGAATTGCACTTCGACCATGTCGCCGGCTTCTTCTCCCGCAGGGATGTCGGCCAGCCAGTCATAAGTGTTCAGTTTGTTATCTTGTCGGCCGCATCCTTTGGCTGATAGCCTTCCGCTGCCGTTGGTAAGTTTGAAATCCATAGTGTTTGAGTTTTTATCTGGTCGTTGGGGCAGGGTCTGTCGACAGTCCCGGCCCTTGTCACTGTATTAATAGTACAATCATTTTCAGGGCGAAGTCAAAGAACACCATACGCGGGTTTACGTTCTGCTCGATGTGTGCTTGGGCTTCGCTCAGTTCGTCGGCAATGCCGATGACATTGCGTTCATTGATGAACGGCGCGAAGCGCACGGCAAAGTTGGCTTCGTCGCGGTTCATGTAGTTCAGTTCCCGTCTGTGGAAGTTGGAGATGAAGTTTTCGCGCACCATGCGCTGGCAGTAGGCCAGGAAATTCTTCTGGCGTTCGCGGCCCATCGTGGCCACCGTCTCGCTCCAATCCTTCATGTCTTTCACCTTGCGCTGGTAAGCCAGTCGCATCAGGCTGACGAACAACTCGAAGAACAGGAGGTTGTCATCGCCCCGGTGAATGATTTCCAGTGCTTGCAGGTAGCTGCCGTTGGCCAGGCGGGCCGTCTCCGCAGCGTCGGACGGCTGCAAGCCGAACTGTCGGGAGAGCGCCGTGCTTATCTCGTTGTCGCCGAGTCGGGGGACGTTGACACGCTGCGTGCGGCTCAGGATGGTGGGGAGTATGCGGTCAGGCTCTTCGCTGACAAGCAGGAACACCGTCAGTGCGGGGGGCTCTTCGAGCAGTTTGAGTAGTTTGTTGGCACATTCCACTTTCATCTTTTCCGGCAGCCAAAGGACGACCACCTTGTAGCCTCCTTCGCTTGATTTCAGGCTGAGCTTGCGCGTCAGTTCGTCACTTTCCTTGACGAAGATTTGTGCCTGCTGGTTTTCGGCGCCCATAGCGTCGAGCCAGTGGTTCAGGCCGAAGTAGGGGGTGGAGATGGCCAGTTCGCGCCATTCGCGGATGTAATCGTCGGACACCGTGTCGCCTCCGCCTTTCCGTTTCACCACGGGAAAGACGAAATGCAAGTCAGGATGCGCCAGCTTGTTCAGCTTCACACAGGAGGGACACGTGCCACATGCGTCGGTCTCACCGCGATGAGTGCACAGCAGGAAGCGTGCGTAGGCGATGGCCAGCGGGAGTGCGCCGGAACCTTCCGGCCCGGCAAACAGTTGGGCATGGGGGACACGTCCTTCGTGCAGCTCGAGACGAAGCCGTTCCTTGACCTGTTCTTGTCCGATGATGTCCTTGAAAAACATAGGCGTCAGAAGATTTGCTTGGCCACTTCGTGAATGCTCTTGACGGCTGACACCGTGTAGAAATGGATGCTCGGCACGCCTGCTGCGATAAGCTCCCGGCATTGGGACACGCACCACTCGATGCCTAGGGCCGCAGCTTCTTCGTCGGTCTTGCAGCGGGCTGCCTCGGAGGAGAGGGGTTCCGGGATGTCCACTTTGAAGGTCTTGGGCACCATGTTGAGCTGTGACAGTTTCGTGAAAGGCTTGATGCCGGGGATGATGGGCACGTTGATGCCTGCCTCCCGCACGCGTTTCACGAAGTCAAAATACTTGCGGTTGTCGTAAAAGAGCTGGGTCACGGCGTATTCCGCTCCCGCTTCGATTTTCTTTTTCAGCCAGTAGATGTCCGACTCCATGTTGGGGGCTTCTTCGTGCTTTTCCGGATAGCAGGCCACTCCGTAGTGGAACGGCGTCTTGGTCACTTCTGCCGGCGAACCGTCGACGAACAGCCCGCGGTTGAAATCGTTGATCTGCGCTTCCAGCTCGACGGCGTGCGAATAGCCGTCGCATTCGGGCACGAATATGCTTTCGTGCTTGGCTTTGTCGCCACGCAGCACGAGCAGGTCCGTGATGCCGAGAAACTGAAGGTCGAGCAGGACATATTCGGTCTCCTCGCGTGTGAAGCCGCTGCACAGGATGTGGGGGACGACGGTGATGTTATACTTGTTCTGGATAGCTGCTGCCACGGCCACCGTCCCCGGACGCCGGCGCAGGCGGCTGCGTTGGAAAAGGCCGCCGCCCAAGTCCTTGTAGACGTATTCGCTGCGATGGGTGGTGATGTTGATGTATTTAGGGTCAAACTCGCGGAGGGTGTCGATGGTTTGATAGAGCGTGTCAATGCCTTTTCCTTTTATCGGGGGAAGAATCTCGAAGGAAAAGGCCGTCTTGTCGGTGCTTGTAATCAAATCAATAACTTTCATGCGTTGTCGATAGGCTTTTATGTTTGTTAGTAAAAGGCAAAGATAACGATATTTTGCGAGAATGTCCTTTGCACGCGGTGCAATGTTCACACCTGACTGCGCATCTTCACGATTTCCTCTGCTTTCCGGCGCAGGTCTTTTCTCTCTTCGCCGGTCATCGGCTGAAACGGGATTATCGTCCGACCGTCGCGGTCGATGTAGGCATAGACGTTCACTTCGTCGTTGGGCTCAGCTCCGAAACCGTCTTCGTCCGCGAAGTAGAGGCCGTCGGGATAGGCCGTCCAATGCACGAGCGCCACACCGTTTTGGTAAGCCTCGATGTTGAAGCGGAATTTGGCATAGAGGTCATGCACATACTCCACGTTCTCCAGCTGGTCCACTTTCTCGAAGTCGATGTCGTCCGCGCTGAAATGCACCAAGTTGCCGTAGGCGTCAAGAATCCTCCAGGCACGCTTCGCCCGGTCGTCCATCAGGTATTGCGCCCGGTTGTTGTCGTTGCAGGCATAGGTTATGTCTTCGCCCAAGGGGTAATAGGTCCTGATTTCCGAGACGGCATAGTTCCTGTCAAGATAGTGGAAAGCGTCGGCGCGGTCGGCGTCCAGTTGCTTATAGAGCTCGATGGCTTTTTCCAGGCTTTGCACATCGAGCGGACGGGAGGTGGATTCTTTTGTCATGATGTAAGATTTTTGGTTTGTCCAAAAATAGGCATTCGGGGCGAAAACAGAAAGACTTTCGGGGCTTTTTCTGCGGCCCGGCGCAAAGATTGCAGTTGCGAGGACAGGCATTTCGTACGAAAAGCCTACCTTTGTGCAGACGAATGACTAACTTATCTTTAACTGACAATATGAAGACTATACACACACGGGTGATTACGTTTTCACCCACTCACACTTCGCTGAAAATAGCACGTGCCGTCGCACGTGGATGTCAGGCCGCGCCGGCTGAAGAGCTTGACCTGACCTGCCGCCAGCTGCGCGACACCGTCCGCCTCGGCAGCGACTGCCTGGCCGTCATCGCCGTGCCGGTGTATGCCGGACGTGTGGCCCCTCTGGCCTTGCAACGGCTGAAAAACGTTCGGGGAGAGCAGACGCCCGCCGTCTTGCTGGTCGTCTACGGAAACCGTGATTATGAGGACGCACTTGTCGAACTGCGTGACGCGATGACGGCGCAGGGCTTCGTGCCTGTGGCCGCAGGCGCTTTCGTCGGCGAACATTCTTACAGTCGCCCCGGCATGCCCATTGCCGAAGGACGTCCGGATGAGGCAGACTTGCTGCTGGCCGAGGAGTTCGGGCGCAGTGCACGCCACAAGTTGGACGCGGCCGGCGGGGTGGAAGCCTTAGCTCCTTTCTACATCAAGGGCAACGTGCCCTATCGCGAAGTGGGCAAGCCCACGCCGCAGGCTCCCGTGTGGCATGAGGACGACTGCACGGGATGCGGGACCTGTGTCGACTGTTGTCCCACGATGTCTATCCGCATGACCGATGAGGGTGAGGTGCAGACCGAACCTTCGACCTGCATCAAGTGTTGTGCCTGTGTGAAGGCTTGCCCTGCCGGGGCGTTGACCTTCGACACTCCCTATACGGCCATGCTTCACGCCAAGTTCAGCGCACGGCGCGAACCGGAGGAGTTCATGTAAGAACGGTATATTTATGCACTTTTAACATCGCTTTTTTCGCCCCTCCCGGCAGATAGCGGGAAAAATTCGTTTTTAGGGCGCACAGGATTTAGCTTATAAGACAGCTTGTGAGGTGACTTTCTCGTCTATCGAACGCGGATATTCCTTGCAAGCTGTCTTTTTTATGCCAAATAAAGCCTTTTATGGTGCATGTTGTTTTTTGGATTTTGTTGCCGTGAAGGCTTGAAATAGCGCGGACAGGCGGCTTGAACGTGCGGTTTTTGGGACGAAAAAGCACCGTGTGAAGACTTTGTCGGGTGCGATAGGAAGGCGTGCCTGGGCGCACTCCTTTCCGTCCCTGCGCGGCCTCCTTTCCGCCCGCGGGCCGGAGGGAAGCGGAAGCGCGTGGCGGTGCATAAATATGCGGATAGGTATGCATGTCGCGTGTCGGTGGAGGAATATCGTGGGAATTGCGTATATTTGTGCAATGAATGCAAAAATGAAACGAATCAATTAAAACCGTACAGATTATATGATAAAGCTGATTTCATGGAATGTCAACGGGCTTCGCGCCTGTTGCGACAAAGGTTTCCGCGAGACCTTTCAGGCACTTGATGCCGACTTTTTCTGCCTTCAGGAGACCAAGATGCAGGAGGGACAACTCGACCTCTCGTTTGACGGATACGAGTCTTACTGGAACTATGCCGAGAAGAAAGGCTATTCGGGCACAGCCATTTTCACGCGCCGCAAACCTCTAAGCGTGACCTACGGACTCGACATCGAGGAGCACGACCGTGAGGGGCGCGTCATCACGCTGGAGATGGACGACTTCTTCCTCGTGACCGTCTACACGCCCAATTCGCAGGACGGCCTCCGTCGCCTGGACTACCGCATGACGTGGGAGGACGCCTTCCGCGACTATCTCCTGCGGCTCGACGCCCGCAAGCCCGTCATCGTCTGCGGCGACATGAACGTCGCCCATCAGGAAATCGACCTGAAGAACCCGAAAAGCAACCGCAAGAACGCAGGCTTCACCGATGAGGAGCGTGCCAAGTTCCAACAGTTGCTCGACGCAGGTTTCACCGACACGTTCCGTTACTTCTACCCTGACCAGACAGACATCTATTCCTGGTGGTCCTACCGCTTCAAGGCCCGCGAGAAGAACGCCGGCTGGCGCATCGACTATTTCGTCGTCTCCAACCGCCTGCGCGAGCGTCTCGCCGGGGCGAAGATTCACACCGAGATTCTCGGGTCGGACCATTGCCCGGTGGAAGTGACGCTGGAATAACAAGCCTTTCCAGGTCCGGGCCCCTCCAAGTCCGGGCCCCTCCAAACCTCCCCCGAAGGGGAGGCTTTTTTTGTGCGTGTTAGCCAAAGGTGCAGGGCAAATTGCGGGCAATGTGGAATCTTTTGTGTACATTTGCCAACAGACATTAACCTTTAAATTATACCTTTATGAAAAGATGTATCACGATTTTTCTGTTCTTGCTCGCCGTAGCAGGGCTGCGGGCGCAAACGCCGGACATTTCAAACTGCCGGATGGTGAAAGTTATGGCTTTGCTAAATGAAGTTGACAATAAGAAATATGATGATGTAGACAATCCCGTTATATTGAATTTTACTCTTTGTTATGGTGCTAAAAGTTCTGGTTATGCTTCTGATGATTATATTTATTTGTTAGGCGATAACTCCGCTACGTGGAATCATTACGGTTGCAGGGGGTTTATGGATATGCCCACGAGGGTAAAAAGTGAATCTTCATTATTGGACGACGGTACGAGGATGATTCAGTATCTCTTTTGGGGAGATAAATTCTGTCTAGACTTTGTAATGGCAGAGCCTGCAAATAAAGATATTATTCAAGGTTCGGATAATGGTGTGGTAATAAGCAATGGTGTTGACAAGATTGTTAGTTATCAGATTGGCTCATGTGATTTTTATGATATTTCCACTGGCCAAGAACGCTTAGTGCTAAAGGAATATTATCCTTTGGACTATAACTACAATGAAAGTTTGTTTTATACGTTTATAAACAACATGTACGAATACTACCGTTAACACGCCTCGGCTTTAGGTCGCAGAGAAAAACAACGCGGGTGATGCAGTTCCATTTCTGCATCACCCGCGTTTCGTATAGAAGCCTCCCCTTCGGGGGAGGTTTGGAGGGGCCTGGATTTGGAGGGCCCGGATTTGGAGGGGCTGTTTACTTCATCTCCAAGTATTGAATCTTATCTTGGTCACCATAGTCGAGGTTCTCGCCGGCCATACCCCAGATGAACATGTAGTTGCTCGTTCCGGCAGCGGCGTGGATGGACCATTCGGGCGACATGATGGCCTGCTCGTTGTGCAACCACACGAGGCGTTCTTCCTGCGGCTCGCCCATGAGGTGGCAGATGGCATTGCCTTCAGGCACGTTGAAATAGAAGTAAGCCTCGATGCGGCGGCTGTGGATGTGAGGCGGCATGGTGTTCCACACGCTGCCCGGCTTCAGCTCCGTCAAGCCCATTTGCAGTTGGCACGGGCCTTCTTCCAGCACGTTGTTGACGATGAGCTGGTTGATGACACGGTCATTGCTTTCTTCCATCTTGCCGGCAGCCATGCTGTTGGCCTTGAGTGAGCCTTTGCGTCCGTCGATGGTAATCCACTGCGTCTTGTATTCCTTGTGTGCGGTGGCTGAATTGAGATAGAAGCGTGCCGGGTTGGAAGCGTCTTTGCTCTTGAACTTCACTTCCTTGTTGCCACGGCCGACATAGAGGGCTTCTTTGAATTTCAGTTCATATTCTTTTCCGTCTACGCTCACGATGCCGTCACCGCCCACGTTGATGACGCCCAGCTCGCGTCCGAAGAGGAAGTAAGGTGCCTTCAGCGGGTCGATGGTCTCCAGCACGAGTTCCTTGGTGGCAGGCACCGCGCCTCCGAATATGAAGCGGTCATACATGGAGTAGGTCAGGTTGATTTCATCATTGACCATCACCTTGTCCATGACAAATGCGCTGCGCAGGCGCTCCGTGTCGTAGTGTTTCACGTCCATCGGGTTGCACGCCGTCTGGATTTTGTAGTTCACTTGGGCCGAACCGCTCAGGGCGGCTACACCCATCAGAATGGCAAGTGTTAATCTTTTCATAGTCGTATGTATTTATCAGTGTTTATTTGTTTTCATGTTTGGATGCTTTGATGATGCGCACGCGGTTGAGGTACATCATGCCCATGGTGAAGAGTACGAGTATGCCAGCGCCGATATACTTGAAGCTGTACGTCAGGTGGAAGATAATCCAGGAGAAGATGCTCGAAGCGAAGTCGAGTGCGCCGCCTTGGAATCCTTCAGGAATGCGTACGGCAGCGTCTTGTGTCTTCATGTAGACGTCCGTTGCGGCTTCAGTGAAGTGTGGAGCCAGGTTGGTCACGAAGTAAAGTCCGACGATGAGTGCGACCAGTCCGACGATGAATGTCTTCAGCACGTTACCCTTCGTGATGGGAAGGACGGCCGGGAACAAGTAGAACATGCCGGCCAGCGAAGCCAACGGCAGGAACTGGTTGCCCGGAAGGATGACGGAGAGGAACAGCACCACGGGGATGAGCAGGAGGGACACGACGAGTGTCGTCGGGTGACCGATGACGAGCGCGGGACTCATGCCGATGTTCAGTCCGGCACTGTTTTTGAACTTGCGTGCGATGAGCTCACGGGTAGCGTCTGAGATGGGTTTCAGACCTTCGATGAAGAGGCTGGTGATGCGCGGGATAAGCTCCATGACGGCTCCCATCTTGATGCCCAGGCCGAGGATGGAGGGAATGTTGTTGACGAGTTCCTTGCTGTCCTTGCAAGCCAGTGCGCCGATGGCACAGCCCACGATGACGCCGAGGAAGAGCGGTTCACCCATAATGCCGAATTTCTTCTTCATGCCTTCGGCGTCAATGTTCAGTTTGTCGAAGCCCGGAATCTTGTCGAGAATCTTGTTGATAACAAGGGCGAAGGGCACAAAGCCTTGGCAGAACGGCTGCGGGATGGAGATGCCGTCCATGCCGTCGTAGTATTTCTGGAACTTGTCGGCTGTCAGGTCGGCCATGATGAGGGTGATGATGTAGCAGATGACGGCTGCGAAGAAGCCCCACCAGATGTTGTCGGAGGCGAAGTAGACCACGGCGCCGATGAAGGCGAAGTGCCAGTAGTTCCACAAGTCGATGTTGACAGTCTTGGTGGTCTTGGTGAGGAGCATCACGATGTTCACTGCCAGGCAGACCGGGATGATGAAGGCACCGACAGACGTGTTGTAGGCCACAGAGGCTGCTGCGGGCCATCCCATGTCGAAGATACCCAGGCTCAGACCATAGATTTCTGTTACTTTTTTCAGGGGTTCTCCCAGGCTGTCGGTCAGCAATCCTGTGATGACGGATAGTCCTACGAAACCCACACCGACGAGTAGGCCACTCTTGAGAGCTTTTCCAAATTTGATTCCGATACACACACCGAGTATCGTAAAGATGATAGGCATCATGACGGCTGCCCCGAGACCGATAATGTAGCTGAATACTGCTTCCATGCTTAGTTATTTATTTAGGGTATTAGTTATCATGTTTTTCATCAGCCGCAAAATTAGTGCTTTTTCGTCACTTATAGGCTTTTCCGGGGCACAGATTATATGGTTTTTGCCCTCGAAACAGATGTTTTATCAGTTTTCAGCCCGATTTATCCCGAATCCGAACAGGGCGAAGTCTCCCAGGCAGGGGTCTCCGGGAAATGCTTCGGCCAACACTTGGGTGATACGTTGGGCATTGCGTAGGGAGAACGTGGGTTTTTCGATAAGTCCCAGTTCGTAGGCCATGCGGCAGACGTGTGTGTCGAGTGGTATCAGGAGTTCGGCAGGGGAGAACGTCGTCCAAATGCCGAAGTCCACTTCGCTTCCGATACGAATCATCCAGCGCAGGAACATGTTCAATTTCTTTTGCGGACTCTGGGGCGACACGTCCAGGAAGGTACAGAGACGTTCCATCGGAGTTCCCGAATAGTCAGCCAAGGCTTCTTCCAGGCTGTCATAGCGGGTATAAGCCGTATGCAGCCGTTCGAAGTAAAAACGGAAAGCGGAGTAAGACAGCATGCGGTAGAAGCTGTCTTGCCGGTTGGCCGGGAAATCCGTTTGCCACTGGCCGGAGAGGATGTATTCGTGGGGACAGTGCTGCATGAGTGCATCCAGTTCGTCGGCTTTCTTCAGGATTTGCTTGCGTGACCCGAAGCTGAGTATGGCTGTCAACAAGCCGCTCGTCTCGATGTCCTGCTTGCGTGTGTAGCGGTGTGGAAACTGCACGGGGTCAGTCGCGATGAAGCTGCGGCTGTGATAGCGTTGTGCCCACTGCCGGAGTTTGTCTTTGGTCTCTTCAGTCATGCCCTTAACCGATGTTGCCTTGCAGGATGTTCGCATCAGCTGTGACGAGCACCTTGTCGATACGCGCTCCGTCCATATCGACTATCTCGAAGTGGAAACCTTTCCAGTCGACTTGTTCTCCCGATTGGGGGATGTGTTCGAGCAGCTCGAGGATGAGGCCGCCCACGGTGCTGTAATTGCTGTCGCTGTCGTAGAGGTCTTCCTGGTCGAAGTAGGACAGGAAGTTGTAGAATGTGCACTGTCCGTCGACCAGCCAGCTGTCCGACTCGTTGCGTTTGATGATTTCCGGTTCGTCTGTGGTCCCTTCGATGGTGCCCACCAGTCCGCCGAGGATGTCTTTCAAGGTGATGATGCCTTGGAAACTGCCGAATTCGTCGCAGATGAATGCTTGGCTGAGGCGGTGCTCCTTCATCTGTTCCAGAGCTTTATAGACGCTCATGTTGTCGTGGAAATAAGTTGCCGGGCGCACCACTTCTTCAAGTTTGAATGCATTCTTCTGTCCGAAACGGAAGATGAGGTCTTTCAGGCCGACGATGCCCAGCGTGTTGTCAAACGTGCGGTCGATGACGGGATAAGTCTCATAGAGATTTTCTTCCAGGATGGCTTTGATTTCCTCTTCGTTGTTGTGTATGTCGAGCGCTACGATGTCGGAGCGGTGGGTCATGAGCGAGCTGACCTTCAGGTCGCCCAAAAGGAATACGCGTTCGACGATGTCTTGTTCCACTTCCTGCACTTCACCATCTTCCTTGCCTTCTTGCACGATGGACTTGATTTCTTCCTCCGTCACCTTGCTTTCGGCTTCCTTGATGCCCAGCAGGTTGAACATGGCTTCCGTGCTCTTGGCCAATATCCAGACGAACGGGGCTGCGATGACTGAAAGGAAATACATGGGGCGGGCTACGGCTTTGGAGGCTTTTTCAGCCATGCTCAAACCGATGCGTTTCGGTACAAGTTCTCCGAAGATGATGCTGAGATACGTCACCAGGATGATGATGATGGTCTGGGCTGTCAAGCGGGCGTATGCTTGTGGAAAACCGGCGCTTGTCAGCAGGTCGGAGAAGTCGTCGGCCAGCGAAGCTCCGGAGTAGATACCCGTCAGGATACCGATGAGCGTGATGCCGATTTGCACCGTGGAGAGGAAGCGGTCGGGGTCGTTAGCCAGTTTTAGTGCCATCTTGGCTGATTTGCTGCCCTTCTTGAGGTCGGTTGACAGACTGGATTTGCGTGCCGAGATGACGGCAATTTCAGACATGGCAAATATGCCGTTGAGTAAGATAAGTATCAGGATTATGGCTATTTCGTCCATAAGTTAGGGTGTATTGGTATATATATTAGAATGGTTATGTTCATTGATTGGGAGAATCTGTCCGGATGATAATGGGGTGGATAGGGATTCAGGCACGAAGCGGGTAGCTCCTTACCAACATCACAAACTGAAAGTTGTGGCTTCTCTTGTTTTTCGTGCCGAAGAAAGAGTCTATGTGTGTATTTCGTTTCATTTGTCACAAATATAGGAAGGAAACATATACACACGGCGAAGTATCCTAAAACTTTTGTATATTTTAAGTAAAAGAGTTCAATAAGCGGATGGTTTCACCAGAACCGGTTGTGTTCGGCGCTGTATTCGAAACCGGCTTCGCCTAGTTGGCGGACGATTTCTTGTTTGCTGACTTGCAGGTCGTTGCAGAGTGCGTCGAGGGATGGATAGCAGTCGCGTAGTTTGGTGTTGATGAAGCTGTAGAGCATCATCGGGTCTTTGGGAAGTTCCATTGTTTTTGTCGTTGATTTAAAGAAAAACGGATTATCGCCTGCAAAGGTAGGTGATAATCCGTTAGGTTGGTATGCCCGGGGGCTGAAACTTTTAGTGGATGTCTATCGGCTCGATGGGTTGGCGGTCGACGTTGTCGAGCGGGACAGCACGGTAGGCGACATGAGCGAAGTCGATGGCTTTCAAGTCGATGCTCCGGATGCGGCTGTCACGCATCGTGCGGTAGTAGATGACACGGTTTGTCGGGTCTGTGGCCGATGTCCATTGGGTCGCGCTGGGCAGCCCGGATGTCTTTTCTCCGCGTGCACTCTCGATGCCGATGGGGATGTCGAAGTTGTTCAGTATCTGGAAACACTGGCGCACGGCTTCTTCTGCCGATGGCGCTTGCGGGGCTGTGGCCTGGTAGAAGGCTGCCCGCACGAAGCGCGAGGGAGGAGTCACGTCGCCGGGGATGCCCAGGAATCCGCTCCCTGCGCCGAAGGGGGCCAGGAGGGTCGAGCCGAGTTGCTGGGTCGGAGCGCTTCCGGGGAAGAGGTTGACATAGTTGTTCAGGTTGGTCAGTTGCCATTCGAATCCGGGGGAGTTGGTCAGCACGCCCAGTTTGTTCTCATAGAAGCGGGGCTTCCCGTCGATGATTTCCAGCACCACTTGCCGGCCTGACGGGTCGGCGAAGCGCCAGTGGACGGTCGATGCACGCGGGTCAACGGCGACGACGTGCACTTGGGCGATGGATTCCTGCACTTCGTCCACGGTCGTGCAACTCCCCAGAATCCAGCTCACCAGTTGCAGGTCGGCGATGCTGCTGTCTTTCTTTGCCGGAGCATAGGTCTCATAGCTCCCATAGTTCGGGAAGTAGAACAAGCCGGCGGAAAGTCCTTTTTCGTTCACTCCTTCGGCCACGAATTCTTTCTGCTCCACGGCCAGCCCCACATAGCCATAGCGTGCTTCGAATTTCATGCCGTCGACGCCTCCGGGGACGTAGGACTGTTGCCTGTAGCCCCGGGGGACGATGACGTATTGGCTGTTGAGGTCGCTTCCGCCCCACTCGATGGTGCGGGCCAGGACGGGCTTGCCGTCGGGTGTCTTCAGGGTGATGCCCGTGCACGCTTTTGTTTCTGTGATGCCGGCGCCCAGAAGGAGGAGGCCGGCGAGGATAGCTGTCAGTTGTCGTCTCATGATGATAGGGTTTTTTGCAATGTTACACTTATTTTGCGTGGCATGCAACTTTCAGACGGACAAATGCCTCCGGAGCTCCCTTTTCTCCTATTCCGGCTGCACTTCGTTGGGTGAGGGAAGTTCTTTCCAACCGGCGCCGAAGGTGTCGTAGGCATCGGTCACGACGACGAACGCTGTGGGGTCGACTTCCTTGATTTTCAGTTTCAGTCCTGTCACTTCCTTGTAACTGATGACGAGGAACAGCATTTCCTTGTCTTCTCCCGTGTAGACACCGCTGCTCTTGATGTAGGTACCTGTGCGGTCCAAGTCGCGGAGGATGTATTGGCGCAGGTCTTCCAGGTGTCTGTCGCTGATGACGAAGATGAGCTTGTCATTCTTGGCGCCGTTGATCATAAAGGCGATGACGCGCGACGTGACGAAGATGGCGATGAGGGAATAGAGTGACAAATGCCAGGACGGCTGGCTGACGTCGTTGGCGCTGCCGATGCCGAAGCCGATGACCAGCAAGCCGAAACACACCACGGTGCCGTCGGCCAGCAGGATGGCGTTCGAGAAGCGGATGTGGGCATATTTCTGGAGCAGCATGCCGACGATGTCGGTGCCGCCCGTGGTGGCCTGGTTGCGTACGACGATGCCCGTGCCGACGCCGATGACGGCTGCTCCGATGACGGAAGTCAGCATCAGGTGGTCGCTCATGTTAAGCGTGCCGCCCAGCAGTTGGGCCGGGTCGAGCTTTTCCAATGCTTCCTGGGTGGGATAGACCAGTTTGGAGATGACATTCATGATGAGCGGGGTGGTCAGGGCGGCCGCGATGGTGCGCGTGCCGAGCTTGGCTCCCAGAAGCACGACCGAGAGGATGAGCAGCGGGATGTCAAACATGTAGCCGAACGTTCCCACCTGGATGGACGGGAACAGGTTGTGGAGCACGATGCTCGCGCCGTAGACTCCCCCCGGCACGATGTTGTAGGGGTTGATGAAGAAAACGAAGCCAGAGGCCAATATGGTGCATCCCAATAGGATGCTGAGCCATGCACGTATAGTCTTTTTCATGGTTGTTATATTTATGCAGCAAATATACAAAAGAATTGATTGCCGCGCATGGATAAGGCCTTATTTTAGCATTCCTTTTTCGGAGTAAGCCCCATTTTCGCTGCTTTCTTCAGCATGAAGGCGTAGGCTGCGTCGTGTTCGTTGGGGATGACGCCGTCGAGGATGGCGTCCTTGATGGAGCTTTTCAGCGAGCCCACTTCGCGGCAAGGCGGCAGGTCGAACACACGCATGATTTCCTCGCCCGTCACGGGAGGCTGGAAATTGCGGATGCGGTCGCGTTCTTCCAAGTCCTTCAGTTTCTGGCGCACGAGCTTGAAGTTGTCGAGGAATTGCTGCTTGCGCACCTGGTTCTTGGACGTGATGTCGGCTTCGCACAGTGTCATGAGGTCGTCGATGTCGTCACCCGCTTCGAACAGCAGCCGGCGCACGGCCGAGTCGGTCACCACGTCGTCGGCGATGACGATGGGGCGCATGTGCAGCCCGACGAGCTTCTGGACGTACTTCATTTTTTCGTTCATCGGCAGCTTCATGCGCCGGAAGAGGTCGGGCACCATCTTTTCACCCACATAATTATGGTTGTGGAACGTCCAGCCGACGCGCGGTTCCCAGCGTTTCGTGCGCGGTTTGCCGATGTCGTGCAGCAGGGCTGCCCAGCGCAGCCACAGGTTGTCTGTCATGCGGGCGATGTTGTCCACGACCTCCAGCGTGTGATAGAAATTGTCCTTGTGGCCGCGCCCCTGGATGGTCTCCACGCCTTGCAGCGCGACGAGTTCGGGGAAGATGAGCTCCAGCAGTCCGCAGCGGTCCAGCTCGACGAAGCCTTTCGAGGGGACGGGCGCGAGCAGGATTTTGTTCAACTCCTCGGCGATACGTTCGCGCGAGATGATGCGGATGCGTTCCTTGTTGCGCATGAGGGCCTCGAACGTCTCGTCGTCGATGTAGAAATTCAGTTGCGTGGCGAAGCGCACGCAGCGCATCATGCGCAGGGGGTCGTCGCTGAAGGTGATGTCCGGGTCGAGCGGCGTGCGGATGGTCTTCTCCTTCATGTCGGCCAGCCCGTCGAAGGGGTCGACCAGTTCGCCGTAGCGTGCCCGGTTGAGGCAGACGGCCAGGGCATTGATGGTGAAGTCGCGTCGGTTCTGGTCGTCCTCCAGCGTGCCGTCTTCGACGATGGGCTTGCGCGAGTCGTGCGAATAGGATTCGCGGCGTGCGCCCACGAACTCCACTTCGAGCGAGCCGCACTTCACTTGGGCCGTGCCGAAGTTGCGAAACACCGACACATGCGCCTTCTTGCCCAATTTCTGCCCGAGCGCCTCGGCCATCGCGATGCCGCTGCCCACGACGACGACGTCGATGTCCTGCGAGGGACGTTCGAGGAAGAGGTCGCGCACGTATCCGCCCACGGCGTAGCACTCCAGTCCCAGCTCGTCGGCCGTCTCGGAGATTTTGTGGAAGATGGGTTTGTCGAATCGTTCGATGAGGTCTTGCTGCGTCAGTTCTATCATTGTCTTTCCGTATTTCTTAAATAGATGCTACCTTATATATAATAAGAAACTGTTTTGAATTTCTATATAACGTTTGTCTCGACTTGATGTTTTCGTTTTCGTGTGCGCTTTGGGCGATTTTTGGACTCTTTTCGCTTCTGTTCTTCGTCAGATAGCCCGCTATCTTCCTCTTCACAAAAGTAAAAACGACTCAAGAACGCACTCCCAATCATCGCACGATATATTCAAAACCGTTTCTATCGTGGCGCAAAGTTACGGGGAAAAACCGTTTCGCCCAAATCCGGGACATGTCTCCGATTGATTTTTACCCGTTACTTCCCCTGTGTATGTTGATAGTTTTCGCAAGTCCCTTCCTCGCCCTCAGATGATGTCGGGGGTCGTGACGATGTTTCTGTCCAAGTCTCCGGAGCTGAATTGTAAGAGGTTGGTAGTAAGTGTGTTGATGCTCGTCTTTCGAAGCCTTGTTTTCCCATGGGCTGTGCCTCTATTCGGAGCGGGAGCGGAAAGGAGGCCGGCCGGGCCTCGACTCTATTCCGTGCTCGAACGGAAAGGAGGGGAAGCGCGGGCGGAGTTTAGGTGCTTTGCGGACGGAGTGGTGTGGACGGAATGTTTGTATCATATATTTACCTGATGAGTTCCGTATGCCAGCTGATTGGCGGATGAAAAAACAGTGGCCCTATTTAAGATGGTAAGGCATATACGGCGTCTTGTGTCCCACGAATGGCCTTCTTTTTCCGCTTGTCTCCGGAAAGTCCGGCAAGAAGGCTGGTGCAATCCAAATAAATGCGTATTTTTGTCGGACCACAAAACTTCATAGAAAGACAGATGAAACGAACATGCTTTATAGGCTGCCTGGCAGTGCTCTTGGCTGCGTGCAGCAATTACGAGGAGAAGGCACAGCCCTATTTGCAGCGTGCCCAGGAGCTGTTGCAGGCCGGAGCGTACAGCGAAGCCAAGTCGCAAATCGACAGCATACGCACGCTCTATCCCAAGGCGGTGGAGGCACGCCGCGCGGGCATCAAGCTCATGCAGCAAATCGAACTGAAGGAGCAGACCCGCACGCTGGCCTATCTGGACAGTGCCTACCGGGCCAAGACGGCCGTGCTCGACTCCATCAAGGGGCGTTATGTGCTGGAGAAGGACACGGCCTATCAGGATGTGGGCAACTATTTCAGCCCGTCGCAGACCGTGGAGAGGAATGCCAACCGCACTTTTCTCCGTGCGCAGGTGAGCGAACGGGGAGTGATGAGCCTCACGTCCATCTATTGCGGCAAGCGCAACATACACCATACGGCGGTGAAGGTGATGTCGGGCGACACGTTTGCACAGACGCCTCCCTCGCGTGATGTCTATGAGACTTCGGACTTGGGCTGGCAGATAGAGAAAGCCGACTATGTGCTGGGGCAGGACAGCAGCGTGATAGATTTCATCGTGATGCACCGCGAAGACCCCATCCGTGTGGAGTTTCTGGGCGAGCGCACCTATCGCATGAACCTCTTGCCTTCCGACCGCCGGGCCATCGCCGAGGTCTATGACCTGGCCCAAGTGCTTGCGGCCATCGAACAGATAAAGAAGGAGCAGAAGGAAGCCAACTTGAAGATGGAGTTTGTAAAGAGGAAAATGGAAGGAGAATAGTCTAATAAGCTTTATTATGATTGCCACGCGGGCGATACGAACTCTGTTGCCGTTTCTTGATTGCCAGGAGCATCAGTCGGCGCGGGGCGTGTCGTCCGCGTTTTTTTGCCGGTTACGCAGCCGGTAGTCCTTGGGCGAGAGGCCCACATGCGTCTTGAAAAACTTCCGGAAGGTGAATTGTTCGGGGAAATGCAGTTCCGCGGCCACTTCTTTGATGCTTTTGTCCGACTGGGCCAGCAGCAGCTTGGCATCGATGATAGTCATTTCAGCAATCCATTGGGCTGGTGTCTTGCCGGTCTGTTCTTTGATGATGCGGGTGAAATGTCCTTGTGAGAGGTTGATTTCTCGGGCGTAGAAATCTACGTGACGTTGTGTCTTGCAGTGTACAAGGAGAGAATAAATGAAGCGGAATGTGATGGTTTCTTTTTTCTTGGCCGGTTCGAACTTGACAGCCCGGCTTTTCCAAAAGAAGCGGAGGAACTCCAGGATGGTCTCTCGTTCAAGCAACTGGATGATGTGTCTTGACAACAACTTCTCTCCTTTGTCTTGGAGAGTGGGGAGTTCACGTTTCTCGGATTCGATGAGTGAACAACGTTGTCGGAAGAGGTTGATATGTTTCTCATCGAGCAGGATGCAAGGCTTGTTGGGTAGACTAAGTCCTATAATTAAGTCATAGAAGGCTTTGAATACCGGATAGAACACTTCGATGTCATCGCTGATGGACAGTTCTTCATAAGCGTCATCCCTGGAAAGCTCGTAGATGGAAATGAGCGGAGAGTGGAAACAGACCATACCTTTTTTGATGTGGTAGAACTGGCCGTTGACGAGTACTTGCCGGCTGCCCGATGTGCAGAGCAATATGCCGACTTTTCCATTTAAGAGGTTGAAGTTGATGGTTTCCATGGATGCAAAAATAAGGCGAATATTGATTTTTTCTCAAAAAGGAAGCAGCTTTTGTGCGGAATGTTCAGATTTACTCAATATAGATAGTGTATAGACCTTGTTTGTCGGAGGGCTGCGATGTAAATTTGCTTATGTAATCGAAATTGAGAAACATGACACGCATGAGAATCTTGTTTGGGGCGGTGGCAATGCTGTTGCTGCTTCCAGCCCAAGCCCAGTTGACGCTGGACGAATGCCAACGTCTGGCGCGGGACAACTATCCGCTCTTGAAACAGTATGACTTGATAGAGCAGGCGACGGACTACTCTGTGGCCAACATCAAGCGGGGCTACTTGCCGCAGCTGTCCGTCAGCGGGCAGGCCTCTTACCAGTCGGATGTGGCGACTTTGCCCGATGTGCTGACCGGCCTGTTGACGAGCAATGGTTATCAATATAAGGGTATGGCCCGTGACCAGTATCGCATTGCCGTCGACTTGAACCAGGTGATTTGGGACGGAGGCAACCTGAAAGCCCGTCGGGACATGGCAGGCAAGGACGGGCTGGTGCAGACTGCACAGACCGATGTCGACCTCTATGCTGTCCGCCAGCGTGTGAACGAGTTGTTTTTCGGCCTGCTGTTGCTGGAAGAGAAGATACGCTTGAATGAAGACCTGCAAACGCTTTTGCAGGATAATTGCCGCAAGCTGGAAGCACGCTTGGGCCACGGGACGGCGATGAAGTCAGATGTCGATATGATGAAGGCCGAGTGGCTGAAGGCCCGGCGTGACCGGACAGCCTTGCAATCCCAACGGGAAGCCTACAGCCGGATGTTGGCCTTGTTTATCCATAAGGATGTGGCGGAGATACGCGATTTGCAGAAGCCTGACGCTTCCTGGCCGGTGTCGTTTGAGAGCCGGAGGCCGGAGCTGGCCTTGTATGCGGCGCGCCTGTCGCAGACCGAAGCCCGGCAGAAACTGTTGCAAGCCGGCCTGCGTCCCCGCCTGAGCCTGTTTGCCCAAGGCTATTACGGCTATCCGGGCTATGACATGTTTGCCGACATGTTCGGGCATGACTGGTCGCTGAACGGCAGGATCGGTGTCCGCCTCACATGGGACATAAGCAAGCTCTATACGTATAAGGACGACCGTCGCAAGCTCGATTTGACCCGCATGCAGACAGAGACTGCACAAGCGACATTCCTTTTCAATAACCGTCTCCAGTCGACCCGGGAGCAGGCGGCCGTGGAGCAGTATCGCAAGATGATGGCCTATGATGAGGATATTATAGCCATGCGTACTTCGGTCCGCCAGGCCGCAGAGAAGAAGCTGGAGCACGGCGTCATCGACGCGAACGGCCTCTTGCAGGAAATCACACGGGAGAACCAGGCCCGTACGGAATGTTCCACACACGAGATTGAGATGCTGAAAAGCTTATTTGAATTAAAACATACATTAAATCAAGAATGATACCATTATGAAACATTGTGATTTATTCTTCCTGTCTTTCGTGCTGTTGTTGCTCTGTGCCTGCGACGGACGTGACACGGACTATGACGCTTCGGGTGTTTTTGAAGCGACAGAAATCATCGTCTCGGCCAGGAGCACTGGCGAACTGCTGGCTTTCCGGGCAGAGGAAGGACAGACCGTAAAGCCGGGTGAGGAACTGGGCTATGTCGATACGTTGCAACTCTCGTTGCAGCGGCAGCAGTTGCAGGCATCGTTGGGAGCGACAGACAGCAAGCGGCTTGATGCCGGACGTCAGCTGGCCTCGCTCCGCCAGCAGATTGCCAACCTGGAGCGGGAACGGAAACGCTTTGCCGAATTGCTGGAAGCCGATGCCGCCACGGAAAAGCAGGTGGACGACATAGACTATCAGATAGCCGTCTTGCGCCGTCAGTTGGCAGCCACGTCCGAACAAATCAACAGCAGCAACACCAGCCTTGGAAGCCAGGGCGAAAGCATTGCGGCACAACTGGCGCAAGTGGAGGACCGCATCCGCCAGTCTGTCATCACCAGCCCCATCCAGGGGACAGTCTTGACAAAGTATGCCGAGGCCGGTGAATATGTGTTGCCGGGAAAAGCCTTGTTCAAAGTGGCCGATGTCGGGCGGATGAAGCTGCGTGCTTATATTACGGCAGACCAGTTGACCCGGTTAAAACTCGGGCAGCGGGTGCAGGTGTATGCAGACAGTGGCGAGGACGGACGGCGGGCTTATGAGGGCACGGTGTCATGGATAGCCGACCGGGCCGAGTTCACACCCAAGACCATTCAGACACGCGACGAACGGGCCAACCTGGTCTATGCCGTCAAGATAGATGTGAAGAATGACGGCCTGATCAAGCGGGGCATGTACGGTGATGTGAAGTTTTAACTGTTTGGAGTCATGGACATCATCACGGTCAGCAAGCTGAGGAAGAGTTACCGCAAAGGCCAAGTGCAGGCTTTGCGAGGCTTGAACTTCACGGTGGACGAAGGCGAGATTTATGGTCTCATCGGTCCTGACGGTGCAGGAAAGACCACGCTTTTCCGCATTATGGCCACGCTGTTGCTTCCTGATGAAGGGACTGTGTCGGTCGATGGGCTTGATGTCGTGCGTGACTATAAGGCCATCCGCCGACGTATAGGATACATGCCCGGCCGCTTTTCGCTCTACCAGGACCTTTCGGTGGAGGAGAACCTGAGCTTCTTTGCTTCCATCTTCCACACGAGCATCGAGGAAAACTATGATTTGGTGAAGGACATCTATGGACAGATAGAACCCTTCAAGACCCGTAAAGCCGGCAAATTGTCGGGCGGCATGAAACAGAAGTTGGCATTGAGCTGTGCGCTTATCCATGCTCCGCGCGTACTGATTCTGGACGAGCCGACTACGGGTGTCGATCCTGTGTCGCGCAAGGAATTTTGGGAAATGCTGAAGAGGCTGAGGCTTCAGCATGGGATTACCATCATCGTATCGACTCCCTACATGGATGAGGCCGGGCAGTGCGACCACATCGCATTGATGCAGGATGGGGAATTCCTTCGTCTCGACACGCCTTCGGGCATCGTCGGGGCTTATACGGATACGCTCTGGGCCGTGCAGGCGGACGACATGCACCGCTTGTTGGACGACTTGCGTGCGTGCCCCGAAGTGTTGACGGCTTTTTCGTTTGGCGAAGCCTTTCATGTCACGGTGCGGGAGGAAGCCCGTATGCAGGAGCTGGCGGCTTACCTTGCCGGGTTGGGCCACCGTCGGGTGGAGGTCACTCCCATACAGGCTACGGTGGAAGATTGTTTCATGTCTTTAATGAAGAAGAGTGATGAAGGATAAGTATGTCATTGAAGCAGAAGGGCTCACCAAGCAGTTTGGTGCGTTTACGGCGACCGACCACATCAGCTTCCGGGTGCACGAAGGGGAGATATTCGGATTCCTCGGTGCCAACGGGGCCGGAAAGACTACGGCCATGCGGATGCTGTGCGGCTTGAGCCGTCCGTCGGCCGGATGGGCCACGGTGGCCGGATATGATGTGTGCAGGCAGGCTGAAGACGTGAAGAAGCACATTGGCTACATGAGCCAGAAGTTTGCCCTCTACGACGACCTCACGGTGTTTGAGAACTTGCGCCTTTTTGGCGGCATTTATGGCATGTCGGCCAAGACCATCCGCGAGAAGGCCGAACGTCTGTTGGGTGAGCTGGGGTTGGCTGCCGAGCGGGATGCGCTGGTGGCATCGCTTCCGTTGGGGTGGAAGCAGAAGCTGGCTTTCTCCCTCAGCATCTTCCATGACCCGAAAATCGTCTTTCTCGACGAGCCGACGGGTGGAGTTGACCCTATCACACGACGGCAGTTCTGGGAACTTATCTACCGCGCTTCTGACCGGGGCATAACTGTCTTTGTCACTACCCACTACATGGACGAAGCCGAGTATTGCGACCGCGTCAGCATTATGGTCGACGGGAAGATAGAAGCCCTTGACACGCCGGCCAACTTGAAGCGTGATTTCGGAGTAGCGACCATGTATGACGTCTTTTTGGCTTTGGCCCGTCGGGCAAAGCGCACAAGCGATTAAATAAAGGAGGAGGAAGAGAAGCATGAAGAAACAGTTTTTGTCATTCCTTCGAAAGGAATTCTATCACATCTTCCGTGACAAACGGACGATGCTTATACTGCTGGTTATGCCCATCGTGCTGATGATATTGTTCGGCTTTGCCATCACGACGGAGGTCAAGGACTCGCGCGTCGCCATCCTGGACTTGTCGAAGGATGAAGTCACGGCGCAACTCCGGGAGCGCATTGCTGCCAGCCGTTACTTTTCCATCACAGCCGGTGAGGACAATATTTCGGCCCTTGAAGCCTCGCTACGGGGCGGGAAGATAGATGTCGCCGTCGTGTTTGGCGAACAGTTTGCAAGCGAGTTGAGGCGCGGAGGCCGTCCCTCCGTGCAGATTTTGGTCGACGGCACGGAACCCAACCAGGCGGCCATCCGCACAGGCTACATGCAGCAAGTGCTGGCCGCCCATCTGCACACGTTGACCGAAGGCCGCGGGGTGAGTCCCTTTCCCGGCATCACGCCCGTCGTCCGCACGCTCTACAATCCGCAGGGCAAGAGCGAGTATAACTTCGTGCCTGCTGTCATCGGGCTGGTGTTGATGTTGATTTGCGTCATGATGACTAGCATCGCCATCGTGCGCGAGAAGGAGGCCGGCACGATGGAAGTGCTGCTGGCTTCTCCGTTGCCTCCTCTCTGCATCGTGCTGGCCAAGCTGGTGCCCTACTTCGCCATTTCCTGCCTGAACCTCACCACCATCCTGGTGCTTTCCGTCACGATGCTCCACATCCCCATCGCAGGTAGCCTGCCAGGCTTCATAGCCGTGTCGCTGCTCTACATATTGGTCGCTCTGTTCCTGGGGCTGTTTATTTCCACGGTTGTCCGTAGCCAACTCGCGGCCATGCTGCTTTCGCTGCTGGTGATTATCCCCACGATCTACCTTTCGGGCATCCTGTTTCCCGTCGAGAGCATGCCCGTCGCGCTGCAATGCGTGTCGGTCATCGTGCCCACACGCTGGTATGTCGACATCGCGCGCCGGCTGATGATACAGGGGGTGGAGCTTCGCTACGTCTGGAGGGAGACACTCGTCCTGCTGCTCATGGCGGGCGTGCTGCTCGGCGTGTCCTGGAAGAAGTTCAAAATCCGTTTAGAATGAAAGGAGTGCTTATGGTCATACGTTTTTTGATAGAAAAAGAGTTCAAGCAGATGATGCGTACGCGGGTGTTGCCTGTGGTGTTTGTCATGCTTCCGCTGTTTGTCTTGTTTCTGATGCCGAAAGCTGCGACACAGGAGGTGAAGAACCTGAAGGTGTGCGTGGTGGACAATGACCACAGTCCACTGTCGGCACGTCTGGTTCACAAGCTGTCGGCCTCAACCTACTTTGTACTGACGGAGACTTGCCCGTCATACCGCGAGGCGCTTCATTGCATGGAGGCCGGGCGGGCTGATTTCATCGTGGAGATTTCGCCCGGCTTCGAACGGGAGCTTGTGGCCGAAGGCGGCAGCCGTGTGCTGGTTTCTGTCAATGGAGTCAATGGTGTCAAGGCAGCCCTGGGCAGTTCCTACCTGAGCCAGATTCTGACCGGATATGCAGCCGAACTGTGGGAGGAAGAAGGACTTTTGGCGAGTCGGCCTGTCCTTGCCGGGCTGGATGTCTGTCCGCGCTATTTGTTTAATGCCGGTTTGGACTACACCGTGTTTATGGTGCCCGGCCTGATGGCCATGTTGCTGGTGCTGGTCGTGGGGTTTCTGCCTGCGCTCAACATCGTGGGTGAAAAGGAGCGGGGCACCATCGAGCAAATCAATGTCACGCCTGTGGGCCGTTTCGACTTCATCCTGTCCAAGCTGGTGCCTTATTGGTGCGTGGGGTTGTTCATACTCTTCTATGCCATGCTTCTGGCCCGTGTGTTCTATGGGCTGGTACCGGCGGGCAGTGTCGGACTGTTGCTCCTCTTTGCCACCTTGTTCATCCTTGTCGTGTCCTGCCTGGGGCTCATCGTGTCCAACTATTCCGACACCATGCAGCAGGCCGCGCTGGTGATGTTTTTCTTTCTGGTCATCTTCATCCTGATGAGTGGTCTGTTGACTCCCGTAAGCAGTATGCCCGCCTGGGCAAAGGCTGTCACGTATCTCAATCCTCTGCGTTATTTCATCGAAGCCTTGCGTATGCTCTATCTCAAGGGCAGTTCCTTCCTCGAGCTGTTGCCACAGTTCGTGGCCTTGAGCCTTTATGCTGTCGTGGTGTGGACGTGGGCCATCGTCAGCTACAAGAAAAATCGCTGACGGCTGCTGACAGGTCTGTGCCGCTTATTTTAGGATTATTTATTCATCCTTGAAAAACAGCCTGTTATCCACTCCTGGAATGCCTGCCTGAGCGGACTCCTTTCCGTCCGACCACGCCTTCCTTTCCGCTCACGGGCCGAAAGGAGGCCGTGGTCGGGCGGAAAGGAAGGTATCCGGGCGTGTGACAGTAACCTGCGTATGGAAACCTGTTTCGGGATGAAATTTGTGTACAATATTAGGCGTTGATGCCAATCTTGGAGTTATCACTGTTTATATTCTCTTTTTTTATATAGATGTTGTTAGTATAGAAGGTTCTAAAAAACAATGAAATGTATTATATCATTTTTGTGTGAAGGGATGTAATAGGCGTTTATGGTTAATTAGTATAAAAAATTGGCTTTGTTGGGCTGTAAAATTTCCTATATTCTTAATAATTATTATATTTCCCAATAAAGTCTAATTTATATATAGGTTATATGAAGAAATATATTAACTATTTTCTTGGATGCTTCTCTTTTTTTCTTAGCATGATTTCATGTTCTACAGAAGAATATTTATTGAATTCAGTTGTGGCTGTGAAACCAAACTTTAGTGTGGGGCAAACATTAGCAAAATTGTTAAATGAACAGGATACAATATGGAAGTATACCTGCGAAATTTGTCCTGGAAGGACTTTTTTATTTGATGAGGCCACATATTCATTTTCTTCAGATTTTGGTTGGCATTATAGTTTGCCTATTCAATCTTCCAATAAAGAAATAGAAGGGTGTGTCATTTACTGTTTGCAGTCATTAAAAGGAAGAATGGACGATATAAAGTTGACTGGTAGATTGGATTTTCCTATTTTGTTGGATGCTGAGAAATTGTCAGAGATGAAGAACTCGTATATATCTTCAGCTGGATTTAAAAAGTTGCGGGAGAAAGGGCTAAATGTCTCTAAAAAGTTGGCTCTTATGGCTGATTCCGTGGATTTGGCAGAATCACAAAAACGTATAAAGACACGTATAGGAGAATCAAATCAATGCATAGGAGATTTGTTAAGAATAATTGTTTATTTTGAGATCATACCGGGGTTTGCTCAAAATGGTTCGGAGCTGGTAGTAATAAGCGTTTCACAAGAGACTTTCGATGAATTGGCTAAATTTTGCGTGAATGTGATATTTCCATATGCTGATTTTACAGAAGTTCATAGTTATTATGATAGAGTCCCATTTATGCTTTATATAGATATTTGGCAAGATGATTATTTTTATTTCTCAGAAGTAAGTTATGATGTCTCTAGAATGTTAGATCTATTGGCAAATGAAGTCTTGAATGAGCATGTATCAGGTTTTACTTATGAATACTCTTTTAGTGGATTCTTTGAAAAACTTCCTAGGCCTGAAGATGAAATAGGAAATGTTGGAGTTTCAGGAGGAGGAAGTGGCGGAGGTTCAGTCTCTGGTGATAAAGGGGACGAAACGCTACCATCTTACGAAGAACGCTTTGATCACATCTTTGATAATTTCTTATTAATAAAACTAAGAGAATTGGGAATTTCACGAAATTCTGCCATACTTGACACTGTGAAAAATGATACACTTTATCCACAAACATATGCGCATTATAACAGTGATACAGGCATTCTTACGGTCTTTGAAGATCGCATGCTTGCAGCTGGCTTGACAGAAGAAGATATTAGATCTTGTGTTTATCATGAGTATGTTCATGTAAAACAACGATGGATTGATAATATATTTATAGAAAGGGATATTGATGGAAATATTATAACGCAAAAGTATGAGAAATACTATTCGCAGAGTGATGTTGATGTAGCGTATAATAGATATTATGAAGTTCTTGAAATTGAAAAAATTCCAAGGGAAGGCGGAAATGAATTACAGAAAAAGAAAAGAGAACTATATTATAATATGTACGTTCTTCCTTATTCTACAGCTTTTCAACAGCATATTCCATATATAATCGAAATGAATGAACAAGTCGTTCGGGGAGAAGTTGAGGCCTATATGCGTCAACATTCTGAATACATGGGCAGGATGAGTGAAGAATATGAAAAGCAGGTAATGGATAATATGTTTGATTTTATGCAACGATTAAAAATTATAGAAAACCAATAGTTTTATGAGAGCAATTATCGTATTTGTTATGTTGGCAGTCTTGATGCCAAGTCGGCTTTTGGCTCAAGTGGAGGAAAGAGTGAATGAAGGTTTGTCGTTTACAATAAAGCTAATGTCTCCGCATGGAGTATTGGATAACTCTTCGTATCTGGATGCGACCTTGAAGAATGTGACGAAAGACTGCTGCTTCCACATTGGCTATCTGTTCCTTCCTGGTGGCATCACGCCGGAAAATTACATGACGAGCATGGGCAGCGTTGTCTTGGCCTGTGTCCAGCTGGAGCGGGAGGACGGGACTGTGGAAGAAGATTCTTTAAGGCGTCGTCCCTTGTTCGTTTACAGCCCGAAGCATAAACATTATGTCTATATGAAGCCGGGCCAATTGTTTCATTCCGCTTATCCGGTCATGGCTTATGATTCCGGCCTTGGAATTCATGTCGGTGTGTTTTCAGACAAGAAGCCCTCGGATTTGAGACATTACAGGCGTATGCGTTTACGGATTGTGGCAGCAGGAATTCTTGGTTCGGGGATAGGGCCGGCCGAATATCTTGTCTCTTATCCGGATGGGATTTATTCGAACTGGATAGACCTTTCCGGCATGGATTTTTCCCATCTGGATGCAAGGAAATGATGTCCTTGGAAGGACGGTGGCTGTTTCAGTGTGAGTGTTCAGGCATGTGTGGATGATTTTGGCCTAATTTTCAGCTACAAGGCTAAACTATACAAGACTTGTTCTGCACTTAGCGAAAAATGTGCTACTTTTGCGCATTATTTAAAAACTTTGTTAAAGCATGGCAGAAAGAAAAGTAAGAGTGCGTTTTGCTCCGAGTCCGACAGGAGCATTGCACATCGGAGGCGTCCGTACCGCGTTATACAATTATCTGTTTGCCCGCCAGCATGGCGGTGACCTGATTTTCCGCATAGAAGACACCGACTCCAATCGCTTCGTTCCGGGCGCTGAGGAGTATATCATAGAATCATTCAAGTGGCTTGGCATCCAATTCGACGAAGGCGTCAGCTTCGGTGGTGACCACGGTCCCTACCGCCAGTCGGAACGTCGTGACATCTACAAGAAGTATGTCCGTCAGTTGCTCGATGCCGGCAAGGCCTACATCGCCTTTGACACGCCCGCCGAGCTGGAGGCCAAACGGGCTGAAATCCCCAACTTCCAATACGATGCCCACACGCGTGGCATGATGCGCAATTCGCTGACCTTGCCGCAGGAGGAAGTCGACCGCCTCATTGCCGAGGGACAGCAGTATGTCGTCCGTTTCAAGATAGAACCAGACGAGGATGTGCATGTCAACGACCTCATCCGCGGCGACGTGGTCATCAATTCGTCCATCCTCGACGACAAGGTGCTCTATAAGTCGGCCGACGAACTCCCGACCTATCACCTGGCCAACATCGTGGATGACCACCTGATGGAAGTGACCCATGTCATCCGCGGCGAAGAGTGGCTGCCCTCCGCACCGCTCCACGTGTTGCTCTACCGTGCTTTCGGCTGGGCCGACACCATGCCCGCCTTTGCCCACCTGCCTCTCTTGCTGAAGCCCGACGGCAAAGGCAAGCTCAGCAAGCGCGACGGCGACCGCCTGGGCTTCCCGGTGTTCCCCCTCGAATGGCATGACCCGAAGACGGGCGAAGTGTCGAGAGGATTCCGCGAAGAAGGCTATCTGCCTGAGGCCGTGCTCAATTTCCTGGCTTTGCTGGGCTGGAATCCGGGCAATGACCAGGAGCTGATGACGCTCGACGAGATGGTGCACCTCTTCGACATCCACCGTTGCAGCAAGGCCGGCGCACGCTTCGACTACGTGAAGGGCATCTGGTTCAACCACGAATATATCCTGAAGATGAGCGACGAGCGCGTGGCTGAAATGTTCATGCCTGTCCTGAAGGAGCACGGCATCGACGCGCCGATGGACAAGGTCGTGACCGTGGTGGGCATGATGAAGGGCCGCGTCAACTTCGTGAAGGAACTTTGGGACACGTGCAAGTTCTTCTTCGTCGCTCCGACCGAGTATGATCCCAAGACCGTGCAGAAACGCTGGAAGCCCGATTCGGCCGAGATGATGACCCGCCTGGCCGACCTGCTGGAGAGCCTGGACGACTTCTCGCTCGAGAACCAGGAGCGGGTGGTGATGAAATGGATTGAGGACAACGGCCTGCACACGGGCAACATCATGAACGCATTCCGCCTTACGCTCGTGGGCGAAGGCAAAGGCCCCCACATGTTTGACATATCTTCCGTGTTGGGCAAGGAAGAGACCATCGCCCGTATGCGTCGTGCCATCGAGGTCTTGAAATAAGCTCCTGCCCGCATCATGTATAGTTTTGTAATTTGCATCTACCTGATGGCCGTCAAGCTGGTGTCGCTCTTCAACAAGAAGGTGCGGCTCATGGTGCGCGGCCATGCACAGGTGTTCAAGACACTTCGCGAGCGCATCGAGCCGGGTGAACGCTACATCTGGTTTCATGCCGCTTCGCTGGGTGAGTTTGAGCAGGGACGTCCCCTGATGGAGCGCATCCGGCGTGACCATCCGGAGTATAAAATCCTCCTCACGTTCTTCTCCCCTTCGGGCTACGAAGTGCGCAAGAATTATGCCGGGGCGGATGTCATCTGCTACCTGCCGTTCGACACGCCGCGCAATGTGCGCCGCTTTCTCGACCTGGCCCGCCCCTGCATGGCGTTTTTCATCAAGTACGAGTTCTGGCAGAACTACCTGAAGGGGCTGCAACGCCGCGGTGTGCCGACCTACAGCGTGTCGTCCATTTTCCGTCCGAACCAGGTGTTTTTCCGCTGGTATGGCGGGCGCTATTTCAAGGTGCTCACCCGCTTCACGCACCTTTTCGTGCAGAACGAATTGTCCAAGGGGCTGCTCGCCCGGCTCGACATCCACAATGTGACCGTCGTGGGCGACACCCGTTTCGACCGCGTGATGGAAATCTTCGGGCAAGCCAAGCAGCTCCCGCTGGTGGAAGCCTTCAAGCAGGGCAGCAGGGTGTTGGTGGCCGGCAGTTCGTGGCAACCCGATGAAGACATCTTCATCCCCTATTTCAACGTGCATCCCGAGTTGAAACTCATCATCGCCCCGCACGTCATCGGCGAGAGCCATCTGCAAGAGATTATCGGCAAGCTGCGCCGTCCCTATGTGCGCTACACGCAAGCCACTCCCGAGGAGGCGGCCAAGGCTGATTGCCTCATCGTCGACTGTTTCGGCCTGCTCTCCTCCATTTACCGTTATGGTGAAATCGCCTACGTGGGCGGCGGATTCGGCGTGGGCATACACAATGTGCTTGAGGCTGCGGTCTACGGCGTGCCCGTCCTCTTCGGCCCGAACAACCGACGCTTCCAGGAAGCCCGCCAGTTGCTCGACACGGGAGGCAGCTTTGAAGTGACTGATGCCACTTCGTTCAATGCCCGGATGGACCGCTTGCTGACCGATGCGGACTATCTGGCTGACTGCGGCCGTCGCTCCGGCGACTACGTGCACAGCCACGCCGGTGCCTCGGACAAGGTGTTGTCGAGTATCACTTTCTGATAAATACAGCAGCAAAGGGCAGGGACGCGCCGACACGGAAATGTCTTTTTCCTCCAGACGAAGAAAAAGAAGTCCGGTGTCGGCGCGTCCCTGCTTGTTATTCCCATTATTCCTGTATATTTGCGGGAGCAACTGTTTATAACGTTATGATGGAGAAGAAAAAGATACGAATCGGATTGTTGCCCCGCATCATCCTGGCCATCCTCCTGGGAGTGGCTATGGGGCATGTGTTGCCTGCCTGGGCTGTACGTGTGTTTGTCACATTCAACGGCATATTCAGTGAGTTTCTCACCTTTATTATCCCGCTCATCATCGTGGGGCTGGTCGTCCCCGCCATCTCTGACATCGGAAAAGGGGCAGGCCGCATGCTGCTGTTCACCGTGCTCCTGGCCTACGGGGCCACGCTCTTTTCCGGCTTCCTTTCCTACGGGACAGGGTCGCTGGTCTTTCCCCATCTCATCGACACAAGCTCATCGCTGAGCGCCGTGACGGACGCTTCTGCCCCGAAACCTTATTTCTCCGTGCCCATCCCGCCCATGATGGACGTCATGACGGCCCTCGTGCTTGCCTTCACGTTGGGGCTGGGCCTTGCAGGGCTGGCCTCGGATGCCCTGAAGCGTGTGTTTGATGATTTCCGCGACATCATCTCGGCTGTCATCCGCGTCGTCATCCTTCCGCTGCTGCCGCTCTACATCTTCGGCATTTTCCTGAACATGACCCACACGGGACAGGTCTGGGCCATTCTTGTCGTATTCATCAAAATCATCGGCGTCATCTTCCTGCTCCACATCCTGCTGCTCGTCTTGCAATACTCCGCTGCGGGGCTCGTCGTGCGTCGCAATCCGTTTAAGTTGCTGGCCCGTATGCTTCCTGCCTATTTCACGGCATTGGGGACGCAGTCGTCGGCTGCCACCATCCCCGTGACGCTGGAGCAGACACGGCGCAACGGCGTGTCAGGCAGCGTGGCGGGATTCGTCATCCCTCTTTGCGCGACCATCCACCTCTCGGGCAGCACGTTGAAAATCGTGGCTTGTGCGCTGGCTCTGATGATGATGCAGGGCATGCCCCATGACTTCATGCTCTTTGCAGGCTTCATCTGCATGCTGGGCATTACGATGGTCGCCGCACCGGGCGTTCCGGGAGGCGCCATCATGGCCTCGCTGGGCATCCTGGAGTCGATTTTGGGATTTAATGCGGAAGCGCAGGCCCTCATGATTGCCCTCTACATCGCGATGGACAGCTTCGGGACGGCCTGCAACGTGACAGGCGACGGCTCCATCGCGCTCATCGTGGACCATTTCATGGGCCCGAAACAGGAGAAGGAGCAGGAGCGATGAAAGACTTGCCGCTCGACATCTCCACTTGGGACGAACGCTGCATGGAGGAGTTCATCCGACAGAACTCCGTGCTCTTCCATGCGTTTGCTTCCCGCTATGTGGACGACCCCGAAGCTATCGACGACTTCCTGCAGGAGGCTTACCTCAAGCTCTGGACACACCGGCGCGACATCGGCCGCGTCTCGTCCCTCAACAATTACTTCTTCACCATCCTGCGCAACACCATCCTGGACAAATGGACGTGGCAGTCGCACCACGACACGCCGCTGGACGGGGAGGAATATCTCAACCTCTCCTCCAACGAGACCTTCCTCGCCCACATCATCGAGACAGAGAGTTCACGCCTCATCGCCGAGGCCGTCGCCAAGCTCTCGCCCCAGAGCCGACAGGTCATCACGCTCCTGGTGCAGGGCAAGTCGATGCCCGAGATAGCCGACGCGCTGGGCGTGAGCCTCAACACCGTGCGCACGGTGAAGTATCGCGCCCTCGAACGCTTGTCCACCCTCCTCTCGCGGGAAGACTTCCTGTTGCTGCTTCTGCTGGTGTGGGAAGTGTAGGATGTCGTTTGTTGTCATCTGACGCACCGGACAGAAAGAACATGTGCGCTAAAGATTTCAGGAAAGCGGGACTGACAAAATGATGTTTAAAAACATCCGCTTGCGGCGCAAGTAAAGCGTCTTTTCTCTTTATCTTTGTGTTCACGGCCGGGGAGGGGCGCAGCTCTTCGCCGGTCGTTGCAAAAATGCAGGAGCTCATTGAGGGTCGTCAAAATGCCGCTGCAAAATGCAGGAGCTCATTGAAGGCCGTCAAAATGCCGCTGCAAAATGCAAGAGCTCATTGAGGGTCGTCAAAATGCCGCTGCAAAATGCAGGAGCTCATTGAGGGTCGTCAAAATGCCGCTGCAAAATGCAGGAGCTTATTGAGGGTCGTCAATGGCCGTTGCAAAAATGCAGGAGCTCATTGAGGGTCGTCAATGGCCGTTGCAAAAATGCAGGAGCTCATTGAAGGTCGTCAAAATGCTGCTGCAAAAATGTAGAGCTTGGAGAGGGCCGTCGGTCGTGCACACAATTATTCATAACCATAAAATAACATTTTATTATGGCAAAGCAAATCAAATCTTTCGGAATGGCGAGAATGTCCATCGGCTCATGCGCCGATTTCCACCACCAAGTTATGAAACACGTCACCACGGCCACACCGGCCGCGCTTCACATCGAGGATAAGACGGAGGCCTACGAAGCGGCCATCGCCACGCTTGACTCCATCGTCAACCGTCAGCGGGCGTTCGTCTCCACCAAGGTGCTGGCCGATGCCGACCGCGTGCGCGACAACGCCGTGTCAATCATCATCGGGACGGCACGCCTCTATCGCAAGTCGCCCGTGGCGGAACAGAGTGCAGCCGCCGAACTGCTCTATCCGCAATTTTCAGCCTACAAGGACATCACGCGCCACGAATACAGCAAGCAGACGGCCGAAGTGCGCGGCCTGCTCGCCGTGCTCGCTGTGGAGGAAAACAAGGCTGCCGCGGCGACGTTGGGCCTGACCGAAGTGGTGGCGGCTCTGCAGACGGCCAACGCCACGTTTGAAGAGAGTACGGCGGCACGCACGGCGGAAATCAGCGGCCGCATGGCGCAGTCGGACCTCAGTTCGGGCGACGCGCTCGACGCGGTGAACGACCTCTACAAGAGCATCGTGCAGGTGGTGAATGCCTACGCCGTGGTGCAGCCGACGGACGCCGTCAACACGTTTATCGACAGCGTGAATGGTGTCGTCGAATACTATTCCCGCATCGCGGGCAGCAGCGCTTCGGGCGGCTCGGCTTCGGAGGGCGGCAATGAAGGCGGTGGCAGCAGTCAGGGCGGAGGCGGAAGCCAAGGCGGCACTGATGACGGAAGCGACGATGGGGAATTGTAAAACAAACAGTCCAACTCCACACCCGGCCCCCTCCCACCTCCCCCCGAAGGGGAGGCTTTTATACAATGCAAGGGCGATGCAGATACTGAATGGTCTGCATCGCCCGCACTATTTTTATGCACACAAGTATCAAAAGCCTCCCCCTTCGGGGGGAGGTGGGAGGGGGCTAGGAGGCTGGGAGGGGTTGTGGTGTAGGCTTGGGTCGTTTCCTGCGCCACCAGATGACGAATCCCGTGATGGGGAGGCTGGCCCCGATGAGCGACGCGGCGCACATCAGTGCCTTGCCCCAGAATCCCAGGATACGTCCCTCGTGTATGTCGAGGTTCATCCGCATCATCTTGTCGGCGGGAGAGGCTTCGGTGTATTTGCCGGCCCAGGGGCCTGCGCCTTGCAGTTCCTGAAGGTCGTAGGGGTCGAAGAAGCGGTTGTCCTGTTTGTAATAACTGCCCTTTTCATGGACGATGCTCGCACGGTAGACATCCGTGCCTGTGCGCGGCAGGGCATAGTAGAACTGCACGGCGCGGGGCGCTTCGGAGCTGAGGCGGGCGTGCAGCGCGTCGAGGGAGGCAAACTCCCGGCCGGTGTCCTCGGCGAGGGGCAGGCGGTAGGAAGCCATCGGTTTGCCGCCGGAAACGAGGCGGTAGACTCCCCCGGAGAACCACGACAGGCCGAACATCAGCCCCGTGAAGCAGAGGGCGATGAGCGGGATGACGGCATAGAAGCCCAACACATTGTGCAGGTCGAACCGGAAGCGGGCGGCCCGGAGCGGGCGATGGAATGCGAAATGGCTCTTTACGGCCCGGCGCGTCCATTTCCGCGGCCAAGACACGACGAGGCCTGTCAGGAGGGTGATGAAAAAGGCCAGTACGGCGTAGGACACCAGCGGGCTGCCGATGTGGCGCGGGAGCCAGAGCCGCCGGTGGCCTTGCAGGATGAAGTCAAAGAAGTCGAAGTCGCCCGGTTGTCTCCGCACGACTTTCAGGACGTCACCGGTGTAGGGGTTGACAAATACGGTCGTCGCCCCGCGTGCCGAGAAGTAGTCCACCTGTGCGGCTTCGGTGCGGCCTCCGAGCGTGACGGACGACGGGAGGCTGTCGCCTGCGGCACGGTCGGCCACGGCGCACAAGGTTGACGGTCGGAGCAACGCAGCACCCGTGTCAGTCACGGTGCGCCACGGCTCACGGGCAGCCGTCAGTTCGTCCTTGAACACATACAGGCTGCCTGTGAGGCATACGATGACGACGATGAGGCCTGAGAGCAGGCCGAGCCACAGGTGGAGCAGGCGGAAGAAACGTTTGGTCATAGCCGGCTCAGTCCAGTCTGAAAAGTCCTCCTACGAACGTGGCCGAGATGCGTGCTCCGCGCACGGCTGTCCCGCTGGCGATGTCCACCCGGTAGATGTACACGCCCTCGGACGTGGTAATGGGGGCATAGACATAGCCGTTTTCAGCATAGGCCACGAAGCGACGTCCGCCCTGTCCGCTGTGGAGCGGGATTTCCTGGATGACGGTGTGGCTCTGTTCGTTCAGGTCGATGATGACGCTCAGGTCTTCGGCGTCGCTCCATGCGCCGGCGCTTTGGTTGGTCGACACTTCGGCATACACTTTCCCGTTGCCCAGATAGAGCCAGTGGGCCACCTTGTAGCCTGTCAGCGCTTCGTAGTCGAAGAAGTAGTCTTCGTCGAAGTGCGTTTCGCCGGCACGAATCTTGAGGAAGCCCGATTTGCCGTTGGTCTGAGAGAATCCGTTGGTCAGGCTGGTGTTTGACATGGCGATGATGTCGCCGTTTTCGTCGAGCTGGAAACCGTTGAATGCGTTCCAGCTTCCGATGTTGCCCAGCCGTGTGTCCTTGATGAGCGTCTTGAACTCAAAGTCGGGATAGCCGTAGACGGCCACGAACGCCGTGTCGACAGCCGGCGTGGCATAGGTGTTCGAGTTCATCGGGACGTAGCTGACGTAGAGGTTGCCGCCGGCATAGGCCATGCCGGTCACGGAAGGCCATTCGATGTCGTCCATCGGCGCGACGGGCGTGGTGGTGACACGGCTTTTCAGTTCCAGTGTCTGGATGTCGACCGAATAGAAGGTCAGGTTTTGTCCGGAGCCGGGCGACGTGGGCAGTTCCATGGCGGCCATCGTGTGGTCATCCACTTGGCAGAAGCCTATCGGGGTGTTGTTGAACACGAAGTCGCCCACTTCCTGCAGGTAGCCTGCGGCATCGCGCTGTATGCCGGTCGCGCTGGTCACTCCGAGGCCTCCGATGGAGAACACGGTCTGTTCGGCCTGCTGGTAGTCGCGGTAGCCGTTTTGTTCGATGCCCCGTCCGTAGGCGTTGATGGGCGTGTCGCTCATGAGGTCTTGTGCCGTCACGACGTAGTAGGTAGTCACGCCGCTCGAGGTGATGCCGAGCGAGAGGACGTAAGGTTCGCCGGGCACTTCCGTGCTGCCCATGTCGTCGTCGCAGGCGGTGAGTGTGGGGAGGAGCGCCAGGCAGGCGAGGGCTGCGCTCCATGTCTTGCGGCTTATCGTGTGAATCATGTGAGTCATAGTCATGTTGTCTTTATGAAGTTGTTTCTTTATTCGGTTTACATCTTGGGCAGGTAGACGCGGAACTTCACGTTGAAGGCGCGGCCGGGCTTTTGCAGGCGGTAGTTGTCATACAGCTTCTCGTTGGTGAGGTTGGTGCATTCCAGCGCGACGCTGTATTTCCCGTCGCCCATGAGGTAGCTCAGCGAGGCGTTGTGGGAGAACTGCGTGGGGATGTATTTCTTGCTCGTGGGGCGTCCCAGGCCGGCGAAGCTCAGGTAGTACTTGTAGACGTAGTCGCAGCTGTATTCGAGGGAGAGGGTGTTGCCTCGCGCGAAGACGTTGTGGAAGTTGTAGCCTGCTTCCGCATTCACGAAGAAGTAGGGGATGTTGGGCATGCGTTGCCCGTAGGACGTGTTTTCGCTCGAACCTTGTTCGACGTAGCTGTCGGTCGTGCGCGTCGTCCGTTCGCGGTCGGTGATGTCCTGGTAGGTCAGGTTTCCGGCGATGTGGAACTGGCGCTTGTATTCGTAGCGCAGGCTGGCCTCGACGCCGTGGGTGATGGCCTTGCCCACATTGTCGTATGACATCGTGGGGTCGCTCGTGAGGCTGACGCCTTTGAAGATGAAGTCCTTCGTGTGGCGGTAGATGTAGTTGGTCTCGGCCATCACGTGATGGTCTTCGTTGAAACGTTTGTCAAACGCCAGCCCGATGTTCAGGTTCTTGGAGTTCTCCGGGTTGAGGTCGGGATTGCTCTTCTGGATAAATCCGTCGCCGAACATCTCGATGGCTTCCGGCATGCGGTAGGCCTGTTCGAAGCTGACCTTCGCTTGCAGGAAGGGGAAGAGGAAGTAAGTGGCCGCCGCGCCGTAGCCGAAGTTGTGTTTGCGCTCTTTCACCTGTTCCCAGTGTTCGCTGGCGAGGAACTGGTCGATGAGCTTGTGCGACGAGGAATAGAGGAAATACATCTTTCCGAAGACATTGACATTCCAGCGGTCGTAGCGGAGCTGGTAGCCCAGGCCGGTGATGTTCTTTGTCAGGTATTGCGAGCGGTCGTTCATGCTGTATTCGGGATATTCGCGGTCGTTCTGCTTGTGGTCCATCGATGTCACGATGTGGTTCAGCGTGACGCTCTGGTGGTCGTCGATGAGGTAGTTCAGGTTGGCGTTCGCCTGCCATTGACGTTCCTTGATGAGGGCGTCGGTGAGGTAGCCTTCGCCGCGGCTCGTGCTCGGAACGGACTCTCCCAGCCAGTTGTAGTCGACGGCTGCGGTGTCGACGTTGTAGGTGTTCACGACGTTGTAGGTTGCGTAGAGGCTCAGGTCGAGTCCCGGCGTGAAGAGGTTCGTCTTCTTGTAGCGTAGGGTGGGGATGAGGCTGTAGCTCCGCGACTTCACCCGCCCGTAGACGGCGTCCATCGTCGCGCCCGTCTGGATGTGCTTGTCGTTGCCCGAGAGGATGACACCGACGAGCAGCTGGTCGGCCCAGGGTTTGGCTATAACTCCGGTCTCCATCTTCAGGCCGGCCGAATAGTAGGCATCGTTGAAACGCTTCACCCAGGCGTCGCCCAGGCTGCGGCCCGTCGAGAGGTCGACGATGGGGGCGTAGACCTTGTAGTCATTGTCCGAGTAGTTGAAGAATGCGTTGGCGCGGAAGGTGAAGCCCGTGCCGGTGTTCGTGTAGGCCCCGGCCAGGCTGACCTTGTGCGTGTTGAACGAACCGACGCTGTATGTCGCTTCGAGGTAGTTGGCATTGACGCGCGTGACGATGTTGACAGCCCCGCCCAGCGCATCGGCGCCCAGGCTCACGGGCAGCACGCCCTTGTAGACTTCCACACGCTCGGCGATGTTGGCCGAGAAGTTGGCCAGGTTGAAGCTTGAGCCGAAGTTGTCCATCGGGATGCCGTCGAGGAAGAATTTCACCTGGTTGCCCGAGAAGCCGTTCATCGCGAACGTATAGTTACTGCCCACGCCTCCGTCTTCCCGCACACGCACACTCGTCACCGTGTTGAGCACCTTGTTCAGGGGCGAAGCTGCCGTGTAGCGGTTTTTCAGGTCGATTACGGAGATGGCGTATGCCTGTTCTTGGAGCTTGCGGGCCTTGGACTTCGCCACGACCTCGATGGCCTCCAGTTCCTGGTCGTCGAGCATGAGCGAATCGCCCTCGCTCTGTGCGGCCAGCGGGAGCGTGGTGGTCGCCAGTAGCGCCCATGTCGTCAGTCTGAAATGAATCTTCATGTTTATTATTATTATCTGTTTAGACGTACTGTTTATATGGCGCAAAAATAGACTGCGCACAGACCGTGCACAATACCGTAAAATAGTGATTTGTCGTCCCTATGACGGCCCGTTTTGTGGTCTAACGCACTGCCGCAATACCTAAAAGTGGTGATTTTCCCTGAAGTCGCAGGCTTTTCGGAGGATTTTCCCGCTGCGTCCGGCATCGTCGCAAAGGGCACTGATGTCGCATTATTTCTTAGGAAGGAGGCCTCGGACGTCCTTCTCCGCCCTTGCAAGAAGACGTGTCAAAATAGACGTTGTGGAAACGTACGTTCTGTACGCCCGCTTGGATAAATATTGAAATACAAGGCTTTGTCATTCACGGTTCTTTCGTTTCGACACAGCCTCCTGCGTCGTCCGCATCTGGATGTTTGATGCCTGGCCAGTCTCCTCATAACCTCGTGTCCGATGCCCCTTAATGCCGTCCGACCACGGAAAGGAGGGTAAGCGAGGACGGAAAGGACTCCGTGCGCGGGCGGAAAGGAAGGCCAGGTCACCGCCCCTCCAAGGCTTGTTTTGCTCTTTTTTGCTCCGATAGGTCATTAGCACATAAGCGTCGCAAGAATTAAATGAATCTATCCGGCAATTTCTTAGACGCGGACAACGCGGATGACGCAGATTTATAAATCACAGGCTTCGGCATCATGACAGAAATAATCCGCGTTGTCCGCGTCATCTGCGTCGAAAGAATGAATGCCGCATGGTATAAACTAAATATGAACATTTACTTACGTTCAAACTCTTTGCCTCTTTTGGCTTAAATGACAAAGGAAAAAGCCTCCCCTTCGGGGGGAGGTTGGGAGGGGTTGGGAGGTCTGGAGAAATTTCAAATGTTAAAATTGAGGGGTGATGTCATACGATTTGTTCCTTTGCACCGTCTATATGGAAAATGAATCATGAAAAAGGAGATGAAAACAACGACTGACATATCCAAACTCATCGCACGTAAGATATTGGGCGACACGCTCGCGCCCGAAGAGGAAGCCGCGTTGCAAGCATGGCTGTCCGACGGGCGTAACGCCGCTACGTATGAAGAAGTCAAACGGCTGGACCTCGTTTCGGCGATGCTCCGTCTCGAACGTGAGGATTATGGTGAGCGGATGGTCGCACGCTTCCGCCGGACGCAGCAGCGCCGCATGCTTCGCCTGTTTCTGCGTCGTGCTTCCGTGTGGGCCGGTGTGGCAGCAGTCGTGGCCTTGCTGTTCCTGGCTGTGCCCCGTTCTGCACGGCGTCTCGCGGGCGACAACACACAGCAGACGGCGATGACCATCGTGCCCGGAGAGGCCAAGGCGATACTCACGTTGGCTGACGGGCAGCAGATAGATGTCACGGGCGGTGACCACCGGGTTGTCGACCGGCTGCTTGACTCCGTGTCCATGGCCTTGGCCGACACGGTCGCCGTGCGCTACAACACGCTGTCCATCCCGCGCGGAGGCGAGTTTCGCTACGAGTTGGCCGATGGCACGCGTGTCTGGCTCAATGCCGAGTCGGAACTCCGTTTCCCGGAGACTTTCGGGGGAGGCGAGCGCCGTGTCTATGTAAAGGGCGAAGTGTTTTTCGACGTGGCGCATGACGAGGCACATCCTTTTGTGGTCTCCACGGGGCGGGGTGATGTCCGCGTGCTCGGCACACGCTTCAATCTGACCGACTATGCCGGCACGCCGCTGGCCGCCACGCTGGTCGAGGGCCGCATCCGTTTCCACACGCCTGACGGACGCGACTACGACGTGCGCCCCTCGCAGCAGCTGACGTTTGACGAGGCCGGCGGGACGGTCGACGTGCAGACGGTGGATGTGTCCGTCTACACGGCCTGGGTCGACCATCAGTTTGTCTTCCGCAACCAGTCGCTGGAGGACATCCTGACCACGCTCTCGCGCTGGTATGACTTCCATCCTGTGTTTGCCGACGACAGCTTGCGCGACATCCGCCTATCAGGCCGTCTCTACCGCGGCGACGACATCCGCGTCTTGCTCAACAGCTACGAACGTGCGGCGGGCATCCGCTTCGTCATCCGCGGCGAGAACATCCTTGTGACGAATTAATTTTTACATTAATATATAGATTATGAGAAAGAAACAATTACGCGCTTTTCTGAGCGCATGTGCTGTGGGGCTGTTCCTTGCCGGGCCGGCCGAGATGATGGCGCAGACAGTGACGGTCCGCATCGGGCAAGGCACGCTGGACCAGGCTTTCCAGCAAATCATGAAGACGAGTAACATCCAGTTGGTCTACAACGCCGATGTGGCTGCACGCATCCGTTGCCGGGGTGGCGAGTTCAGCCAGACGGACATCGCCCGTGTGCTCGACACGCTGCTGGCAGGTACGCAGCTTACCTACGAAGTGAAGGACGGTATCTATACCATTGTGCGCCGCACGCGACAGTCTTCGCAGAGAGCCGAGGTGGGGACAGTGTCAGGTATTGTGGTCGACGAGAACAGAGAACCGGTCATCGGAGCATCGGTGCTGGTAAAAGGAACGACGAAGGGTGTCATCACCGACTTGGATGGCAGATTCGCCTTGCGCAACGTTTCCGGCCGGGAAGTGGTCCTCATTATCCGTTACATCGGGAAAAAGGATATTGAGACTCGCGTAAAACTGAATTCGGAGAATGAGTTCGTGATGAAGGAAGACGTCAACGTCATGTCTGAAGTCGTCGTCACCGGCTATCAGGACATATCGCGCGAGAAAGTGACCGGTTCGGTGAGCACCGTCTCCGCCGAAAAGTTGGAAGACCGCTACATGCCCAGCCTGATGGACAACCTGGAAGGCCGTGTGGCCGGACTCACCACCTATGGTGACAAAACCACCATACGCGGCACCAGTTCACTCTATGCCTCCACCAACCCGCTGCTGGTGGTGGACGGACTGCCCATTGAAGGCTCGATTGACGACCTCAACCCCTACGACATCGAGTCGGTGACCGTGCTCAAAGATGCCGCTGCGGCAGCCATCTACGGTGCACGGGCTTCAAACGGTATCATCGTGGTCAAGACAAAGGGCGCGAAAGAGAAGGGAAAGATAAACATTGACTTCTCTGCCAACCTCACCGTGTGGGAAAAGAAAAACATGGACTATGCCGCCAACTTCTATATGACGCCCGAACAGCAGGCGCAGACCGAAAGAGACTTCTACGACTGGTATTATTTCGGAGGCGGAGCCGCCGACCCGGCTTCGACGATAGAACAAGCCATCAGCACCGGAATGGGTGCCGTCAGTCCCATAAACTATGCCTATTACCAACGATATAAAGGCATCATCACGCAAGAAGAGCTTGATGCCCGCATGGAGCAGCTTAGCCAAAATAACTTTGCCAAGGAATATGCCGACCACGCCCTGCGCAACCAGGTCCTTCAGCAATACAACCTGGCCGTACGGAGCAACACGGAGAAATCCAGCTCGAACCTGGTCATCAACTACAAGTACGACAACAGCGGCATTATCAATGCCTACGACAACCAGTTTAACATCACCTACAAAGGTTCTTATGACATAGCCCCGTGGTTGAAAGTCCGCTTTACGGCCAACGGAATATTCAACAACAAGCAAGCCAATGCCAGCGAACTGGCCACTAATCCGTTCAACGTGCCCTCTTACACCCGTCTGCTCAATGAAGACGGTTCGCACAATTACTATTCCACTACGGCACTTTACACGCTCAACGAGTATTATGAAGAAGGCGTGTCAAATCCCTCTTTCCGCCGCTTGGGCTTTAACCATCTGGAAGAGCTGGATTATAATCTGCAAAAAACGCGTCGGCAAAACATGCGCTATCAAGGTGAACTGCTGTTCAAACCCATCGAGGGACTGACGGTGAACGCGCAATTCGTCTACGAAAGCGAGCGCAACACCCTGTCAACGTATTACGAAGAAGACAGCTACCTGATGCGCATGATGTACAACGGCTACCTGCAGCCGCAAAGCGACGGCTCGCTCACGAGCCTCATCCCCGAAACCGGCGGCATGAAGACAACGACCAACACCATAGGCAACTACTGGACTGCCCGCGCACAAGTCAACTACACCCGCGACTTCGGCAAGCACTCCGTCAACGTGTTGGCCGGATTGGAGTTCCGGGAAACCAAACTCAGCGGAACCAACGGCCTGATGCTGGGCTACGACGAGCAGCTGCAAAACGACGCCACGGCAACGATAGACTTCTCCACGCTGAGCCAGATGACGTATGCTCCCTACGTCGGCGGAGGTTACTTCCCCGTGCAGCAATGCTTCTACGATGTCTACATGGCCGATGCCATGGCTTCGGTCATGGAAGAACGCCACCGCTACGCTTCGGGATATGCCAACCTGACGTACACCTACGACAACAAATACAACGTCTTTGCTTCCTTCCGCAAGGATTATGCCGACGTCTACGGACTGAACACCGAGTTCCGAGGCAAGCCGCTGTGGTCGGTCGGCGCAGGATGGAGCCTGCACAACGAGGCTTTCATGAAAGACATCGAGTGGGTGAACTTCCTGAAACTGCGCGGCAGCTACGGCGTGACGGGTAACATCTACCAAGGGGCGACCAGCTACATGACAGCCGTCACCAGCGGAAACAACTCAGTGACCAAGCTTCCGGTGTCGGTCATCGAAAGTCCGGGCAACCCGGAACTGAAGTGGGAACAGACGGCGACCACGAACGTCGGGCTGGACTTCTCTCTGCTCGACAACCGCCTGCGCGGCACATTCGACTGGTATCACAAGGAGAGCAAGAACGTGTTCTCCAACCACATGCTCGACCCGACAACGGGCTATACCTCGATGTTCATGAACACGGCCAGTGTGAAAAACGACGGCGTGGAGCTGTCGCTTTCCTACGAATGGTTCCGCCCGCAGAAGCGGCGCGACTTCGGCTGGAACACGGCGTTGACATTCTCGCACAACAAAAACACCATCACGTATGTGGAAAACCCGTCGACTACGGCCAACGCGCTCATCAATTCCCAATTTTTGGAAGGTTACCCAACCAGTGCCCTCTTCTCCTACCGCTTCGCCGGCATCAACGACGAGGGGCAGCACACATGGTACCTGCCGGACGGAACAACCACCACGTCCATCCTCAATGCGCCCGTCGAAGCCGTGGTCTATTCCGGCCAAACCGACCCAAAGGTGGTGAGCAGCATGGAAAACACCTTCTCGTGGAACGGGCTGAGCCTGAGTGTCCTGATGGTCTACTATGGCGGACACAAGATGAGAGCCTTGGAAGAACAGGAAACCTACCACGTGCCTTACGGCCCGGTGCCCAGCTACTTTCTCAACGCCTGGACACCCGAACACCCGACCAACACGCCGGGCATCGGCCAATGGTCGTCTACATCCGGAATCGGTTCCGAGGCGCTGTACACGGATGCTTACGTCCGCCCGGCCGACTTTCTGAAGATACGCAACATCGTGCTCAGCTACGATCTGCCGGAAATGTGGCTGGAGAAAATACGGCTGCAACGCGCGTCTGTCAGCTTCCAACTAAACAACCCCAAATGGCTGTGGGTGAAAAACAAAGTGGGCATCGACCCCGAAACCCTCTCGCTGCGCGACCCCAGCTCGTTTGTATTCGGATTAAACATCAACATCTAACATAACAAAGAACATCATGAAGAGAAACATAATATTCAGCCTATGCACCGGACTGCTTCTGCTGGCCGGATGCAGCGACTTTACAGAGATACAGCCCAAAGGCAAAAACCTCCTCAGCCGGGTAAGCGACCTGGACTTGTTGCTCAACTACGAGTATAACGAAAGCGGATACTACAGCACAGGCCCTTCTGTCGTCCTTGGCGAGATGTATCCGCAGGCATACAACGTGCCCAACATGATTGCCGAAACCACCCCGGCGCTCAACGCCGTCCTGATTACGTGGGACGAGGCTGCCGACCGCTTGGAACTGTCCAACTCCGACGGCATGTACACCTGCTTCTACAGCGCCATCGGACACATTGCCAACCCGGTGTTGCAGCAAATCGACGATGCCGAGGGCGACCGGGCCATGGCTCAACGCATCAAGGCGGAAGCTCTGGTGCTCCGCGCCTGGTTCCACTATCTGGCCGTGAACATCTATGCCAAGGCTTACGACCCCGCCACGGCAGCGACCGACCCCGGCGTGCCCTACATGCTGGAAGGCAGTGACATAGCCGGCATGGTGCAGAAAAACACCGTGGGCGAAGTGTACGACCACATACTGGCCGACCTGAACGCAGCCCTCGAACTGGAATCGCTGCCCGACCGAGGCATCAGCCGCATGCGTCCCGGAAAGGATTTTGCCTTGGCAGCCAAAGCCCAGGTACTCATAAGCATGCACCGTTATGAAGAAGCCTCGCAAGCCGCCGCCCAATCGCTGGCCATCACCGATTATGTGGAGGACGAACGTTCTTACTTCGACACGGAGCCGAACCCGTTCATGGGGTCCTTCACGCGTAGCAAAGGCGCATGCCAGGAAGACCTCATCTGCTTCCCGCAATGGAACGCCCTGTTCGGCATCACGCCCGAGATGTACGCCCTTTTCGAACCGGGGCACGTGTGGCTCGATTATTGCTTCGACTCGTCGTTTGCTTATTCGAGCATGTACTTCGGCCTGGCGGATGTGGCCTACAGCATGTGCATGGATGCTTATTTTTCTTACATCGGACTCACAACCATCGACACGCGGATGATTGAAGCCGAATGCCTGATGCGCGAAGGCGAGTTTGACGATGCTCTGGCCCTGATGGACGAAGTGCGCGAAATGCGCATCGACCCGGCTGTGTACCAACCTTGGAAAGGCACGACGACCGACCGCGGGGAAGTGTTCCGCAAATTGCAGCAAGTGTGGCGCACGGAAAACCTCTACACCATGAAGAACTTCATCAACATGAAGCGTTGGAACACGGAGCCGGAATATCAAACCACGCTGCGCAAGACGCTGCTCGGCAAAGACTACGAGCTTACGCCCGACAGCCCGCTGTGGATATTCCCCATCCCGCTCTCGGCCTCATCCATCAACCCGAATCTGACGCCTAACTATTAAAAACAGCTTTTATGAAAAAGACGATTATTCCTCTAATGCTTTTGATTGCAGGAGTCACCTGCCCTGCGCCGGCACAAACCGGCAGTCTACTCAAACTGAGCGGACGAATCACCGACGTGAAACACGACACGCTCACGGCCTACGTCACCGACCTCGTAGCTCGTGCCAACACCTATCAGGCCGCCATCCCGCTTGCTCCCGACGGCACATTTTCCGTCAGCATTCCCGCCACGGAAGTGACGCAACTCACAGTCATGGAAAAACTCAATCAGGAAGAAATGCGCACAACGCCCATCGCGCGCTATTTCGTATTGCCGCTCATCCCGGGAGAAGAAGCCCGCGTGGAAGGCACGCTCGACAATCTTACGTTCTCCGGCACAGCTTTCTACAAAGATTACGACTCCATTGCCAAAATGAACCAACAGACAGAGAAAGAGATGAGCGAACTGTACGCCAAACTAGCCGACCCGGCACTGCCCGCCGCCGACAAGGCTGCCTTGCAGCAGGCAGGCATGCAAGCCAGAACCGCCCGCGCCATGAGCTACATCCGCCAGCATCCCGACCGGGAAGCTGCCGTTTTCCTCGTGAGCGTTCTCAATGGCGACAGCCTCCGGACAGCCATCAACCTGTTCACCCCCGAAGTGAGGAACGGGCGTATGCGCCCCCTCTGGCAAGGCGTCGTGACCATGAACGAGAAACTGACTGCCACCGAAGCCGCCTCGAAAACGATGAAGGAAGGCATCCCCGCCCCCGACTTCACGCTGAAGGACGTCAACGGCAACGATTTCGCCCTCTCCTCGCTGCGCGGCAAATACGTGGTGCTCGACTTCTGGGGCTCATGGTGCGGTTGGTGCATCAAAGGCTTTCCCGAAATGAAGAAGGCCTACGCCAAGCATAAGGACAAAGTGGAATTTGTCGGCGTGGCCTGCCAGGACACAGAGGCCAAATGGAAAGCCGCTGTGGCCAAACATGCACTCCCGTGGACAAATGTGTTCAACTCGCGTACGGACAATGTGGACGTGACCTATGCGCTCAAAGCCTTTCCCACCAAAGTGGTTATCAGTCCCGAAGGCATCATCGTGAAGATAGTCGTGGGCGAGTCTGCCGACTTTTACACCTATCTGGACAAACTTTTGGATTAACCGCACGGCTTCACGGTGTAAACTATTGACGTTCCAAAATGAGAATAACTGGACATAGGCACATAGAAAAGGTCTTGTGTATAATCTACCCAAAGTTTAATGAACCGATTTGAGATAAATGAGTGATGAAGAAGAGGAGAGCATCCGAGTGTGATGTCTCTCCTCTTCTTGTGTTCAGGCAGTCGTGTCCTGATGTGGCCATTCGTCCGTCCCGTCAGACATTGTAGAACAGGAGCAGGAAGGCAAACGCGGCCAGCACGCATCCGATGAGCGGGCCGATGACAGGCACCCAGGCATATCCCCAGCCACTGTCGCGCTTGCCCCTGATGGGCAGCAGGGCATGGACGATGCGGGGAGGAAGGTCGCGCATGGGATTGATGGCATAACCAGTCGTGCCGCCCAGAGACATGCCGATGGCCATGATGAGCATGGTCACAGGGAATGCGCCTGACGAGCCGAGCTTGACATCTGCGACATTTCCGTCCGTGGAAAAGCACAGGATGACAAATACCAGCAGGAAGGTGCCCACAATCTCGCAAAGCAAGTTGCGCGGACGGTTCATGATGGCAGGCATGGTGCAGAATACGCCCAACTTCGTGTCTGCGTCATCAGTCGCGTCGAACTGGTCTTTGTAGAATAAGTAGACCACGAGAGCGCCCAGCATGGCGCCAAGGAATTGTGCCACGGCGTAGCCTGGCACGTCGCTCCAAGCCAGATTGCCCGTCAGGGCGTAGCCGATGCTGACTGCCGGGTTCAGGTGTGCGCCCGAATAAGGCCCGGCGATGAACACGCCGCACATCACTGCGAATCCCCAAGCCAAGGTGATGACGGCCCAGCCACCGCCTGTGCCTTTCGATTTGTTGAGTGTCGTACAAGCCACGACGCCGTCGCCCAGAAGTATCATGACGGCTGTCCCGATGAATTCAAACACGCATCGGGTGAAAAGAGAGATGTCTTCCATATCAGTCCAATTTTTGAGGGTTTAACGTCCGTAGTTGCTGAGTGTGCGCCGCAGGGCATCGCGCCATCCGGTGATGGCCGCCTGCATTTTTTCGGCTTCCATGTGCGGCTCGAATCGCTGTGCGCTCTCCGTCAGGCTGCGAAGCTCGTCCAGTCCGCTCCAGTAGCCCGTTGCGAGTCCGGCCAGGAAAGCGGCGCCGAGTGCCGTAGTCTCGGTGGTCGCCGGGCGGATGACGGGGATGCCGAGGATGTCGGCCTGGAATTGCATCATGAGATTATTGCGCGAAGCGCCGCCGTCCACCTTGATTTCCCGGAGGGTCAGGTGGGCATCGTCCGCCATGGCCTGCACGATGTCCATCGTTTGGAAGGCGATGCCTTCGAGGGCTGCGCGGGCGATGTGTGCGGCCGTCGTGCCACGGCTGATGCCCGTAATCTGTCCGCGTGCATATTGGTCCCACCACGGTGCGCCCAGGCCGGTGAGGGCCGGGACGAAGTAGACGCCTTCGGTCGTGGGCACACTGGCAGCCAGTGCTTCCACTTCAGACGATGACTTGATGACACCCAGTCCGTCGCGCAGCCATTGCACCACGGAGCCTGCGACGAAGATGCTGCCTTCGAGGGCATAGGTCACTTCGCCACCCAGCTTCCAGGCGATGGTGGTCAGCAGGTTGTTTTGGGAGAGTATGGGTGTGTGGCCGCTGTTCATCAGCATGAAGCAACCCGTGCCGTAGGTGTTTTTCACCATGCCCGGCTCGGTGCAGAGTTGCCCGAAGAGAGCTGCCTGCTGGTCGCCGGCAATGCCCGCGATGGGTACTTTATGGGCGAAGATAGTCGTCTTGGTGTGGGCATAGATTTCGCTGGAAGAACGTACCTCAGGCATCATGCTGCGAGGTATGTCAAAGAGGGCCAGCAGTTCGTCGTCCCAGTCCAGCGTATGGATGTTGAAGAGCATGGTGCGCGAGGCGTTTGACACATCGGTCACATGCACCTCGCCGCGTGTCAGGCGCCAGATGAGCCAGGTGTCGACAGTCCCGAAACGAAGTTTCCCGGCTGCGGCACGCTGGCGTGCTTCGGGCACGTTGTCCAGAATCCATTTGATTTTCGTTGCGCTGAAATAGGCATCGATGATGAGGCCCGTGCGTTGGCGGATGAAGTCTGTCTTGCCCTCCGCCTTCAGGCTGTCGCAGTATTCCGAAGTGCGCCGGTCCTGCCAGACGATGGCGTTGTAGATGGGCTCTTCGGTATCAATGTCCCACACGATGGTTGTCTCACGCTGGTTGGTGATGCCGATGCCTGCGATGTTGAGTCCGTTGACGTCGATTTTCGTGATGGCTTCGGCGATGACTGAAGCCTGGGAAGCCCAAATCTCGTTAGGATTGTGTTCCACCCAGCCCGAACGGGGAAAATACTGTGGAAATTCACGTTGCGCGACGGAGCAGATTTCTCCTTTGTGATTGAACAGGATGGCACGCGAGCTGCTGGTGCCTTGGTCGAGCGATAAGATGTATTGTTCCATAAAGAAATGATTTGAGAGATGAGACAGAAATGATTGTAAACGTGTTTGGGACGGGAAGACGGTCATTCCGTCTTTTCGTCCTTGTACCAGGAGGCATACATCTGGTAGCCGTCGGCTATCTTCTTGTTGAGTCCCTGAGCCTGTTCGGGCGACACCTCCTTGACGAACTTGGCCGGGACGCCGGCCCATAACGTGTGGGGCGGGATGACCGTGTTGCTGAGCACGAGCGCACCGGCTGCCACGATGGCCCCTTCGCCGATGACGGCATTGTCGAGCAGCGTGGAACCCATGCCGATGAGGGCGTAGTCGCCCACGTGTGCGCCGTGGATGGTCACGTTGTGTCCGACGGACACGTAGTTGCCGATTTCGATGGTGGAGCGCTGGTAGAGCGTGTGCAGGACGCTGCCGTCCTGGATGTTCACATTGTTGCCAATGCGGATGCTGTTCACGTCGCCGCGCAACACGGCGTTGAACCAGATGCTACAGTGGTCGCCGATGACTACATCTCCCACCACTGTCGCATTTTCAGAAAGATAGCAGTCTTCGCCTATCTGGGGCGTGAAGCCCCTTACGGATTTTATCAGTGCCATAAGTCTTTTTTTTAAAATTGATAATTGACAATGGATAATTGACAATTAGCCATGCGGCATCGTAATTGTCCATTGTCCATTGTCAATTGTTAATTATTAATTGTTTCGTTTTGCTTTCGAGCCAGGCGCGGTGCTCTTCGTCGAGCAGGGGCGAGAGGCGGTCGTAGACCATGCGGTGGTAGGCGTTCAGCCACTCCGTTTCTTCAGCTGTCAGCATGGAGCGTACGATGGGGCGCGTGTCGATGGGGCAGAGCGTGAGCGGCTCGAAGGTGTAGAATGTGCCAAACTCCGTCTCCCGGTAGGGGACGACGAGCAGCGTGTTTTCCGTGCGGATGCCGTAGCGCCCTGCACGGTAGATGCCCGGTTCGTCGGTCACGGTCATGCCCGGACGGAGCGGAGTGGGCACATGGTTCATGCGTATCTGGTGAGGGCCTTCGTGTACGTTCAGATAAGCTCCCACGCCGTGTCCCGTTCCGTGCAGGAAGTTGGCCCCTTCGCGCCACATTGCCTGGCGGGCCAGCACGTCGAGCTGTGTGCCGCAGGTGCCTTGGGGAAAGCAGGCACGGGTCAGGCCGATGTGTCCTTTGAGCACGAGCGTGTAGTCGCGCCGTTCGTCGTCGGTCGTTTCGCCCAGGGCGATGGTGCGGGTGATGTCTGTCGTGCCGTCGGCATACTGTGCGCCGCTGTCGAGCAGGAGCAGGCCTTCGGGTGCGAGGGGTTTGTCGGTCTCGGGTGTAGCCTCGTAGTGCACGATGGCTGCGTGTTCCTTGTAGCCGGCGATGGTGTCGAAGCTGATGCCCCGGAAGAGCGGTTGCTCGGCACGGCATTCGTAGAGCTTGCGGTCAATGCTCATCTCCGTTTCGTTTCCTTGGGGGACGGCTTCTTCCAGCCATTTCAGAAACTTCACCATCGCTACGCCGTCGCGCAGCATGGCTGCATGGAAGCCGCGGATTTCGGCCTCATTCTTCACCGCCTTCATGAGTGGCACGGGAGATTCTTCAAGCAGCACCTTGGTCAGCGGGTTGACAGCCTGGCGGACTGCTTCGTTCGTGCGTCCCGGGTCGAGGCTGAGCGTGGCGTATGGATAGTCGCGCAGGTCTTCCTGCAAGTCGTCGTAGTCCTCCGTGTTGACGCCCTCCTGCGCGAGGTAGGCTTTCACTTCAGTCGTGAGCTTCTCTGCGCGGACGTAGAGGATGCTTTCCTGGGAGGTGATGAGGAGATAGCTGACGAACACGGGGTTGCAGTGCACATCGTTGCCGCGCAGGTTGAGTGTCCAGGCGATGTCGTCCAGCGTGGAGAGCAGGATGCCGTCAGCCCCGCGGGCGAGGAGCTTTTCGCGGATGGCAGCCAGTTTCTTGTGACAGGCAACGCCGGCATATTCAAGCGGATGGATGCTTACCGGTGTGCCGGGCAGGGCCGGGCGGTCGTCCCACAATCTCGTGACGGGGTCATAGTCGGTGCGCAGCGTCAGTCCTTCCCGGGCGAGTGCTTCGCGCAGGGCCTGTGTCTCCCCGATGGTGTTCACCCATCCGTCCACGCCCACCACCGCACCCGGCGAGAGTGATTGTCCGAGCCATTCGGGGATGGAGGGTGTGTCGGGCAGACGGTCTTTCATCAGGCGGATGCCCGTCCCGTCGAGTTGGTCGGCTGCTTGGAGAAAATAGCGTGAGTCTGTCCAGAGGGCCGCATCGTCCAGTGTGATGACGGCTGTGCCGGCGCTGCCGGTAAATCCCGACACCCATTCACGTGTTTTCCAATGGTCGGGGACATATTCGCCCGAATGAGGGTCGGTGCTGGGGATAATGAAGGCTGATAGGGATTGTTCGCGCAGGCATTGGCGCAAACGTCCGATACGTTCGGTAATAGATTCTTTCATATTATGTCAGTTTATGATGTCGACAAATTTACGAAATCTATGGAAACGGCAAAAGGTAAGGCTTATAAACAAAGGAGGCTCGCCAGCCTTCCTTTCCGCCCGACCTTACCCTCCTTTCCGCCCGAGCACGGAAAGGAGTCCGCGCGTGGACGGAAAGGAGGGTAAGGTCAGGCGGAGTTAAGGATGTTGTGAGTGTGTGAAAATCAGAAAGTTGGCTTTTAAATGAAGAGTGAAGAATGTAGAATGAAGAATTGCCTTGCGGCACATGGAGCTATATGCACTCTTCATTCTTCACTCTTCATTTTTCATTTCTTATCTGTGCCGGGAATCTCGCCTGTCGTGAGGTTGGTGATGAGCATCTCCATCGCTTTGCCCATGTTGCCGCTGAGCACCATGTTTCCCTGGCGCGTTTGCGGTTGGCGTTTGCCGGAGTTGAGGTCGTCGAGCCGTTGTTGCAGCAGGGTTGCGGTCTCCTTGCGGATAGTCTCATCCTTGCACTCCTTGGCGACGGGCGTGCAGCGGCGGCACAGTTCGAGGTCGGTGAGGTCGACAGCTTTTGCCAGTTCGTCCAGATAGCCGGCGTAGGCCGTCCAGTCGGCTTTCTTCTCGGCGTAGCCCAAGAGGGCATCGAGGCGCAGTTCCTCACGGTCGTCCACGCCGCATTCTTCCATCAAGGCCAGCCAGCGGTCCATGTTTTCCTTGTCGAGCGTCACGTTGCCTGCGGCGTCTTCCGTCACGAGCTGGCGCGGATAGTTGCTCCAGACGCTGTGGAGCTTCATCCGGACGGGTGTCTCACCCACTTGGGCGATGAGCGCTTCGGGATGTTTGGCTGTGTAGATGAAAGCCGGGCAGAACGGGTCGATGATGTGGCGTATGAACATGTCGGAAAGTTCTTTGTCGGCAGCAAATGTTTCGGCTTTGCCGTCGAGAAGGATTTCAACCACGTCGTTGCATTGGCCGCGCTTGTAGGCACTGCTCAGCGTTTTGAGGTATTGTTTCAGAAATTCCGGGTCGCGTTCGCCGTCGGCAAAGCGCTTGTCCATCTCGGCCGAGGCGTTGTCAGTGCTGGCCTGCTCCACTTTCTTGATGAATTCGTCGGCCTGGCATCCGCCGAGGAAGCGGCCTATCTCGTTGCCGTCACCGTTGAAGATGATGAAGGTGGGGTAGGCGGAGATTTGAAGCCGCTTGGCCAGTTCCACGCCCTCGCCCTTCTCCATGTCAATCTTGATGTTGACGAAGCGCGGGTTCATGTACGCACCGACTTTCTCTTGCGGAAACACGGTGTTCGACATCATCTTGCAAGGTCCGCACCACGACGTGTAGCAGTCGAGGAACACGAGTTTGTTCATTTGCTTGGCCTTGGCCACGGCGTCCTTGAACAGTGTGCCTTCAGGTTCGAAGGCCATGCCCTTTTCCCCGGTCTGCGCCTGCATTCCGAGGCAGACGGCGAGGAGGGCGAATAAGAGGGTGGTAAGTTTTTGTTTCATAAGTTATAAGCGTTTGGCGTTAATTACATTTCCATGACATATTTCCAATTCATGTCACCCACTTTGCCGGGCACGGTGTAGATGCGCGGTTCGCCGGAGATGGCTCCGGTGGCGGGGTCGATGGTGTATTGGTAGAGCTTGCCTTCGCGTGTGGATTCGTTCCAAGTGGCGATGTGGACGACGGTGTTCGGATTGGGAAGAATGCCGGCGAGCATCATCACCGAATAATAGAACTTCTGGAGACGGACACAGGTGACTTCTTCTTCAGCTGACGGAGCTGTCCAGGCTTCGGTTGCTATTGGAGAGGAATTGTATTGCAAATTATAAACCTTGTTGCCTGAGCCATAAAGAACGTATTCTCCTAAGAATGCTGCCGTGATGGATGTCGCATCTTGAATGCCGGGAGAGTTTGTGATGTCATACCACCCGATGCCGACGTTTGTGTCTGCGGCATTGCCATTGAAGTTGGCGATGGCCAGGTAGCGGTTGTTTCCATTTCTCATCAGCAAATAGTCGTATGCAGAGCCTGCATTGCCGTCGCTTCGTCCCCAGTCGCTTGCTTGGATGGTGGCGTTGACATTGTTGACATCAAATCCCGCTGTCGGACTTTGTGCTTCAAAGGGGGTGATTTGTGACGTGTATTGCACGAGGTGATAGAAACGTCCGTTTGTCTGGTCAAAGACCACGGCCTCGCAACTGTTTGACACATCGCTTCCCCATGCGGCCAATTCTCCGAAGTCGGCCGTAAGCGCGTTGCCCAGGTAGTTTCCTCCGCCGGTGGTGTACATGTAGTTGACCGTATAGACGGCATTGTCATTGATGAGGAAGCATCTTCTCGCGCTTCTACCCGAAGTGCCATACCAGATGGGAGCCTTGACGGCCGGAGCTGCATAGAAGAAGTCTGCGAAGTCGGCAGTCTTTTCAAACGTGGCGTTGTTGACATTCACGAGGTCTTCGGTTGTCAGGCAGGTGACGGGGTCTGTGCCGCCGCCCATGTCGTTGACCATTCGGAAAATGCGGACCGGCGTGCCTGCGATGGGTTCTTGGTTGGATGCGCTGTAGAGATTCCAGAACTCCCGTTCCTGGGCAGCCGTGATGTTTTTCTTGACCAACGTATTCACAACCAGTCCCACATCGGATGTGCCCGGTTGGTCGGCCCGTTCATACAGCAACATCCATCCGGCCGTGATGGATTCCTCCACCTGGCAGGAGAGTTGGAGATAGGTTTGTACGCCCGTGTCGCGTTGGGTCACGGTGAGCTGCAGGCGGTAAGTGCCAGCCACAGTCGTAATGTCAGCATCCAAAGCAGGAGCAAATCCCAAGGTGTCGAGCACCAGTGTGCCGCTGGTTGTCATCGCAGCTGTGTAGAGTGTCCACATGTAGTCCAGCGGGGCACTCTCATCGTCGTTCACCCGCTGGCCGTTGAGCAGGATGTTGGGTTCCAAGGTCAAGTGGTCGTAGCGGCCAACGGAGTAAGCGGACTGGATACCGCATCCCGTGGTGTCAATTACCACTTCGTCCAGGTCAATGTAATTGTAATTCCCTTTGTCGTCGTAACAGGACGTCAGGCTGCTCACTCCTGCAAGTCCCAATATGGCAGTCAGCAGACAATATAAAATCTTATGCATAGTGTTCAGTGGTTAAAAGGTTACTAATGCGCCAGAAGAATCCCGTAAAGGTTCGTCATGCGTGGCGTTGTATTCTTCCAAAGCCAGCTGCAGGGTTTGCAGCAGGTAGTTGGCATAGTTGAGTGAGAGTTCATTGTTCTCTTCATCGTAAGGTACAGTTGCATTTCCATTGATTGCAAATTCCATGATGCCTAATACGTCAATCATAAACTGGTATTTCTCACGACTGTATGCACCAAAGACATAGCTCAAAGACAAATACGGATTATCAGCGCTGTCCCAATTGTCCGGTTTGGCCAGATAATTTCGCAGCCGTACGATTAATTCGCTGTATTCCTCAGCTCCCGTTTCAAACTCATTGTTGGGTGCCAGGCGGAAACATAAGTAACCGTCGGTCGTGGTGAACGATTCGGGGTCTTGAAGCAAGGTTGTATTGAAATAGATGGGGAATTCAGCCAAAATCTCTCCGGCCGGTATCGTATAAGTCTCAGTGCGGTAACTGCCTTCAGCTTCGGCACTGCCGTCGACCATCTCGAGTGTGAACGTGCGGTCGTGGTCGGCAGGTAAGCCGGAAACGCGAGCATAGAATGTCACAGAAGACTCTTCCATCGCATAGGAGTAGTTGTAAGTGAGACTGTCGACGGGATAGATCTCAGATCCGAACCAGAGGTTCAAAGCTGTGCGGCTCACGTCGTAGACCGGAGTTTCATTGTCTTCACAGCTGCTTAGTCCCAGCACACTCAGGACAAACAGCAAAAGAGGATATATGTATTTAGTTCTCATGATTCATCGTGCTAAAGATTGGTTATCGATTGTTCTCTCGTTGTGCAGGGTCTGTTTCCGACACCGGAAGCGGGAAGGTATAGGCCCGTTGGGCGACCATGTCCACTTCAGAACCTGATACGTTTGTGAGGTTAAGTCGTTTGTAGAGGAAGAAGAGCTGCCCCTCGGCAAACAGTTCACGACGGTATTCATTGATAAGCTGGGCATAGAAGTCCGTCGGCAGCGTGGATAGCGGTGAAGAGGAGCGTGCCGTGCGCAACTCGTTGAGCATGGCAAGGGCGTCGCCTCCTTCACGGTAACGGCATTCGGCCAGTATCAGGTACATTTCGCCCACGCGTATTAGCGGCATCTTGTTGCTGTAATAAGGGCTTTCTTCAAATGTTTCTCCTGAATTGATGGTTGGGTTGGAATACTTCAGCAGGTAACGGTTGTTGACAGCTTCGTTTTGTGTGCCGCTTCGCCATTGGTACAGGTAGCGATAGTCAGTCGTTATATTTTCGAAATATTCACTCAGGGCCGTCGAAGTCAGTGAGAAGTTGACATTGTCAGATTCAGGGTCGAAGTAGGTGTCGAAGACCGTAGACAGCGTGGTGTTGTTGAGCGCGAAGATTTGTTCGGTGGCAAAGCCGTAGTCATGCCCGACACTGATGACAGACAACTCAGCCCAAGGGAATGCACCGGAGTTGATGACTTCCTCGGCGGCAGCTTCGGCGTCGCCATATCGCTGCATCCACATGTAGAGGCGGGCTTGCAGGGCTTTGACTGCATAGTAGTTCAGGTGCACCTGGCGGTTCATCAGATAGCCGTTGTCGTCCAGTTCCGTGATTTCCTCTCCGGTCAGGATAGGGTCTACCTGGAGCAACTGCTCGGCTTCCAGCAGGTCGGCCTCAATGCTTGCAGCCACTTCCTGCACGGTGAGTTGCGGGAAAACACGATAGGTCAGGTCGGTGCAATAGGGGATGGACGGCATGTTGGAATTGACAGCATAACTCACTCCGAAGCAACGCAACAAATCGAAGTGGAGGAAAGCACGCAGGGCCAGGGCCTCTCCTTTGATGATGGCATAATTGTTGTTGCTAAAGAGGGATTGTCGTGTGTCAATGTGATTGAGCAGGTTGTTGACATTGGCTATGCCGTTGTAGGAAGTGGCCCAGATGCTGGCTATCACCCCTTCAGACAAGGAGCTGCTGTAGTCGTATTCGGCTAACGTCTCGTATGCTTGGGCATTGGCGGCAACGCTGCTGCTTGGCAAGTTTGACCATTCGTGACCCAAGACAGCCATTGTGCCGAAGGTCATTTCCATGCCGTAGGTCGAAGTGGATACCATGGAGGAGTAGACGCCGGCCAAGGCTTCCTTGAAGCCGTTTTCGGTGGTGAAAAGCTCGGTGTCTTCCACCTGTGAGGCTGGTTGTACGTCCAGCCAGTCGTTGCAGGAAGTCGCTCCGCCCAGCATCAGAAGCAGGCAGGCGCCTTTTATGTAAATGGAGTGTAAGTGTATCATAAGTCTGGTCGATGTTTAGAATGTTGCAGATAGAGATAAGGAGAACGAACGGGCATACGGATAGCTAAGTCCGCGTTCGGTCTTCACCGTGGAAATGTGGAAGAGGTCGTTCATGTAGAACGAGATTTTCAAGCGTTCCATTCTCAGTTTGTGAAGCCAGGAAACGTATTTAAAGTCGTAGTAGCAAGAGAGAGAAGCGAACTGCAGTTCGTTGTACTTCTCGATGAAGCGTGTCGTGGGATAGGTGGTTGTGGGACTGTCTGAGATATGTTTGAATTTAGCCACGTCACCCACTTGCTGCCAAGTGTCGCTTAGTACGCGATGGTCCACGTTGTTGGCTATGTTGACGTTTTCTACGCGGTCGACTAAGGTCTGATTGTAGTAGTCTCCTCCCAGCTCATAGCTGAACGAGCATGTCAAGCCGAAACCTTTGTATTCACCACTCAGACCGAAGTTCCCATGGTATTTCGGATTGCTGTCGCCGGCTACGATGTAGTCGTCGGCACTCCAGTCGTAGGTCGTCGTCACGCCATCCTTCTTCAAGAAAATCTCTTCGCCGGTGGCAGGGTCTATACCCAATGATTTCACGGCCCAGATGGCGGTCATGGACTGCCCTTCCTCATAGCGGATGATGGGTGAAGTCGTGCTGTTTTCGGCTTGGTCATTTTCTTGTTCTTCATTATAGGAACGCAGTGCTTCATTGATTTCAGTTACCTTGTTGACGTTATGCCCCACGGTGAAGTTGAGTGATGCCCATGAGTCGCTGGTACGGAAGAAACGCCAGCTAAGCGTTGCGTCAAAACCTTTGTTTTCCACATTACCCAAGTTTTCCTGATAGGAACTGAATCCGGTGGAGGTTGGCAGTGTCATGGCCAGCAAGGCATCTTTCGTCTTGCTGCGGTAGACATCGATGACAAGGTTGAAGTTGTTGAACAACTGCAAATCCAAACCGATGTTCAGGTCGGCGGTCTGTTGCCACTTCAGTTGGTCGTTGGCCATGGCCATCAGGTAAGCACCCACGATGTTGTCATAGACCACGTCGCTGTAGAAGTTATAAGTAGCTTTGGCCTGATAGGGATTGAAGTTCTGGTTGCCCGTCAAGCCGTAGGATGCACGGAGTTTCATGAGGTTGATAAAGCCCAGGCGTTTGATGAAGTCTTCGTTGTGGAGATTCCATCCCAAGCCCACTGACCAGAACGTACCCCAGCGGTTGTCTGAACCGAAGACGGAGGAGCCGTTGTAACGCAGTGACAAGTCTGCCATGTAGCGGTCGTCATACGAGTAGTTCACAGCTCCTGTGATGCCGATGCTGCGTGATGTCGCTTCGCTGCCTGACGGACGTCCGTTCTCCTCATATTGACGGGCAAAGGAGATGTCGTCCACATGGTTGTTCAGGAATCCCCAGGCTGTCATGCCGTGGGAATTAGACGTGTTGGAGCTCAAGCTCCATGCCGCATTGGCCAGCAACATGTGTTTGCCGAACTGACCGGTGTAGTTGGCCGTGATGTCGGACGACAAGGTGCTCGACTCTCCGTCTGTGATGGAGTATTGGCCACGCAGGAAGTAGTTGTCGCCGGTCCATTCGGTAAACATCGTGTGGTCGCCCGGATAGAAATCCTCGCGTTTGTTGGTCTGGTAGGTGTAGCCCACACGGCCTGTGAAACGCAGGAAATCCGTCGCGCGCCATTCGATGTAGAAGTTCTCCGTGTACTCGGTGTACTTGGAGAAGTTCTTTGTGCCGATGGTGGAATTGTACAACGGGTTATAATAAGTCACAGAACTGTTTGTTCCTTCGTAAGTGCCCAGCACCTTGACGAGATTCCCGTTTTCATCATACGGGGAGTAGTACGGGTTGGCCGATACATAGTCGGAGAAGGTGCCGTAGGGCGAATCGTCAGCCGTATTGGCCGTGAGCGAGAAGGAGTTGTTGAACAGTAAGTTCTTGTAGCGGTAGGACAGCTTGATGTTGCCCGAGATAGTGTTACGGTCAGAACCCTTCATGACACCGGCAATGCCGTTGTAGCTTAAAGTCGCGCTGTAGCGCATGCGCTCGTCGCCGCCTTCCATGTAAGCCGAGTGGCGTTGGCCCACGCCCGTGCGCAGAGGCTGTGAGAGCCAGTAGGTGTCCACACCACGGGCGATGTTGGCCAGCAGCGCATTGTATTGTTCGGTCAGAGCTTGCTGCCTGGCCGGGTTGCTCCCCGTGTAGCGTCCGGCGTTCAGTTCCACTTGGAGTTTCTCTTCCGCGTTGCAGAGGTCATAGGATGACAAGTCGGGGGCTTCGATGTTCAAGTCGCCCGTGTAGGTCAGGCGCAGGCGTCCCGGCTCCGGGGCGATGGTCTCGACGACAACCACGCCGTTGGAAGCTTTCGAACCGTAGATGGCCTTGGCGGCAGCATCTTTCAGGATGGTCACGGAGGCCACGCGGTTCATGTCGAGGTCGAAGATGGCCTGGCTGGTCGTCTCGAATCCGTCGAGGATGAAGAGCGGTTCGTTGGGGTTGCCGTCATATTCGCCTTGCAGGCCGCTGAAGGAGGCGTTGCCACGGATGGTGATGTCGTTGAAGGCGTTCGGGTTGGAGCCGTTGAGATTGTTGTCTTCCAGGATGAATGAAGGGTCGAGGTTGCTCAAGCTCTTGATGAGGTTCTGGTTGCCCACAGATTGCAGTTGGTCTTTGGTAAATGTCTTGGCCGACCCTGTGAAGCTGGAAGCGCGGTAGTTGAACAGACCGGTCACCACTACTTCGTCCACGGTGTGGGCATCGTCCTCCATGCGGATGGTGAGCGGACGTCCTTTGAACTCCACGGTGACTGGCTTCATGCCGATGAACGTGAACGAGACTTCCTTGACCGTGCCGCTGGAAGGCAGATTGATTTCAAATTTGCCGTCGGCATTGGTCACACCCACGGCGAGGTTGTCATTGGTGCGGATGTTGACGCCCGGCAGCGCATTGCCCTGTGTGTCGGTGACGACACCTCGTAGCAGTTTGCGGGAGGCGGGAGAGAGCGTCTCGCGTTTGCGTGTGATGGTGATGCTGTTTCCTTTGATGCGATAGTCCAGGGGTGGGGTGAAATCCTTCAGGATGCTGTCCAGCAACTCTTTGATGGACACATTTTTCACGTCGACCGTGACTTTGAATTCCTGCACCTCGTTGTAGGTGAACAATACTTTGAATCCTGAAAGTTCTTCTACTTTCTTCAACACTTCCGGCAAGGGCTCGTTCTTGCACGCCAGCGCGAGCCCGTCTCTTTGTTCCTGTGCTGTCAGTTGCCCCGGCAGGCTTAGCGCCCACACGGCCAGCAGCAGCACGAATGCCCGGAAAATGCTTTTCTCTTCTAATACAAACAAGTTCCTCATAGTGGTAAATATTAATTGCGATTCGTTAATACTACGAAGAACTTGTCCGTTTAGTCCCTGCCGGAAGCTAATTTTTTCGCGTGACCGTTATTTTTTTGCCGTCCAACTTCACGGACATGTATTCAAACAGGTTGAGGTTCTCGACGATGTGCGCGATGGTCTCGCTGCTGTCGGCCACGAAATGCAGGCGCGTCTGCATCAGGTAGGGGTCGTCTTCCATCTCCACCGTCAGGTTGTAGTATCGTCCCAGCTCATGGAGAATTTCCTTGAGGGGTGCGTTGTCGAAGTAGAGACGGCCGTCTTTCCACAGCGCGCAGTAGCGCGTGTCCACTTCCGTGATGGCAAAGCTGCTGTCGGTGCATGCGATGTCCTGACCTGGGCGGAGCGTGACTTCGCGTCCGAGGGCCGGCATGCCGATTCTCACAGAGCCTTCCACCAGCGTGACATGGGCCTCAGTGCCGGGATAGGCCCGGAGGTTGAACTCCGTGCCGAGCACTTCGGTGGTCACGCCATGCGCGCGGATGATGAACGGGCGGGATTTGTCTTTCGCCACGCGGAAGTAGGCTTCTCCTTCCAGACGCACTTCGCGCCTGGTCCCCGTGAAACGTGACGGGAAGTGCAGGCGGCTGTCGGCGTTCATCCACACCTGTGTGCCGTCGCTCAACTTGATTTGGTAGACCGTCCCGCGGGGGATGGTGACCACGGTCGTGTGGGCTGAGTCGGGCTGTGCCTGTGTGAAGTCGGCCTGTCGGGCGGAGAGGACAGCTCCCCGTTGCCTCACGGGGGGTTGTCCCGGACGGATGGCCGTCGTGTGTGCAGGCCGGTTGCCGGAGTCGTCGGCCACGGTGACGGCTGTCGTCGGTTGTGCTTCGCAAAGGATGATTCCGTCCGCGCCGTGGACCGTCTCTCTCCTCCACGAGAAGAGAATCACCAGCGTCGCCATGGCTGCAATCCCTATCGCCGCGCCCCATGCCCGTCGTCGTCGCCGCATCCTCTTCCTTGCCTGTTCGGCGGCGCGGAGGCGGGCTTCCTGCCGTTCCCATTCTTCCTCGATGGAGGGTTGGCTGAAGCGCATTCTCAGCAGGGCCTGCTCGCATTCATACCGGAGCCGGGTCTCTTCGTCTTGCTCTGCCTGATGTCCTGTCGTACTTTTTGGTTCTTCCATAGTTGCCTTCATTTATTAATACTACGTATGAGCTGTGCGCTTAGTTACTGCCTTTTTTTATATTTAACAGAAAAAAATCTCCGGATGATGTCCAGTCCCTTCATCACGTGTTTCCGCACGCCGCTTTCGGTCAGGTTCACTTCCTGCGCCACTTCCCGGTAGAGTTTCTTTTCGATGTAGCATTTCTCCATGACCGTGCGTGTCAAGGCAGGCATGCGGGCGATGAGCTCCATGATGGTGGCGATGCGCTGCTCGCTCTCCCGCCGCTCGTCGGCGTTCCACTCTTGCAGCATGTGCAGGTAGGATGCCGTGTGCGCGGCCTGGCGTTTGGTGCGGCGTATGTGGTCGATGCAGAGGTTGTGGACGTGCGTGTACATGTAGGTTAAGGCCGTGTCCGGGCGAAAATCGGGGATGTGTTGCCACAGGTAGAAATAAGATTCACCCAAAATGTCCTTGCACAACTCCGGGTCGGGAATCAAGTGGAGTGCGTAGTAATAAAGACGCGAATAGCTTTCCCGGAAGAAGACCTCGAAATCTCTTTTCCGGGAATCATCCGCTGGCATTTCACTTTTCTCTCTGGCCATAGCTGTATCTGGATTGTTCGTTGTTCAGGGATGAAGATAGTTTGTCCGCGAAGTTAGGTATAAAAATGGAAAAGGCCAACACTTGGCTTCCGGTCGCCCGACGGGGACAGTGGAGACCGCCCGGCAACCGGTGTTTTTGGGAAAATGCGCCCCTGTCTTGCCCGCCTTTCGACGCTTGGATGTAAATGCTTGATTGATAGTATGCTCATGCGGTCTCCTTTCCGCCCGACCACGGATTCCTTTCCGTCCTCGGCTACCCTCCTTTCCGTGGTCGGACGGAAAGGAAGGCTACGTCGGTTGTTATTTTTTAGACGCGGATGGCGCAGATAACGCGGATTTGTTTCTTTTTTCTCCTGACGTCGTGTGTATGGAGTGAGGGGTTCAAGATGAGATTTGCCCCCCCCCTTCAGGTGCAGGATGTCCGGCAAGTGGCTTATCTGATTGTCCGCAAACTGTTTGCCGACGCGAAGACGACACGCATCCTTTTCGCGGGAAGCTACGTGCCTGCCGTTTTTGCGCTGGGCATCACGCAAGCGTTATCCGATTCCCGGTCTGGTGGTGTTTTTTTATTGTGTATGGTGTTTGCTGCGTCTGCCTATTCTACTTTGAAAAGGAGGAGATGGTATGTAAAATTGTAAACAGATTCTTCCGATGTTTTCTTTGGCTATATTTTACCCCTTGTCAGTCAATATGGTTATGATGGCTTTAATTTGATAGCTTAATAAAATATCAAAAAAAATATACTATCTTTTCTTGCGTGATACAATTTCTCTGTATAGTTTTGCGTCTATCAAACGGAAAGAAAAACACCTAAAACGAATGGAAAACATACATCTTTTTTCTTATTACACGATTCAGGTCAAGCTGGAAGACGAATCTTTTAACATTGTACCCTTCGGGAGTTGTCCAATTTATAAATGCAAAAAAGAAATGAAAGGAATAAGTATATTATTCGTATTGTTGTTTTTCTTTTGCAACGCATCTATTGCTCAAACGCTAAAAGGCATAGTGACAGACAACCAACATCCGTTACCCTATGCCACCATCCGACTGCTCACTACGGATTCCACCTTTGTGCAAGGCACACGCACCGACAGCGTAGGCACGTTTTTTCTCACAGCTAAGCATCCGGGCAACTACTTGCTGCACGTCACTTCCATAGGTTATGATGCCAAGACTTTTCCTGTCAGTTTGGAGCAAGACAGTCAGCTCTTGCCCATCACGTTGCAGGCAAACAGCGTGACTCTGAATGAAGTCACAGTGGAAGCCTCTTCCTACGTGCGTGATGAAGACAAGCTTTTGATTTATCCTGACAAGCAACAAGTGAAACATTCCTTTACGGGCTATGACCTGCTCTACCGCCTGATGATTCCCGGCGTGGACGTAGACCGTTTGGGAGGCAAGGTGACTTCGATGGGTAAAGAAGCCTCGCTCTACATCGACGGGCAGCCTGTGGGCTTCCGTGAGGTGCAGAGCCTGCGTCCGCGCGATGTGGAGAAGGTGGAATACCACGACATGCCCGAAGGAAAGTATGCCGACGACTTTGTGGCCATCAACTTCATTACGAAGAAATATACTACAGGCGGCTACGTGTCGCTGGACGGTAAGCAGACCATCGGCTATTTGAACGGTGACTACAATGCCGTGGTGAAGTTGAATCGTGGCAATACGGACTACACGCTTTTCGTGGGATACCAGATGAATAAATACGACGGAGAGACTGAGGAGATGAACGAGCACTTCCACTTTCCTGACCGAGAGGTGGTGCGTCATACGGCGACATTGGAGAACCGTGTGAAAAATAACAGTCAGTATGCTCAGCTCAGCGTGAAAAACAACGGCGAAAAACGCTCTCTTTCTGGCAAATTTTCGCTGGTTCGCAATGATGCTCCCGACAACTATATTCACAATCTGTTGGAGTATAGCGACAACAGTGGTGACAGACAGGAAGGATATAAATACACCGACCAGTCGGGACTGATGCCTTCGCTGGAGTTGTACGGGTATTTCAACCTAGCAGAGAATCAATATTTGGAGGCGAAAGTGACAGGGGATTACACGCGAAACAACTATACATACAATTACGATGAAGGAAGTTTCAGTTCGCAAAGTGACACAGATGAGGATATTTATAATTTTCAGGGCAGAGTAACTTATGGCATCACATTCAATGACCGCCATTCCTTGATGGTTCGTGGGCATCACTTTCATACCGTCAGTTCTGCACTGTATAAAGGCACCAACCCTTCTTGGCAGCATCTATGGAATAGCCAATCGCTTTTGTTTATGGAATACAAATACAAATTGGGCAAAGAATGGTCTTTGAAGTTCTCCCCTGGATTTTCCTATTTGCAATACCGTTTGCATGGCGAACCTAAGACTCATGCCTTTTCACCCCGGTTTCAGACTCGTTTGCGTTATAATCCAGCTCCGAATCATCAGTTGGCATTGGATGGCTCGATTGGCAATTCGTCACCAAGCATTGACAGGATTAATACAGCCGAGCAGGTGGTGGATTCCTTGCAAGTGAAACGAGGCAATCCGGATCAGGATATAGCTCAAGACTTTCGTGCGACGTTGACATACAGTACACAACTAAAAGATGTCAATGTCAATCTATCTTTTTATTATGAAGGTTACAAAGATTTGTTTTTGCCTTATTATTTTATAGAAGGCGATAAGATGGTACAAACGACTTGCAGCGATCAAGAAGTAGTAACCTTAGGGGTCGACTTGACCTTAGGATGGAAAGTTACAGACAATTTCCGTTTGAAAGCCGGAGGGCAATGGGCGTATGTAGATATAGAAAATAGTTTGCAAAAACTAAACACGCTGAACGGACGTTTGCAGGTCGATTATTATTGGAAAGACTTTGCTTTCAGCGCATACGCTCAAAGTCGTATGGAATTATATCAAGCAGATTTAATTTATAGTACTTTGCCTTTTCAATACGGCGTGTTTGCCGCATGGAGTAATGGAAGCTGGTACATTGAGGCGGGTACAGATAATCCTTTTACCAAGCGGCGTAACTTCAAATACAGTTTGATAACGGATGTATATGACTATAATCGCACAGCCACCTGCCGTATCAACCAACAGACCGGCTACATCAAAGTAGCCTACACTTTTGATTTCGGCCGTAAGACCTCCCGCGAAAATCGCGATGTGAACACCCATATCAACAGTGCTATTCTGAAAGCAAACTAAACAACACAATATGAATATGTACACGAACATTCAAATACATCCCTTGGCGTCCTCCACGCAGGAGAAACGCTTCCTGCTCTCCTGCAACGGACGCTACTATGAAGCCGGCCTCCCGGTGGTGGAACTGTTGGAAGAGCTTCAACAAAAGCCTGACACAGATGCTGCCGTGGCGGCATACGTGGGCAAAAAGGCAGGACGCTATACCCCGGAACAGGTGATGCAGGCAATTAAGAAGTTTATCGACCCCATCACAACAGCCCCTAAAGCCAAGAAACGCACCTTCCTTTATGAGAAGGAACTATTTCCGGCTGCGGCTGTCGACCGTTTTTCCGATGCATTCAGCTTTCTGTTTCACAAAGCCTTCATGGTGACGCTTTTTGCTGTAATGCTGGTGCTGGATGTGTGGTTCTTCCTCCACACGGATGAGCTGTTGGTGTTCAACAACACGGTGAACATCTATACCGTGACAGGGCTGTTGGTGTTCGTGGTGCTGTCGTCGCTTTTTCACGAGCTGGGGCATGCTGCCGCCTGCAAGCACTTTGGCCTCCGTCATGGTGGTATCGGCTTCGGGCTTTACCTGAACTTCCCCGTGCTCTATACCGATGTGACCGAGGTGTGGAAGCTGGGGCGGAAACAACGACTGGTGGTCAACATTGCCGGCGTTTATTTCCAGTCCATTTGCCTGACGGGGCTGCTCGTCGCCTTCTTCTGCACGGGCAATGACATCCTGCGCTACCTCATTCTCATCATGAACTTCGGCTTTGTGATGACGCTAAATCCCTTTTTCAAGTTCGATGGCTATTGGATTATGTCCGACCTGTTGGGCGTGCCCAACCTGCGCAGCCGCTCCAAGGAACTGCTGGCATACGTGTACAAACGCATTCGCCGCCGTCCGGTGGACAAAGTGCCCTACCTGCTGCAAATCCGCACAGCCGAGAAGTGGGGGTTGCTGGTCTACTCACTGGTGGTCAACGTGTTCATGGCATTCTATTTCTTCTATGTCATCCCGAGCTTCCTCTATCGCTTTGCCAGTTCGTTTCCCGCTGAGGTGGAAGAGCTTGTCTTGTATCTGTCCAACAGCCTGACCCCGCCCTTTGCCCTGCTGCGCAACATCGGGATGCAACTGATGTTTCTGGCCCTGCTGGGGTATTTCTTCACCAAGCTGTTCCTTTCGCTGAAACGCCGTTATGGAAAACGAAGCTGAGACGTCGTCCTCCCGCGTGCATGTCGTGGCGGCACTGTTTCTGCTGGTGGTGATGAGCCTGTGGCTCTTCCAGGTGCAGGATGTCTGGCAGGTGGCTTTGTTGCTGGTTGCAGGAATGTTGGTCGTCGTACCACCCCTGCGCCGATGGTCGCTTGTGGATGGTGTGATAGTCTTGTTGGCTGCCTGTGACGTAGCTTCTTGCCTTTACGGTTCTTGTCCTGTTCCGGCCTTGCGACAAGCTTCTTTTTCGGTGTTTTGTCTTGCGGCCTATCTGACAGCCCGCAGGCTGTTTGCCGACGCGGAGGCGACACGCATCCTTTTCACGGGAAGCTACGTTCCTGTTGCTGTGGCACTGGCCATTACAGTGTGCACATTCTTCGTGTTTCGCCGTTCCGTGCTGGAGGCTGGCTTTGCTGACACGTATCATTTCCGTTTTCTGTTTCGCCCGTTGGGCTACATCACCAACCAGTGGGCCGAGGTGCTGCTCGTGTTGCTGGGCTGGCTGTGCCTGGCACGCCGCCATGCATCGGTGCTCGTCTTCCTGACGGCTGTGGTGCTCTGTCTTTCGTTTTCCCGCGGCGCATACATCGCGCTGGGAACTTTTGTCCTGGCTTGGTTGTGCGCCGTACGTTCCGTGCGCGACAAGGTGCGCGTACCTCTGCTCTGTCTGGCAGCCTTTCTGGTGGTGTGGATTGGCTTTCCGCAAGAGACAAACACTACGCTGCGCATGAATGCCACCGTGTCGCAACAGCAAAGCACTGAGGCACGTGTGGGTGCGACACAAGCAGCATGGGAAGCCTTCCGTGAGAGTACGTATCCGCTCTTCGGACAAGGCAACGGCAGCTATTCGCTGGCTATCGACCGCGTGCTGAACCAAGACAGCACGCAGACCTACACCAATCTTGCTCCCAATCTGCCCGTCCTCTTGCTGACGGAAAAAGGCTGGTTGGGATTGCTGCTTTACGGGTTGCTGTCCGTGTGCATCGTGCGTGAATTGTGGAAGCGGCGCAAGGAGACAGGCACATGCGCCATAGGTTGCACACTGCTGGCTGTGGGCGTGAAAGAAATGACACAGGCTAACTTGTTTCATCTGCCTTTTGTCTGGCTGACACTTTGCCTGATGCTGGCTTATCTGCAACGGTCAGATATTGCCATGACAGAACCGGCACCGCGCAAGCGTTATTTGATTCCCGGTCTGGTAACGGTTTTCTATGTGGTGTTTGCTGTATCTGTTTATTCCTATAAGCAAAAAGAAAAGCTGCACGTCGAAGCTATGGAAGCCTTTCAGGGAAACCAATTGGAAAAAGCTGCGGCTTGTATGGAACAAACGGGAAACAGTGTGCCTTGCCTGGTGGAACGCGGCTTGTTCCACCTCCGTTGCCATCAGAATACGGGACAGAAAGACGATGCACGTCGGGCAATGGAAGCTTTAACAGATGCTGCTGCCCGACAACCTGACGATGTGCAGATACGCTACTTGCAAGCCTGTGCTTGTCTGGCAGCAGGACAGTCTGTCAAAGCTCGCTCCGTATTGGAAGAACTGGTGCAAGCCTATCCGGCCAATTCGCTTTATCGGTGGGGACTGTGGAAATGTCTCTCCCGGGATGGCCAGGCGCAAGCTGCCTTGCCCCACTTGGTGGAAGCTGTACGCTTGACACCACGCATCTTGACCCTGCCCGATATACAAGAACTGGCAGAGACGGACACAACGCAATTTCGAGCCTTGCGGGCTGCCTTGTCGCACTTACAGCTTTCGGCATCGGCTACTCCGTCTGACCGGGCACGTTTGGGTTACATCGCCTATTGGAACGGTGAAAAGGAGAAAGCCAAAGTGTTATTGCAACAGGCTGTGGATGACCTGCCCAACCTGTCTACTCCATGGCTGTTGTTGGGCGAAGAGCGAAAATACCGGTTGTTGTTGCTGGGAGCATTCCGAAAGAATCTATTTACGGTCGATTTGCCTGAAGAACCTGACATGACTGCTGGATGGCTATTGTCATTATTCTATGGGATGAAGTTTATGGATTGGTATGGACACGAGTTATTAACTTTTGAAAAGATTGAATTATGAGATTTTTATTTGTTATTCTGATGGGGTGCTTGTGGCTTTTCTCCTGCAAGGAAGCCGGACAGCTGGAACTTGCACTGGATAAGGCCGGCGAAAACCGCAAGGAGTTGTTTGCCGTGTTGGAACACTATGGCAGATCGGCTGATGATTCGTTGAAACTTGAAGCTGCAAAGTTCTTGATTGCCAACATGCCGGGACACTACACGCTGGACAGTCGTGCCATCCGGGAAATACAACGGCGTGTACAACACTCGGACACCGTGATAACAAATAAACGGACGCTAAATTATTGGTGGAAAGAGCTGGACGAAAAGCCTGCCGAGCGCGAGGCACGGCCCGACTTGCAAACGGTAAAGGCTGCTTTCCTAATAGACAACATTGACGCTGCTTTTCGTGCATGGAATGACGCGCCTTGGCAGGAGGAAGTATCATTTGATGACTTTTGCAACTATATCTTGCCTTATCGTATGAATGATGAAGCCTTGGTCATGGGATGGCGCGACTCGCTCTGCCGGCAATATGCGCCTGTCATCGAAGGAGTGACCGATATACGCAGAGCATTTGCCCTGCTGCGCGACACCATCTGGGAACGAACACGCCGTGAAAATCCGGAGTTCCCTTATGTGCTTGACATGTTAACCCTGCGCAAACAAGGCGTAATGACGTGCATGCAAGGATGTGCTTATCTGGGTGCTGTTGCCCGTGCGTTAGGGCTACCTGTGGCATGCGACGGCGTATTTCAATGGGCTAATTACAGCAATATGGGGCACAACTGGATAGCTCTGACATGTGGCGGGCATACTTATACGGCACTGGATGGGGATAGTGTGGCACGGGAGTTCAACCAACTGGATGCTTCTACCTTTCCTAAATTGTATAAACTGGAAGCTGATTATCCACTGGATGCATCACTTGAAAAACGTGCTGCCAAGGTGTGGCGTTTTGCTTACCGGCAAAAAGAAAATCCTGTCACGAATAAGAAACTCGCTTGTGCTTTGAGATTTGTTGGTACAGAAGATGTGTCGGCCCAATATGGTTTTCAGGGAGAAGTCTCCTTACCGGTGGGTAACGAGGCAGAAGATGTGTGCTTGTGCATTTATTCATCGGGAGGTAACTGGTTTCCTATTGATTGTACTCAGGTGAAAAAAGGTAAAGTTCGGTTCTGTCATCTGAATGATTCCATAGTCTACCAAGTCATGACTTTCAGAAGCGATACCTTGTCTCCACTGGGACATCCCTTCTTGCTATTGCCAAACGGACATCGCGACCTTATACCTGACAAACAGCAGTCAGAAACCGTGACATTAACCCGCAAATATCCCTTCTCACGTCACTGGACGAACCAATGGGGACGGATGAAGGGAGGTTACTTTGAGGCGGCAAACGACTCCATGTTCCGGCAGGCAGACAGGCTGTGTACGCTGGAGGCGATGCCTGTATTCCGTAATGAGTTCATGCTACCCGGCGACAAGGCTTATCGTTATGTCCGCTATGTGTCTGCACCCGGTTCGAACGTGCCAATCATGGAACTGGCATTTTACAGTGGCGACAACATTCTGCAAGGTCGTGCTTTCGGAGCAAAAATGGAAGCTCCCGAGCGTGCATTTGATGGCGACACGTTCACGCTCATCTACAGCCAGCAAGACGGTTATTCCGTGGGGATGGATTTCGGCGCGCCTCAACGACTCACTCGCCTGGAGCTTTTTCCCAAGAACGATGGCAATTTTGTCGTCCCCGGTCATGTGTATGAGTTACGCTATTATGACGAAGGCTGGCATACACTCGGTAAGCAAACATCCACAGGCTTTTTCGTGACTTTTCCTGACGTGCCTTGCGGGTCCTTGCTCCTGCTCAAAGATTGCACAGAAGGCAAGGAAGAGCGTATCTTTACCTATGAAGCAGACAGGCAGCGGTGGTGGTGATGATGTTTACTAAACATTAACATATTGAAGTGGACTAAGAGTCTGTTTTTGATGGGTTGTGTGATGATTCAGGATGTTTTTTTGAGTCTTTTCCGCTTCTGTGAAGACGGGCTATCTGACGAAGAACAGAAGCGAAAAGGGCCAAAAAATCGCCCAAAGTCCGCATGAAAACGAATATATTAAGCCATGATAAACTTTTTGTAGAAATCCAAAACGGTCTCTTCATTTAACCCAAATCGGTCATTAGACTTTGGGTAGATTGTCCACTCATGTCTTGCGTATTGCTTTTCGACTAGCAGAAGGCGTAGCGGGCTACGTCGAGGCAAGGCGGGGAGCAAGACGCTGGCAGAAGTGGGCAAGATGCCCGAAGAGCTTTGCTTTATTAGAAAAAAGAACATTTGAGCGGTCTAATGACTGATTTGGGTTAAAGTAAATGTTCATATTTAGCTTATACCATGCGGTATTCATTCTTTCGACGCGGATGCCGCGGAAAACCCGGATTATTTCTGTCATGATGCCGAAGCCTGTGATTTATAAATCTGCGTCATCCTCGTCGTCCGCGTCAAAGAAATTGCCGATATATTCATTTAATTCTTGCGACTTACTTAATATAATAAGGTATAGGCGAACGCCCTTCGAAGGGGGTACGTGTCGTAGCGCACCGTTTCCGACGAAGAGTCGGAGATTTATAGATTATTATATGTTTCTGAAGGATAGAATCCAAATAAATACCTAAATTTGCGAACAGAAAAGTAACAATATGTAATTAAAACAGATATACTATGAACTTCTTAACGAACGAAAAACTTACTATTGTAGGTGCAGCCGGCATGATCGGTTCCAACATGGCTCAGACAGCCATCATGATGGGTTTAACTCCTAACATCTGTTTGTATGATCCCTATGCACCGGGTTTGGAAGGTGTGGCCGAAGAATTGTATCACTGCGGCTTCGAAGGTGTGAACGTGACTTTCACCAGCGACATCAAAGAAGCTCTGACAGGCGCTAAGTATATTGTAAACTCAGGAGGTGCAGCCCGCAAGGCAGGCATGACCCGTGAGGATTTGCTGAAAGGAAACGCTGCCATCGCTGAAGAGTTCGGCAAGAACGTGAAGGCATATTGCCCGGACGTGAAACACATCGTCGTGATTTTCAACCCGGCTGATATTACCGGTCTGATTACGCTGTTGTATTCCGGTCTGAAACCCTCACAAGTGACCACATTGGCAGCTCTCGACTCCACCCGTCTGCGCAGCGAGCTGGCTAAGCATTTCGGCGTGCCCATGGACGCTGTGGAAAACTGCCGCACATACGGTGGCCACGGTGAACAGATGGCCGTATTCGCATCTACAGCCAAAGTGAACGGCAAACCGCTCACCGACATCATCGGCACAGATGCTTTGACAAAAGAGCAATGGGCTGAAATCCAACAGAAAGTGACTAAGGGCGGTGCCAACATCATCGCATTGCGTGGCCGCTCCTCATTCCAGAGCCCGTCATACGTTTCCATCGAAATGATTGCCGCAGCTATGGGTGGCAAGTCCTTCCGCTGGCCGGCAGGTACTTACGTATCCAATGAGAAATATGACCATATCATGATGGCTTGGGAAACCTCCATCACGGCTGATGGCTGCCACTGCCAGGCTTTGAACGGCACGGCAGAAGAGCAAGCAGCTTTGGACAAGAGCTATGCTCACTTGTGCGAATTGCGTGACGAAGTGATCGGCATGGGTGTTCTCCCCGCCATCTCTGAGTGGAATAAGCTGAACCCGAACATTAAATAAGGACGATTCGGCACACATCGATTCAAGATAGGAGGCTCCCCTTCTTCCGGAAAGGACGAAGGGGAGCCTTTTTTGTCTCCACTTTGCAGAAAATTGGAAGGAATGTTTTGTAAATAAGGAAACTATATGTATTTTTGCGCCCACTTTGCAATGCATGTAATTATTAACTAACTCTATAAAAACAAAAAACAAAATGATTGTAGTACCTGTAAAAGAAGGCGAAAACATTGAAAAAGCGCTGAAGAAGTTTAAAAGAAAATTTGAAAAGACTGGTGTGATTAAGGAATTAAGAAACAGACAACAGTATGACAAACCGTCTGTGATTAAAAGACTTAAAATGGAACGCGCCATTTACGTTCAGAAGCTTCAGCAAATAGAGGAATAATTATTTCGCGATTTTCTTGAATTTATAATCTAATTTCCATATATTCGTTGCTGAATTAAGCAATGATTCATATGTTGGTAGATTCTTTCTTGGATTATCTTCGGGTGGAACGTAATTATTCCTCGCGGACTGTGCAAAGTTACGAGGATGACTTGCGGCAATTCGAAGTCTACTTTACAAACCTGGATGCGGGGTTGACGTGGACGGCTATCGACGTGGACATTGTTCGCCAATGGGTGACAAGTCTGATGGATGAGTCCTATACGGCAACTTCGGTGAATCGGAAGCTGAGTGCCCTGCGCTCGTTCTATCGGTTTCTGCTCCTTCGCGGATTGCTGAAGCGGAGTCCGGTGCAGAACTTGAAGGGGCCTAAGAAGAAAAAGCCCTTGCCCTCTTTTGTGAAAGAGCAGGACATGGACAGGCTCCTTAATGACAAGCCGGCGGACGATGACTTCGTAGGGGTGCGCGACCGCCTGATTGTGGAGACGTTTTATGTGACAGGCATGCGCCTGTCGGAGCTGATTGGCTTGGACGACAAGGACGTCGACATGGAGGCAAGGATTGTGAAGGTGACAGGAAAGAGGAACAAACAGCGTTTGATACCTTTCGGAGATGAGTTGCATCAAGACTTTGCCGCTTATGTCCGATTAAGAGATGTGGCGGTCCCGGTGCGCAGTTCGGGCGCGTTTTTCGTGAAGCCTAACGGTGACCGGATGTATTGCCAGCTCGTAGAAAGTGTGGTAAAGAAACGATTGTCAGAAGTCGTTACGTTGAAGAAATGTAGTCCGCACGTGCTCAGGCACACGTTTGCCACGTCGTTGTTGAATCACAATGCCAATTTGGAAGTGGTGAAGGAGTTGCTGGGGCATGAAAGTCTGAACACTACAGAGATATACACGCACACGACTTTTGAGGAACTCAAACAAATTTATAAACAGGCTCATCCCAGAGCGTAAAAAAAGGAGGTTTATATGGAAATTAGAATTCAATCAATTCATTTTGATGCTTCGGAGCAGTTACAAGCTTTTATCCAGAAGAAAGCAGCAAAATTAGAAAAGTATTGCGATGAAATAAGAAAGGTAGAGGTGTCATTGAAGGTCGTGAAACCTGAGACGGCAAAAAATAAAGAGGCAGGAATTAAAGTCTATGTTCCTAATTCAGACTTGTATGCCGAGAAGGTGTGCGACACATTTGAAGAAGCTGTAGATTTAAGTTTGGATGCGTTGGCTAAACAATTGGAGAAATTTAAAGAAAAACAACGCGGTAAGTAAAAAACAGCACAAATGTTTTTGTGTTTCAAAATAAATGTCTAAATTTGCAGCCGTTTCACCAGCCTTGGTGGAACGGCTTAAATTGAAAAAGCCTCTTTAGCTCAGTTGGCCAGAGCACGTGATTTGTAATCTCGGGGTCGTTGGTTCGAATCCGACAAGAGGCTCAAGAAAAAAAGCATTTCTTCTATATATATAAGGTGGAAGAATGCGGACGGGCAAATACCAGAGTGGCCAAATGGGGCAGACTGTAAATCTGCTGGCTTACGCCTTCGGTGGTTCGAATCCATCTTTGCCCACTGAAATTGCGGAAGTAGCTCAGTCGATAGAGCATTAGCCTTCCAAGCTGAGGGTCGCGGGTTTGAGTCCCGTCTTCCGCTCTTTTCGGGTATAGTCGCTGTTATAGCTCAGTGGTAGAGCACTTCCTTGGTAAGGAAGAGGTCACGAGTTCAAGTCTCGTTAACAGCTCGAGTAATAAGCATTTGTATTTGAATTACTAATCGATAAAAATAATAAAGCTATGGCTAAAGAGAAATTTGAACGCACCAAACCGCATGTGAACATTGGTACTATCGGCCATGTTGACCACGGTAAGACAACCTTGACAGCTGCTATTACCAAAGTGTTGGCAGAAAGAGGATTTACAAAGGCTGACGAAATCAAGTCTTTCGATCAAATTGATAACGCTCCGGAAGAGAAGGAACGTGGTATTACTATCAATACTTCTCATGTTGAGTATGAAACTGCTAATCGCCACTATGCACACGTAGACTGTCCGGGACACGCCGACTATGTGAAGAACATGGTAACTGGTGCAGCTCAGATGGATGGTGCTATCATTGTAGTTGCTGCTACTGATGGCCCGATGCCTCAAACTCGTGAGCACATCTTGTTGGCTCGTCAGGTAAACGTTCCTCGTTTGGTTGTATTCCTGAACAAATGCGATATGGTTGATGATGAGGAAATGTTGGAATTGGTAGAAATGGAAATGCGTGAGTTGCTTTCATTCTACGATTTCGATGGCGATAATACTCCTATTATCCGTGGCTCTGCACTTGGTGCATTGAATGGCGTAAAAGAGTGGGAAGACAAGATTATGGATCTGATGGATGCTGTTGATACTTGGATTCCTCTGCCTCCGCGTGACACTGAAAAGCCTTTCTTGATGCCGGTTGAAGACGTGTTCTCAATCACTGGTCGTGGTACTGTTGCTACTGGCCGTATTGAAACTGGTGTCGTAAAAGTTGGCGACGAAGTTGAAATCCTTGGTTTGGGTGAAGACAAGAAAACTGTCGTAACCGGTGTGGAAATGTTCCGCAAACTGTTGGATCAAGGTGAAGCTGGTGATAACGTAGGTCTGTTGCTCCGCGGTATCGACAAGAACGAAATCAAACGTGGTATGGTACTTTGCCACCCGGGTCAGGTTAAACCTCACTCTAAATTCAAAGCAGAGGTTTATATCTTGAAGAAAGAAGAAGGTGGTCGTCACACTCCGTTCCACAACAAATATCGTCCTCAGTTCTACCTCCGTACGATGGACTGTACAGGTGAAATCACCTTGCCGGAAGGAACTGAAATGGTAATGCCGGGTGATAACGTAACCATCACTGTTGAGTTGATTTATCCGGTTGCATTGAACGTAGGTTTGCGCTTCGCTATCCGTGAAGGTGGACGTACGGTAGGTGCTGGTCAGATTACTGAAATCCTTGACTAATTGATAAGATTATAAATAGATAAGCTCCCGACTTTCAGCCGGGAGCTTGTTTACGGGAATAGCTCAGTTGGTAGAGCACCGGTCTCCAAAACCGGGTGTCGGGAGTTCGAGCCTCTCTTCCCGTGCTAAAAGCAAAATAGAATATGTTTAAGAGTTTAGTGAATTATTGTAAGGAATCTTATGACGAACTTGTCCATAAAGTGTCTTGGCCAACTCGTTCAGAACTTACTAACAGTGCGGTAGTTGTTTTATATGCTTCCCTGCTCATCGCACTGGTGGTTTTCGCTATGGATTCTCTCTTTCAATGGGTTATGGAACTCGTCTACCCACATTAATCTAGAAAAGTATGTCTGAGGTTGAAAAGAAATGGTACGTGCTGCGTGCTGTGAGTGGAAAAGAAAGCAAGGTTAAGGAATATCTCGAAGCAGATATCCGGAACAGCGATCTGGGCGAGTATGTATCTCAGGTATTGATTCCAACAGAAAAAGTGTATCAGGTTCGCAATGGCAAAAAGATTGTGAAAGAAAGAAGTTATCTTCCCGGATACGTGCTGGTGGAAGCAGCTTTGGTGGGTGAAGTCGCCCATCACTTGAGAAATACTCCTAATGTGATCGGCTTTTTGGGCGGGATGGATAATCCGACACCATTGAGAGCTGCAGAGGTGAACAGAATCTTGGGCATTGTCGACGGCCAACCCGAAATGGATGACAACATCCCCTACGAAGTCGGTGAGACTGTCAAGGTGACCGAGGGCCCGTTCAGCGGCTTTAGTGGCTTGATAGAAGAGGTCAACAGCGAAAAGAAGAAGCTGAAAGTGATGGTTAAGATATTCGGGCGGAAGACCCCGCTTGAATTAGGCTTTATGCAAGTGGAAAAAGAATGACGTATTCTGTTACGTATGTCGTTCTTTACAATAACAAATATATAAAACAATAAGAAAATGGCTAAAGAAGTTGCTGGACTAATCAAATTACAGATTAAAGGAGGCGCTGCAAATCCATCACCTCCCGTCGGCCCTGCATTGGGTTCTAAGGGAATCAACATCATGGAGTTTTGCAAGCAATTCAACGCCAGAACCCAGGACAAAGCAGGTAAGGTTTTACCTGTGATTATAACCTACTACACGGACAAGTCTTTTGATTTCGTAATCAAGACTCCTCCTGTAGCAATCCAATTGCTGGAAGCTGCCAAGATTAAGGGTGGTTCTGCAGAACCGAACCGTAAGAAGGTGGCTGAGCTGACTTGGGATCAAGTACGCGCGATTGCTCAGGATAAGTTGGTCGACTTGAACTGCTACACTGTCGAGACAGCCATGACGATGGTTGCCGGAACAGCTAGAAGTATGGGTATCACAATTAAAGGGGATTTCCCGGGTAATAACTAATAAACTTCAATTAAAATGGGTAAACTGACGAAAAATCAAAAGTTGGCAGCATCGAAAATTGAAGCAGGGAAAGCATACTCACTGAAAGAGGCTTCTGAGTTGGTAAAAGAAGTGACTTTTACTAAGTTTGACGCTTCATTGGATATCGACGTACGTCTAGGTGTAGACCCGCGTAAAGCGAACCAAATGGTGAGAGGTGTCGTTTCACTTCCCCATGGTACAGGTAAGGTTACAAGAGTCCTTGTCCTGTGTACACCGGATGCTGAAGCCGCTGCAAAAGAAGCTGGTGCCGACTATGTTGGTCTTGATGAATATATCGAAAAGATCAAAGGTGGATGGACTGATGTGGATGTAATCATCACGATGCCGTCTATTATGGGTAAAATCGGTGCGCTCGGTCGTATTCTCGGTCCTCGTGGATTGATGCCGAATCCGAAGAGTGGTACTGTGACTATGGATGTTGCTAAAGCTGTCAAGGAAGTTAAGCAAGGTAAGATAGACTTCAAAGTTGATAAGAGCGGTATTGTTCACGCTTCTATCGGCAAGATTTCGTTCTCAAGCGATGCTATCCGCGAGAATGCAAAGGAATTCTTGGCTACTATTATTAAACTGAAACCCTCTGCAGCTAAAGGTACATATATCAAGAGTATTTATCTTTCAAGTACTATGAGTCCGGGTATTAAGGTTGACCCGAAAACGATAGAGGAAAACTAATTTATTAAGGAGGAATCATGAGAAAGGAAGATAAAAGTTTGATTATAAATCAGCTTGCTGACAAGGTAAAGGAATACGCTCATTTCTACTTGGTTGATGTAACCGCAATGACAGCTGCTCAAACTGCTGCTTTGAGAAGAGAGTGCTACAAACAGGAAATCAAGATGGTCGTTGTGAAGAACACATTGCTTCACAAGGCTCTTGAAAGCATGGATGTAGATTTTTCTCCGCTGTATGATTGCTTGAAGGGTACTACTGCTGTGTTGTTCTGCAACGTGGCTAATGTGCCGGCTAAGTTAATCAAGAAGGTTTCGAAAGATGGTATCCCTGGCCTGAAGGCAGCTTATGCTGAGGAAAGCTTCTATGTCGGAGCTGATCAGTTGGATACTCTTTCCAATATCAAGAGCAAGAACGAAGTTATCGCCGAGATTGTTGCTTTGTTGCAATCTCCTGCGAAGAACGTTATTTCTGCTCTTCAATCAGGTGGTAACACCCTTCACGGAGTTCTTAAGACTCTTGGTGAAAGACCCGAATAATTATCAAAATCAATTAGTAATAAACAATTAAAATCATACAAAAATGGCAGATTTGAAAGCTTTTGCAGAACAATTAGTTAACTTGACAGTAAAAGAAGTTAATGAACTTGCAACTATCCTTAAAGAAGAATATGGTATTGAACCTGCTGCTGCAGCCGTAGCCGTTGCTGCTGGTCCTGCTGCTGGTGGTGCAGCTGCTGCTGAAGAAAAAACTTCATTCGATGTTGTATTGAAGAGCGCTGGTGCAGCTAAATTACAAGTCGTAAAAGCTGTGAAGGAAGCTTGCGGTCTTGGCTTGAAAGAAGCTAAAGACTTGGTAGACGGTGCTCCTAGCACATTGAAAGCTGGTCTTTCTAAGGACGAAGCTGAATCTTTGAAGAAAACTTTGGAAGACGCTGGAGCTGAAGTTGAACTTAAATAAGAATAGCCTGAGTAATCAGGTAACTCGGTTAAGAACCCCGCTATATGGGGGTTCTTAACCTTTTTGTGTCTATAATTAAATTAAGTTCTACAAATTCATTAGCAGATGTCTTCAAATACTGTAAATCAACGAGTTAATTTTGCTTCTATCAAAAATCCGATGCCTTATCCGGATTTCTTGGAAGTACAATTGAAGTCATTCCGTGACTTTTTGCAACTGGATACGCCTCCTGAAATGCGTAAGAACGATGGGTTGTATAAAGTGTTTGCGGAAAATTTTCCTATTGCTGACACAAGAAACAATTTTGTTCTTGAGTTCCTAGACTACTATATTGACCCGCCTCGTTATTCCATCGCAGAATGTTTGGAACGCGGGCTGACATATAGTGTGCCGTTGAAAGCAAAGCTGAAATTATATTGTACCGATCCGGATCATGAGGATTTTGACACCGTGATAGAAAATGTCTTTCTCGGTCCTATTCCTTATATGACCGATAATGGTACTTTCATCATCAACGGTGCAGAACGTGTTGTTGTCTCACAATTGCATCGTTCACCGGGTGTGTTCTTTGGGCAAAGTGTACATGCGAATGGTACGCAACTCTATTCGGCACGTATCATTCCGTTTAAGGGCTCTTGGATTGAGTTTGCAACAGACATAAATAATGTGATGTATGCATACATTGATCGTAAGAAGAAGTTGCCCGTAACAACCCTGTTGAGAGCTATCGGTTTTGAAAACGACAAGGATATTCTTGAGATTTTCAATCTGGCTGAAGAGGTTAAGGTCAACAAGACAAATCTGAAGAAATATATTGGTCGTAAATTGGCTGCTCGTGTGTTGAAGACATGGGTGGAAGATTTTGTAGACGAGGATACAGGCGAGGTCGTTTCTATCGAACGTAATGAAGTGATTATCGACCGTGAAACGATACTCGAGCAGGAGCATATTGATGAGATTATTGAATCTGGTGTGCCCACAGTCTTGATTCATAAGGAAGAGGCAAATCAGTCGGATTATTCTATCATATTCAATACGCTCCAAAAAGACCCGAGCAACTCGGAGAAGGAAGCAATCCTTTATATTTATCGTCAGTTGCGTAACGCAGACCCGGCTGATGATGCGAGTGCTCGTGAGGTTATCAACAACCTTTTCTTTTCTGAAAAAAGATATGACCTCGGTGATGTAGGTCGTTATAGAATTAATCGTAAGCTGAATCTCTCTACGGATATGGATGTGAGAGTGCTTACGAAAGAAGATATTATCGAAATCATCAAATACTTGATTGAATTAGTTAATTCTAAAGCTGTAGTTGATGATATTGACCACTTGAGCAATCGTCGTGTGCGTACGGTTGGTGAGCAGCTCGCCAATCAGTTTGCCATCGGTTTGGCTCGTATGTCGCGTACCATTCGTGAGCGCATGAATGTACGTGATAATGAAGTGTTCACCCCGACGGATTTGATTAACGCGAAAACGATTTCTTCGGTAATCAATTCCTTCTTCGGTACGAATGCTTTGTCGCAGTTCATGGATCAGACGAATCCATTGGCTGAAATCACTCACAAACGTCGTCTGTCGGCCTTGGGTCCTGGCGGTTTGTCTCGTGACCGTGCCGGATTTGAGGTGCGTGACGTGCACTATACACACTATGGACGTCTGTGCCCGATTGAAACGCCTGAAGGACCGAACATTGGTCTGATTTCTTCGTTGTGTGTGTATGCAAAGATCAATGATCTTGGCTTTATCGAAACTCCGTACCGCAAAGTTGGAAGTGGTAAAGTGGATCTTGACAATGACCATATCGTTTATCTGACGGCCGAAGAAGAGGAGGATAAGATTATAGCTCAGGGTAATGCTCCGTTGAATGATGATGGAACGTTTATCCGTAGTAAGATTAAGGCTCGTCGCGATGCAGATTATCCTGTCGTAGAGCCTGACCAGGTGGAATTGATGGACGTCTCTCCTCAGCAAATTGCTTCTATCGCAGCTTCTTTGATTCCATTCTTGGAGCATGATGACGCGAACCGTGCGTTGATGGGATCGAACATGATGCGCCAGGCTGTTCCTTTGTTGAGAACTGAAGCTCCGATTGTCGGCACAGGCATCGAGCGTCAGCTTTGTGAAGACTCTCGTACCCAGATTACGGCAGAAGGAGAAGGTGTCATAGATTATGTAGATGCAACTACGATCCGTATCTTATATGACAGAACTCCGGATGAAGAGTTCGTAAGCTTTGAACCGGCTTTGAAGGAATATCGTATACCCAAGTTCCGCAGAACGAACCAGAATATGACTATTGACTTGCGTCCGATCTGTGACAAAGGTCAACGTGTGAAGAAAGGTGACATCCTCACGGAAGGTTATTCTACGGAGAAAGGTGAGTTGGCATTAGGTAAAAACTTGCTGGTTGCCTATATTCCTTGGAAAGGATACAACTATGAGGATGCCATTGTGCTGAACGAACGTGTTGTTCGTGAAGACATCTTGACTTCTGTGCATGTGGAAGAATTCTCTTTGGAAGTCCGCGAAACTAAGCGAGGCATGGAAGAGCTTACTTCTGACATCCCCAACGTCAGTGAAGATGCGACCAAAGACTTGGATGAAAATGGTATCGTACGCATTGGAGCTCGCATTGAGCCGGGAGATATTCTGATTGGCAAGATTACTCCGAAAGGCGAGTCCGATCCTTCGCCTGAAGAGAAGTTGCTTCGTGCGATTTTTGGAGATAAGGCTGGTGATGTGAAAGATGCTTCATTGAAGGCTTCACCTTCGTTGAAAGGCGTTGTCATTGACAAGCGTTTGTTCTCCCGTGCGATAAAGACACGTAGCTCGAAGATGGCAGACAAAGCTCTTTTGCCTAAGATAGATGAAGAGTTTGAAGCTAAAGTTGCAGATTTGAAGAAGATCCTGGTTGATAAATTGCTGACACTGACTGAAGACTTGGTTTCTGAGGGTGTGAAGGACTACATGGGAACTGAGGTCATAGCCAAGGGTGCGAAGTTTACCCGTCGTGATTTGGAAGCGTTGGATTATACTTCTGTGCAGCTTAGTAAGTGGGTTGCTGATGAGCGCAAGAGCGGCATGATTCGTGATTTGATCATCAACTTCTTGAAAAAATATAAAGAACTCGATGCTGAACTGAAACGTAAGAAGTTTGCCATCACCATCGGTGACGAGCTTCCCGCCGGCATTGTTCAGATGGCGAAGGTCTATGTGGCTAAAAAACGTAAGATTGGTGTCGGTGACAAGATGGCCGGACGTCACGGTAACAAAGGTATCGTGTCGCGCATCGTCCGTCAGGAAGATATGCCATTCTTGGCTGATGGAACGCCGGTCGATATTGTGTTGAATCCCTTGGGTGTGCCTTCACGTATGAACATCGGTCAGGTGTTTGAAGCAGTTTTGGGACGTGCCGGTCGCGAATTGGGCGTTAAGTTTGCCACTCCGATTTTTGATGGTGCGACCTTGGACGATTTGAACGAATGGACAGACAAGGCCGGTTTGCCGCGCTACGGAAAGACCACATTGTATGATGGCGGTACAGGTGAAGCATTCGACCAGCAGGCTACTGTCGGTGTGACCTACATGTTGAAGCTTGGTCACATGGTTGAAGATAAGATGCACGCTCGTTCCATCGGCCCGTACTCACTGATTACTCAACAGCCGCTTGGTGGTAAGGCACAGTTTGGTGGTCAGCGTTTCGGAGAAATGGAGGTCTGGGCACTTGAAGCCTTTGGTGCCGCACATATCTTGCAGGAGATTTTGACCATTAAATCCGATGATGTCGTCGGACGTTCCAAGGCTTATGAAGCCATTGTGAAAGGTGAGCCGATGCCTACTCCGGGCATTCCTGAATCACTCAATGTGTTGCTGCATGAGTTGAGAGGTCTGGCCTTGAGCATCAATCTGGAATAAACCAATTCAGGACTGAGATTCAGGGCCAATCAGGCTCTGAATCTCAATCTACTACTATATAAAACTCTTTAAACTCTTTACATTATAATCAAACAAGTATGGCTTTCAGAAAAGAAACAAAGATAAAGAGTAACTTTACAAAAATCTCTATAGGTTTGGCTTCTCCCGAAGAAATTCTTGAGAATTCGAGCGGTGAAGTCTTGAAACCTGAAACCATTAATTACCGTACTTACAAACCTGAGCGCGACGGTCTGTTCTGCGAACGCATTTTTGGTCCGGTGAAGGACTATGAATGTCATTGCGGAAAATACAAACGCATTCGATACAAAGGCATCGTATGTGACCGTTGTGGTGTGGAAGTGACCGAAAAGAAAGTACGCCGTGAGCGTATGGGTCACATCCAGCTTGTCGTTCCGGTGGCTCACATCTGGTATTTCCGTTCATTGCCTAATAAAATAGGTTATTTGCTCGGATTGCCGACCAAGAAACTTGATTCTATTATTTACTACGAACGCTATGTCGTGATTCAGCCGGGAATAAAGGCTGAAGACGGCGTCAGCAAATATGACCTCCTTTCGGAAGAAGAATATCTGGCTATTTTGGACACGCTTCCGAAAGACAATCAAATGCTTGAGGATAATGATCCCAATAAGTTTATAGCCAAGATGGGTGCAGAAGCAATTTATGATTTGCTTTCTACACTCGATTTGGATGCACTTTCATACGAATTGCGTGACCGTGCCAACAAAGACTCTTCGCAACAGCGCAAGACTGAAGCTTTGAAACGTCTGCAAGTGGTGGAAGCATTCCGTGCTTCGCGTGGACGGAATAAGCCTGAGTGGATGATCATCCGTATCGTCCCGGTGATTCCTCCTGAATTGCGTCCGTTGGTTCCGCTGGATGGTGGACGTTTTGCAACGTCGGACTTGAACGACCTTTATCGTCGGGTCATCATCCGTAACAACCGTCTCAAGCGACTGATTGAAATCAAAGCGCCGGAAGTCATCCTGCGCAATGAGAAACGTATGCTTCAAGAGGCTGTCGACTCGCTCTTTGACAACTCACGCAAGTCGAGTGCTGTCAAGACCGATGCCAACCGTCCGTTGAAGTCGCTCTCTGATAGCTTGAAAGGCAAGCAAGGACGTTTCCGTCAAAACTTGTTGGGTAAACGTGTTGACTATTCGGCACGTTCGGTTATCGTCGTAGGTCCGGAGTTGAAGATGGGAGAATGCGGTATTCCTAAATTGATGGCTGCCGAGCTTTACAAACCGTTTATCATCCGTAAGCTGATAGAACGCGGCATTGTGAAGACGGTGAAATCTGCCAAGAAAATCGTCGACCGCAAGGAACCTGTGATTTGGGACATCTTGGAATATGTGATGAAGGGACACCCCGTGTTGCTCAACCGTGCTCCGACACTTCACCGTCTGGGTATCCAGGCCTTCCAGCCGAAGATGATTGAAGGAAAAGCCATTCAGCTCCACCCGTTGGCATGTACGGCATTCAACGCCGACTTCGATGGCGACCAGATGGCTGTGCACTTGCCCTTGAGCAACGAAGCAATCCTGGAAGCACAAATGCTGATGCTTCAGTCGCACAACATTTTGAACCCGGCCAATGGCGCGCCGATTACGGTGCCTGCACAAGATATGGTGTTGGGTCTGTACTACATCACCAAGTTGCGCAAAGGTGCAAAAGGCGAAGGATTGATCTTCTACGGACCTGAAGAGGCATTGATTGCCTACAATGAAGGAAAAGTGGACATCCATGCTCCGGTGAAGGTGCTTGTAAATGACCTCGATGAAAATGGGAACATCGTGAAAATGATGCGTGAGACCTCTGTCGGCCGCGTCATCTTCAACGAAATCGTGCCTGACGAAGTCGGTTTCATCAACACGATTATTTCCAAGAAATCACTCCGTGACATCATCAGCGACGTTATCAAGCGTGTGGGTGTGGCTCGTGCGGCAGACTTCCTCGACGGCATCAAGAACTTGGGTTACAACATGGCCTTTAAGGGTGGCTTGTCGTTCAACCTGGGTGATATTATTATCCCGAAAGAGAAAGAGGAACTTGTGAAACGCGGTAACGAAGAGGTGGAACAAATCACCATGAACTACAACATGGGATTCATCACCGACAACGAACGTTACAATCAGGTTATTGATACCTGGACACACGTCAACAACGACCTGTCAAACATCTTGATGAAGACGATTTCGGAAGACGACCAAGGCTTCAATTCCGTATTCATGATGCTGGATTCCGGTGCCCGTGGTTCTAAGGAACAGATCCGTCAGCTTTCCGGTATGCGTGGTCTGATGGCGAAGCCGCAGAAAGCCGGTGCCGAAGGTGCACAGATTATCGAGAACCCGATTCTTTCTAACTTTAAGGAAGGTCTTTCCGTGTTGGAGTACTTTATCTCTACGCACGGTGCACGTAAGGGTTTGGCCGATACGGCATTGAAGACAGCCGACGCCGGATACTTGACTCGTCGTCTGGTCGATGTGTCTCACGATGTGGTCATCAATGAAGAAGACTGCGGAACGCTCCGTGGATTGGTTTGTACGGCTTTGAAGAACAACGATGAGGTCATCGCGACGCTCTACGAACGCATCTTGGGACGTGTTTCCGTTCACGATATTATCCATCCCACTACGGGCGAACTGATTGTCGCTGCCGGTGAGGAAATCACGGAGGCCATTGCGCAGAAGATTGAAGATTCTCCGATTGAAAGCGTAGAAATCCGTTCCGTATTGACCTGTGAGTCCAAGCGTGGTGTTTGTGCCAAGTGTTACGGACGTAACCTTGCTACCGGTCGTATGGTCCACAAGGGCGAAGCTGTCGGTGTCATCGCGGCACAGTCCATCGGTGAGCCGGGTACACAGTTGACGCTGCGTACATTCCACGCCGGAGGTATCGCCGGCAACTTGGCAGCCAATGCCAGCATCGTGGCCAAACATGATGCACGCTTGGAGTTTGAAGAGTTGCGTACGGTGGATACGGTCGAGGAGACGGGCGAACCCGTGAAGATCGTAGTCGGTCGTCTGGCTGAAGTTCGCTTCATCGACCCGAACACAGGCATTGTCCTTTCTACGCACAACGTGCCTTATGGCTCGAAACTCTATGCCAACGATGGAGACGTCGTGGAAAAAGGCAAGCTCATCGCTAAATGGGACCCGTTCAACGCGGTGATTATTACCGAAGCTGCGGGTAAGATTGAGTTTGAGGCCGTAGTGGAAGGTGTGACTTATAAAGTAGAATCTGACGAAGCGACCGGTCTGCGTGAAATCATCATCACCGAATCGAAAGACAAGACCAAAGTGCCGACCGTGCGCATCATGTCGGAGGAAGGTTCTTTGATTCGTACATACAACTTGCCGGTGGGCGGACACGTCGTCGTCGAAAACGGTCAGACCGTGAAGCCGGGCGACATCTTGGTCAAGATTCCGCGTGCCGTAGGTAAGGCCGGCGATATTACCGGTGGTCTTCCCCGTGTCACTGAGTTGTTCGAAGCACGTAATCCGTCCAACCCTGCCGTGGTTTCTGAAATCGACGGTGAGGTCACGATGGGTAAAGTGAAACGTGGTAACCGTGAGATTATTGTGACTTCCAAGGTGGGAGATGTGCGTAAGTACCTCGTTCCGCTGTCGAAGCAGATTTTGGTTCAAGAGAACGACTATGTGCGTGCCGGTACGCCGTTGTCCGATGGTGCTGTGACTCCGTCCGACATTCTGGCCATTAAAGGTCCTACGGCTGTACAGGAGTATATTGTCAACGAAGTGCAAGACGTTTACCGTCTGCAAGGTGTGAAGATCAACGACAAGCACTTTGAAATCATCGTTCGCCAGATGATGCGCAAGGTGGAAATCAATGAGCCGGGCGACACCCGCTTCTTGGAGCAACAGGTGGTCGACAAGTTCGAGTTCATGGAAGAAAACGACCGCATCTGGGGCAAGAAAGTGGTTACCGATGCCGGTGATTCCGAGACACTCGTTCCGGGTCAGATTGTCACCGCACGCAAGCTGCGCGATGAAAACAGTATGCTGAAGCGCCGCGACCTTCGCCTGGTTCAGGTGCGTGATGCTGTTCCCGCCACCTCGACCCAGATTCTGCAAGGTATCACCCGTGCCGCATTGCAGACTTCGAGCTTCATGTCGGCCGCATCCTTCCAGGAAACGACCAAGGTGCTCAACGAAGCTGCCATCAATGGCAAGGTGGACAAGCTGGAAGGCATGAAGGAGAACGTCATCTGCGGTCACTTGATTCCTGCCGGTACAGGTCTGCGCGAGTATGACAAGATCATCGTAGGCTCGAAAGAAGAATACGACCGCATCCTTGCCAATCGCAAGAACGTGCTTGATTACAGCGAAGTGGAGTAATCCAACGATAAGAAACTTACGATTTACAGTATAATTTGAAGATGAAAAGGCTGCCTCCGGTCAAACGGGGCAGTCTTTTTTGTTTATAGATGCTTGATGCACACTGGTAGATTCGCACAGAAGAATCTATTCTCCGCTCTTACAAGATGTTTGCTATAATGTCATCAAAACGACTGTTTTTTATATATCCTTTCTTTACTTTATTGAAAGAGATCTCAGATAATAAACCGAGATTTATTAGGCCGGTAATGTCGCTTTTAGCTGTTGTGGGAGTTATCCCGAATTTGACTTGGATGTCTTTAATGGTGAGTACCTCTTTGGGATTGTCGTAATAGACGCGTATGATATCGGCTTGTCTTTCATTGATATTCCCCAAGTGTAGGAATTGTTTGTTTTGTTCTTTAATGGCTTGTTTCCTTTTTATGTAGTCTTGCAAGTCTCTGAATGCTAAGTTTAGTACTCTCAAATTGTAGGTAATGAAATAACCTAAGTCGTTGTCGTCAGCTTCTACATATAAGTATGAATTCTCATAGGCTTTTTTTGATTTAGCAATGATTTTTGAGATGGACAAATATTCTGTTAACCAATATCCATTTTTTAGCATGTACCAATAGAATAAAGCCCGTGCAGTGCGTCCATTGCCATCGACGAATGGGTGCATGTATGCAATCATGAAATGTACGACAATGCCTCTTATTATGGGATGAATGAAGATGCTCGGTTGCTCATCATTGAAAAAGGAGCATAGTTCGTTGATGAATGTCGGTATTTCCTGGTAGGAGGGCGGAGTGTGTACGATTTCATGTGTAATGCCGTTTTCGACGACAACTTCGTCGTTTTGCCGGAAACGTCCGACATCTGCTGGATTTTCCAAAGTGTTTTCTGTCATTAGCCGGTGTATGGTCAGCAACAGTTCTTTGGTAAGTGGCTTTTGTTTATTGTTGACGATGAATTGGATAGTCTGGTAGTTATTGAATATCATTTGTTGTGACTTGTCTTTGGGCGCAATGTTTTTGCGGAGCATTTCTTTGGCAATTTTCCGAGTTGTAGATGCACCTTCCATTTGGCTTGAAGAGATGGCTTCCTCCATTAAAGAATTGATGAGGTATGTGTCTTTGTTTTCTGTCGGAATCATCGAATGGCTGCCCCATGAGCCTCCGAAGTTCATGTCAAATTCATGGCAAAGACGTTGCATGTGGTTCGTGACGCTGAGAAAAATGCCGTATTTGGGCCATATCAACGAATAATTGCGCAAGCGGGAAGTTTTCACATATTTCCATAAGTCTGTATTGGAAAGAGAAGGTGGTGTTTTTTCATATTTCACATCGCTCCAATATTCATAACGCTCATTAATTTTTTCGATTAATGAAGTCAGTTCGTCGTCGCGCTTCTTGGATAAGTCTATGTATGCTTTTGCAATATCCTTGTCAGTTAGTTGGGGAGGTCTTTCAATCATATGGCATCACATTTGGTCTGATGCAAATATAGGAATTCTTTCCAATCCTTGAAAGATTGGAAAGAATTGTATTAAAAAGAATCACGCAGCGGAATTGTTGTTCCCTTGGATAGCGGTAGGGTGAAGCCTGCAGAATCTTCAAGTTCAATCCATTTTTTCCATCTCTACATTGTAAATGGTCTGGTCGTATTTGTTTATTTTGCCGGTGCCAAGGTCTATTAAAAAGCCGGATCAGAACAATATGTTCCACAATGATTTCGGGCTGAATTGTGATTCGATGACGAATGGAGTGTTCCTGTATCCCTCCTTTTTAGCTATGATTATTTTGTCTGAAAGTTTTTTCTTTAATTTTACTGTTGCTGTTCCTTCTTCAGGTATTTCGGCCAGCTTGACATTGTTGGTGCCGTCATACAATTTTGTTCCTTCTTCACTTGTAAATGTAATAGTTTGTATGGCACTGGAAAATAAGCTCATGCAAGATGTGCATAGCAATAGTGGCATGGCTAATGCCAACATGAGGGATGCTTTTTTCATATAGGTTGAGTGTATTGGCGTTAACCCCATTCACTCCGGCCTCGATGCCGTAGCGGACAGTCCAAGGCGTTTTGTCTTGCTTTTGGGCAAATGTTGGGAGTGCCGAGAGGAGTCCCAGCATGATGAATAGATAGATTCGTGTCATAGAGTTTGCTATTTTATTTCTGTTGTATAGACATAGATGTGGAATTCTCAAAACAGATACCCCAGTGCGACAGTGAATATTTGGCTCTTCAGTCCATATTGTGCCGACTGCTCCACAAATCCGCGTCGATAACCGGCAGTCAGGAGATAGTGGCGGAACAAGCGTAGCTCCACTTCGGCTGTAAGGCCGGCATCAAAGCGTTTGAATGCTTCGATGTGGCGATGGCCTTTGTTGTAGTTTTTGAGGCAATTCCATTTTTCGGTTTGCTCTTCGTTTGCTGTTCGCACGTTGTCTTTGATGGAGAGCAGGGCGTAGCGTGCGTACGCGCCGATGTGTGGGGAGAGGAAGACGTTGCGTCCCAATCGGAAGTCCCATCCGACCTTTAGCGGGATTTCCGCAGACAGCAGTCTGGTGTTGACTTCGGGGAAGGCTGTCTCTCCGTGTCCCGTCGCACCGACATAGTCGCTCATGACGGCAAACTGTCCTCCGGTTTGCAGGATGGAAAGGCCGGAGGCAAACAGCAGTCCGCTGCGCAGCGTGTAGCGGATGTCGCCACCCACTTCGTAGCCGATGCGGTCTGAGTTGCCGTAGATGGTGTAAGCCTTGCCACCGGTGTAGCCGGACGAGTTGATACCTGCGTGGAGACCGTAGCTCCACGTTTGCGCTTGGGCGTGTAGGCAGCAGGCCGTAAAGAGTGCTGCTGCGATGATTGTCTTTTTCATGAATTGTGCATAAATGGTTTGTCTGTATGTAAGACAGACGTTCCGTCCTAAACCCCTATTCGCTTCCCCGACCTTTTTCACTCCCGCCTCCCATCCAGGGCGTTTCTGCCAAGCTGTATCCGCCTATGCAACCATAGCCGCCCCGGATGTTGGTGTAGGAGGAGAAGGCGAAGGCCAAGCCGTGCGAGGCCATGACGTTGTTGTCAGTGTTGTTAAGCGATTGCAGCAGGGAGTAGTATTCTTCTGACAAGGTGAAGAGTTGCGCATGGCAGGCTTTGATGCCGGGCTGTTGCCAGACGTTCAGATGGAGCACTGCGCCGGAGGAGAGGAAAGTCGAATTGTCAAAGGTGTACATCCGGTGGTAGAAATCGTCGGCCGAACCGAAACCAAGCTCCACGTTGCTGTGATGGTTGAGCAGCGGTTCGGCCGTTGTTTCCACCTCCATGAACTCCGGACGGGGAGGGACGTCGGCATCTTCCGGCGCATACCAGCCGACCACGCGGACGGCATGGCGGCTTTGATGCCGGGCACTCGGGAGATTCAGTCGGATTTGTGTGTAGAGGTTGCCTTTGTAATAGACGGTGTCCAGCGCAGCCTCTTCGGGGACTGTCGGAGAGGGGATGCGTGTGCTTCCCGTGGCTTCGGGCAATCCCTCCGCCCGGACGGCTATGCGGATTTCGTCGCCGCAGCGGTGCTTGCCGATGGCATACCAGGTCGAGACGGGGAAACGCCCTTCGACCGTATCTTTCGCATGGACTATCCGGCCGTTGTGTCCGTTGGTCGTGCAACGCACTTCCGTGACGTGCAGTGCGGGGATGCTCCCTCCTAAGGGTTGGCTGGCCGAGATGGTGATGCGGATGGAGTCTGAGTCTGTGGGGAAGGCGTAGACCACCAGACGGCTTTCCTTGCCGAACCTTTGGAGGTCGATGTTGTCATGGCAGGAGAGGAACAGGATAGTCCCGAGGAATAGGAAGAGATGCTTCATGCGTTAAAATTTTAGCGTGTAACTTACAGAAGGAATGAGTGGGATGAAGCCTTTGCTGCGGGCGGTGAACGTGCCGTCGGGCTGAGGCTTCACGCGGATGTACATCGTGTTGAGGTGGCAATAGGCATTATAGATGCTCACGTTCCAGATGCGTTCGAAGCCGCGGCGTGTGGTGTGGCTGAAGTTGGCGCCCACGTCCAGCCGGTGATAGGCGGGCAGTCGGAAGTTGTTCGGCCGATCGTAGACGAAGCCTGCTTCGAAGTTGTCCGGTTCGCCCGGCATTTGTGGTTGCGGCACGTAGGCCACGGGCAGGGTGGCACGGTTGCCGCTGCGTAGCGTCCAGGCTGCGTAGACGGTCACCCGTCCGGTCAGGGCGTAGCGTGCTGTGATGTTCAGTTTGTGCCGGTTGTCAAACTGGTCGGCGAACCACCCGGCATACAATTCCGGGAAGCGGCGTTTACTCCATGAGAGCGTGTAGGCCAGGGTGGCCGTGACGCGAGGTGTGCGGTAGTTTGCATCCAGTTCGAGGCCGAGGGCTCGTCCCTTGCCTTCAGTCACGTCCTTGTCCCAACGGGCGGCGGGTGGTTGCAGGCCCGTCCAGTTGCGGTATTGGAGCAGGTGGACCGTGTGTTTGTAAAACGCTTCGAGCGACACGCTCCACAGCTTTCCCGGGCGGACGTATGCGCCGAAGGCGAGTTGGTCAGAGCGGGTCGGATGTATTCCGGCTGTCGTCGGCACCCAAAAGTCGGTCGGTAACTCCAGGAAGGTATTGGCGATGCGGTGCACGCTTTGCGACATGTGCGTGTAGGAGAACTTCAGGGAGGCATCGTCAGTCAACTGGCGTTTCAGGGCCAGACGCGGGTCGATGAGGTGGTACGTCCGGCTTTTCACTTTCAAGAGTGTGTAGCTGCATCCCGCGTTGACCGTCCATCGGGGAGAAAGGGAGATTTCGTCTTCGGCGTAGATGGTCAGTTCGCAGGACGACGTGTGGTTGCGGGTCTCGACATGTGTCGTGTCGACTTGCTCGCTTGGGTCACCGTAGTAGAATGCCTGCGTCACGGTCTGCGGGCGGAATGTGTGGCGGACGAACTGGGTGCCGAAGCGAATGTGGTGGCCGACAGAAGGCATCCATGTGAAGTCGGCCTTTCCGCCGAGGTCATACATGCGCGTGCGGTTGTGGCGGACATCTAGGCTGAAGCGGCGGATGAAGTTGGCGTCGCCGTGATAACGGTCATCTTCGTCGGCGTCATGGTGCGAACGGCTGTAGACGCCCAAGAGGGCGAAGTTTGCCGTCAGGGCTGGAGAAAGGCGCAGGTCGGCCCCGAGCGTGATGTTGGCATTGCCCCATCGGAAGCGGTTCCGGCTATCGGTCACGTAGCGGCCCCACACGCTCTTGTCGCGCAGGCCGTAGCGGTCGTGTCCCGAGTAGACGCTCAGCCACAGGATGTCATCCTCGCCGTTCAGGCGGTGGGTGATGCGTGCGTTCAGGTCGTGAAAGGCATAGTCGAAGGTGTACTTCTCGCCATCGTGGCCGTTCCCGCTGTTCACGAGTGCCAGGGCGGGACGGAGCAGCAGGTCGAGCCAACTGCGCCGCAGGGCGACGTTGAACGACGTGCGCCCTTTGACCAATGGGCCTTCGAGCTGCACACGCCCGTCGATGAGCCCCAGCGAAAAGCTGCCTTTGAGGCGATGCAGGTCGCCGTCGCGCGTGCGGATGTCGGTGACGGAAGAGACGCGTCCGCTGTATCGGGCCGGGAAGCCGCTTTTGTAGAACGTGGCTTGCTTGATGATGTCGGCGTTGAAGGCCGAGAACAGGCCGAGCGAGTGGTTGGTGTGGTAGAGCGGCGAACCGTCGAGCAGAAACAGGTTCTCGTCGCCGCTTCCGCCATGCACGTAGAGTCCCGAGGTCGCTTCGATGCCGCCGGCCACGCCCGAAATGCGTTGCAGGGTCTTGACAAGGTCGGGCGAACTGAGCAGCGAGAACTCCGTCCGTATGTCGTCGGCCGTCAGCACGCGTTTGCCTGTCTGCGTGGTCAGCAGGGCTGCGTCGCGGCGTCCGTCGATGGTGACGGGCTCCAGCGTGGCATTGTCTCCCAGTGTGAAGTGGAGCGTGGTGTCGCCCGTGACTTGCACCATTTTCACGCACGCTTCTTTTCCCACGTAGGACGTGCGGATGCGGTGGCGTCCGTCGTGCAGACGCAGGACGTAGCGGCCGCGCTCGTCGGTCAGTGTGCCCTGTCGGGAGTCCGGGACGTAGACGGCCGCATGGATGAGCGGCTCGCCTTCCGTGTCGGTCACCCGTCCGCTCACCACGCGGCGACGTCCTTCTCGGAGCACGATGTTTCGCCCGCGGATGACATACTCGATGCCTGTGCCGGCAAAGAGCCGCGCCAAAGCCTGCTCCAGCGAGAGACTGTCAGACGGCTCCTCCGGGCTGGAACGCTCCAGGCGCAGCCCGGCATCGTGGACGAAATGGACATGCCTCTGTTCCTGCAACCGGCGCATCCGTTGCTTGAGCGTGGGGTGCTGGGCGCAGGCGAATGCCGAGACCGTCAGCAGTATGAGGGTGAACAAGGGTTGTTTCATCGTGCGGTAATTTTCAGGTCGAGCGTCTTCTCCAGCACGTCGATGACCTCCTCGAGCGACGCAGCCTCGATTTCACCCGTCACGCGGCGGGTGGTGTCGTTCGCCTCCAGCGGGATGCGGTAGTAAGCCGACAGTTAGCGGAGCACTTCTGTTATCGGAGTGTTCTCATAGCGGAACACCTTCGTGCTGTCGGTTTGCTCGGTCGGGGCGATGCTGTCGGTTGTCTTCGTGACGGTGGTGTCCTGTGTGGCCGTCCTGCGGGAGTGTACATATCCGGTGAGGAGGCCGGCCACGACCGCACAGGCGATGAGGCTTGCTGCGGCCATCGTCGCCAGCCTTTTGCGGGGATGGGGGAATTGCTGCCGGAGTCGTCTCCAGGCTTTCTTCTCGTCGAGCCGTCCCTCTTGGTAATGTTTGGTGACAAATGTCAATTCATCATCGTCTGTTCTCATGTTTGTTTCTTTTAGGTTTATATGAGGATGGATTGTTGCAAGTGTTTGTTTGATAGGGATTTGTTTTGTTGTCTGAAAACCCTCCTTTTCGTCCGGGTGCGGAAAGGAAGGTAGACAGACGCCGATACCTTTCCGTGCCCGAGCCGGATAGAGGGAAAGCTGGCCCGGAGTGGAGTGCGCTTGCGCGAGGATTGTGCCGGAGGTGATAAATATTTACATTCATAGAAAGATGAAAGCATAGATTATCCCGGCTTTGCCTCGCAAGACAGCGTAGGCATGTCCGATGTGGGCTTCGACGGTCTTAATGGAAATGCCGAGCCGGTCGGCGATGTCCCGGTGACACAATCCGTCGCGTTTGTGCATCAGGAATACGTCCCGGCATGCCCGGGGCAGGCGGTCGATTTCTTTCCACAGGCGGGCTTCCCGCTCGCACCGTTCGCGGAAATCATCTTGTCGTCCGGCACGTCGGGGATGTGTTGCGGGTCAGTGATGGAGACTTTCGTGCCGAGATGATTGATGCAGGCATTCCGGACCATTCGGTAGATGTAGTTTTTCATTGAAAGAATCCTTTCGTCACGTTCCGGTTGTTCTGCCAGCATAAGAAAGCAGTCCATCACGATGTCTTCCGCCGTGTCGATGTCCCCCACGATGTGTGTTGCGTAGAGGCAAAGGGCTTTATAGTTGCTCTTGAACAAATGCTCCAGTTTTGTCAGCTACCGTCAAGATAGAAGTGCAACACCATCCCCCTCTTCCTCCGTCCTTGGAGCGTAGCGGAAAGGGAGGAGAAAG
>JACJJM010000128.1 GCA_016900015.1 Phocaeicola coprophilus | reverse complement strand
AATCACGAACGATGGCGTCCTTCATCAGGAGCACTTGGAACTCGGCCGGCATGCGCAAGGCGTACTGGACGACGCGTTCCATGTTGTCCGGGGTGGCCTTGGTGGCCAGACCGGTCGACAGGGCGTACAGCGTGGCGGGCTCTTCCGGGACCTTGGCCTTCTTCGGGTCCATCAGCAGGGCGTCGAGGTTGGGCAGGTTGCGGTAGTACTTCAGGTAGCCGGTGAACTCGGCTGCCGCGCCTTCGCCGACGATACCAGAGTACAGCTCGTATT
>JACJJM010000127.1 GCA_016900015.1 Phocaeicola coprophilus | reverse complement strand
GTATTGAGCTTTACACAAAGAGAGATAGCGACTATTTCCGCTCTTGCTAGCATGAGTGGAACACAAAGCCAATTTCAAGCTCATTTAAATTGTGGACTAAACGTAGGCTTAACCCCTGCACAATTACAAGATATCGTAAATGTATTAAGTACAGAAGTTAATCCTCAAATAGCAACTGATGCTCAACCTATTTTAGATAAAGTTTTAACTGCTCGCAAATAATAAAAAACCTTCGATAATTAATTTGCCGATTATCGAAGGTTTTCTTTTATC
>JACJJM010000126.1 GCA_016900015.1 Phocaeicola coprophilus | reverse complement strand
ATCCTAAATTGTATGAACATTTAGCTGCTGGCATGCGCGTAACAGCTATCGGTGATTTATGGCCAGCGCCAAAAAGTCGCAAGGAAATGAAACCATTTTATTATAAATTCTTTAAAAATCAATCTTGATGAATACATTCTGGAGGTTTTTTTCTTCTACTAAAAAGAACATGCTTGCACATTGATGAACATTTTTTCATTATAAAGTTTAAGAGTTTTTCATCCCAAAACAAAATATCGCCAACTGTTAAATCATTCATCAATACATTACCTCC
>JACJJM010000125.1 GCA_016900015.1 Phocaeicola coprophilus | reverse complement strand
GACCTTCCCCTTCCGCCGGTTCCAGATCTCCAAGGTCTACCGGGGAGAGCGGGCCCAGAAGGGCCGCTACCGGGAGTTCTACCAGGCGGACATCGACGTCATCGGCGACGGCAGCCTGGACATCACCAACGAGGCGGAGATCCCCTCCATCATCTACAAGACCTTTACCGCCCTGGGCCTGCGCCGCTTCAAGATCCGGGTCAACAACCGGAAGGTACTCAACGGCCTGTTCGCCATCCTGGGCCTGGAGAAGCAGGCCGGGGACGTGATGCGC
>JACJJM010000124.1 GCA_016900015.1 Phocaeicola coprophilus | reverse complement strand
GTGTAAGGTGCCTTGGCCCTTGGGTACGAGAAAGCGTTTCGCACACTCAGTGCAGAGGCGGTAGTTGTGGGTGACCTCCTGGCCGCAATAGTGGGGGAGGTCAAACTCCCCGTCACCCACTGTCGCACACATTCCCTTCTTCAAATCCATTACAGACACAGGTGCGGTACGGATGACGGGCCGAACGTAGATGCCTTTGACTTTTTCTTCGTCGAAGGTGATGAAGCCCGCCTTTCGCAATGCGAGGCATGTGGTGGAAACAACGTTGTAAGAGG
>JACJJM010000123.1 GCA_016900015.1 Phocaeicola coprophilus | reverse complement strand
GAATGGAGGATGTATCGATAAGAATATCAATACAGATATTTATTGGAATGAAATGCGTCGTTATTATTCCAATATTGTAGGAAAGTTTGGAAATCCGGTACAGAAAGCCTTGCAGAAATGTGGTGGACTGCCTATCAAGATGATCTGTTCTACTCACGGTCCTGTATGGGAAGAAAAGATTCCTCAGGTTATCGATATGTATGATAAGATGAGCCGCTACGAAGGTGAAGAAGGTGTGGTTATTGTTTACGGTACAATGTATGGCAATACAGAAG
>JACJJM010000122.1 GCA_016900015.1 Phocaeicola coprophilus | reverse complement strand
TAGAAGCTCCACGCGCAACGGCATGTCGCCGAGAAAACTGCGTATGGTTGCCAGGTGCTGCTCGGCCAATATCTCCGTAGGCGCCATGATGCACGCCTGGTAGCCGTTGTCGACGGCCAGCAGCATTGACATGAGCGCCACGAGCGTCTTGCCCGAGCCCACGTCGCCCTGCAAGAGGCGGTTCATCTGGCGGCCCGAGCCCACGTCGCGGCGTATCTCGCGGATGACGCGCTTCTGCGCCTCGGTGAGCGGGAACGGCAGGTAATGGCTGTAGAA
>JACJJM010000121.1 GCA_016900015.1 Phocaeicola coprophilus | reverse complement strand
GAAGAGAAGATCACAGCCGTGATTCCGATCAGCAAATTTGAGGAAGGCCATTACCTGTTTATGGCAACGAGAAAGGGTGTTGTAAAGAAGACCCCGATCCTGGACTATGCGAATGTGAGAAAGACAGGTCTTGCAGCGATTTCTCTTCGTGAAGAAGATGAACTGATCGAAGTAAAAGCGACAGATAATACGAAAGACATTATTCTGGTAACAAAATATGGACAGTGTATCCGGTTCAAAGAGACAGACGTTCGTGTGACCGGACGTGTCTCCATGGG
>JACJJM010000120.1 GCA_016900015.1 Phocaeicola coprophilus | reverse complement strand
CCCTTCCGGTGTGTAATCCCGGATTGACTGGCTCGCCATCCAGATATTCGAAAAATACTTCGGTCCTTCCCTGAGATAGATACTCAAAAGGTCAAGTGCATATAGCTTTTTTGCGTTCACCCAGCGGTGGGATTCGTCGATATAGATTGATGTATGTACTACATCTTCCAAGCCGATCTTCCCTGTTTCCCATTGCTCTTTCATGAGGCTTCCGTTCGTCACGGCATCATCCCAGCTCAATGACAGGATATTAAAGATCTCAAGGTCAAAGATCCGTG
>JACJJM010000119.1 GCA_016900015.1 Phocaeicola coprophilus | reverse complement strand
GAGTATTTAGCCTTGCCGGATGGTCCCGGCAGATTCACGCAGGATTCCTCGTGTCCCGCGCTACTCAGGATACCACTCCGCTTCGTCTGGCTTCGCGTACGCGGCTTTCACGCCCTGTGGCGGCGCTTTCCAGCGCCTTCCGCTCGCCTTCCTCGTGCGTTCACGTGGTCCTACTACCCTCCGGACGCCGAAACGTCCGAAGTTTGGGCTCTTCCCCGTTCGCTCGCCACTACTGGGGGAATCATTCTTATTTTCTTTTCCTGCGGGTACTAAGATGT
>JACJJM010000011.1 GCA_016900015.1 Phocaeicola coprophilus | reverse complement strand
GTCATAACTTAATCTGCTTTTATGTTACAAATTTACTCTTTTGTGCGTAACTGTCAGATTAAGTCTTGACTAATTCACATAAAATCTCTGTGCCTCCGTGTCTTTTTGTTTAAAATCTCCTCTCGTACATCCTCATTCGCCTTTCGGCGACGTGAAAAAGATTCTTTTTAACACTTTATAGCCGGGTTTGTACTTCAATGGACGACTTTTGTTGTCCGAATACGCTCTTTTTTCACTCTCTTGCTGAAATTCTTCCAAACAACCGTGCCCGATTGAGACGCTTGTTCGTCTATTAATCAAAACAACATTTGTTTTTAATTGGAAAAACTTGTTTAATTAAAGTAAAAGGCATGAAACCTATTTCATTGAAACATCGTCTGCGTTATAGTTTCCTGTTGCTGGCCAGTCTCACGCTGTTGCCGACGACGGAGTCGCAGGCGCAAGAGAGAAAAGAAGAGATTCGGCTGGAGGTGACTCAAAAACCGTTGTCTCAAGTGTTCCGCCAGTTGGAAAAGAGCACCGACTACAAATTCATGTTCAGTCATGACGACGTGAAAGGATTGCAGGTGACCCGCAAGGTGCAGGCTGGCGACATCGAGACCGTGCTGAAGCAACTTTTGGAGGGACTGCCCTTGACGTACTCCATCAAGGGCAAGTTCGTCTACATCGTGCCCAAGAAAGGTGTGCCGGCAGCAGCCGAACAAAGCAAGAAAACGGTCCGCGGCCAGGTGGTCGACGCAGCGGGCAATCCGCTTCCCGGCGTGTCAATCTTGGTGAAAGGCACAAAGACAGGCACGGCTACTGACCTTGACGGAAACTATTCGCTGGATATGCCGGCAGAGGGCCACACCTTGTTGTTTTCCATGATAGGCATGAAAAACGTGGAAGAACGTGTGGGCAAACGCACCAACGTCAATGTGACGATGGAGGAAAATGCGGAGATGATGGACGAGGTGGTCGTGACGGGCTATCAGCAGCTGAAGAAAAATGCGTTCACGGGAAATGCCACCGTGGTGACGAAAGACCAACTTTTGAAGACGAACAATAAGAATGCCATCGCCGCCCTGCAAGCTTTCGAACCCTCCTTCCGTCTAAAGGAAGCCAATCTGTGGGGTTCTGACCCGAACAACTTGCCGGAGTTTACCATCCGCGGCGAGAGCAGTATCGGTATGAACCGCGGCCTTGACGTGGAGTCGGCACGCCGCTCGCAACGTACGAATCTGGCGGACAACCCGAACCTTCCCATCTTCATCCTCGACGGCTTTGAGGTGAGCGTGCAGAAAATCTACGATATGGACATCAACCGCATCGAGAGCATGACCATCCTGAAGGATGCTGCCGCTACGGCCCTTTACGGTTCGCGTGCTGCCAATGGCGTCATCGTGGTGACGACCGTCGCTCCGAAGCCGGGCGAACTGCGCGTGACATACAACTTCACAGGCGGAATGGAGTTTCCTGACCTTTCGGACTATAACCTTTGTAATGCCGAGGAGATGTTGCAGGTGGAGCGGCTGGCAGGTCTTTTTACAGGAGAAAATGAAGCAGAGCAGCTGGATGAAGATATTCGTTATAATGATTTAATGAATGAGGTGCGCCGTGGCGTAAAGACCGACTGGTTAGCTCAACCTGTACGCAATGTGTTCAACCAGACGCATAGTATGAACCTGTCGGGTGGTGTGGAGTCCATCCGTTATAGTGTCGATTTGAATTATAACACGCACAATGGTGCCATGAAGGGTTCATTCCGTGATGTTTATGGCGTAGGTTTGACCTTGGATTACCGTTATAAGAAATGGTTGCAGGTGATGAACCAGGTGAGTTACACGGTGACTAAGTCAGAAAATTCGCCTTATGGTGATTTTTCTAAATATGCGGCTTTGAAGCCCTATTATGCACCTTATGATAATGACGGGAACTTGTTGGAAACATTGCTATCTTCTAACAATGTTGCCAATCCGCTTTATCAAGCTCGTTACTTAGGTAGCTATTCAGGACGAACGACATTGAGCGATTTGACGGATCAATTGTCTGTCAATTTGTATTTCACGGATAACTTTTTCTTTAAAGGACAGTTTTCTGTGACTCGCACAGATTCGGATACAGAAACTTACGTCGACCCGAAAGATCCAAGTTTTAATGATAAGCCAAGTAAGGAAAAGGGTACGTTGCAAACACAAAACTCTGTGTCCTATAATTGGAACGTGAATGCCTTATTTTATTATAACAAGGAAATAAACAAGCATTTTATAAACGCAGTGGCAGGTGTTAATGCACAAGAAAGCCATAATGAGAATACGGATATTCTATATCGAGGTTTTCAGCTAAGCAATCTTCATTCACCTAGCTATGCTGCAGACCAGCCAGACAAGGCCAATGTTGCAAGAAGTAAAGATCGACTAGTTGGAGTTTTGGCTTCTCTTAATTACTCATACAATGACATCTATTTGGCAGACTTTTCATTTCGTATGGATGGTTCATCAAAGTTCGGACATGAGGACCGTTTTGCTCCTTTCTGGTCAGCTGGGCTTGGAATTAATATTCATAATTATGAGTTTCTACGTAACAATCCGGTGATTAACACACTGCGTCTGCGTGGTACATACGGAGTTACGGGAAATGTAAGTTTTCCGTCTTATGCGGCTGTGTCAACTTACCAGACTTCAGATGACTGGTATTTTTCTACTCCCGCAAATACGTTAATTGCATTGGGAAATCCGGCGCTGACTTGGGAGAAGACAGGTACGTGGGATTTTGGTATTACGTTGGAAATGTTTAATCGCCGTTTGTCTATTGAGGCTAATTATTATCGGAAAGAAACCACAGATCAGTTGTCTCAGTTAAATATCCGTACCTCGTCAGGTTTTGATACCTTTTATACGAATGCGGGAACTATTTTAAACAAGGGTTACGAGCTTAAAGTCAATGTTGTGCCTTATCAGGACAAAGACTGGACTGTGGCATTGAATGCAATGATTGCTGGGAATAAAAACCGTATTACTGAGTTAGGGCAGGATGCAGCGGCTTATAATCAGAAAGTACAGGATTTTTATGCTGGCAAAGGTAATGAAGCTGGAAATGGAGAGTATGAGGATTTGAAATATGTACCTTTGACGCAATATTATGTTGGGGCATCCACTACGGCTATTTACGCAGTACCGTCTTTGGGTATAGATCCTTCGACAGGAAAGGAAATGTTTCGTAAACGGGATGGTTCGGTGACACATACCTGGAACTCTGCGGACATTGTAGTTTGTGGTGATACAAGTCCGAAGGCGCAAGGCTCATTTGGAATAAATGTCGGATGGAAAGGTTTTTATCTGAACACCAACTTCTTATTTCAGTGGGGAGGTGAGAACTATAATGAAACACTTTTGCAAAAAGTGGAAGAAGCTGATATTGAAAACAGTAATGTTGATAGGCGAGTTTTGACACAACGTTGGCAACATCCGGGTGATGTGGCACCGTATTATGACATGAAGTCAACAGTGAAAACTCAACCGACATCACGTTTTGTGCAGAAAAACAATTATTTGTCTTTTAGTAGTCTGTCTTTAGGATATGATTTTGAGCAAAAGGTTGTTCAGAAATTGCATCTCACATCGTTAGGGTTACGTTTTAATGCTAATGATTTAGCTCGTTGGTCGACTATCCGCGAAGAGCGTGGTACAAGCTATCCGTATGCTAAAAACTATAGTTTCACTTTAAGCTTAGGCTTTTAATTAATGAATTATTTTATGAAAAAGGTTTATATAAATATATTCATATGTTTGTCTGTATGTTTCATGACTGCTTGCTCCGGTTGGCTGGATATTGAACCTGAAGGTCAGGCGACGAATAATAAATTGACAGAAACAGGAGATGGTTATCGTACAATGCTGAGTGGTGTGTATAAGGCAATGACATCCAAGAATCTTTATGGGGTGGAATTGCAGTTTGGCATTGTCGATTGCATGTCCAGACAATATACGTGGGAATGGATGAGTTCTACTGGTGTAAGTTCTAGTTCGATTTATCAGAAAGCACGTGATTTTAATTACTATGATGTCAACTTGCGTGAGACCATTGACGCAATATGGAAAGACGGTTATAATGTAATCGCTAATGCCAATAACTTAATTCAAAACATAAAGGATGAGGACCCGAACAAGTTTGCCGAAGGCGAGCTGGAGCGTGACATGATTTTAGGAGAGGCTTATGCCTGCCGTGCCTTGATGCACTTTGACTTGTGCAGACTGTTTGCTCCTGCTCCCATCGAAAATGAAACAGGTAAATATTTGCCATATGTGGATACATATCCCAACATTCAGCCAGAAGCAATCGAAGTAAAGCCCTTTCTAGAGAAGGTTGTGGCTGATTTTAAAGAAGCACAGCGTTTGACGGCACGTATTGATACGACAGCTATCGGTATGAGTGCGAATGCGTCGGCTAATGCACGTTTCTATAATCAATTGGAATATGGAATGGAGGGAGCTTCTGATATAACAGAATTGGATGATTTCTTTTTGGGGCGTGGCTATCGTTTGAACTATTATGCGATAACAGCTTTGTTGGCGCGTGTATATCAATATATGGGTGAGGATGATTTGGCTTTTGAATGTGCAGACCAAGTTATGAAGTTCCAGGCAAAAGGTGCGAATGGAATGGTATACGACATGTTTGTTCAGGATGATTGGTATACGTTGCTCACTGCAGATAATAATGAATCACGAACTGATTTGAAAACTGTATCGAACTTAATCTTCGCGTTATATAATGAAGATTCTTACATAGATTATAATTTAGAGCAATTCTTTCAGAAACGTTCGGAAGCGCAAGGAGGTAATTCTAGTTGGTTTGCTCTTGATTTGAATGGCCAGGAAATATTCTCATCTGTAGACGGTGTTGATGAGAGAAATGAAGATTATCGTTATCTGTATTTGTTGTTTGCTCCAGATTATTATATTTTTAATAATGGTGATAATTACAAAATTTCAGCAAAATGGTATTGTAGTGAAGATATAGATATACGTACAAAGAACTTACAGACGTTACCAATTATACGTGCTACTGAAATTCGTTATATTATGGCGGAGCACTATGCACGTAACGGGAATTTTGCTGAGGCTTACAACATTCTGAATACGATTCGGAGTAAGCGGGGAGTTTATACATCATTACCTGAATCCAACAGTTTGGATGGTTTCTTGAAGGATATGATTCGCGATGCTCAGCGTGAGTGGATTTCGGAAGGGCAACTTTTTTATCTCTATAAACGTCTTGGCGCGAAAGTGAAGATAGGTAATACGGAACGGAAATTGAACAAGGCCGAATACATGTTGCCTATACCAGATAATCAAAACATGTAACATATAATTCAATTTGTAAAGATATGATACGAAAACTAACTCTTTTGTTGGCTGTTATCGGTGGATTCTTAATGACAGCTTGTGAGGAACAAGATATAATGTTGTTTGGTGAAGAGCGCATTGTGTATTTTGAAAAGTTCTGGCGTGATGCTATGGTTGGTACAGAAAAAGCAGATTCAACAGAAATTACTTTTTATTTTAACCATCCAACAGATCTTCATCAGACAGCAGACTTGATTGTTGTGTTGGCAGGGCGTAAGGTAGAGCAGGATGCGCATTTTCGTTTGCGTGTTGTGGATGATATGACGACTGCTCATCCGGAGGATTATACATTGCAAGACGAGTATACATTTCGAGCTATGCCAATACCGGATGATGCCACTAGTATGCAAGATACCATTCATATCCAGTTTAATAGAACTTCTCATTTGGATGAGTTAGAAGATGGATATCGTTTGGTTGTGGAAATTGTACCAACGGATGAATTGCAAGTGGGACAGTATGAGCGTTCGCGGGCTATCATTTATGTTTCTAGGAATCCTGTACGTCCGCTTTGGTGGGACATTGAGGTCGAAACTTATTTACTTGGTACATATTCTCCGTTGAAATATAAACTATTTTTGGAAAATATTCCGGGAGCGAGAGATTTGGATGAAGAAGTTATTGTGAATGAACCTGATGTCGCTCGCCAATTGGCATTGGACTTTAAACAATGGTTAATCAAGAATCCAACAATGGATGAAGATGGATATCCGATGGAAGTTCCGGTATAAAAAGTAAAAACATATAAAATAGAATGGTTATGAAGAAACTAATATACAGCTTGCTGGCAAGTGTGTTTGTATTGACTGCTTGTTTTGAGGATGAGGGTAATTATGATTATGTGGAGACCAATCCACCTCATTGGTTGGTCGATTATACTCAACCGACTTATTTTGTAGGTTATCAAAATGGCAATATAACCCTTGATGGAAGTTCGTTTTTCACTTGGGATACTGATTCTTTAAAGCGTTCGGAAGAAGTACGTTATGAATGGATTATCAACGGAAAATCCGTAGCAGAAGGGATTAAGGTGACACTTAATACTGAAGAATTAATGGAAAAAGCAGGTATCGAGGAATACTCTGGATCAATGGGAACCTATGGATCATTTAATGTAGTAGAAAAGTCCACAGGTGTGAAATACATGGCGAAGATTATGTTGTGGTGTTATCCGAAGTATTCCGGAGGGAACTGGATAATTTTGGCAGACAAGGACAATAATGCTAAACTGTCTGCGATTCGCGATTTTTCAGAGATTGAAAATGGAGCTGTTGTGACGAAGTATGAGATTATTCAGGATGCTTACGAAGAAGCCAATAACGGAGAATCCATCCCGGGTAAACCGTTAGGCATGAATTGGGCTTTGGATAGGCATATAGGACAAAACGGTTCGATTACAGTGATTACAGATCAGGGTGGTTATGAATTAAATGCAGAAGACTTGTCCTTTTATGCGAAGATTGATGCTGAGCAGTTTTTGAATGGTACGCCTGCCAATTTTGAATTGATGGCTCGTGTCGACCATGATGGAACGGACTTGTATCAACCCGCAACGTTTTTAGCATCTTCCGACGGACAAATCTATACGCGCGTGATGTCAAAGAATTATTTAGGTGGAAAGTATCTTTCAGAACCTTACTATATTGATGACAAGGGATATAAAGTGAGCATGTTTGGCAATGCTTTATTCAATGGGATGATTCCTTGTTATGATGAGAAGAATCGTCGTATTTTGATCGCTACAGTCAATTTGCAAGAAGTTTCGGTGGGGGATGACAAATTGTTGATTTCACAACCTAAGGTTGTAGCTTTGTCCGGAAGTCCTCAATATGGCGCACCTGTTGGCCAATTCCCTGAAGGGACAGAAATGCTGTATATTGGTTTGAATAAATTTACGACAATGAATGGACAGATGGTTTTTGTGTGTTTGTATAATGAACCAGGGAAAGTCGGCACTCAGCTTAGGCACTTTGCTGTATACACTACAGGTCTGAAAATAAATGAGGAGGCATTTCAGTTTTTATTTACCGATTTTGAAATGCCAGAGCGTTTGGATGCGTCCAATCATATTGTTTCTAGTGGTAGTAACCGAGTGCCACAAACTGCCCAATTGGCTGCACGCAGTATATTCTACTCTATGGGAACAGATGTCTACTGTATTCAATATGCAGCTTCTTACTTATCTGGTTATAGGAAAATAAAGATGGCATTGAATGATGTTACATCTCCGGTAACTTATATGACTATTGCTTTCTATAATTGTGACCAATTGTTTGTGGGATGCGAGAATGGCGACGTGTTGATTTATGACATTAACTCATATGATATGCCTATCTTATTATTTAAAGGAAATGTTGGTGGAAAAGTGCTTAAAGTACGTCAGCTTGGAGCACAATCTACTCAAAATGATAAATTTAATGTTTAAAAAGAGAATTATGCATAGAAAAATAAGTTTAGTAACTGTTTTTTCTTTTTGGGGATGCATATCCCTGATGGCCCAGACCGGCTACCAAGTGACTTTCGTCAACAAGCAGGAGGCTAACGGCTTTAAGCCGGAGAAGGTCTATCTGTTTTCGATTGAAGACCGCGCGGTGTTGGACAGCGCCGCTTGTGAGAACGGGACGTATGTCCTCAAGGGCACGGCTACGTTGCCGAAATTGGCCTCCATCTGCGGGACGGCGACCGGTTATAATGTCGTGGCAGCATTTGTCCTCGACGAGACTCCTCTTCAGGTGGTGCTCGACCGCGGCGTGAAGGTCGAAGGTTCGGATGTCAATGCCCGCATGGCGGCCATCACGGACGCCATCAATCAGGGCGGGGTGGACCAACGCCGCATCCAGCAGGAGGCTACGACGCTGGCCGAAAAGTATGGTGGACAGTTGCCTGACTCCATCGGGAAACGTTTGGACAAGGAATGGGAGGATGTCTCGGCGCGTCAGATGCATGCCCTGCGGCAGGGTATCCTGGACAACAAGGACAATCTTATCCCGGCTTATTTCATCTTCAACTATGACGATGTCTTGGGCATGGATTTTCTGGATACGTATCTGCGTGACTATCCCTACAAGCAAAATGCATTGTTGAAGTCGACCTTCCACAAGCTTGAGGGTGCGAAGCGGAAAGCTGCTGGAGCGGCTTTCACGGACTTTGCATTGGCTGACATGCAGGGGGTGTCGCGGAAGTTGTCTGACTATGCAGGCAAGGGGCATTACGTGCTGGTCGATTTCTGGGCCAGCTGGTGCGGGCCGTGCCGGCAGGAAATGCCCTTGGTGAAGTCGCTTTATGAGAAATATCATCCGAAAGGATTCGAGATTGTAGGTGTCTCCTTCGATACCAATAAAGAGGATTGGACAAAGGCTGTGGAGCAGATGGGCATGACTTGGCCCCAGCTTTCAGACTTGAAGGCTTGGAAGAGTGAAGCTGCCCAGCTTTATGACGTACGTGCCATACCGGCGACACTCTTGATAGGGCCGGATGGAAAGATTGTGGCTTCCGGTCTGCGGGGTGCCCAGTTGCAAAAGAAGTTGGAGGATATTTATGAATAGTGCCTGAGATGGCAATCTTTTGTCTGCGGTCTGTCTGCTGTTGTTGGTGGACAGACCGCTTTTTTTGTGCGTCTGACTACCCATGCTGTGCCGTGCGCGGCATGGGTCTTATTTGTTTGCGGGGATGAAAAATCGTCCGGAGGACATCCCTTTATTCCGCCCGACCTTACCCTCCTTTCCGCCCGACCGCGGAAAGGACTCCGTCCGTGGCTACCCTCCTTTCCGTGGTCGGACGCAGTTAAGGGGACTCGCGGGCAGGGCTCGGCCTGCGTTGAGGCCGTGTCGGTGGAGAGGTGCCTGGGATAGATTGACGGGGTCGGACGCGCGGGAGGTCAGTCGGACGGCGTCGAGGGTTGGAATTGGCCGGACTCCAGTTCTTCCACGTCGTGTACGTCGTGGTGGATGCGGAAGACGGGGACACGCATCTTTCGGCTGTTGCTGGCCGTGTAGGTGCAGACGATGCCGCAGTGGCTGGCTGTGGAGACGGCCGTGTCCTTGATGATGGCGAGAGGTTGGGCGGGTGCGTCGGTTTCAGGCACGTAGAGCTGGAAGTAGCCTTGGCTGTCACGCACCACCTGGATGTGGACTTCGGGCGAACTGTCGCCCCGCATGAATGCCTCGGTCTGGCAGAGCAGGGTCAGCGCGTCGCCTTGCTGGCGGTAGAAGTAGATGCGGTCTTCCTTGCCGCCCACTTGGAGGTAATAGCCGTCGACGTTTCCCGTGAGGTCGGGCGAGTCGGCCATGAGGTAGATGCGCAGGTGGTTGTTTGCCGACGGATTGAACGACAGGCGTACATGCAACTGCCAGCACGTGCGGTCGGGTGTCGTGAGCGGGGTGGCGAGACAAGCCGTTCCGGCCTGGTCGCTTGTGTCGTAGAGCCGGATGAGGCCGTCGTCTTCGATGCGGAATTTCTCCGTCTCGCCGTCCCATGAGAGCGGGTCGTAGGTGTGTGTGTCGTCGGTGGGGACCGAGGGCCTGTTTTCTTCCGAGGGGGTGTCGGGCGGAAGGCTGTCGCTTTCTTCCACGAACACCGGTTGGCTGCAGCCGGCAAAGGCCAGGCCGATGCATAGCAGGCTGACGAGTATCGGATGTCTGGGCATGGCAGTATCGTTTTTGATGGTCACAGCACAAAGTTAGGCAATAGTTGTTCTGTTGTGCTATTTCTTGGGAGTTTTTTGTCGTGTGTTGCGGATGGGCCGCTTCCGATAATGGTATGTTTGTCTCGCCGGGAGGGTTGAGGCCGGGAGAGGTGATTCGGGATGGAAACAAGTCCTAAAACATTCCTTCGGCTGTTGGCTAACTTGGCGGAATGAATTACTTTTGCAAAAACTTAAAGACCTATGATACAATCAATGACCGGATACGGCAAAGTGACTGCCGAATTTGAAGGAAAAAAGATACATGTTGAGATAAAGTCGCTCAACAGCAAAGCGCTGGATTTGTCCACGCGCATCGCCCCGCTCTATCGGGAGAAGGAAATGGAGATTCGTAACCTGATTGCCGGACGTCTGGAGCGTGGCAAGGTGGATTTCAACCTTTGGGTGGAGAAAGACGTGGTCGATTCGGCGACGCCCATCAATATGGCCGTGCTCGAAAGTTACTACAAGCAAATCCATTCCATCGCCGAGACCACAGGCATCCCCCTGCCGGACGACTGGTTCGCGACACTGTTGCGCCTGCCCGACGTGATGACCAAGGTGGAGGTGCAGGAGTTGTCGGAAGAGGAGTGGGCTGTCGTGAGCCAGGCCATCCATGAAGCGATTGACCACCTGGTGGCTTTCCGCATACAGGAGGGCGCGGCCCTCGAACGGAAGTTCACGGAAAAACTGGACAACATCACCGCACTGCTGGCTTCCATCGAAGTGTATGAGACGGAGCGGGTGAACCGCATTCGTGAGCGCATCGTGGAAGCGCTGGAGAAAACGCTCAGCGTCGACTATGACAAGAACCGCCTGGAACAGGAGTTGATTTACTACATCGAGAAGCTGGACATCAACGAGGAAAAGCAGCGGCTGGCTAACCACTTGCGCTATTTCCGCCAGACGATGGCCGAGGGACACGGGCAGGGCAAGAAGCTGGGCTTCATCGCGCAGGAGATGGGCCGTGAAATCAACACCACCGGCAGCAAGTCGAACCATGCCGAGATGCAGAACATCGTGGTGAAGATGAAAGACGAGCTGGAGCAAATCAAGGAGCAGGTGTTAAACGTAATGTAAACAGATATGGGAAAACTTATCATTTTCTCTGCGCCGTCAGGCTCAGGCAAATCGACCATTATCAACTATCTGCTGAAGCAGGGGCTGGACCTTGCTTTCTCCATTTCAGCCACTAGCCGCCCGCCGCGCGGAACGGAACGCGACGGGGTGGAGTACTTCTTCCTGACGCCCGACGAATTTCGCGAGCGCATCGCACGCGGTGAATTCCTGGAGTATGAAGAGGTCTATCCCGGCCGCTTTTACGGCACGTTGAAGTCGCAGGTGGAGAAGCAGCTTGCCGAGGGACAGAATGTGATTTTCGATGTCGACGTGGTGGGCGGATGCAACATCAAGCAGTACTACGGCGACCGCGCCCTGTCGGTATTCATCCAGCCGCCTTCGGTGGAGGAGCTGCGCCGCCGCTTGGTCGGGCGGGGCACGGATGCTCCGGAGGTGATAGCCGACCGTGTGGCAAAAGCTGAATACGAGTTGGGATTCGCCCCGAAGTTTGACGTGGTCGTGGTGAATGACGACTTGGAGACGGCTGAGCGGCAGGCTTTGGACATCATTCGTAACTTTTTAAAGAAATAGCCATGCTTGTATTGTTCTATCTCATCATACTGGCAGCCTTAGGTGTGGGTTGCTATGCTGTCCTCAAGGAGGAGTATGTCATTGTCATCGCCATGGTGTTCGTGGTCTTCCTCCAAGTGGTGAACATTTTGAATCATAAGAAACGAAAACGACGTTGATGAGTACATCGCTCCATAAAGTAGGCATATTCGGAGGCTCGTTCAATCCTATCCATGTGGGCCATCTGGCCTTGGCCAACTATCTTTGTGAGTTTGGCGGGCTGGATTCGGTGTGGTTTCTGGTGACACCTCAAAACCCCTTGAAACGTCAGGATGACTTGCTCGACGACTGCCATCGGCTGGAGCTTGCCCGCATGGCCATCCAGGACTATGCGAAGTTCCATGTCTCCGACTTTGAGTTCTCGCTTCCTCGCCCGTCTTACACGATTCACACCTTGCAGGCGTTGAAAGTGGCTTATCCGGAGAATGAGTTCCATCTCATCATGGGCAGCGATAACTGGAAGGTGTTCAACTTGTGGCACCATCCCCAGCAACTGTTGGCTGAAAACCGCCTGATCATCTATCCGCGTCCGGGGTTTCCCGTAGATGCCTGCGGGCTGCCTTCGCAGGTGCGGTTGGTCAAAGCTCCCTTGCTCGATGTCAGCTCCACGTTCATCCGGGAAGGGTTGCGCCTGGGCAAGGACATACGTTTCTTTTTGCCGCAGGCCGTTTATGAACGAATCAAACAAGAAAAATGGTATTTATGAAAAGACTCAGTGTATTCATGGTGTGTTGCCTGTGTGCCTTGTTCGTGCAGGCGCAGGACGAACTTTACAAATACGACCGTATCCCCGACTGTTTTCAGCAAGTGTTCAACGACGTGGCAGAGGAATGTGTCACGTGCATTCTCAATACGCCCAACGGCCAATATTGGGGGCAGGCCCGCGACGGCATCCTCTACGGCTACGGCATCTTCATCAGCAATGACGGCAGCCAGTGGGTGGGACAGTATCGCAACGGGGAGTGCATCTTCGGCATCCTGATGGGCAACAAGACGGCCAATGTGGGTTCGAAGACGTTCTATTCACTCTATGACCTCACGACCGGCGAACTTCTTCGCATCCAGACCCCCGACGGCGTGCAGGCTCCAGACCCGCAAGCTGCCAAGGACTATCGTTTCGAGTCCATGACTTATGCCAATGGCGACCGCTATGTCGGTGAGACCTACAAGGGGCAGCGTCATGGCTACGGCATCTATTACTGGAGTGACGGGCAGTTCTGGTATGGGCAGTACCGCCACAATGTGCGGTGCGGCTACGGCGTGCAGTTCGGGGTGGACAACAAGCTCTTTATCGGCAAGTGGTTTGACAATGAAAAGCTGAAGGACTAAGGAGCTTTCTTCAGCGTGACGACCACAATCTCACTGGGCGCGCAGATGCGTAGGGGCACGTGCGAGGTGCCCAGCCCGTTGGTGATGATGACGGGGAGGCCGTGGCTGCTGGCACGTCTTCCCGATAGCAGGCGTGTGCCGTATTTTGACCCTGTCCTGGGTGTCCACAGCCGGAGGAATGAGACTTGTCCGCCGTGCGTATGTCCGGCCAGGGCCAAGTCTGTGTGAGGCACGGGCACGTCTTCCACATAGTCCGGTGTGTGGACCAGTAGGATGACGAAGTCGTCTTCTTGGAGTTCCGTCGTGGGTGAAATGCCGTTGGTTTTCAAGTCAAAGGGGTTGCGCACCCCGCTCACGATGATGAAGTTTTCGCCTTTCCGTATCGTGTCGTTCCGGTGTTCAAGCAAGCGGATGCCGTGGTGCTTCATGGCAGTCCGGACCTCGTCCGTGCAGCGTGCGTAGTCATGGTTGCCCAGCACGGCGTCTATGCCGTAGGGCGGGGTGGCTTCAGCCAGTTCGGCGAACAGTTCTTCCACGTATTCACATCCCTCGTGATAATCGCCGCCCAGCAGGAGCAGGTCGGGACGGAGGTCGCGCAGGGCACGCACGAGGCTGTGCAAATGTTTCCGTTTGAATTTGCTTGGATAGTGTGTGTCAGAAATGAAAGCAATGCGGAAACCGTCAAAAGTTTCCGGCACTTGGGCGTGTTCGAACGTGTAGCGTTTCGTCCGTCCTACGCCCGGGTAGCGGCTCAGTGAGGCACACGAGGCAAAGAGCAGAGCCGATAGCAGCAGGATGATTCCATTTCTCATGAAGCAAAAGTAGCACAACTTCCGAATACCTACAAATAGGTATTGTGTGACTTTGAGTCCCGCTCTAACTTTGCACTGCAAATTGTATAAATCTAAATATAAAAGCACGATCACATGAAGATTAAGTTTATTATGATGGCATCAATGGCAGCTTTTGCCTTGACCTTCACAGCTTGTTCTGGCAATCAAAAGCAATCCGGAACAGAAACAGCCGAAACACAAACATCTGCTGTTCAGACCATAGATGACTTGTTGGTGCATGCCGACTCTCTGGTGGGGCAGCAAGTCACCTTTCAGGGAGTCTGTACGCACACGTGCAAGCACGGAGCTACGAAAATGTTCATGATGGGAAGCGACGACACGAAGACCATCCGTGTGGAAGCTGGCGAGCTGGGTTCCTTTGATACGAAATGTGTGAACTCTATGGTCGAAGTGACGGGCAAACTTGTAGAACAGCGCGTCGACGAGGCTTATCTCCAGAAGTGGGAAGCACAACTGAAGTCGCAGACAGCGAAGGCACATGGCGACGGGGAAGCAGGTTGCGATTCCGAGAAAAAAGCACGGGGCGAGACTGGCAACACGCCCGAAGAACGCATCGCCGACTTCCGGGCTAAAATAGCCCAGCGCAAGGCTGACACGGGCAAAGATTATCTGTCGTTCTACTACGTGGAGGCGCAGAGCTATGCCATCAAGTAAGGGTGCGCTTGTCCGCAAGATATGCCGCTGGGTACACCGGGACTTGTCGTTTCTGTTTGCAGGCATGATAATCATCTATGCGCTTTCAGGGTTGTTTCTGAACCATCGGAACAGTATCGATCCCAGTTATACGGTGAGCCGTAAGGAGTATCGGATTACGGAGGCACTCCCCGGCAAGGACGGCATGACACGTGAACGGGTGCTCGCGCTGCTCCGTCCGCTGGATGAGGAGGAAAACTTCACGCAGTTCTATTTTCCACAGCCCGGTCAGATGAAGGTGTTTCTGAAAGGAGGCTCCAGCCTGCTTGTGGACACGGCGACGGGACATGCCGTCTATGAGTCGGTAAAGCCCCGTCCGCTCATCGCGCCGATGGTGAAGCTGCATTTCAATCCCGGCAGTTGGTGGACCTGGTTTGCCGATTTCTTTTCCGTCTGTCTCATCCTCATCACCCTCACGGGACTACTGATGGTGAGAGGGAAGACGCTATGGGGACGGGCAGGCATCCTGCTGCTTGTGGGTATCCTTATTCCCATCCTGTTCCTGTTTATAGAATGAAGAATCAAGAATGAAGAGTGAAGAATGTCTCTGCAGGCAGAGCTATATGCACTCTTAATTCTTCACTATTCATTCTTCATTAAAACTCTTTCCTAATCATGACTGCAATACTAGAATGCAAACACCTGACCCATTATTATGGGAAACGGAAAATCTATGAAGACTTGAACTTCGAGGTGCCGCGCGGGCGTATTCTCGGCTTGCTCGGCAAGAACGGCACCGGCAAGACTACGACCATCAACATCCTGAGCGGATACCTGAAACCACGTGCAGGCGAGTGCCGCATCTTCGGAGAGAACATACAGACCATGTCGCCGGCCATGCGCCGGAATATCGGACTGTTGCTCGAAGGACACGTGCAATACCAGTTCATGACCATCACTCAGATAGAAAAATTCTATTCGGCTTTCTACCCGGGGCAGTGGCGGCGTGAGGCCTACTATGAACTGATGGACAAGCTCAAGGTCGCTCCGGGACAAATCATTTCCCGCATGTCGAACGGACAACGCTCGCAAGTGGCGCTCGGCCTGATTTTAGCTCAAAACCCTGAACTCCTCATCCTCGACGATTTCTCGCTGGGTCTCGATCCGGGTTACCGGCGGCTCTTCTCCGACTACCTGCGCGACTATGCCCGTGCCGAGGGCAAGACTGTCTTCCTCACCTCCCACATCATACAGGACATGGAGCGGCTCATTGACGACTGCATCATCATGGACTACGGGCGCATACTCACCCAACAGCCCGTCCGCCGCCTGCTCGACACGGTCCGCCGCTACACTTGCCACGTGCCGGACGATTATGAGCCGCAGTTGCCCGCCGATGAGTTCTATCACCCTTCCGTCTTGCGAGGAGTGATGGAGACTTGTTCTTTCCTGGAGCCTGCCGACGCGGAGCGGAGACTTACCGAACTTCGCGTGCCGTTCACCCGGTTGGAAAGCGAGAAAATCAATCTCGAGGATGCCTTTATCGGCCTGACTGGAAAATATTAACCTCACTTCAAATTTAGACAAATGCTGAAAGCTATATTATATAAGGAGTGGATAAAACTCCGCTGGTATGCCTTGCTGGCCGTGCTGGTCACGACGGGTGTGGCTGCCTATTGCCTCCTGCGTATGGACCGCGCCGTCACCTTGCGTGGGGCCGGGCACATCTGGGAAGTGATGGTGTTGAAAAATGCCATCTTCATCGACTATCTTCAGTTCGTCCCTCTGTTGGCGGGCGTGTTGACAGCTCTCGTGCAGTTCATGCCTGAGATGCAGCGCAAGTGCTTGAAGCTGACGTTGCACCTGCCGTGTTCGCAACAGCGGATGGTGTTCACCATGCTTGCTGCCGGCGTGCTGGTCCTTGTCGCGTGCTTTGCGGTAAACGTTCTTGTGATGCTGGCTTATCTGACCACGGTGTTGCCCGCCGGTCTGACTCTGAACATCCTTTCGGCTGCTGCCCCGTGGTATCTCGCAGGGTTGGCCGGATACCTGCTCACAGCCTGGGTCTGCCTGGAACCGACCTGGCGTGTGCGCGTGGCGGGACTGCTCGTGGGTGCACTCGTCGTGCGCGTCTATTTCCTTTCGGCTGTGCCTCATGCCTATGACAGCTTCCTGCCGTGGCTGGCTGTGTTCACGTTGGCCCTGTCGCTGCTGTCATGGCTGTCGGTCACACGCTTTAAGGCTGGCCGGCAAGACTGAACGCCCCGTTTTCCATTGACCAACATATTAAAAACGAATGACTCATCATGACACGACTCAGTAGATTCTTTCTTTATTTCATTCTTGTCGTCCTTGCCGTGTGGCAGCTTCCCTGGTGTTATGCCTTCCTCACGGTAAAGGCTGCGCCACAACGTTTTGTTATGTACAGCTCCTTGCTGGGTGATTTTCTCCTCACAGGCTATGAGGAAGGCATCGGCCTTACGCGGCACGACACGCAGGGACGTTCCTACACCGAGCAGGAGGTGGACAGCCTCCTCCCCATGTTCTATATGCGCCAACTCGTCGCGGACGAACGTTTCCCCGACTCACTCTTCGGACAGCCGGTCAGTCCTCGCGAAGTGCAGCAGACATCGTTCAATTTCCGTATGCGGCCTTCAGCAGTTAATGCTCCGGCTTCCGGCATTTATTTCTTGCTGGAGTCACGTCCGAAGCGGGTGGAGCTTCAGATGCCTGACGATGCGTTCCGTTTCACGGATGAAGGCGTCGAATTTATCGTGATGGAGACCAATACGCTTGATGCCGGCAAGAGCACCCGTTTCACCGAAGCTCTGCTCGCGAAGGGATTCCGCTTCCCGCCCCGCCGGGTGGCCGGAAACCCGACGACCATGAAGGAGTATGACAACGGCTATCTCCTGCTCGATGCCGACGGGCGACTGTTCCACTTCAAGCGCGTGGCCGGCCAGCCTTACGTGAAGGCTTTGCCCCTTCCTGAGGGCGTGGAGGCCCGGCATGTGTTCGTCACGGAGTTCCGCGACCACAAGCTCTTGGGCTTCCTGGTCGATAGCCGCCACCGCCTGCATGTCGTCCGTGCTGACGGTTCAATCGCGGAGACCGGCATTCCGGCCTACGACCCGGAACGTGATGACTTCACCATTTTCGGCAACCAGTTCGACTGGACGGTGCGTGTCGCCTCGCCCGGCATGACCCACTATTATGCCTTGCGGGCCGATGACTATTCGCTGCTGAAGACTTTCGACATGCCTGTCGATGGAGGTGAAATTCCCGGATTGAGTTTTACTTCGCCCTATGACCAGTATGTCCGTCCGCGCTTCTAGAAGCCGCTGTTTCTAGTGTGCCGTGGCATACAGGGCCGTCCAAGGCCGTTTGACGCAGGCGACACGGATGTTTCTTAAAAAGAGTCCGTGTCGCCTGCGTTGTTTGTCTTTTCCTCCGGTTGTTTGTTAGTCTTTGGGCGAATTCTCGGTCTGTTAGGCTTCTGTCCTGTGTCGGATAGCCCGCCATTTTTCTCAAAACGGGAGCTAATCGGACTCAAAAACTCATCCCTTATCATCGGGCGATAAGTTTACCCCACGTTTTTTAGAAACAGAAGTCCCTGTATGGCTTTTTTCCATCTTTTTCAATGCACATTCTTGTCTGCCGGAGTCTGTGCCGGAAGGGGAAAAACAGCGGCCTGGTGTCGGCGTCCGGCTAGCCTAGTGTCGGTGCTCGGCTAGCCTAGACTCCGCCCGGGCTTCGACACTAGGCTAGCCAAGCTTTCCCTTAACTCCTTGCGTGGATTCTTTCTTTGCTTTGATTCTTAGCTAGTTACTTTTTGGAAAAATGTCCTCTTCCTGTCGGCAGTCCGTTCGGTGGCAGGGATGCAAAATACCTAGAAATGGCGATTGCCGTGTTGTTTTTGTTTATCTACTTTTGTCCCGTTAAAAAGAAAGACAGATATGCCGATACATAAAACTTTGCTCTTATTCATTTCTTTTTTTGTTCCGTTTTGGACGATGGCCCAGCCGGTGCGGCAGCCGGAAACGTTGTTGCGCATCGTGGTTACCGAGACGGACAAAGGTGAGCCGCTGGCCTATGCCGTGTGTTCGCTGATTTCTGAGCAGGGGCAGACGCATACGGCCACAGCCGGGGACGAAGGCATGTGTGTCTTTCACAATCTACCCCGCGGAGTCTACCGGTTGCAGGTGTTCTACATGGGGCAAACCTTCCGCCAGCCTGCCCTCACCGTCGGCGACACGCGGGAACGTACCGTGCGTGTGCGGGTGAACTACAATCCTATCCATATCGGGGAGGTGGTGGTCACGGCTTCAGAGTCGAAAGCCCTCTCCACAGCCTCCCGCATCGGGCGCGATGCCATCCGTCATATCCAGCCTTCGAGCATTGCCGACCTGCTGGAGCTGCTTCCCGGCGGGCGTTCTTCCGACCCTGATTTTGCTTCGCCGCAGACCATCCGTCTGCGTGAGGCCTCTCCGGCAGGTAGCAACTACAACACTTCGTCGCTGGGGACACAGTTTCTCATCGACGGCGTGCCCATGAGCAACGATGCCAACCTGCAATCCACGCCCACATATAGCAATTATGGCAGCACGTTCGTCAATAGCGGCGTCGACATGCGTTCCGTCTCGACGGATGACATCGAGTCGGTCGAAGTCGTGCGTGGCATACCTTCCGTCGAGTATGGCGACCTGACGAGCGGCATGGTGAAAGTCAGCCGCCGGCAGGGTGGAAATGACCTGAGCGCGCGTTTCAAAGCCGACATGTCGAGCAAGCTCTTTTATGTCGGCAAGGGATTTGAGCGTGGAGAGGCCGACCGTTTCACGGCCAATGTCAGCCTGAACTATCTCGATGCCAAGTCAGACCCGCGCAACACCCGACAGAACTACAATCGACTGACCGGCAGCCTGCGCCTGAAGCAGTCGTGGGAAGGGCACGGCCGCTATCGCTATGCTTTAGGCGGCAGCCTGGACTATACAGGTTCGTTCGACAACGAGAAATCGGACGAAAACCTGGATAATGGCAACGTCCCCCTCGAACGCTATAAATCGAGTTATAACCGCATGGCCTTGTCGGCCAACTTCCGTCTGGCGGCCAAGGAGGCCGGTTTCTTCCGTTCGTTGGACGCCACTCTGTCGGCTACGCTTGAGAATGACATTATTGACCGTTGGAAATACGTTGCCTTGACAGGCGAGGTGCCTCTTTCGACCAATCTTGAGGAAGGAGAGCATGATGTCACCATTGTTCCCTCACGCTATGAAGCTACGCTGCGTGTGGAAGGACGTCCGTTTTACGGTTATGCCAAGACCGTGGCTTCCTTTGAGCTGGAACGGGGCGCGGCTGTCTATGCGTTCAAGGCCGGTGCAGACTGGTCGATGAGCAAGAACTACGGTGACGGGACCGTGTTCGACCCGACTCATCCTTTCACGGTCGACATGAACATGCGTCCGCGCGTGTTCCGGGATATTCCGGGTGAGCACCAGGCGGCCCTTTTCCTGGAGAACAATACTACGCTGTCGCTCGGTGCTTTTCGTTTGAACTGGATGGCCGGGCTTCGTGCCCAGACGATGATGGGGATGGGCAACCGTTATGACTTGCAGGGCAAGGTCTATGTCGACCCCCGTCTCAATGTGCGTCTCACGCTGCCGTCGCTGACCGTGGGCGGTGATGAAATGCGGCTGGCTGTGGCCGGTGGTACGGGATGGCACACGAAGATGCCCACGATGGACCAGCTGTTTCCCGACCCGGTGTACTACGACATCACGCAGCTCAATTATTGGACGACGGACACTTCGAAGCGCCGCATCAATGTCCGGGTCTTCAAGTTCGACACGACAAACTACTCCCTTCGGGCAGCCCGAAACTTCAAGTGGGAAGTCCGCGGCGATGTGGACTGGAAAGGCTATTCCCTTTCTGTGACTTATTTCCACGAAGATATGAAATCAGGTTTCCGATCCTCGTCAGAGCCTGTGACCATGATTTACAAGGACTATGACGAATCCGCCATCGACGGTTCGACACTGACCGGTCCCCCGTCGCTCGAGTCCATACCCTACGAGACCGACACCCTGCTGACCACACTCTCGCGCACGACCAACGGTAGCCGCACCCTGAAGCGGGGCGTAGAGTTCACACTGACCACCCCACGCATCCGTCCGCTGAAGACGAAGTTCACAGTCACGGGAGCTTGGTTCAAGACAGTGTATGACAATAGTCTGCCCGAGTACTATCGTCCCACGATGGTGGTGGCCGGTGAATCCTATCCTTACATCGGATACTATGAGGATGAGGACGGTTATGTCCGTGAGATGTTCAATACAAACTTCACGGCAGACACGCAAGTGCCCAGCCTGGGGCTTATCTTCTCTACGTCCTTCCAGTGCCTATGGTTTACGGGTAGCCGCACCGAGTGGCGCAATCCTTATCCCATCGAGTACATAGATAAGGCCGGTGTACGCCATCCCTTCACTGAAGAGTCTGCCGCAAACGGCATCCTCTCGGCTTTGGTGCGTGATTTTAATACGACGGTCTATGACTATAACCGTGTCCCCTTCAGCATGAACATTAACTTGAAGGTGACCAAGACGCTCTATCGCGACAAGATAGCTTTGGCTGTCTTTGCCAACAAGATATTGGACTATACCTCGTCTTACCGCACGCGCTACGGTTCGCTGGTGCGCCGTGACGTAAGCCCTTATTTCGGTATGGAACTGAACTTTAAACTCTGACTTGACATGAAACTACGAACACTGACTTTTTTATTGCCGCTCCTTCTGCTGGGTCAAGTATGTGCCTCTTGCGAGGACAATGCAGACCAGCTGCTCTTCTGTGATGTCACTCTGATGCCTGCGTTGCCCGACGGGCGTACCATTGTCCGCATGGAGGTCGACACCACACTGGCCAGTACTTATTTGCGCAATGTAAATAACCGCCAGAACTATGAATTTCCTATCTTTGTGAACAATCGCGGGACAGTCCGTGTGCAGAAGGGGGTCTATCTCATCTCTTTTGATGCCGAGGCCTCTTTTTCTGACGGTACGTCGGCCCGAGTGCGTTGTTTCGAGTATTCCAATGCCGAGCGGGCCGTCAGCCTGTTGGGTGACACAGAAGCTGTGGTGTTGAATTTGACTTTGATTAAGTAAGCCTTATGGTTCGAATCGTTGTGATATGTTGTTCTATCCTGTTGGTGGCGGTTCTTCCGCTGTGTGCCCGTGACGAAGAGCCTGTGGTGGATGTCAACCGTCGTACTTCGGAGCAGTTGTCGGCAGTTGGTTCGGTCGGTAGTTTTGTCTTCGACCGTTCTGCCGCGGCTTCTTTTTTCCGCCATGCGGTCTCTTACACGGAGTTGTGGGGACAGATGGACTGGCGGCGTGAGGATGAAGCCTTCGAACCAGCCCTGGGTGATGGGCTTTTGCTGGGTGCCTTTCATGTGGCCTCTTATTTACGGCTTGACCCCCGCTCCGTTGCCTATGCCGGAGCTGATTATGAGAATGGGCAGAAACGCAATGTCTGTTGGAACTCCACGTCGGACTATGAGTTGCTGCGGCCTTATGTGCTGGCTGACTCTCTCGGGGGTGATTTGCAGCACGAGCAATATCGCTTCTATGGCGGTTATGCCCGGGTGGACGGACGTTTCAACTATGGCCTTACGGCTTCCTACCGTGCCCAGCATGAATACCGTCAAGTGGACCCTCGCCCGCGCGACATCACGGCTGACCTTTCTGCCGATTTGTCTCTCGGCTATCTTTGGGGACATTATGCTGTCGGGCTGGCCGGAGGGCTACGTATCTACAAACAGCAACAGAGCGTGGCCTTCTATGACCAGAACGGAGCCAACACTTCAGAGCTTCATTTCACCGGACTGGGTACGTTCTACCAGCGTTACTCCGGTACGACGTACACCTCGGTGCAGTACCGCGGGACGGGTTGGCACGCGTCGCTGACTCTTGTGCCCCGGGAGCGCGACGGGTGGTATGCCTTGGCGGACTATGAACGTCTGGTCGTGGACCGTAATCTGACCGGCGTCAACAATGTGACCCTGACAACGCTGAATGTGCATACCCTGACTGCCGGCCTGGCTTACCGGCGCACAAACGAACGCATGGATTGGGCCGTGAAAGCCACAGGTACTTATGTCTTGCGCCGGGGGCAGGAAAACATCTTGGGCAGCGGAAGCAACAGCGACCATCTTCCCTTGGGCAGCCAGACGCTCTACGACGACCATTGCCTGAATGCCCGTCTGGAGGGCATCGTGGAGTGGAAGCGCCCCTCCGGCGTGTGGACACTCAGTCCTTCTGCCGGTTACTACTGGGACAGTGAGGAGTATGAGTATCCACACCGGAAGAAGGAAATCGCCCGGATGGATGCAGGGACGACGCTGGCCTTCACCCGCCTGCATAAAGCCTGGCTGTGGAAAGCCCAGGCCGGAGGCTATTACACCGCGCATGTGGACGGTCAGTTTGACATCCCCGACGACACGGATTTGCGTATATACAACTATTTAAGCACTTCTTACCTGCGTCAGTCGGATGATTGGGCCACGATGCAGGCTATGCTGCGTGTGCAGCGCAGGCTTGCCCCCGGTACGGCTGTTTTCGTGTCGGCCGCTTATGTGAAACGTTTCTATGGAGAAAAGTTGCAGGACGACAACGTGCAACTGAGTGTCGGACTTTGCTTTTAATATTACATAAATACATAAACTCAAAACATTATGAACAGACTAAAGAATGTATGGCTGCTGCTTGTCCTTCTGGTGGGCTTTGCAGCTTGTAGTGATGATCAAAATGACGCACAGGTCGTGTTGTCGACTCAAGAGGTTGATTTGGCTGTGGATGGCGGGACTGCGACTTTCACGGTGCAGACCCTGGGTGACTGGACCATCGAGACCGACGGTCAGACCTGGTACACGGTGTCGCCCATGCAGGGCAGCGGGGCTGCAGAAGTCACCGTGACGGCTGAGGCTTCCACGGAAGTGGCTTCGCGCAGCGCGAACCTCATCGTGCGTTGCGGCAGTTCGTCAGCCACGCTTGTCTTGACCCAAATCGGAACTTCCAATCCGGCAGACCCGTCCAATCAGGAAATCAGTATCCGTGCCAAGGGTGGGGACAAGGAAATCGTGCTTCCCTCCAACGACGGTTACAGTGTGGTGATTCCCAGCGACGCCTCTTGGCTCACGGTGAAAGAGGAGAAGACTGGAAGCGTGGTGCTGACAGCCGCTGCTTATGACAGCGCCAGCGAAAACCGCACGGCGGAAGTGACTGTGAACAACACCGACGGTTCCCGCCTGGCTACGCTGACCGTGACACAGAGCTGGCGCAATGTCGAGCCGGGAGAACTGCTTATCCAAGAGATATTCCTCACCAGCAACCTGATTGCCGAGACGGGGAAGACGGATTCGCGCAACATGGAGCAATATTTCATCCTCACCAACAACACGGACGAGGAACTGGAGATTGGCGGAGTGGCCATCTGTGAATCGGCCATCACGTCCCAAAGCTCCATACAGAGCAACTTTGCCTGGGACCCTGACCGTCGCGACGAGGCGGCTGCCATCCAGTCTATGTATGTGATACCGAAAGACCAGGGCAAGCATACGCTGGCCGCACATGAGTCCGTGCTCATCGTAAACAATGCCCAGAATTACAAAGAGAGCAATACTTCTTCCTTTGACCTTTCGGGAGCAGACTTCGAGTGGTTCAACGAGACGACCAACACTTCATTTATGGACGTGGACAATCCGGACGTACCGAATCTGGATGTCTGGATTTCGAACACAATCACCATCTACGTGCTGAATGTTCAGATGAACCGTGGTTACCTCATAGCTTCTCTCCCTTCCAACCTGACTGCTACCGATTTTGTGGATGCCAGTGACTACGTGTGGAGCGGGACACGCTCGTGGACGGTGACTTCTTCGGGAGGCGACTTCTCGATTGCGTTCAATTACCAGTATGTACCCAATGACTGGGTGCTGGATGCTGTGGTCGTGGCCACGCAGGAAAGCGGTGTGGATAGCAATCCCTTCAGCTTGTCGCTTGACGCCGGTTTCACCTATTGCGCTACCAGCAGCAGTGATGAGACCCGTTACGGCAAGAGCATGATTCGCAAGAAGAATGACGACGGTACGCTCGTGGATTCCAACAACTCCACCAATGACTTCGAGCCGGCCGCGACGGCTTCTCTGGCACAATAACTGCATACCCTGAGTCCATAATTCTCACGCGCGGATGCCCCGGATTGGAAAAAGCCGGGTGCATCCGCGCTTTCTGTATGCCAAATATGTCTACTTTTGCACATCCAAATCTCTTTTTTATGGAAAACGATGTACGAACCAATTCTTTTCGGGCCTGGATGCTGGCTGCACGTCCGAAGACGCTGACCGCGGCTGCCGTGCCTGTCATGGCCGGTTCGGCCTTGGCTGTGGCCGACCTTGGGACAGGCTTCCGTGCATGGCCTTGTGTGCTCTGCTTCCTTTTTGCCTTCATCATGCAGATAGATGCCAACTTCATCAATGACTATTTCGACTTCCGTAAGGGGAGCGACCGCACCGACAGGCTTGGTCCTGAACGCGCCTGTGCCCAGGGCTGGATTACGCCCCGCGCCATGCTGCGCGGCATAGGTGTCACGACGGTGTTGGCTTGTCTGGCCGGGTTGCCTCTGTTGTGGTATGCCGGTTGGGAGCTTGTCGTGGTGGGAGCGGTGTGTGTCGTGTTCGCCTTTCTCTACACGTTGGGACTTTCCTATCGTGGGTGGGGCGACGTGCTGGTGTTGGTGTTTTTCGGACTCGTGCCCGTCGGCTTCACCTACTACATACAGACGGGTGTCTGGACATGGGCCGCGCTCGTCTGTGCCTTGGCCTGCGGGCTGGTCATCGACACGCTGCTCATGGTCAACAACTATCGTGACCGCGACCAGGACCGCATCAGCGGGAAGCGCACGGTCGTCGTGCGCTGGGGAGCCCGTGCCGGGCGTGCGGCCTATTTGTGGCTGGGCTTTTTGCCCTGTCTGGGCTGTCTGTCGCTTGTGGCCGGAGGCTATCTGTGGGCGGCCATCCTGCCGCAATTCTATCTCATCCCTCATATCCGCTCCTGGCAACTGATGGGTAGCATCGGGCAGGGACGTGCGCTCAACCGCGTATTGGGATTGACCGCACGCAACATTTTCCTCTTCGGTCTCCTGCTCAGTGCAGGCTTGCTGCTGTGTGGAAGCCGGTAGCTTATGGCTTGAGGGATGGCCGAGCTGATAGGTCGGGACGCATGGCCCGTGTGCCCGATGGGTAAGCAGTGAAATTCAATGTGTTATCATTCAGACGTACAGACTGTGCATCCCTGTTTCGTGTTTTTCCTTTTGACTTTTCGTTACAAGTATTCGTAGGGCTTGTCTTGTTAATGATTTTCCAATCAGGATGCTTGCCGCTCCTTCTGTCCGAAGGTGGGTAGGGACAGGTATGTCTCTGTCGGCGGCAAGCAGGGCTATTGGCGGAAGAGTCATTTCTTAAATGATTGAAATAGAGAGTAAAATGCCTTCCCGTTCTTTCCTCTCTATTCGGCCCGGGAGCGGAAAGGACTCCGCCCGTGCACGGACTCCTTTCCGTGGTCGGGCCGAATAGACTCCGCTCCCGGGCCGTGTCTATGGGATGTCTGAGCAGACTTCTCCGGGTCGTCAGTCCGGCAGGAACGGACGTGGCTGAGGCTTGGTCCGGCGAGACTTTTTGTTGACAATATTCACAATTTCTCTTCCCTTCAGGGCGTATGGCCGGTCAGACGGACCGCTGCCCGCGATGCCGTCCGGGGCATTTCCGGGCAGGCTGCCATGCACGGAAATGCCTGTCTGTTATGACTTTTTAAAGAAAGTTTTGCCGCCTATCCTATAAGAGGTATGGATAAAAACCACTATTTTTGCAGCCTGATAATATTATCAAGATGAAATTTATGGAGCTTGACATTCTCACGGCAATATCGCCGATTGATGGACGTTACAGAAGCAAAGCGGGAGCTTTGGCTTCTTACTTTTCTGAATATGCACTTATCAAATATCGTGTGCAGGTTGAAATCGAATATTTCATAACGTTGTGTGAACTTCCTCTTCCGCAGTTGGCAGGCGTGGACCACGGTTTGTTTGAAGCTTTCCGTGCCATATATCGCGATTTTTCAGAAGCTGACGCTGCCCGCGTGAAGGAAATCGAGAGCGTGACAAACCACGATGTGAAAGCCGTGGAATATTTTATAAAAGAGCAATTTGACCGCATTGGCGGCCTGGAGGCTTACAAGGAATTCATCCACTTCGGACTGACGTCGCAGGACATTAACAACACGTCCGTGCCCCTGTCTGTCAAGGATGCGCTCAACGAGGTCTATTATCCGCAACTTGAAGAACTCATAGCCCAACTGAAGACTTATGCTGACGAATGGGCCGCTATCCCGATGTTGGCCAAGACACATGGCCAACCGGCATCCCCGACCCGTCTGGGCAAGGAGATTATGGTGTTCGTCTATCGCCTCGAACGTCAGTTGGCCGTGCTGAAGGCATCGCCCATTACGGCGAAGTTTGGCGGGGCTACGGGCAATTTCAATGCTCACCATGTGGCCTATCCGGCCTACGACTGGAAGGCGTTTGGCAACAAGTTTGTCGCCGAGAAGCTGGGATTGGAGCGCGAGCAATACACGACGCAAATCTCGAACTACGACAATCTGGGCGCCATCTTCGATGCCATGAAGCGCATCAATACGATTATGATTGACATGAACCGCGACTTCTGGCAGTACATCTCGATGGAATACTTCAAACAGAAGATTAAAGCCGGCGAGGTGGGTTCGAGCGCGATGCCGCACAAGGTGAACCCCATCGACTTCGAGAATGCGGAGGGCAACTTGGGTGTGGCCAATGCCATCTTCGAGCACCTCTCGACGAAGCTGCCCGTGTCGCGTCTCCAGCGCGACCTGACCGACTCCACGGTGCTGCGCAATGTGGGCGTGCCTTTCGGTCACACCATCATCGCCATCCAGAGTTCGCTCAAAGGACTGCGCAAGCTGTTGCTCAACGAGCCGGCCATCTACCGCGACCTGGACAACTGCTGGAGCGTCGTGGCGGAAGCCATCCAGACCATCCTGCGCCGTGAGGCCTATCCGCACCCCTACGAAGCCTTGAAAGCGTTGACCCGCACCAATCAGGCCATCACCGAAGACTCCATCCGCGAGTTTATCGACGGGCTGGATGTGAGCGAGGCGCTCAAACAGGAGTTGCACGCCATCACACCGCACAACTACACAGGTATGTGATTAAATCCAAAATAATGATTAGCCCGCGAGGGCGAACTTAAAAAACCCAATAATAGCAAAACCATGAGTACAGATCAAGAAAACTTGCAACCGAACCCGGAAGAAAATTCCGGAGCACGCGAAGAATCGCGTTCCACGGATAGAGAGTATAGAAAGGTGAATTACAATCGTGACGAGAACGGTGAAGGCCGTCCCTACCGCCCTTCGGGCAACCGTTATGGCAACGAGGGCGGAAACGCCTACGGGCAGGATCGTCCGCGTCGTCCGCGCATCACCCGTCCGTCTGCTCCGGCAGGCGAACCGGCCTACCGTGCTGATGGCGGTGACTCGCCGCGTCCGCGCCGTCCGCGTATAGGAGGCTCGACCCCTGCCTATCACAGCGATGGCAACAATGGCGGCTACCGCAATGAAAACAATGGCTATCGCGGCGACCGTCAGAACAATCGCCAGCGCAGCTATAACCCGAACTTCCGCAATGGCAATAACGGCGAACAACGCCCTTGGCGCCAGAACAACTATAACAACAATGGCAACCGTTACGACAACGGTAACCGCTATGACAACGGTAACCGTTATGAACCGGGCAACCGCTGGGAAAACAGCGACGGCCAGCAGCCGCAGCGCTCGAACTTCCGCCGCCCGAACAACAACGGTGGCTACAATCGTTCGAACGGCGGTTATCGCCAGCAACAAGGCGGCTATAACCAAGGTGGTTACCGTCAGCAGCAAGGCGGAGGCTACAACAACAACCGCCAGCGCGGAAACTTCCGTCCGCGCCGCACGGCTGACTATGACCCGAATGCCAAATACAGCCGCAAGAAGCAGATGGAATACAAAGACGTGTTGACCGACCCGAACGAGCCGATTCGTCTGAACAAGTTCCTGGCCAATGCCGGAGTCTGCTCGCGCCGCGAGGCTGACGAGTATATCACAGCCGGTGCGGTGAGTGTCAACGGCCAAGTGGTGACCGAGCTGGGCACGAAGATCAAGCGCAGCGACGAGGTGAGATTCCATGACCAGCCCGTGAGCATCGAGCGCAAGGTCTACGTGTTGCTCAACAAGCCGAAGGACTGTGTGACCACCTCTGACGACCCGCGTGAACGCAAGACCGTGATGGACTGCGTGAAAGGCGCCTGCAAGGAGCGTATCTATCCGGTGGGACGTCTGGACCGCAATACGACCGGAGTGCTGTTGCTCACGAACGACGGCGACCTGGCTTCGAAACTCACTCATCCGAAATACTTGAAAAAGAAAATCTATCATGTGCATTGCGACAAGCCCGTTGCACAGGAAGACCTTGACAAGATAGCTTCAGGCATTACGCTCGACGACGGCGAAATCCGTGCCGATGCCATCAGCTACACCTCTGATACCGACAAGGCACAGGTGGGCATCGAAATCCATTCGGGCAAGAACCGCATCGTGCGCCGTATCTTCGAGTCGCTGGGCTATCGCGTGACCCGTCTCGACCGTGTGTTCTTTGCCGGCCTGACCAAGAAGAACCTCCGCCGCGGACAGTGGAGATACCTGACAGAGAAAGAAGTGAACATGCTCCGCATGGGCGCTTTTGAATAAAATCATATGAAATGAAGGATGAAGAATGACGGATGAAGGACAAGGTTCTTCAGCAGTATGATTCTTCATTCTTCATTCTTAATTCTTCATTAACAATACTTTTATGGAAACAATTCGTAGAACAAAGGTTGTCGACCTGCTGAAGCGTACCGACGTGGGTGCGCAAGTCAATGTGAAAGGCTGGGTACGTACCCGCCGCGGTAGTAAACAAGTCAACTTCGTGGCTATTAATGATGGTTCTACTATTCATAATGTGCAAGTGGTGGTCGATGTGGACAAGTTCGACGCTGACTTGCTGAAGCTCATCACCACCGGCGCCTGTCTGAGCGTGAACGGCACGCTTGTGGCTTCTGTCGGCTCCGGACAGGCTGTGGAAATCCATGCGACAGACATCGAAGTGCTGGGTACTTGTGACAGCACGTATCCCTTGCAGAAGAAGGGCCACTCGATGGAGTTCCTGCGCGAGATTGCCCATCTGCGTCCCCGCACGAACACCTTCGGTGCTGTGTTCCGCATCCGTCACCACATGGCTTATGCCATCCATAAGTTCTTCCATGAGAAGGGCTTCTTCTATTTCCACACGCCCATTATCACGGCTTCTGACTGTGAAGGTGCCGGACAGATGTTCCAGGTGACCACGATGAACCTCTATGACTTGAAGAAGGACGAGAAAGGTTCTATCATCTATGACGACGATTTCTTCGGCAAGCAGACCAGTCTGACCGTGTCCGGACAGTTGGAAGGCGAGCTGGCGGCAACGTCCTTGGGTGCCATTTATACGTTTGGTCCGACGTTTCGTGCTGAAAACTCCAACACGCCGCGCCACTTGGCTGAGTTTTGGATGATTGAGCCGGAGGTGGCTTTCAATGACATTACGGACAACATGGACCTCGCAGAGGAGTTTATCAAATACTGTGTACAGTGGGCATTGGACAACTGCTATGACGACGTGAAGTTCCTCAACGACATGTTCGACAAGGGGCTCATCGAGCGTCTGCAAGGTGTGTTGAAGGAAGACTTCGTCCGCCTGCCCTACACCGAAGGTATCAAAATCCTGGAGGAGGCTGTCGCAGCCGGACACAAGTTTGAGTTCCCGGTCTATTGGGGGGTAGACTTGGCTTCCGAGCACGAACGCTTCCTGGTCGAAGACCACTTCAAGCGTCCTGTCATCCTGACGGACTATCCGAAGGAAATCAAGGCATTCTACATGAAGCAGAACGACGACGGCAAGACGGTCCGCGCGATGGATGTTCTCTTCCCGAAGATTGGCGAGATTATCGGCGGCTCCGAGCGTGAGGCAGACTATGACAAGCTGCTCAACCGCATCAACGAGCTGCACATCCCGATGAAGGACATGTGGTGGTATCTCGATACGCGCAAGTTTGGTTCTTGCCCGCACTCAGGATTCGGACTCGGTTTCGAACGACTGTTGCTCTTCGTGACTGGTATGACCAATATACGTGATGTGATTCCGTTCCCGCGCACTCCGCGTAACGCAGAGTTCTGATGGTCTTCGGACATATCAAGAAATATAAAGAGGAAGTTGGTTCAGATTCGTCTGACACAACTTCCTCTTTTCGTCAAACCGGGATGGGGTTTGGGAAAGCCGGAATTAGGCACTCAGGCCAAACAAGCCCAGGTCGCTTTCCACTTCTCCAATGCCTGCTATGCCGAATTTTTCCACTAACACGTTGGCTACGCCCGGTGAAAGAAAGGCAGGGAGAGTGGGTCCCAGATGGATATTTTTCACACCCAGGCTTAATAAAGCCAATAGCACGATGACGGCCTTTTGTTCATACCATGCGATGTTGTAGGTGATGGGCAGCTCGTTAATATCGGCCAGGGCAAATACTTCTTTTAGTTTCAGGGCTATGACTGCCAGCGAGTAAGAGTCGTTGCATTGGCCGGCGTCAAGTACGCGTGGGATACCGTTGATGTCACCCAAGTTGAGTTTGTTGTAACGGTACTTGGCACAACCGGCCGTCAGGATGACAGTGTCTTTGGGCAAGCGACGTGCAAACTCGGTGTAATACTCGCGGGTCTTCATGCGTCCGTCACAACCGGCCATTACGATAAAGCGTCGGATGGCTCCGCTCTTCACGGCTTCCACCACAGGACCTGCCAAAGCCATGACCTGGTTGTGGGCAAATCCGCCCAAGATTTCGCCCCGTTCGATTTCCGTGGGCGGTTGACATTGCTTGGCCAGGGCGATGATTTCGCTGAAGTCCTTGCGCCCGTCAGCTCCGGTCTGAATGTGCTTGAAGCCGGGATAGCCGGTGGAGTTTGTGGTGAATACACGATTCTTGTAGTTCGCACCAGGCAGAGGTGGCACGATGCAGTTGGTGGTGAAGAGGATAGGACCGTTGAACGAACTGAATTCCTCGCGCTGTTTCCACCAGGCATTTCCATAGTTGCCTGCGAAGTGTGCATATTTCTTGAATGCCGGGTAGTAGTGGCCCGGGAGCATTTCACTGTGTGTATAGACGTCGATGCCTGCATCTTTGGTCTGTTCCAAAAGTTCTTCCAGGTCGCGCAGGTCATGTCCGCTGATGAGGATACCCGGACGGTTGCGTACGCCGATGTTCACCCGGGTCATTTCCGGTTGGCCGTAGCGGGCGGTGTTGGCCGTGTCGAGCAAAGCCATGGTCTTGACGCCGGCTTCACCGGTCTGCATGACAAGTGACAATAGTTCTTCAGCCGAAAGACTGCCGCAAGTGATGGCGGCCAGTGCATGTTGCATGAAGGCATGCAGGCTCTTGTCATCATGTTCCAGCCGCATGGCATGTTCCAGATAAGCGGCCATGCCTTTCAGACCGTAGACGATGAGTTCTTTCAGGGAACGAGTGTCTGCATCGGTTTCTCGAAGCACGCCCACTGTCGCGGCCTTGACCTCATAGTCGGCCCGCTTCCCGCGCCAAGTCAGTTCGTCCACGGCCGGGAGTGACAAGTCGAACCTTTGTGCTTCGTTGATGAGGTTGTCACGTAACGTCAGACCGTGGTCAATGCGCCGGCAGATGCTCTCTTCATCAAAGTTGGCATTTGTAATGGTGCTGAACAGGGAGTCCACGATGAAACGATTGGTTTCCGGAGCAATCTCATGTCCGTGGATGCGCAGTTCGTCTGCGACCACCGATACGCCCCGCACTACAAATAGTAACAAGTCCATAGCAGCCGCCGTGCGACTGTCTTTTCCGCATACGCCTTTCAGCGTGCAGCCCGTCCCGCGGGCAGCTTCCTGGCATTGGAAGCAAAACATTGCATTTTCTGTCATAGTTTCTGTTTTTTAGCCTGCAATAAATCACAGGGTTTCCTTTATCTTTGTGCAAAGATGCTGAATCCTTGTGCCGTAATCTGTAACCTATGTGACATGGATTATTAAAGAATGTAAATCAATGGATATAACTCGATTGTCGACTCATCCGCTCTTTGCGGGAATGAAAGAGCGGGAACTGTCCGTGTTGTTGGAGATGCAGGGCAATGCCATACGCCGCTATAGCGAGGGTGAATTCATCGCGTTGCAAGGTGACCCGTGCCGGGCACTCTATATCCTGGCCGAAGGGAACGCCCGTGCGCAGATGGTGAGTCCCGATGGCAAGCAGTTGACCATAGACCATCTGCAAGCCGTAGAACTCTTGGCTCCGGCTTTCCTCTTCGCTTCTGAAAATCGTTTTCCGGTCAATCTGGAAGCGCAGGAACGATGTGAGGTGATCGCTGTGGGGCGTGACAACTTCTTGGAGGCCATGCATGGCAATCCGCGCTTGATGCAAAATTTTCTTCAAGTCATTTCCGAACGTAGCTTGTTTTTAAGCCGAAAGCTCAATGAGTTTGCTTTGTTGGGATTAAAGGAACGCTTGCTCAATTTCTTGAAGCTGCATGGCACAATAAACAATCAGCAGGAAGTGGCATATATATTAGGTGTGGCCCGCCCTTCTCTGGCCCGTGCGCTGTCAGAACTTGCGGCAGAAGGACGGATACGTATCGAAGGAAAGAAATTTGTTGTGTTGGATGACCGTTGAATGTTGTGAAAGGCGGGTGAGGGTCTACATCGGATTCGGAGAAATCGAACACTGCCATTTGGGGGGCTGGAACGCTCGTTTGAGCGCCCTCTATTCCGCCCGACCTTACCCTTAACTCGGCCCGACCACGGAAAGGAAGGCGTGGTCGGACGGAATAGAGGGTAAGGTCGGGCGGGCTTTATACCCCCTTTTGCAGGCAGGGAAAGGGCGTCTGCCAATATGGAGAGCTCTAAAAGCGGAGGCACAAAGGCATGGAGGAAAACTGTTCTGAATGAACGAGATAAAAACGCTGTTCCTTTGTGCCTGTATGTTTGGTATTCATCTTGACATATCACCCCCTTCATCGGAACGAAGCCGGGAGAGCCAGCAGCTGATACATCAGTGTCAGTGCCATGCGGCGGTGTCCCTCGGCGTTGGGGTGCAGACGGTCCGTGTCTTTGTCGTGGAAATAGCGTGCATGTGCGTCGTTCATCGGGTAGAGGCCGGACAGGCTGTTGAGGTCGATGACGGGCACAGCCCATACATTGGCAGCTTCCTTCACCGCGTTGACATACGCGTCGACATAGAGGCCCAATTTGTTGGGAAATGCTTCTTCGGGCTGGATATTCTGGTTGCTGAATTGAGCTGCGGCCCGATGGATAGGGGTCAGGATGATGATTTGCTGTTCCGGGAAATTCGTCTTCAGATAGTCCATCACGCGGTTGATACGTCCGCGGAATGTCGCGCCGTTTGTTTGCGGCATGCGTCGTGTGCGCACTTCCTTGCCCCCGCCCTTGACGGTAGTCTCCGTCTGTGCGTAGTCATACCATTCGCCCAGGGGAATGCCGGCATTGTAGTCGTTTGTCCCGGCGAAGATGATGATGGCATCCACCTCCGTGCCGTCGGCCTTCAGTCGTTCGGCCTGGCGCAGTACGCCGTCCCATTGGTTACCGTTCTTGGCATACACTTGCGGGATGAGGTCAAGCCATTCGGCCAGGCATTCCCAATAACATTTAGTGGTGCCGACGTGGACAGCGTCGGTGATGGAGTCGCCCAGGAAGGCGACGCGTTTGCCTTTCCAGGGGTGGACAAGGAGGGAGGATTGCGGGGTGTCCCTTCCGTCGAGGGGCGTTGCGCTGACCGGAGATGCAATCAGCGACGCGGCCAGCAGGCAGGTAGTAATTCTTATATACATAGGATTGTGCGAATTATGAGTGTTTCTTGTTTCCTGGACACAAAGGTAAGCAAATAATCCGTAAGATGTCCCTGTGTGATTGCTTCGTCCGGACATTTCAGAAGTTCAGTCCTGTCGGGAACATGCGGGCATGTTTGGCTGTTTTTCAGAAAGGGGGTATATTTGCAGGCATCGGGGTGTCTCCCCGGACAAATCTGGATAAAAAAGTATAGAAAGTATGGATGAGCACAAGGCAGGCCACCGGGCCGCGACAGATGGCAACATGTGGGACAGCTCCGGGTTCGTGGAGCAGGACGGACTGCGTTATGAGCAACCGCTCACTGTCAGTTCGTCTTTTTATGCTTCGGCTGACGGTTATTGCTATCTTTTTTCCTTTCCTTCCTATGGAAAGCTCCATTTGCTGAAGACTTTGAAGCCCGGCTGTGCCGGAGTTGCTTTCTATGAGAAGATGTTGCAAAAGGAATTTTCCATCGGCTATCAGCTTGACCATCCGAACATACGCCGCACTCTGGGTTGGGAGAATGTGGACGGACTGGGGCATGGCATTGTCTTGGAGTATGTCGACGGCATCACCCTGCGCGAGCTGATGGACAGCGGGAAATTGACACGGCCCTTGTCGCGCAAACTGGTGCGTGAGCTGTGTGGTGCGCTGCAATACATGCACAGCAAGCAGATTGTGCATCGCGACTTGAAGCCGGAGAACATCCTCATCACCCACAATGGGCAGAATGTGAAGCTGATAGACTTCAGCCTGTCCGACTGTGACGATTCCTATCTGTTGAAGGTCCCCGCCGGGACGAAGCGTTACATGGCGCCGGAACTGTTGCAACCCGCTTCCTCGTGGGACTTCCGTTGTGATCTCTATTCGCTGGGCGTGATTCTGAGGGAGATGGGCGTTCTTCTGCATGACCGCCGCCTGAAGCGGGTGGCTTCCGTCTGCATGCAGCCTGACAAGGAAAAGCGTTACGCCGATGCGGCTGCTGTGGTGGAGGCGTTGCAGGCAAGGAGCAGTTGGCGGTGGGGCGTGGCAGCCGTGGCGGTCGTGGTCCTTCTGGCCGGATGGCAGTTGGCCGGGAGGATGGAGGCTTCTTCCGGGGAGACCGACTTCGTCATGCCTGCAGCTCGCGGCAATTCGGTCATAGCCCCTTCTTGCCGGCAGATTTTGTTTGAAGAGTTTGGGCGAATGCCTTATGCGGCGCAAGACAGCGTGCGGCTTATGGAGCGGTTGCGCCAGGCTCTGGACCGGATTTATCCATTGCCGGAGCAGAAGCAGTCGGCAGCCTACCGACAGGAATGGAGGGCCATCGGCGAGGAGGTGAGGCGCATGATACGGCGGAACCGGACTCTTTAGTCAGTAGCTTCGCTGATGTGCTGGAAGCGTCCCCAAAGCGGATGATTGCGGTAGATTTCCAAGCTACCTTTCGGGACAATGAGGGAACACTGTGTGAAGGCTTTCGGGTCGAAGGCCGTCTCGTCACACGTCGGCGGGAGGGAGCATTCCAGTCTCAGGGTGGTCAGCGAGGGACAGTCTGCGAAGCTGTAGGCCGACACGAGTTTAATGCCGCTGCCCAGGATTACGGTGTGTAGCGACCGGCATTCTTGGAATGTGCCGCTGTACAGGCTTGCTACTTGAGAGGGTATCCTTATTTCCTCCAGTGATGCACGGAAGAATGCCCCTCGTCCCACTTCCTTCAGCATGTCAGGAAGGATGACCCGTTTCGCCTTGCATTCTTGCAGGGCATATTCTCCCAGTGCCAGGAGCGAAGGGGATAGCACTAGTTCGTCTTCATTCTTTCCCAATGGATACCAGAGCAATTTCGTCCCGTCTTTGTTGTAAAGGATGCCTTGCAGGCTGCTGAAGTGAGCGTTTGAAGTCGAGACTTCAATGTCTTGCAGGGCTGTGCAACCGGCAGACGGAACGATTTCTTCGACCTCTTCGGCCAGTCCCAGACGTTTCAAGGCCGTACAATCGGTGAACGCATCGCTTTCGACTCGCTTGACACCGTAAGGCAGTCTCAAGGTGGAGAGGTATGGACATCCGCGAAACATGGCATAGCCGACCACGTCAGTCTCCGTATAGCGGGAGAAGTGATAGGGCTCTCCTCCCTCCACGATGGAGGCATCCGTGAGGTCGAGTCTGGCCAGTCGGCCCGGCGTGGGGTGTTCCTGGTCGTCCATGCCCGCCATCATGCGCAGGAGCTTGATGTCAGTCCCGTTGAGCGGTCCGGCAAGGGCAATGTCTTCGTAAGCATAGATGTCCTCCTCGACAAGCAGAGGGAGCGTGCCAGGTGTGTAGAGATGGAACGCTTGGTCGGTCTCAAACTCCAGCGGTTCGCTGTAGGCACATCCCAACTCGTTTTCAGCAAAGGCACGCAGGGTGTAGCGTGTATGTTCTTTCAGGCCCAGTATGCGTACCTGCATGAGGGAGTCTTCCCACTCGGCGCTTACTGCTGTTTCCAGACTTGTCGCCGTTCCCGACTCGGCATAGAGGAAGCCTTGTCTCGTGACCGGCGAACCTCCGTCATCGGCCAGCTTGCATTGGAGCATGACGCTTGTCGGCCCTTGTCCGGCTATCACCGCAGGGTGCAGGGTCGGCTTGACATTGGGGAGTGTCTGGAAGGTGAGTGTCGGGGTGCTGACAAGGGATGAGCTTGTGCCGGCCTCCATATAATAAAGGTACGTAGTGCCTGGGACAAGGTCTTTCAGCCCGGTTGATACGCGTTCGTCTGTCAGGGAGACGTCCACGCGAGTCAACTCGGCAGTCGTCGGACCATAGTAGAAGCGGCAGACATCCACCCGGCTGCCTTGGGGGATGGACACAGACCCGCTCAGTGTAGCAGAGGTGCGGGTGATGTCTTGGGCCGGGTCGAGCGTGAGTGTCGGCGGACGGTTGGCCGGTACTTGTTCGTCTGTGCAGGCAGACAGGAAGGTGAGGAGCAGGATGATGAACGTCAGTGATTGAAAGAGAGGTCTCATGCTTGTGTCGTTTTTAGAAGGTGATACCCAGGCCGATGTTGAATTCCCACCATTGCCCGCGTATGGTCGAAGCACCTGCCGATGCCATCAGCATGCGCCAACGCCACATCAGGCCTGCTTCGGCGGCCAGGCCCTGGGCCGAATAGTCTGTGTTGAGGATATAAGTCCCTTCGCTGGTCTCCCAGGCGACCTGCCGCGACCCGTAGCCGATGCCCTCATAGAGGTGGAGGCCGGAGATGAGGCGGTGCATGCAGCCTGCGGCCAATAAGTAGCGTGCATCGGAGGTCCGGCCCGTGTAGTACGGTTGGGAACCGTCGGGGAAGAAGCCTTGTTCGTCGCATTCACCCTGGGTGGAGGGAGCGGAAGCGAAATTACTTTGTCCGTAGACATAGACGCCGTGGCGGCGCATCGCACCCAGACGCAAGCCGAAAGAACTACCGCCGCTTCCGATGCCGGCATGAAGCAGGCCGACCCATCGCCAAGGCTCTCGGATACGGCGCGGGCGGAGGGGTACGCCGGACACTGCCGTGCGGTCATGGGGAGCGGGGAGGAAACCTGCCGGATGCAGGCGAGGAAAGGGGATGCTGCCTTCTGCGGAGACAGGCTGGACCGGCGGGAGCACGACCAGTTCGTAGGTGAGGCGCGACTCCAGAGGTGAGGGGAAACGGTAGTTGCGCAGCACGCCCCATCGCGGGTGTTTCAGCGTGAGCAGACGTGTCCCGTGGGGGAGATATATCCAGGTTTCTCCCACTTCGTCCACGCGCTTGACGATACCCAGGGGCGAGGAGAACACGAAGTCCTTGTCGCCGACCACCTTGACCAGCGCACAAGCCTCTCCGTTCAGGTCCTTGACAGGTTGCATATAGGCCGTGATGTCGTTGGGGAGAGGGCGAAACCGTTCGACCGTGAACTGTTGGGCCACGGCTGCCAGCCCACTCATCAGGCTGAGAAGGATGCAGATGATAGTCTTCTTCATTGTAAGTTAAAGCTACTGATGTTCAACACTTCGTCTTCCTCCAGCGGGGGTTGCCCTTCGGGAAATGCCGGTTGCCAGGTGCGTACGTGTATCTGGGGGGCTGTCGGGTCGCGGAAGTCCCAGAGGAGGAACAGGTATCCGTCGTCGGAGTAGATGTCGGAGTCATAGTGCTGGCGCACGTTTACACCATAAAGCCCCTCCACTGTCGGGTGGCGCATGATTTGGAAACCACTGAACTCCACGTCGATGTGCTTGTTCTTTCGGAACAGCTCTGCCAGGCGCGACAGGTAGGCCTGCTTGCTCTTGACGTTGTAGACCACCTGGCGGTGCGGGAGGTAGCCCGTCTCTTCCCGCGACGACGTCTCGATGACCGTCCCCACGATGATGAGCGCACGTTCGCTGAAGAGCTGGCGCAGGAAGTCGATGTCCTTGGTCGTATAGGCTGTGCGCAAGTGTTCCATATAGTTCAGGATAGTGCGGCGGCGGGCTGCGTCGGTCTCTTCCAGACGCCCCGAGACGACTTTCACGGCTTCGGCGTAGAACGGGTTGTCGCGGGCCACCTGTGTCCAGTCTGATTCGCGGTAAGTCACCCGTCGGGGGAGGTCGTCCTCCGCTTCCGTGCGGGTTTCCGGCGCAGGTTGGGGCTTTGTCTTTTGGGCCGTGTCGGTCGGTACGGCCTGCTCTCTTCTCATATTGCGGACGAAGACTTCAGGTTCCAGCCTCAGGGCTGCCGCGGGAAGCGACACGGTGTCGAGCGCGATGCTGCCGGATTCCATCGTTCGTGCATCGACGAGGCGGATGCCTTTTTCCCCGGAGGGGCGAACAAAGAGGATGGGACCGGGAGCGACAGCCAGCAGGCTGTCAAACGTTGTGCCGGACTCTGGTTTCCCGCCGGGGCTGGCCGCATGCCAAATCCCCTTCTTGCACAAGAGAACCCTTTCGGCATGGACGACCCGTATGTCGTCCCACTCGGGCGTGATGACTATCTGTCCCTGCGTGTCAATCAGGCCCGCTCCCCGCCGTGTCCGCACCACGGCCAGTCCCTCGCGGAAGGGGAAAGCTGCCAAGATGCTGTCCGGGAGGACGAAGGCCGTCTTTCCTTCTGTCGTCAGGTAGAAGGATGTGCCGGTGTCCGCCTGTCGGCAGTCGAGGAGTCCGCAGGAGAAGCCTTCGCCCAGCAGGGCGCCGTGTGTGTCCACGTCGGTCCGGCGTGTGCCGTCGCAGTCGATGAAGCAGTAGGCCATGCGTCCTGCGCTGTCAGCCTGCCCCACGAGGGCCAGCCCTTCGCGGAAGTCAGAGGCGTAGTCCCAGCGGGGTGCGACGGCCATGTGTCCGTCGGAGTCGATGTAGCCATACTTGCCACTGCGCGTGTAGACCAAGGCCCGTCCGCAGCTGAAGCCATGCATGAGGATGATGTCGTCCGGCAGCGTGGCCCGCGTGTTGCCTTGCCGGTCGATAAGCTCGAATGGGGTGAGGGGTGTGCTCTGAGCGATGGCCACACGGTCGAAGAAGTATCCGATGCGGTGGAATCCGCGCGGGGAGATTCCGGTTGTCCGGTGTGGGTCGGTCGTGTGCAGGTGCATCAGGCTGTCGGCACCGCGCAGGGCATACATGCCGCCCACGACAGTCCCGGGTTCCGTGTGCCCGTCGCCGGGCAGGGGGAGGAGGTCGCCTTCGCGGGTGACGAGTGTCCAGCGTCTTTCGCCCGGGAGGCGGCAGGCATAGGCTTCGGCTTCCGCTTCGGATGTGGGGCGGCTGCAACTTCCGAGAAGGCATGCCGCGAGGATGAGAAGGATGGTTACGGGATGTTTCATGGTTCGTCATGCAAAGATACGATATTCACTGAAAAAGAGGTCGCCCAGGAGGATTCTTGGTGCTTGCCTTAAGGAAAATATCCCGTCTGCCGTGGGGAATCTTCCTTGCCTGCGGCAGACAAAACCGGTGATGTACGGCAATCTATCTTTATTCTTAGTCTAAGAATGAACAAACGTAGGATAAGTATATACAAACTTAATCTAAGAATGGAGAATCTTAGGATTAAAATGAAAATTGCTCACGGCAGATGACAGTTTTTGTTTGCCGCAGGCGACAAAGATTCTCCCCCGCAGGCGAGGATTTTGTTCTGCCTGTGGGGGAGTGTGGAGAGTTACGCTTCCTCCCAGTCTTCTATTTCGCCACCGATGTCGATTTTCACCTGTTCGGGATTCTTCTCGATGGTGATGCTGACGGTGTGCTGGATGCCAGGCTTGAAGAGGAACGAGCTTTCCACGAGGTAAGATACTCCTTTCATGACAACTTCGATGAAGGGCTGTCGGCTGTTGAGCCGTTGCGGGACGACGATGGCCGCGTATTCGTGGCTTCCCAGGGGCTTGGCCCGCAGGGTGTGTGTCGTGCCGTAGTTGTATTTCGTGGCAATGCCCACGCTGAGGTCGATAGTGGCGGTGGGGACAGTGCCGTGGATGTAGACTTCGGCTTCGTCGGGGAAGTCTCCCTCGAAATCTTCTCCCCGGATGAGGCGCACTTGGAGGCGGCTCATCACGTGGCGGAACTGGAGAGCGACGGGTGTGTCGCTCGCGCTCTGCGAGAGGGCGGAGGCGAAGAGGAAGTCGCTGGACTCGAAGGCGCCGGAGAGGGTCTGGTCGTCGGCGACGGTGAAGGGAAAGTTGTCGACGGAGTTGACGGGTGTCGTGTAAGGGTAGTAGGCGAATATGTCATACGTCCCTCCGTCCCAATAGACGGGCTGGGAGGGAGTCCATGTCGCGCCGTCCCAAGTGAGGAGGGCGTTGTTCACATAGTTGCCGGCCACTTCGAGCGGCGTACCGTTCTGGGTGACGTAGAGGCCGATGGGGTCGGAGGAGTCGAAGTGGTCGCCGGTGACACGTGTGGGGGACGACGTGGCGGGGTAGCGCACGTCGAACGTCATGCGTCCGTCGGCAGGGGCGGAAGCTTCGGAGGCTTCCAGCCGGTCGCCGCATGAGGCCAGCGCAAAGGCGAGGCCGAGGAGGGCGGCGGGGAGGGTATGTATGCGTGTTTTCATTGTCATGTAATGTGTTTTGTGGGTTAATCATTTGACACGGGGCGAGCCTTTGACGATGCGTGGCGCGTGTTGGAATCCGCGGACGGCGTATCCGGCGTAGGGCATGGAGGCGGCGCGGGTCGTGGCGTCGACTTCCACTTTGTCGTTGGCCTTGAACTTCTCGAAGGTGTATTCCTCGCCGGCGTAGTCCATGATGCGGCGCACGATGGCTTCGCGGGAGATGGTGCTGTAATAGGGTATGTCGTTGTTCATACAGCTGTTTTGCTCGGAGCGGAAGACGCCGCGGTTGTGCATGAAGCCGCCTTCGAACACATCGACAAAGTCGGCATACTTCTCGTCGAAGATGAGGTGGCTCCAGGGCACTTCGTGCATCTTGCCCGTGAGCGAGAGGTTTTCATACCAGCCGAGCGATTTCGCCCAGTTGAACTCAAAGACGTGCCCGCAGCAGGTGCAGCCACAGAAGTCGATGAACTCGTTGTGGTAGATATACTCGTCGCCCAGCTTGCCGAAGCCGTGTCCGCCTGCCTCGTGCTGGATGACACCGCGCGTGTCGAGCGGATAGCCGTAGGTGCTCAAGGGGCAGAAGGCGATGGCCGAGCCGTCTTCGTACATCTGGCAGATGCCGCCGTAGTCGGTGCTGTTGGGCACCATGATGAGGAGCGACTCTTTGAGGTTGTCGCGTGTGACGGTGGTGTTCATGTCGACGGCATACTGGAAGGCCGCGTCGTAGTCGCACCGCAGGCCCACGCCGCCCGTGTAGGTGGTCTCGAACTTGGCGTAGCGGATGGTGTTCACCGTGCCGATGCCGCTTTCGGGCGACACGGCGATGGCCGTGTAGGCGTTGAAGTAGTCGCGGTAGGTCTTATAGGGTTCGATGGCGAAGAAGTTTTCCAACTGTTCGTACATTGTGTTGAGGTATTTGCCGTCAGATATGTCTTTCGCGTCGAAGCCGTCGCCCAGGAACACGAGGTTGATGCCGCCGCGGTTGCCCTTCGTGGCTTTCTGGAGGGTGATTACTTCGTCTTCGCCATACTCGTAGTCATATTGCGACACGGTGCACTTGGTCGTGTAGTCTTTCTCTTTGAGACGGAACACGATGTCGCCCGTGCGGGGCGCGCTGCCGTGGCTCATTTCGTGGATGGTGAGCGTCACCTCGCTCTTCGTGCTGCCCGATGTGGCCGACAGGCTGCACCAGCTCGGCATTTCGGCCACTTCCCAATCGCCCTCGGCATCAATCACGAGCGTGCGTTTGCATTCGGTGTTGATGGCGTTGGCCAGGTTGGGGCGGCACACAAGTTCGTGGTGTGCGGTGATGCGCTTGAAGTCGCTCCATCCCGCAGCGGCCTGGTACTGCTGTACGGCGGGTTCGGGCACTTCCACGGCGAAGTTGTCTTTGGCTACGCCGTTGAAAGCTCCTATCTGCACGTAAGGAGGCATTGTGCCTTTGCAGACAATACTGCCGATGCCGAAACAGTTTGCAAAAGCTCCGCCTTCGTCGCCGTATTCGGCTTGGTAGCGTATGTTCTCCAGAGCTTCAGGGAATACCAATCCTTCGATGCTTCGGCAGTTGGCAAACGCGCCTGCACCAATGGTCTGCACATTTTCCGGGAACTCCAATATGCCCATCAGTCGCCAGTTGTTTCTGAAAGCGAAGTTTCCGATGGTGGTCAAGTTCTTGGGAAGCTTCAATTCGCCGGAGAAGTCGCAGCCGTCGAAAACTCCACTTCCAAGCGTTACCAGATTCCTAGGTAATACTAATTCACCTTTTAATGCACTGCCTGCAAAAGCGTTGGGCAATAAGCTGATGATTCCGTCGTGCAATTCCAATGTCCCGTTAAGTCCTGTATTGGAGAACGCTCCTTGCGATATGAATGTTACTCCTTGCGGAATCTCTAAGTTTCCTGTCAGATTCTTGCAGTTGAAAAATGCGTTGTCTCCAATAAACTCTAACTTCTCCGGCAGAATGAGGTTTCCATAAAAACCAGTACAGTTCTGAAACACTTGGTGTCCGATGTACTTTAAGTTGTTGGGCAGTTTCAATTCGCAAGTGAAGTTGCATTCATTGAATGCCCCGCCAATGTCTACAGCTCCACCGCCGCCGATATATTCTAGCGTGGTTGGCAATGAAAGAGTTCCAGATAAAGAACTACACCATAGGAATGCACTAGGACCTATTTCTGTAACACCTTCGGGAATAATAATGTTTCCTGTAAGGTTCACACAATTACGGAAAGCACGTTCGCCAATGCCTTTCAATTGGTCTGGGAGAACGACTCTTAGCAAAGATTTCTTTTCATCGAAAGCTTGTTTGGGTATCACGTCTGGTTCTGGCTTTTGTTCTCTAGATTCATCCCAGCTTCTTAGTCCAAATATGCCTTCTGTAATTCTTACTTCTTTCATGTTTAAAGATTGCAGCAAGTCCATCGAGTCGCGCATGAAGTAGAAGTCCACGCCATTTATCTCTCCCGTAATCTTCAAGTTTTGAAGTTCGCGGAAGTTCTTGTTGGCGGCGATGATGGAGTCGCGAAGGTGTCCGGCGGAGGAGTTGATGACGATGTATTCCTTGGCTGTGGCGTCGTGCGAAGCCAAGTCGGCCTCCCACGGCGTGATGGACTCGCCGATGAGTTTGAATTCATATTGTCCCGAGGAGGACTTCTTGTTCACCCGGATGGTGAAGTTGTGCATCTTTCCGGGATTATAGGTGAAGGTTTCTTCCTTCCGGAACGTGTAGTTCGAGCCGCCCACGGTGATGGCAAACAGATCTTTGCCGCCCTCCACGCTCTGCGGGACAACGATGGCGCGGAACTCATCGCCGTGTTGGAAGGGGATGGTGCCCGTCTCTTCCACTGTGCCATTGGGCTTCACCACACCATCGGCTAGGCTGATGACAGCCTCGCGCACGGTGTTTTTCACCAATACGTGTTTCTCCAGCTTCTCCCACTCGCCGTCGGCAAATCCGTCACCTTTCTCCAAGGTCACGCGGGCATTGGCCATGCGGTGGTACATCGGCAGGCGGATGACGCGCTCTGTCGGGGCTACTTTCTCGGCTTTGCCCCAGAGGAAGTCACTGGCTTCATAGCCTCCCAGGTTGTCGCCTTCGGCAGCTTTCGCCTGGTCTTTCTCGACGGTGAATTCATAGGCGTTCACGTCGGCCGGAGAGCCGAACGGGTAGTAGCCGTAGATGTCGATGGGTGTGTGGTCGTCTTTCCAATAGACGTCGTAGGCAGAGTTCCATTTGTAGGCCGCTTCGTCGAAGGTGTGTTTCACGTTCGTGCCGCGGTTGCCTGTGTTTTGAAGTATGCCGGGCGTGTTTCCTTCGTAGTCCACGATGTAGACGCCCATCTCGTCGCCGTCGCAGAAACCGTTGTCATTGACACGGCTGATGGCGAGTTGTTCGATTTCGCCCGAGAGCGTGATGGGCATTTGCGCCGGAGTCTTTGCTCCGAAAGTATCTTCGTCTTGGCAACTGCTGAGAATGCCTGCCAACAGGGCCAGACTGAGGACGCAAGTATAAAGTTTGTTTTGTTTCATATTCGTGTGTGTATATATAATAAGGTATAAGGAGATAAGCTCATTCAGCCACGCCGCCGTGGTCGACACCGTCATCTTCCCAGCCGCCTATGTCCACATTGACGCCGCTGTTGGTCTTGCTCACGGTGATGGTGAACGTGTGGCGTTTGCCTGCTTCGAAGGTGAATTCCGGTGTGTTGTCACCCTGCGTCAGGCGATATTCCTTGCCGTCGACGGTGATGCTGACCAGTCCTTCGCGCTGCGCCGTCTGCGGGGCGATGATGGCTTTCCACGAATCGTTTTCTTTTAGTGGCGTGACAGAAGAGGCCTCGCCTTTGAGGCTGACACTTCCGTCAGCAAGGTCGACAGTCGTCTGCTGCCTCAGCCCGTTCAGACGCACACTGACATTGGCCGCAGCCAGTGCCTCCTCCGTGAAGCCGTTGCCAGCTTTCACATGGATGACAGCTGCGCTGAACACATGGTGTGCCGTGATGTTGACGGCCTGTTCGGTGGGCGATGCGCCGGCTGTCTTTCCCCAGAGGAAATCTCCTTGTTTGTAGGCCGCTTCAGTCGACTGGTCGGTCGGGATACCGATGGCATGGGCGTGGATGTCTGTCACGACGGCATACGGATAGTAGAGGTAGAAATCCGCTTTTGTGTTATCGTCGGTCCAGTAGAGGGGTGTGTCGGGTGTCCATGTACTGTCGTAGACGAAGCGCTGGTTGTCGGCGTGGTTGCCGGTCGGTTGCAAGGTCCCGGCTGCCCCGTCACGGTAGTCGACCATGTAGATGCCCACAGCGTCGTTTTTTTCAAAACCGTAGTCTGTAGCTCTTGAAGTGACGGCTGCGTCGACTTTGCAGTTGAGTTTGACAAGCAGCGGTTTGTCAGGTTCTGGAGTCGGAGGCAAGATGTCTTCTTCTTGTCCTCCTCCCGAGGAGCAGCTTCCCAGGCCGATGGCCAGGAAGGCGAGGATTAGAAAATTTGTTTTCATAATGATTCAGGCTCTTTTGTTTTTCTATGGCAAATTTAAGAAACAGGAAGCTATTTTATCAACTTTTTAATGGTTCAAAACGATTCACGCTTGAGCGTTGAGGCGACGCAGGGAGGGGCTTTTCCCACCCCTTAACTCCGCCCGACCTTACCCTCTATTCCGTGGTCGGGCGGAAAGGAAGGCGTGGTCGGGCGGAGTTAAGGGCTGGGAAATGGTGGATAAAGGGGCGTGCCTGCAACGTCTAGTCTTGTCGATGAGCCGTGGATATAGCAAAGAAAAAATAGAAAAATATTTGCCTGTTTGTATCTAATTAGTTACTTTTGTGACATGGAAGAATACAAGGAACATACAAGGGAGTTGTATTTCTCGGATGAATTTTGGGAGTTTTATCACCAGCAACAAGACAGGGTTAGACAGAAGTTCGACTATGTGCTTGGCATAGTAAGAAATGAGAAGGTGATAGCAACTAAATTCGTAAAACGTCTGAGTGGTACGGATGTGTATGAAATGCGCGTTTCCGTAGGCACAAATGAATATAGGACTGTATTGTTCGCGGTGAATAACGCAAACGTCATGCTTGCCACAAAAATATTGGTGTTGAACGCATTTTTGAAGAAGTCCACCAAGGACTATGATAAACAGATAGAAAAGGCACTAAAAATACTTGAAGAATTTCAATTATGATACAATTTGATGAAACGAAACTTGAAAAATTGCACAACGCTGATGAGTTGCTTGATGCAAAATATGGTGCGCCCGGCACTGAAAGCCGTAGGGAGTTTGAGGAAAAGGCTCTTGCCTATTATTATGGTGTCATCTTGCGAGATAGGCGTAAGGAACTGAAAATGACACAAGGTGAGCTTGCCGAAAAAATAGGTACGGCAAGGAGCTATATCGCCCGTATAGAACGCGGTGAAACGGATATGCAACTTTCCAGCTTTCTTAGGATTGCACGTGCATTGAAAATCGAGTTTTCTCCGGTGTTTATGTAAATGGCAGCTTATATTATCAAGCTATGAATTGCGGTCCACAAAATAATAACCGTATTGAAAATAAGAATTTAGGCACATAGTTGAAAAACTTCGCTTGTTTTAAACGAAAGCCGTGCGGGCGAGGAGTCTCTATTTCAAGCGTTTTGGCCGGTATTTAAATAAAATGGTTAACTTTGTGGACGAACATCTAAATTGAACAGTATGAACAGACTTTATCCGATAGGCATACAGAGTTTTGAGGAAGTCCGTAAAGGTGGCTATATGTATGTCGATAAGACTACGCTGGTGTATGAACTGGCAAACACAGGAAAATATTATTTTCTGAGCCGTCCCCGTCGGTTTGGAAAAAGTCTGTTGGTATCGACGCTGGAGGCCTATTTCCAAGGGAGGAAAGACTTGTTTGCAGGGCTTGCCATGGAGCGTCTGGAGCAGAAATGGGCAGTACATCAGGTATTTCATCTGGACTTGAACGCGCAAAAGTATGAGTCGCCCCAAGACTTGGAAGGCATCTTGAACGACGCGCTTTCGAAATGGGAAAAGCTCTATGGGCATGAAGCCTCGGAGACGTCGCTCTCGCTGCGCTTCCGCGGAGTCGTGGAGCGTGCGGCGGAAAAGACGGGCCGCAAGGTGGTGATACTTGTCGATGAATACGACAAACCCCTCCTTCAGGCCATCGGGAATGATGCCTTGCAGACGGACTACCGCAACACGCTGAAGGCCTTTTACGGTGTGTTGAAGAGCTGCGACCGTTACATCCGGTTTGCCCTTCTGACGGGGGTGACCAAGTTCAGTAAGGTGAGCGTGTTCAGTGATTTGAACAATCTGAGAGATGTTTCCATGACACGGGATTTCGAATCTGTCTGCGGCATTTCGGAAAAAGAATTGCGCACGGATTTCCAGGAAGATGTACAGGCTTTGGCCGATGTCGGGAAGATGACACTTGAGGATGCGTTTCTGAAATTAAAAGAATGGTATGACGGTTATCATTTTGTAGCCAATGGAACTGATATTTATAATCCATTCAGTTTGCTCAATACCTTTGCAAGTTGTGAGTTCGGCAATTATTGGTTCGAGACGGGCACTCCGACGTTTTTGGTCGAATTGTTGAAAAAGAGCCATTATGACCTTCGCCGCCTGACGGACGAAGTGGCGATGGCCGATTCGCTGACAGGCATCGACTCCGTGCCCGACAATCCCGTGCCTTATCTTTACCAGAGCGGCTATCTTACTATTAAAGGTTATAATAAGGAATTCCAGGTGTATGAGCTGGGTTTCCCCAATAAGGAGGTGGCCGAGGGATTCACCAAATTCCTGCTTCCCAGTTACGCCCATTTGTCTTCGGGCAATTCGGCCTTTGAGTTGATGAGCTTTGTCAAGGATGTGCGTGAGGGCAACGTCGACTCCTTTATGCGTCGCCTCCAAAGCTTTTTTGCCGACACACCTTATGAGTTGGCACGCGATTTGGAGTTGCATTATCAGAACGTGCTGTTTATCGTTTTTAAACTCATGGGTTTCTATACGCAGGTGGAGTACCACACATCGCAGGGGCGGGTCGACTTGGTGTTGAAGACCGACCGCTATATCTATGTGATGGAGTTTAAGCTCGACGGTACCGTCGAAGAGGCCCTTCGCCAGATTGAGGAAAAGGACTATACCCGCCCGTTCGCTTCCGATTCGCGACGGCTAGTCAAAGTCGGAGTGAACTTCAGCAATGCGGTGCGGGGCATCGAGAACTGGAAGTTTGTGACCGATTGACATCCCGACCGTAAACTGCTCGATAAATAACTCGTTCATAGCTAGCTAAAAAAGGACGTTGAAATGTTTGCAGATTAAGAGAAAAGCCGTACCTTTGCAAGCCGATTATTATCTAGACATTGTAAAAGTTTAGACTTAAGCGTGTTAATAGCCCGTGCGGGTGGTTTGCGCTGCAAGAAAAAAGAAGTTTTTTAGTAGTTAACATTTAAAATTTAATTAAGAGTGGATACTTTAAGTTACAAGACCATTTCTGCAAACAAAGCAACTGTGACCAAAGAATGGGTCGTGGTTGATGCAACCGATCAGGTGCTCGGTCGCCTCGGTGCGAAAGTTGCGAAACTGTTGAGGGGCAAGTATAAACCCAACTTTACTCCTCATGTGGATTGCGGTGACAATGTAATCATTATCAACGCGGACAAAGTAAAATTGACAGGGAACAAATGGACCGACCGTGTCTATCTGAAGTTCTCCGGCTATCCCGGTGGACAGAAGCAATTCTCTCCGGCCGACTTGATGGCTCGTCCCAATGGTGCAGACAAGCTGCTCCGTCACGTGGTGAAAGGCATGTTGCCAAAGAACCGCTTGGGTGCCAAGTTGCTGAGCAATATGTACGTGTATGCCGGAAGCGAACACAAACACGAGGCTCAAAGCCCGAAATCAATCGATATCAATTTACTTAAATAATAAAGAATGGAAGTAGTAAACGCATTAGGTAGACGTAAGAGCGCTATTGCCCGCATATACGTCAGCGAAGGTACCGGAAAGATTACTATCAACAAGAGAGATCTTGCGCAATACTTTCCCTCGTCGATTCTTCAGTATGTCGTGAAGCAACCATTGGAAAAGCTGGGTGTTGCTGAAAAATATGATATTAAAGTAAATCTTTGTGGTGGCGGTTTCACCGGTCAGTCACAAGCCCTCCGTCTGGCCATTGCCCGTGCATTGGTTAAGATTAACCCCGAAGACAAGAAGGCTTTGCGTGCTGAAGGTTTCATGACTCGCGATGCTCGTGAGGTAGAACGTAAGAAACCGGGACGTCCGAAAGCACGTAGAAGATTCCAGTTCAGTAAACGTTGATTTAAGTTCATTGGTTTTTTGGTTTATAAGTTTGCAAGCGGCCGGGACGGCAGCTTAAAACTCAGGAACTTAAAGGCTCAAGAACTGAACGGCTTAAACTTCGTTTAGTATCTAAACTGCTGAGACTCCCTAAGAACGAGACTACTCAGTGGTTGGTGAAAACAAAAAAGAAAGTAAACGATTTTAATAAAGAAACAAAATGTCAAGAGTAACATTTGATACACTTTTGGAAGCCGGTTGCCACTTCGGACACTTGAAAAGAAAGTGGAACCCTGCAATGGCTCCTTATATCTTCATGGAGCGTAATGGTATTCATATCATTGATCTCCATAAAACTGTGGCTAAGGTGGACGAAGCTGCCGAGGCTCTGAAGCAAATCGCTAAATCAGGAAAGAAAATCCTGTTTGTTGCTACTAAGAAACAAGCTAAGCAAGTGGTGGCTGACAAAGCTGCCTCTGTAAACATGCCTTATGTAATCGAGCGCTGGCCGGGTGGTATGTTGACCAACTTCCCGACCATCCGTAAGGCTGTGAAGAAGATGGCTACTATCGACAAACTGAGCAATGATGGTACGTATGCCAACCTCTCCAAGAGAGAAATCCTCCAGATCTCACGTCAACGTGCCAAGTTGGAGAAGAACCTCGGTTCTATCGCCGACCTGACCCGCCTGCCTTCTGCACTCTTCGTGGTAGACGTGATGAAGGAAAACATTGCCGTGCGCGAGGCCAATCGCCTGGGTATCCCCGTGTTCGCTATTGTGGATACGAACTCGAACCCTGACAATATCGATTTCGTAATCCCTGCCAACGACGATGCCAACAAGTCAATCGAAGTCATCCTCGATGCTTGCTGCGGTGCTATCGCTGAAGGCCTGGAGGAAAGAAAAGCAGAGAAAGTTGATATGGAAGCTGCCGGAGAAGCTGCTCCGAAGGCAAGAAAGAAAGGCGCTTCCAAGGCTCGTCTGGACAAATCAACCGAAGACGCTATCAACGCTGGCAAAGCTGCCGCTTTCGTTAAAGATGAAGAAGCTTAATTCCGATACCGGTTTTAAGCACACTGCATAGGAAGAGTTGAATGTTGAGAGTTGAGAGTTGAGATGTTTCCATCCCTTACTTTCACCTTCAACCTTCAACTCTTATCCTTTTTATTCCCTTTGATTATTCATTAACCTCATAAAATTAGAAAAGAACTATGGCTGTAAGTATGGCAGATATTACCAAGCTGCGCAAGATGACCGGAGCTGGTATGATGGATTGCAAAAACGCTTTGACCGAAGCTGAAGGCGATTTCGACAAGGCAATGAAGATTATCCGTGAGAAAGGCAAGGCTGTGGCTGCAAAACGTTCAGACCGTGAGGCTGCTGAAGGCTGCGTTTTGGCTAAAGTTGCCGACGGATTTGGTGCTATCATCGCTTTGAAGTGTGAGACCGACTTCGTTGCTAAGAACGAAGATTTCGTAAAGCTGACCAACGATATTCTGGATGCTGCTATCGCACACAAGTGCAAGACTTTGGATGAAGTGAAAGCTCTTCCCTTGGGCGACACCACTGTCGCACAAGCTGTGATCGACCGCAGCGGCATCACCGGCGAAAAGATGGAACTCGATGGATACATGACTATCGAAGCTCCGGTTATCGCTGTCTATAACCACCAGAACAAGAACTTCCTCTGCACGATGGTGGCTCTGAACAAGGCTGTCGAGGGTGTTGACCGTATCGGCCACGAAGTGGCTATGCAGGTGGCTGCCATGAACCCGATTGCCATCAGCGAAGCGGATGTTCCTGCTGAAGTGTTGGCTAAGGAGAAGGAAATCGCTGCTGACAAAGCTCGTCAGGAAGGCAAACCTGAGAACATGATTGAGAAAATCGCCATGGGACGCATCGGCAAATTCTACAAAGAAGTTTGCTTGCTGAAGCAGGAATACATCCAGGATGCCAAGATGACGGTGGCCGACTTCTTGAAGGCTGCTGACAAGGACTTGACGGTGACTGCGTTCAAGCGTTTCACATTGCGTGCTGAATAATTCCCACAGTTTTTTAATTGTCAATACTCGGAAGCCGTCTCTTCGTTCGCGAAGGGACGGCTTTTTTTACGTCACCTTTCCGGTCGGATGCGTTCGGAAAGTCCCTTCGGGAGGCTGTTAAGGGCGGCTGGCCTTACCCTTTACTCCGTGCCCGCTTACCCTCTACTCCGTCCGACCTTAGGCTCTATTCCGCTCCCGGGCGGACTTAATGGGCCAGTCAGGCCTGATGGACAGGCGTCGCATGCCGGAACGTGACACAGGGAATTCCGTTTCCGGGGAACAGTCTTCGAGAGGGATATGTGCGGGGCTGTCGTTAGAACTTTTTTGCTTGTCTGTGTGGAGGGATGTTTCACAAAATCATTATATTTGTTTCCGGACTAACGATAATAAAACATAACTCTATGAGACCGTTATTTTATCTCCTGTTCGTACTTTCCTTCGGCGGGATGCTGGGAGGATGCAGCGACGACAAGGAGGAACTCGCCGCTCCGGAAGAAGAGTATGAGTTTCGCGAAGTGCTTTGGATGCTGGACGAAAGCAAGGGTGACGGTATGAACATTATGGAGAAAAAGGTAGCGCCTTATGTGTTGACCAACCGGACATCTGTCATTCAGCCTTTTGTGTATGCGACAGACACGATTCGCCCCCGTTGTGTGTTTACCGTGCCCAGTGTGATGGTTGCGTTTGCGGCCGATTCGGTGTTGACATTGAGAGTGCCAACCGATACGGCAAATCTGTCGCGCGACGGTTTCGAACCGTTGCCGTGGGGCATGAGCACGTATGAAGCACAGTTTGGCCCTGAACTGCAGGAGTTGCCGGGAAGCAAAACTGCAAGTGTAATCAAGGGTTCTGTCGAGCCTTATACGCAATTAGTTTGTGACATCACGTTAAAATACCGTGAGCTTCGTCTTTCTTACAAGCTCCTGTTTGAATAAAAACACAGCGGCGAGATGTTGGAGGTGACGGGAAGCTGGAAGGGTTATTTTTGTGTGAAAGACATAATCCACGTAGACACGACTCTGCTGGAATAAGACGAGGGCTGCGTCTGCACGCTTACTTCGTGCGGACGTAGCCTTCTTTTTTCAACAGCTCCACGACTTTTTCGCGCAGGTCGCCCTGGATGATGATTTCCCCGTCCTTGGCAGCCCCGCCCACGCCGCAGCGCGTCTTCAGCAGTTTGGCCAGGTCTTTCAGGTCGGCTTCCGGGCCGGTGAAACCTTTCACCACGGTGGCAGTCTTTCCTCCGCGATTTTTCTTTTCGATGGACACGCGCAGGTTTTGCTTCTCTTTTTCGATGGTCTCTTGTTCGTCCTCGCTTTCAGTCTGATAGGCGAAGTCGGGATTGGTGGAGTAGACGATGTTCAGACGGTCTTTCCAGTCGTTGTTCTTCATAATCCTGTTTTAGTTTGGCTGCAAAGATAGTGTGTTCCGGACAGATGGATGGTGGTTTTTTCCTTTTTTCTGCCGGTGGATTATGGAAATATTTCAGTAATTTTGCACCCAACCAAGAATACAAACCAATACACGCTATGACGACCCTTTTCCAACGCGATTTCGACAAAGTGCCGGAGCCTACGCTCCGTCGTCTGCCGTGGTATCTCTCCACCATCAAGCTGTTGAGAGAAAAGGGTGAGCACTATGTCTCTTCGACTCAGATTTCAAAGGACATCAATGTCGATGCTTCGCAAATAGCCAAAGACCTCTCTTATGTGAAAGTTTCCGGCCGTACCCGCGTGGGGTATGAAATCGACGGGCTGATTGCCGCATTGGAGGCTTTTTTGGGATTTACCGATATGCACAGGGCTTTCCTTTTCGGCGCGGGCAGTCTGGGACGGGCGTTGCTGGGTGACTCGGGTCTGCACCAGTTCGGACTGGAAATCGTGGCTGCCTTTGACGTCAACCCGGACTTGGTGGGGACAGAAGTGGGCGGAGTGCCAATCTTCCACACTCGGGACTTCGTGCAGAAGATGAGCGAGTATCAAGTGAACATTGGCATTCTGACGGTGCCTATCAGCATCGCCCAGCAGGTGACCGACGAGATGATAGCCGGCGGTATCCGCGCCGTGTGGAACTTTACGCCTTTCCGCATCCGCGTGCCGGAGCATATCGTCGTGCAGAACACGTCGCTCTATGCCCACCTGGCGGTCATGTTCAATCGATTGAACTTTAATCAGATTAAATAAAATAAGAGGATTCAAGCATGAAAATAATAGCTGTGGGGATGAACTATGCGGCGCACAATGAGGAACTTCATGCCGGCATGGCGCGTCCTGAAGAGCCGGTCATTTTCCTGAAACCCGACTCTGCTTTGCTCAGAGACGGCAAGCCGTTTTTTCTGCCGGACTTTTCCCAAGAGATACATTATGAGACGGAACTCGTCGTGCGCGTGAGCCGTCTGGGCAAGAATATCGCCGAGCGTTTCGCCCATCGTTATTACGACGCTGTGACTGTGGGCATCGACTTCACGGCACGCGACTTGCAGCGCCGCTTCCGTGCGGCGGGAGCTCCGTGGGAGTTGAGCAAAGGTTTTGACGGCTCGGCTGCCATCGGCACGTTTGTCCCGATGGAGTATTTTCAAAACATCCAGAACGTCCGTTTCCACTTGGATATTGACGGAAAGACCGTGCAGTGTGGATGCACGTGCGATATGCTTTTTACTGTCGACCAGGTCATTGCTTACGTGAGCCGTTTCATGACGCTGAAGATGGGCGACCTGATTTATACCGGAACGCCCGTCGGTGTCGGTCCGGTGAGCATCGGGCAGCATCTGCAAGGTTATCTGGAAGGGGAACGTGTGCTTGACTTTTACATTCGCTGACCATAAAGGAATAAACATCATGAAGATAAGAGTAGGATTCGGATATGACGTGCATGCCCTTGTCCCCGGCCGTGAACTGTGGCTGGGCGGCATCCGTTTTGAACACGAGTTGGGGCTGTTGGGACACTCTGACGCCGACGTATTGATACATGCTGTCTGCGATGCCCTGTTGGGGGCGGCCAACATGCGCGACATCGGCTACCATTTTCCCGACACGGCCGGAGAGTTCAAGGACATCGACAGCAAAATCCTGTTGGCCAAGACCGTTGCCCTCATTGCAACGAAAGGCTACCGTGTGGGCAACATCGACGCTACCGTGTGCGCCGAACGCCCGAAACTGAAGGCCCGCATTCCGGAGATGCAGGAGACGATGGCCCGCGTGATGGGCGTCGATGCCGACTGTGTGTCCGTCAAGGCCACCACGACCGAGAAGCTGGGCTTCACCGGTCGTGAGGAGGGTATCGCGGCCTACGCCACGGTGCTCATCGAAAAGGATTGATTACTGGTGAATCATGCCTTTGAGGTCGTCCCGGTCCAGTCTCCCGGTGATGAGGATTACTGTGAACTCTTTCTTTTCCTGCGTCACCACGATAAATTCGTTCAGCTTGTCGCTGTGCTTTTTTTGGTAGATGTCCGTATCTTCGCCGTTGTCGTGGATACGCACCAATGTTTCGTAGCCGTTGCTGCGGGTGAGTGCATGCCGGGCCGTGTTCTTCATCTTTTCGATGACGGAGCTTTTTTCGCTGCTCAGCACTTGTAGGCTTTCCAGTTTGTTTATGATGCCTTTGAGGTCAAGTCCTCCAGGTTGCATGTCGGTCATCATGTCGAACATGGCTTTGGAGACGTAGACCGAGGTGACGCCGTCCATGTCGACGAAGCGGTCGAAATCAGTTGTCTGGGCGTGGGCAAACGTCGCTGTGCAGAGGCAGAGCAGGATGCCGAGTAAGAAGCGTTTCATTGCGGTAGGTTTTTGATATGGTTTAATTGTTGCATGAGTTGTTGATTCACTTTTTCCGAAGTTCGTTCCACGGTCTTCATTCCTTCTACGCCGCGGTTCAGGCCGTAGGCAAGGGCGGAGAGCGCCTTTTGTGTCTCCCGGTATGCCTCTTCAGGCGTGGCGCAGGTGTCTTGGGGTGTGAGGGCGGAAGGCGCCGAGGGGCGTGAGAGCCACCACGCTGTGGCGGAACACAGCAGGCAGAACATGGCAGCGATGCCGACCGTCCGGCGCAGGACCAGGCGTCTGTGCCGTCTCTTCCGGGTCTCCTTGCTGTCGAGGCGGTCGATGAGGGTTTCGAGGCGGTCGCCCAGACCTTCGGGCAGGGGGATGTCTGTCCGGGCCAGTTGCCGGAAAAATGCCTGGTCAGTCCGCAGCCGTGGCGGGACGTCTTCGCGGGCAAAGTATGCTTTCAGCATGTTTTCTTCAGCTTCCGTGGCTGTGCCTTCGTAGAAGCGTGCCAGCAGGGGGTCTATTTCAGGATTGTCCATAGTCGCAGATTCTTTTATATTGTTCTCGTATCATTTTCCGTGCACGGGAGAGGAGCACGCGTATGTTCACGCCGCTCAGCCCTGTTGCTTTTGCGATTTCGTCGTAGGAACATCCGTCGATGTCGCGCAGCCACATCACTTGTCGTTGGTTGGCCGGCAGCCGTCCGATGAGCTGTCGCAGGCAGTCTGCCTCGTCGTGTGCTTCCGCCCGCATTCCGGGCGAATTCTCCGCGGCGAGCGTGACGTCTTCGGGTGCGCATGTCGCAGCCTGGCGGCTGTTTCTGCGCAGCTGGTCGAGGCAGAGGTGCTTCACGAGTGTCACGGCGTAGGCTTCCGCGCTCTCGATGTGTGCCAGCTCGTCGCGTTTGTCCCACAGGCGCATGTAGGCTTCCTGCACCATGTCTTCCGCGTCTTGTGCGCTGCCCGTCAGCGCGTAGGCCGTGCGGTAGAGCTTCGTGTGGCAGGGCAGGAAGCGGCGTTTGAATTCTTCAGCGTCCATCTTTTTGTGCCAGTTGGTCGTCGATGAGCTGCGTCATGTCTTCTTTGGTGAATTTCCCTTTTATCTGCACCAGCGTGCATTCGTCAGCCTCGCTGCACGCGATGAGCAGTTCGCGCACGAGGTCATCCTTGATGCGTATGTAGATGTGCGCCTGTTCTCCGTCTTCGTTCACGCGTATCATGGGTTCGTAGCCTTTCCGGCGCAGGGCGTTCACACGCCGTTCGAAGCGGCGGCGCACTTCCTTCGGGCATCGTTCCATGTCGAGCACACGGATGGTCTTCACCTTCTTGGCCATGCGTGCATCCGGGTCGTCGTTCATGAACATCTTGCCGATGGCCATCACGTAGGACGGTATCATGACATACTCGGCGCACGGTTCTTTCTTGAATTCGCGAAACAGGTCGTCGCTTTGTGCCGACGACAGGCAGCTCACGCAGAGCAGCAGCAGGGTCAGGATGTATGTTTTCATGTCTGTTTGTTTGGAGGTCCGGAGGTGTGTCCCCGGGCTGTTTTTTATCAGATAGACGTAAGACGTGTGATGTTTGTTACAAGGAAGAATGAAAATTTTTCGCTCTTTTGAGGCTGGAAAACCGGGTATAGACTCCGTCCGGGCACGGCTTCCTTTCCGCCCGACCACGCAAAGGAGGCCGTGGTCGGGCGGAAAGGAGGGTATGGTCGGGCAGACTTAAGGCTGTGTTTTTGCTCCCTTTTTTCGGTCGATGCCGACGGGCATGCGTTCCCAGAGCAGGCGGGGAATAAGCCTCCAGATGGCCACCAGCAGGCGATAGCGTCCGTCGATGACGGCTACTCGCTTGCGGCTGCCGACAGCGTGGAAGATGCGGCGGGCGACGTCAGCCGGATTCATCAGCATGGGATAGTGTCCCTGTTTCAGCAGGTCGGTGTCGACAAATCCCGGACGGATGTCCGTGAAGGTGATGCCCAGACGCTGTGCGCGTGACAGTTGGTCCAGTGCGTCGATGTACGTGTTCTGAAAACGTTTGGTGGCGGAGTAGGCCGGAGCTGCCCCCAGTCCCTTAGTGCCCGCGATGGAGCTGATGACGGCGATGTGCCCGCCTGTGCCTTGTCGCTTGAGATGGTCGAATGCGGCTGTCACCATGCGGATGAAGCCTTCCGTATTGGTCCGTGCTGTGTCCAGTTCTGTCTTCGCATCGAGCGACGGATTCCGGAAACCGATGCCCGCGCAATGCAGATAGACGTCCATGCCGCCCATTTCTCCGATGAGTTCACGCAGCCGGTCGGCGGCGTCCTCGCGGCAGATGTCCATGACTTTTGTGTACACACGTCCGGGAGCGAGCACCTCGAGCCGCTTCAGCAGTTCGGCCCTTCGTCCGGTGACGCCCACCGTCCATCCGTCGCTGATGTATTGCAGGGCCGTCTCGCGGCCGATGCCTGACGTGGCGCCAGTGATGATGATTCGTTTCATGAGAAAATATAGGTATAAGGTCTTGTCAGTAGGCAAAGTTAAGACAAATGCGACAAAAAGCGGGCAAATGCCGGAAGCAATCAGGGGATGCCGGAAAGGTCTCCCTCCCAGGTGCCGGATGGAGGAGTTTTGACGAAATGAAACTATGTGGCGGAATATTCGCTCTTGATTATATTTGAATTTTCCCAAATCTTTTTGTGGAAATAGTTTTTTCTATCAAAATGTAAGCTGTATATTTGTCCACCGTTAGACAGAACCTCTACGAAGAACAATCAAACCTATTCTTACTATATGGAAAAAAAGAACGAAACACGTGTAGAACACGATTTGCTGGGCCGCAGGGAACTGCCGGCCGATACACTCTATGGCATCCAGACCTTGCGCGGCATTGAGAATTTCTCCATCAGCCGTTTCAAGCTGGAGTTCTATCCGGCCTTCATCAACGGATTGGCTTATACGAAGATGGCAGCCGCTGACGCCAACCATCAGTTGGGCCTGCTCACCGACGAGCAGTATGCAGGCATCAAGGCGGCTTGTGAAGACATCCTGGCGGGAAAGTATCATGAGGAGTTCCCCGTCGACATGATTCAAGGCGGTGCAGGCACGAGCACGAACATGAACGCGAATGAAGTGATTGCCAATGTGGCCCTGTTGCACATGGGACGTAAGCCGGGCGAATACGAATACTGCTCCCCTCACGACCATGTCAACCGTTCGCAGTCGACCAACGATGCCTACCCGACAGCCATCCACATGGGGCTGTATGCCAGCCATCTGGCCCTGATTCCTCATTTGAAGGAGCTGATTGTGGAGTTCCGCAAGCGGGGTGACGAGTTCGCCAACATCGTCAAGATGGGCCGCACGCAGCTGGAGGACGCAGTGCCCATGACATTGGGACAGACTTTCTATGGCTTTGCCAGCATTCTCGAAGATGAGTTGACCCACCTGGATGAGGCGGCAGCCGACTTCCTGACTGTCAATCTGGGAGCGACGGCCATCGGTACGGGCATCTGTTCCGAACCGGGTTATGCAGAGAAGGCTGTCGAGGCCCTGGGACGCTTCACAGGCTGGAACGTGAAATTGGCCAAAGACTGGGTCGGCGCCACGTCAGACACTTCGTGCATGGTCGGCTACATGTCGGCTTTGAAGCGCGTGGCTGTGAAGATGAGCAAGATTTCAAATGACCTCCGCCTGCTGGCCAGTGGCCCGCGTTGCGGCTTGGGTGAAATCAACTTGCCGGCACGCCAGCCGGGTTCGTCCATCATGCCGGGCAAGGTCAATCCGGTTATCCCCGAAGTGGTCAGCCAAGTGGCTTTCAAGGTGATAGGCAATGAGCTTTGTGTCACGATGGCCGGTGAGGCTTCCCAGATGGAGTTGAATGCGATGGAGCCTGTCATGGCACAGTGCTGTTTCGAGTCTGTTGACCTGATGCGCAATGCTTTCGACACGCTACGTACGCTCTGTGTGGAAGGCATTACAGCCAATCCGGAACACTGCCAGGCTGAGGTGCGCAACAGCATCGGCATCGTCACTGCGCTGAATCCCTACATCGGTTATGACCACTCGACCAACATTGCCAAGAAGGCACTGGAGACAGGCCGCAGCGTCTATGACCTCGTGCTCGAGGAAGGTATCCTGACACAGGAAGACCTCGATACGATTCTCGACCCGAAGAACATGATACGTCCCGTGAAGCTCGATATTCACGCTCGCAAGTAAGTTTTCGTAGGATTAGTATATAGAAGGAAAAGCCGCTTGCCGATAGGATTCGGACAGGCGGCTTTCATTTTGTTCTATCTGGAAGTAAGATCCTGTTTATTTGAGGGCAGCCAAGGCTTCCTTGATGCGGCGCATGGCCTCGATGATGTTTTCGTCGGAAGTGGCATAGCTCATGCGGATGCACTCAGGTGCGCCAAAGGCTCCGCCGCCCACGCAGGCTACGTGGCCTACTTCGAGCAGATACATGGCGAGGTCTGCCGCATTCTCGATTTTGCGGTCTCCGGCCGACTTGCCGAAGTAGGCGTCGCATTTGGGGAACAAGTAGAATGCTCCCTGTGGCACGTTCACTTCGAATCCCGGCACTTCCTTGGCCAGTTTCACGATGAGGTCGCGGCGGCGTTCGAATGCCTGGCGCATGGTCTCCACCTCGTCTTGCGGGCCGGTGTAGGCCGCTTCGGCTGCTTTTTGCGACACGGAGCAAGGTCCGGAGGTGTATTGTCCTTGCAACTTGTTGCAGGCTTTGATGAGCCATTCGGGTCCGGCTGCGAATCCGATGCGCCAGCCGGTCATGGCGTATGCCTTTGACACGCCGTTGATGATGACCACGCGGTCGTGCACTTCGGAGAATTGTGCGATGCTTTCGTGCTTGCCTACGTAGTTGATGTGTTCATAGATCTCGTCAGCGATGATATACACTTGCGGATGGCGTGCCAACACTTCGGCCAGTCCCTTCAGTTCTTCTTTGCTGTAGACGGAGCCGGTCGGGTTTGACGGAGAACAGAGGATGAGGGCTTTCGTCTTCGGGGTGATGGCGGCCTCCAGTTGCGCCGGAGTGATTTTGAAGTCCTGGTCGATGCCTGCACGCACGATGACGGGTATGCCGTCGGCCAGTTTCACCATCTCCGTGTAGCTCACCCAGTAGGGGGCCGGGACGATGACTTCATCGCCTGCGCCCACGAGGCTCATGATGACGTTGCAGACACATTGTTTGGCGCCGTTGGAGCAACTGATTTGGTTGGCTGTGTAGTCAAGTCCGTTTTCATTCTTCAGTTTGGCCACGATGGCATTGCGCAGCGCCGGATAACCGGCTACGGGCGAATAGCGGGAATAGTTCTCGTCGATGGCTTTCTTGGCAGCCTCTTTGATGTGGTCGGGAGTGTTGAAGTCCGGTTCACCCACACTGAGGTTGATGACATCCACACCTTGGGCTTTCAGTTCATTACTCTTTTGTGACATGGCCAGCGTTTCCGAAGGCGACAGTCTGTTTAGGCGGTCTGATAATTGATTCATTCTTGTTTCTGTATTTTGCATTAGATAATCAGTTTCTTCGGTCTCCCAGGAAGCGTAGCAGGTAGAGGAAGAGGTTGATGAAGTCCAAGTAGAGCGTCAGCGAACCTAACAGGGCGATTTTCTTAGTCGAATCGTTTACTTCCATACCCTCCTGGAGGAGCAGTTGCTTGATCTTCTGGCTGTCGTAAGCCGTCAGTCCGACGAACACCAGCACACCGATGCCGGAGATGATGAGGCTCATCACGCTGCTTTGCAGGAACAGGTTCACCAGTCCGGCGATGATAAGCCCGATGACGGCCATCAGGCAGATGTTGCCGATGGAGGTCAGGTCGCGCTTGGTGAGGTATCCATAGACGCACATCACGCCAAACGTTCCCGCCGTGACGAAGAACGTGGAGGCGATGGAGGTGGCAGTATAGAGGATGAAGATGCTCGACAGCATGGCGCCGTTGAGGAGTGAATAGACGATGAACATCAGTGTGGCTGTGGTGAACGAGAGGCGTTCGATGCGTGCCGACAAATACCACACGAGAGCAATCTCGGCGATGATGAGGGCGAAGAAGGTGAGTTTGCTGCTGAAAATCAGGCTCAGCATCGTGGGCGAGCCGGCGACCAGCAGTGCCATCATGCCGGTAATGGCCAGGGCCATTGCCATCCAGAGATACACTTGGCGAAAGAGCGACATTTGCGCGCTTCTCTCATAAGAACGGGTAATTGTGTCCATTGTTACAGTGTTGTTTTTATAAGGTAAATAGTATCATTTGGCAAAGTGCAGGGTGTGTCCCATGCGCTCTTTTTTCGTGTGCAGATAGCGTTCGTTGTAGGGATTGGGTGTAATCTCCACAGGGACGATCTCTGTGATTTCCAGTCCATAGGCTTCCAGTCCGACGCGCTTCACGGGGTTGTTGGTGATGAGGCGCATCTTGTGTATGCCGATTTCGCGGAGGATTTGTGCGCCCACGCCATAGTCGCGCTCGTCAGCTTTATGGCCCAGGCAGATGTTGGCGTCCACTGTGTCCATGCCGTCCTCCTGCAGTTTGTAGGCTTTCATCTTTTCCATCAGGCCGATGCCGCGTCCTTCCTGGTTCAGGTAGACCAAAGCGCCTTTGCCGGCGGCTTCTATCATGCGGAGGGCTTTGTGGAGCTGCTCGCCACAGTCACATCTGCGTGAGCTGAAGATGTCGCCTGTCGCGCATGACGAGTGGACACGCACGAGCACGGGCTCGTCAGCAGAGAAGGTGCCTTTGATGAGGGCAATGTGTTCCAGTCCGTTGCTTTTCTGGCGGAAGGGGATAAGGCGGAAATGTCCGTATTCCGTAGGCATGTCGACTTCGACGCCTTTTTCCACGATGGACTCTTCTTTCAGCCGGTAGGCGATGAGGTCGGCGATGGAGATGAGCTTCAGTCCGTGTTCGTCAGCAAAGCGACGGAGTTCGGGCAGGCGTGCCATCGTGCCGTCTTCGTTCATGATTTCCATGAGGGCGGCTGCGGGATTGAGTCCTGCCAGGCGTGCCAGGTCGATGCCGGCTTCTGTGTGTCCTGCACGGCGGAGCACGCCTTTGTCTTGTGCGTAGAGCGGATTGACGTGGCCCGGGCGACCGAACGTCGACGGTGTGGATGCCGGGTCTGCCAGTGCGCGGATGGTGGCAGCTCGGTCGTGGGCCGACACGCCTGTGGTGCATCCTTCGAGCTTGTCCACGGTGACGGTGAACGGAGTGCCCAGCATGGAGGTGTTTTCATCCACCTGATGGGGCAACTCCAGCTCTTTGCAGCGGGAGATGGTGATGGGGGCACAGAGCACGCCACGCGCGTATTTCAACATGAAGTTCACTTGCTCGGGCGTAATCTTTTCGGCTGCCACAATCAAGTCGCCTTCATTTTCGCGGTCTTCATCATCGACGACTATGACGAACTTTCCTTCGCGGAAGTCGGCGATGGCTTCTTCTATTGAATCAAGTTTGATAGTATCCATTGTCTATATAGGTATTAAGTGAGTTCTTTAATGCGCTGTTGCAAGTTGCGGCTGGTCGTGACGATTTGTTGCAAGTCCTTGTGCAAGCGCAGTCCGAAACGCCAGATGCGCAAGTAGAAGAACAGGCCCACCGGCACGGCGATGCCGACCAGCATGTTCAGCCAGCGGTTGCTGAACGGGCTTTTATGAGCGTTGGTGAGCAACACGGGATAGGTGTTCGTGATTTGCAGCACACGGTAGTCCTTTGAGTTGCCCAGTTCCTCCACGAGTGATTCCAGCTTGTCGCTCAGCTCGCGTATGTGGCTGTCTTTTTCATTGTTGGTAAATATGCGTACATAGTTGGGCAGCCTGTCCAGACGGTGGGTGCGCATGTAGTCTTCACATTCCTGGCACAAGGCATCCAGGTCCTTGTCGATGCGGGCATAGTCCGGGTCTTCGATGATGACTTCCTTCTTGAACAAGTGGCGTTGGGTGCGGATTCCGAACATCTTGCGGATGATTTCCATGTAGACGTCGGCATTGAACACGGCCGAGTCGCGCGTCGCCTTGTAGGTGAAGAAGATGCCCAGCGGGAGTGTGACGAAGGTGCTTATCCATGTGCCGAACCAGATTTCCCATGTCCCGTTTTTCGCGGCACGTTCACCCATGCTGTTGATGATGTAATAGATGAGGAAGATGATGATGGACACCACGACTGGCATGCCCAGTCCGCCTTTGCGGATGATGGCTCCCAGCGGGGCGCCGATGAAGAAGAAGATGATGCACGCCAGCGAGAGCGTGAACTTCTTGTTCATCTCCACCCAGTGGCGGCGGATGAGCTTGTTTCCGTCATTCATCGTCAGTGACTTGATGGACAAGTCGCTGGCCGTCATCTCCACTTTGCGCTTGGCTTCGCCATAAGCCTCTTCCACCGTGTTCCGGCTCGACACGGCGAGCAGGCTGTCCATGTCAAGCCGTGTGATGCGGGTCTTTTCGATTTGGATGGAGTCGAAGCGGGTCAGCGGCGTGGAGTTGTAGGAACGCTTCATCGCGTCGTCATAATAGCCCCGGCCGATGCTGTCGTAGCGCACGTCGAGCGAGTCGATGTCTTCCCGGAGCTTGTTCATGCCTTTAAATTCGGGGTTGACCGTGAGGAAACTGCCGTCCTGCATGCTGAAGTTGGAATCAAAGTCGATGAGCGTATGCTTGCTCACGAATGACTCGCGCCGGTAGGGCACGTTCTGCGAACCGGTGTTCTGCTGCCGCAGGTTCTCAAACTGCTCTCCGTCGTAGAGGTGGAGGTAGAGATGTTTCTTGTCGGCTGTGGTCTCCATCTTGCCGGAGTCGGCGACGATGATGTGCGCATTCTCAAACCCGTCGGAGAAATTGTAAATCATCACGTTGTAGAGCATGCCCGTCTTCTTGTCCTTCTTGCGGACATAGAGGTTGTATTTCACTCCCTCGTTTCCTTCCCCCAACTGGTAGAAGGAGCTTTCGGGAATGTCCAGCTCGGGCGAAGCCTGCGTCATGGAGTAGATGAGCGTGTAGAGCTTCAGTTGCGCGTTCGGACCCGTCACGTTTTGGAAGTAAAACGACAGCCCTGCCACAAACACGGTGAAGATGATGAGCGGACGCATGACCTTGGTCAGCGGGATACCCGCCGCTTTCATGGCGATGAGTTCGAACCGTTCGCCAAAATTGCCGAATGTCATGAGGGAGGCCAGCAACACCGCCAGCGGGGCAGAGGTCGGCCACAGGGCCAATGCCGAGTAATAGAAAAACTTCGCAAGAACAATGAGGTCCAAGCCTTTGCCCACCATGTCGTCCACTCGCCTCCAGAGGAACTGCATCATGAAGATGAACAAGCAAATGAACGTCGTCCCGATGAACAGCAGGATAAAGCTTTTGATGACAAATATATCTAACTTCTTTATGCGTAGCATTTCGGTTACTTAATCTGTGTACGTATGCAAAATGCAAAATTAGTGTAAAAACAGATTTTAGGCCCGATGTTTTGAAGATTTTTATAGAATTAGGCCCCGTAGACGCGCCGTAAGGCGTCGATTTGCATGTCCCACAGTTCTTTTTGTTCGTCTTCTTCACCCGGTTCGGCGAAGTCGGTCACTTCCAGCACCAGGTCGTTGGTCAGCTCGTCCTGCGTGAGCTTCATCTCGAAATAGCATCCCGGTTCGTCTTCGTCCTTCCAGCGCATGCGCACGCAGCTGCCGTGTTGGATATACAGGATGGTTGCCTGCCGTGTTTCTGTCTTTCCCCATTGGAACGTGCAGAGCTTGTGTGTGATGTCCACTTTGTCGGCAAACCATCCTTGAAGCCCTGCGCTCGTGCTGATGGCGTTCCATATGACTGTGCTTGAAGCCGACCTAAGGGAGTATTCACAGTGTATCTTATTTTTTCGCATTTATACAAATGTTTGGCTGTTTGGCGGCAAGATAAGCATAGTTTTATAGATATGGAAATATTCGGATTGTTTTTTCTACGAACTTGTCAGCTGACCGACTTTTTGGTCAGCCGGACATCTCTTCGGAGGCAGGGATTAAACGTGTGGAAACTAACCCTTTAATCCGGCCCATGCACGCATAGGAGTCGGCCCGTGGACGGAAAGGAGTCCGTGGTCGGGCGGAAAGGAGGGTATGGTCGGCCGGCCTCTATGCCGTCCATGCAGGTACAGAAGGGCGTCCGGCATTCGTCTCCGACCTTTGTGCTTGTAGGGTTGGTGGAGACCTTGCATACAGCCGTTTGAAACTTTTTTAGAGAAAAGATGTCGAAAAGTTTGCATGATTGACAGAAAACGCCTACCTTTGCATCCGCAATTCAGAAAAAAGGATGGCGGGATAGCTCAGCTGGTTAGAGCGCATGATTCATAATCATGAGGTCCCCGGTTCAATCCCGGGTCCCGCTACTTTGAAAATTTAAGACTGTTGAGTGGCTTCCACACTTGGCGGTCTTTTTTATTTTTCTGCGTTTGTCTCGGCATCCGGGGCTGTGTCGGGGTGTTTGTGCAAATAGATGTAAAGCTTTTCCAAATAGCGTCAAGTGCAGGGCCTTGGGAGGGAGGATATATGAAACATTTTTGCGTGCTTTGCAGTGATTTTTTAACAAGATACATTATGACGCAGAAAACTCGAAATTCTTATCTCTTTGTTTTGATATTGGTCGGAGTGCTCGCTGCCTTCGGACCGTTTGTGACTGATTTTTATTTGCCTGCTTTGCCCGAACTGGCCACTTATTTTGACACTACGGCATCTGTGGCCCAGCTTAGCTTGACTTTTAGCATGATAGGTCTTGGAGTGGGACAACTTTTCATCGGGCCGCTGAGCGACAAGTATGGGCGTAAGCGCCTGTTGTTGGTCTCTCTGGCTTTTTTCTTGCTGTCGACGCTGGGATGCGTGCTGGTCTCCGGCGTGGGAGCTTTCCTTTTCTTCCGGCTGTTGCAAGGGCTGGCCGGAGCCGGAGGCGTGGTCATTTCGAAGTCCATAGCCACAGATCTTTATGACGGTCGCGAACTGGCACGCTTTTTTTCCACGCTGAGTGCTGTCCAGGGATTGGCTCCCATTTGTGCGCCTGTGCTCGGAGGTGTGTTGCTGGAAGTGACGGACTGGCGCGGCATTTTCGATGTGTTGCTGCTTTTGGGAGTGGCATTGGTCGGGATGCTGTGTTTCTTCCGGGAGTCCTTGCCGTCTGAATATAGGCATGGCAAGTCTTTGTTGTCGGTCTTCCGCAGCTATCGTCCTGTCGTGACACATCGTGATTTCATGTTTTATGTGCTTGTGCAGGCATTCGCCATGGGGGTGATGTTTGCTTACATTGCAGCTTCGCCATTCATCTTCCAACAGCATTTTGGACTTTCGTCGTTGGCTTATAGCGTTTGTTTTGGTGTCAATGCGCTGTCTGTCATGGTGGGCAGTTTCGTCGTTTGCCGTTTCGGCAGCGTACGGCGTGGCCTGGGTGTGGGCAGTGTGGCTTTTTCGTTGATGTGTCTGGTGACAGGCATGTTGCTGGTGTCCGGAGGCGGGGTCGTTTGGGTGGAAGGTGCGTTGCTCGTGTTACTGCTGTGCTTGGGGATGATTCTGCCCACCAGCACGACGCTGGCTCTGGAGCTGGAGCGGGGCAATTCCGGCAGTGCGTCGGCAGTGCTCGGGTTTATGCCTTTCTTGTTTGGCGGAGTCGTGTCTCCCCTGGCCGGATTGGGTGACATGGTCGTCTCCCTGGCCACAGTCATCGCCGTGTGTGGGCTGTGCACACTGTTTTTTGCCGCGGCAAGCTGCGGACGGCAGAAGTTGGTCCGCGTATTCCGCCGAGTCGAGAGCCGGATGTGAATGTGTGTGGCGACGGTGGCCGTTCGTCCTGTTCCCTGTTATGCCAATATCCAGGCGACAGCCTTGGCCATTCTTTTGTCCGGTGCTGTGAAATGGTTGCCCGGGTTCATTTCGAAGTGGGTCGGGATGCCCATTTCCCTCACGAGGTCATGGACGGAGCGTGTGCAAGTCTCTACTTGGCTCATGAGCGGATGGCGTGTGCGGCTTTCTTTGTCTCCCAGAGAGAAATAGATGCGGTCGGGACGGCATGCCGGACGGTGGTCTGTCAGGTAGTCGATGAGATGCGGATACCACAATGAGGCGGAGACACAGGCTATACGTTTGAAGACATCCGTCTGCCAAGTGCTCCAGAGCGTGAACAGCCCGGCCAGTGAATAGCCTGCCTGGGCGACGTAGAGCGACGGGGCCGGCAGCCGGGATTCCACTTCAGGCATCCACACCCGGAGCATTTCCTCTAAGTGAGTAGGAGCATTTCCGCTGAAGGGTGGTTCTCCTTTCCGCACGTTGCTGGCCGGCCAGGGCGTGAGGTCGTTGTCGAAGTCAAAGTGGTGGATGACGGCGAGGTTGAATGGAGGGCAACCCTCCTCATGGCAAGCTTTCCACACGTCTTCGCCGTCTCCTGTGAATGCGTGCGTATAGACGGTGGGGACGGAATGTGTACAGTCGTTCCAAATCTTGATTTCCATGTCTTTCTGATGTTTTGTCTGCCCGAAGTTACGTCTTATTTTTGAGACGGCCTTGTGTCACGGACAGATAGTGGATGGGCTGAGTGGTTTGCCCGCGTATGAGTATAATAAAAGAGGCTGTGTCGAAGAATATCAAACACAGAGTCACGGAGACATAGAGGTAAAATAGTATAAGTCAACAAAATAAAATCTCTGTACCTCTGTGCCTCTGTGTTTAAATCTCATTTTGACAGCCTCCTTTCGACAGTCCGTGTCTTGGCGGGCTTATCGCAAATAATCCAAAATCTTGCCGCTGAGTTGCAGCAGTGATATTTCGCAGACCTTGATGTCGTATTGCACCGAGAGGATGCGTTCTTCGGCGTCGAGCAGACTCTGTTGTGCTTCGCGCATCTCGATACCGGAGAGGTCACCTTGCATGTAGCGCTCGATGGCGATGTCGTGGTTGTCACGTGCCGTGATGAGGTTCTGGCGTTCCAGATTGAGCAGGTTCAGGTTGTTTTTGTATGCCTGCCACATGTTCATGAGGTCGGCACGTAGACTTTGCTCCAGTTGCTGGCGGGCGAGTTCTGAGTTTTCGATTTCCAGGCGTGCATTGTGGAATTCGCGGCGTCGGTTTCCGTCGAAGAGGTTGAATCCGAGGGTCAGTCCGGCGTTGAATCCCCAGTTGCCGTTTTTGCGCGTGGGTGACGAAGAGTCATATTTGTTGTACGTATATCCGTATCCGGTGTTCAGTCGCAGGTAGGGGTAATCACGCGAGCGCACTTTCTTGTAGTCCAGTCGTGCGATGTTCAAGTTTTGACCGGCTTGGAGCAAGGAAGCGTTTGTGGCCAACGTGGCGTCCCACAATTCGTTGAATTGCAGGTTGGCGTTGATGTCGATGAGCGAATCGCGGATGATGAAGAATTCGTCGACGTCGGGCACGGCCATCAGTTCATTGAGCCGGATGCGTGAGGTGTGCAGGGCTTCCTGCTGCTTGATGTACTGGGCACTGTCGGCGTTGAAGTCCACCAATGCCTGCTGGAAGTCCAGGCGTGAGCCACTACCGATGTTGTGGCGCATTTCGGCCACACGCACACGCTCCTTCGAGAGTGACACGGCATAGAGGTAGTTTTTCAGACGTATCTTTTGCTGGATGAAGTTGTAGTATTCCGAGGCGATGTTGGCCACCATGTCTTCGATGGCGATGCGTGTGTTGGTCTCGCCCTGGCGTTTCAGTTCGCGCAGCCGTTTGTATTCGGCCGTCATGTTGAGTCCGTCGAATAGTGTCCAGTTCAGGTTCAGGCCGACGTCGACTCCTTGGCTGAAGACGTTTCCGGTCTTGGTGGTGACACCTGCGTTGTTGGTTTCCTGGCTCTTGTCGACATTGCCGGTATATCCGGCCGAGAAGTCGAGGGTCGGGAGCAGTCCGGCGTTTGCCCAAGTCGCGTTGTTGTCGCTGATTTCTTCGTTGTTGTGGGCGATGCGCAAGTCATAATTGTTTTGCAGGCCCAGTTCCAGACAATAGCGCAGGTTGTAGAACTTCTGTGCCTGTGCGCCGGCAAGGAAGCACACGGTCAGGAGAAAAAGGTATATGCGTTTCATTCTTTCTTTTGTTTTTTGATTCGGTTCGTAGAGATAAAGCTATAGACAGCCGGCACGATGAACATGGTCATGAAGGTCGACACAATCATGCCGCCCACGACGGTGATACCCATGGCGATGCGCTGGTTGCATCCTTCGCCCGAGGCAAATGCCAGCGGGAGCAGTCCCAGCACTGTGGCGGCACTGGTCATCAGGATGGGGCGCAGGCGTTGGAGCGAAGCGTCCTGGATGGCCTGCATCTTGTCCTCTCCTGCGGCTTGTTTCTGATTGGCAAATTCCACGATGAGGATACCGTTTTTGGCCACAAGTCCGATGAGCATGATGATACCGATTTGGCTGAACACGTTCATGGTGATGTCGTTGAAGTACATGAATATCAAAGCTCCTGTAATGGCCAGCGGCACAGTCACCATGATGACGAACGGGTCTTTGAAGCTTTCAAACTGTGCTGCCAGAATCAGGTAGATTAGCACGATGGCAAGCATGAAGGCAAACATCAGGCTCGATGCGCTCTCGCTGTATTCCTTTGATTCTCCGGCGAGTGCGGTGCGGAATGTGTCGTCGAGCACTTCCTTGGCGATTTTATCCATCTCTTCGATGCCTTGCCCGATGGTCTTTCCCTCGGCCAGTCCGCTGGAGATGGTGGCAGACACGAAGCGGTTGTAACGGTAGAGCTTGGGGGGAGCAATGCCGTTTTCCAGTTCGATGAGGTTGTCGAGCTGCACCATGTTGCCGTTGTCGCTGCGCACATAGATGGCTTTCAGGTCAGCCGGCTTGTTGCGCTGTTGGCGGTTGATTTCTCCCAGGATTTCATACTGCTTTCCGTTCATGTAGAAATAACCCATGCGCTGTCCGCTCAATCCGTATTGGAGCGTCTGCGCGATGTTGCGTGTGCTCACGCCCATGGTGCTGGCTTTGTCGCGGTTGATGACGACGCGTGCTTCGGGTTTGCTGAATTTCAGGTCTACGTCGGCCATCTGGAAGGTCGGGTTGCTATAGACACGGGCCATAAACTCTGGCAGGATTTTTTCCATCTTTTCCAGATTGGTCGCTTGTAGCACGTATTGGACGGGCATGCCTCCGCTTCGTCCTCCGAATGAGGAGTTTTGGCGTACGAAAGCGCGTCCCTTGGTCTTGGTGCTCACAGCTTTTGATAGTTTTTCAGCCATCTCCATCTGTGTGTAGTCGCGGTCTTTCATGTCTTTCAACGTGATTTGCACATTACCGCTTCCACTCGACACGCGGGCTGTCACCTTGTCGGCGTCGGGGATGATGGAGTCGACGAGCAGGTTGATGTCCTCTGTGTAGTCGCGGATATATTCATAAGTGACGCCTTCCGAGCCCATCGTGCGGATGGTAATCTGCGAGCGGTCTTCCAGCGGGGCCATTTCGGCAGGGATGGCACTCCACAGCACGCCGATAAGTCCGAATGTCACGATGATGATGGGGATGGCAATCCAGCGTCGGCGCAGGAAAGCATGGAGCGAGCGGCTGTATAGGTTGTTCATGCCGACAAAGAAGGGTTCGGTCTTGCGATAGAACCAGTTCTTTTTCTCCTGTCGTTTCAGTAGTTTGGTGGCAAGCATGGGCGTGACGGTCAATGCGGCGAAGGCTGATATGAGCACACTGCCCGACACCACGAAACTGAACTCTCGGAAGAGTCGTCCGGTGGTACCCTCCATGAACACGATGGGGAAGAACACGGCCACCAGCGTGATGGTGGTGGAGATGACGGCAAAGAAGATTTCCTTGGAGCCTTCGATGCCGGCTTCGAGTGGTGTCATGCCCTGTTCGATGCGGATGTAGATATTTTCAGTCATGACGATGGCGTCGTCGACCACAAGTCCCACAGCGAGCACGATGGCAAGCATGGAAAGCACGTTGATGGAGAAACCTGCTACATACATTACGAAGAATGCACCCACGAGCGAGACGGGAATCACAATGCAGGGAATCAATGTCACGCGCCAGTCGCGCAGGAACAGGAAGATGATGATAATGACGAGGATAAAGGCTTCGTAGACTGTGCTCTTCACTTCCTCGATAGAGGCACGGATGAATCGGGTATTGTCGAAACCATAGTTGTACTGGATGTCTTCAGGCAAGTCCTTTTCCATCGTCTGCATGCGTTTGTAGACGGCATCTGCGATGTTGATATGGTTAGCTCCCGGTTGCGGGATGACGACGACTCCGACCATCGGGATGCCGTTCATCTTCATGTAGCTTTTTTGGTCTGCCGGACCAAGTTCGGCGCGTCCGATGTCACTCAGTCGGATGATTTGGTTGTTTTCTTCTCTCAGGATAAGGTCATTGAATTCCTGCACGGTGTGCATGAGTCCCATGGTACGGATGGTAAGTTCGACGGTATTTCCTTCGATACTGCCGGATGGGAGTTCCACGTTTTCTCTGTCGAGCGCTTCTTTCACGTCGGTCGGTGTGATGCCGTATCCGGCCATCTTCACCGGGTCGAGCCAAAGTCGCATGGAGTAACGTTTCTCACCCCAGATGCTCACACTACTTACTTCCGGGATGGTTTGGAGTTGTTCCTTGACTGTGAGGTCAGCCACTTCGCTCAATTCCAGCAACGAGCGTTTGTCACTTTGGAGCGCTACCATCAGGATGGGTTGTGCGTCTGCATCTGCTTTTGAGACGGTGGGCGGGTCGCAGTCGTCAGGCAAGTTGCGTTGTGCGCGTGACACTTTGTCGCGCACGTCATTGGCAGCAGTCTCCAAGTCTACGGAAAGTTCGAATTCGATGGTAATGCGGCTTTGTCCCTGTTGGCTCACACTGGAGAGTGAGCGGATACCGGGGATACCATTGATGTTTTGCTCCAGGGGTTCGGTGATTTGGTTCTCGATGACGTCGGCATTTGCTCCTGCATAGGAACAGGTCACAGAGATGATGGGGTTGTCCACCGAAGGGTATTCACGTACGCCCAGATAGGTGTAACCGATCAGACCAAACAAGATGATGATGATGGTGAGCACCGTCGCCAATACCGGACGACGTATACTTAGTTCTGATATGTTCATAGGCGCGTGGTGTTAATCGATGTTATCCAGTTTGACTGGTAGTCCGGTGCGTAGCTGGAGAGTTCCTGAAGTGATGATGGTGTCGCCCACTTGCAAGCCTCTCACGACTTGTACTTCTGCATCCGTACGCAGTCCGGTTGTGATTTCCACAGGCTGTGCCAGTCCGTTTTTAAATAAATAGACTTTGTCTTTTCCCATTTCCGGGACGATGGCTTCAGCCGGGATGGCGATGGCATCGTTGATTTCAGCTTTCTTCAGGTTGATGCTGGCGTAGCGTCCCGGCAACAGTGCGTTGTCGTGGTTGGGGTAGATGGCGCGTACTTTCAACTGGTGCAGCTCCTGGTCGATGGTCGACTCCACGGCATAAACTTTTGCTTTGTAGACTTTGAGTCGGTCTTCCATATAGAAATCCAAGTTGAGTCCTCTTTTCATGTCGCCGGCGTATCGTTCAGGGACGGAGAATTCGACTTTGAGGGGGGAAGTCTTGGTAAGTTTGGCAACGATGGTCGTGGGTGAAGCATAAGTTCCGACGCTCACTTGGCGCAGACCGATGACGCCGTCGAAAGGTGCTTTTAGTTCGGTCAGTGCGATTTCTTCTTTGACGATGTTTATTTCTGCATTTAGTGTAGCCAAGTCCGTGCGCACCTGTTCGTAGGCTTCCTGGCTTACGGCGTCACGCTTCAGCAACGCTTGCTGGCGGTACACGCGGTCTTCTGCAAGCTTTACTTGTGCCTGAAGGCGTTGCAGCTCGGCTTGCAACTGTCTGTCGTTTACTTTAGCTAAGATTTGTCCTTTCTTGACGGATGAGCCTTCCATGAAATTGATTTCAACAATCTTACCAGATGTTTCAAAAGACAAGTCTACTTCTTCGTCAGGAAGCAGTGTGCCGGTCACGGTGAGTTCATCGGTCATGGATTCTGGCTTGATGACTTTCCCGTTGACATTTAGAATCTTCTTTTTGCTTGATTGTTGGGATGCCGCGTTTTCTGTCGTTTCCAGTTCTTCATTGATTCTTGGGCGCTGGGAGTATATGCCCCAGCCAATCAGGCCAAGGCCGATGACAATGATAAGTCCCCACTTTACTTTCTTATTCATGGTGTTTTGCTTGTTGTTTTTATCTGTTTGTTTGGTTCGCTTTCATGGTGTTTTCGAGTGTGCTTGCGTCGAAAGCCTACTCAGGGTTTGAATAAAAATAAGTCACATACACTAGGGTTAGACACAAAACTGTTTGTAAGGTTTAATGGCTAACTTTATTTCATTTGATTTACCGACAACTTTAATAAGCTGCACGGTATTTTCCTTCATGCTCGTCTTCCAGGATATTGAGGTAGGAGATGTAGCGTGATTCACTGATGAGATGTTCCTCCACAGCTTGGCGTACGGCGCATCCCGGTTCATGGACGTGGGTACAGTTGCTATATTTGCATCCAGCGGCATAGTGGAAGATTTCCTTGAAATAGTGTCCCACTTCTTCTTGCTCCATGTCGAAGGTGCCGAAGCCTTTGATTCCCGGAGTGTCGATGATGTAGCCTCCACCGGCGACTTCAAACATTTCAGAGAATGTTGTTGTGTGCATGCCTTTGTTGTGGTATTCGGAGATTTCTCCTGTCTTTGCTTGAAATGCTGGGTGGATGGCGTTTATCAGTGTTGACTTGCCGACTCCGGAATTGCCTGAAAACAAGGTTACTTTGTGTGGAAGCAAAGCGCGTATGGCGTCCACTCCCTGTCCGTCTGTCGCAGAGATGATGTAGCAAGGATAACCGATGTGTTCGTAGAGGCTGACAAGAGCATCCAGTAGCTGGAGCTCTTCCGGTGTGTATAAATCCACTTTGTTGAAGATGAGACTCACCGGGATGCGGTAGGCTTCGGCCGTAGCCAGAAACCGGTCGATGAAGATGGTCGATGTCTCAGGATAGTTCACTGTGACGATGAGGAAACTTTGGTCGAGGTTGGCCGCGATGATGTGGGATTGTTTGGACAGGTTTGACGAACGGCGGACGATGTAGTTTTTTCGTTCGTCGATGGATGTAATGAAAGCCGTTCCTTCGTTGTTGAGTGTGATGTCCACTTTGTCGCCTACAGCGATAGGATTGGTACTTCGAATGCCTTTCAGGCGGAAATTGCCTTTGATTTTGCAGTCGACGACCTGGCCTTCGTCGGTCTTCACTTGATACCAGCTACCTGTGTTTTTGATTACTAGTCCGTGCACGTCTAAGAATTTGAAGAGATGGTGAAGATGAATATATATGAACTACGCAGAGCACCGCAGATTCCTGAACCGTATTTTGATGGTTTCAAAAAGCGTTCACTCTGCGAGGCTCTGCGTTGTCCATTCAAGCATCAATGAAGTCTGTGCGATGTCTTTATACAGTCATGATTTCTTTGTCCTTGGCTGCCAGCATGTCGTCGATTTGTTTGATGAACTTGTCATGCACCTTTTGAAGCTTGGCTTCGGCATTTTTCTGTTCATCTTCGGGCATGCCGTCTTTGACGCCTTTTTTGAGGGCATCAATCGCATCACGGCGAGCATTGCGCACGCTCACTTTGGCTGTTTCGCCCTCGCCTTTACACTGTTTAGACAGTTGCTTGCGGCGCTCTTCTGTCAAGGGCGGGATACCGATGCGGATGATTTCGCCGTTGTTCTCGGGCATGATGCCCAGTGCTGAGTCGATGATGGCTTTTTCGATGGGGCGGAACATGTTTTTATCCCACGGCTTGATAGCGATGCTGCGCGCGTCGGGAGTCGTTACGGCTGCCACGTTGTTGATGGGCACCATGCTACCGTAAGAGTCCACACGGATGCCGTCCAATAAGCGGACGTCTGCCTTTCCGGCACGGATGTGGGCCAATGCGTCGTCAAGATACATGATAGCCATGTCCATTTTTTCTTGTGCTTCTTCCAAAATAACTTTCGAGTCAGTCATATAGGTTCGTATTAAAGTGTTATCAATAAGAGTTCAGTGCAACAAAAGTAGTATAAAAGAATTAACGATGCAATGATTGGAGTGATATTTCCGCTGTTTACACTTTTTTCCGTTGGGTGAGGAGACGTATGGCAAACCAGAAATGGTGGATCACCGTGCTGATTGTACCATAATGCCTGCACATGATGTGGAAGCGTTCGAGCAGGGAAGCCTGATGATTGTGTGTGGTGAGCCCTTCTTCCAGGTAGTCGATGAGGGTCAGGTGGGTGTTGTGAAGCACATTGGACTGTTTCATGACCCGTATGCACCAGTCGAAGTCGGCCGAGAAGCGGTAATGCAGGTCATAGAGCGGGGCGATGGCGCGGCGGGCGAAGAAGGCTTGATGGCATACGAGCATTCCTTGCTTGAAGCTTTTCCAGTTCAGATGTTCGGGCGGGCTCAGCCGGCGCATACGGATGAAATGTCCTTCGTTGTCGACGATGGCTGTCTCTCCATAGATGACATCCGGGACTTCCGTGCCGTCGTGGTTCGCCAGCACCGAGTGCACGATGCCTTGCAATGTGTCGTCTTCATGCAGGCAGTCACCGGCGTTGAGGAAACAGACATAGTCGCCTGTCGCCAGTCTCAGGCCTTTGTTCATGGCGTCATACAGCCCTTTGTCCGGTTCGCTGACGACCGTGTGGATGTGTTCTCTGTATCGTTCGATGATGTGCAGGGTGTGGTCGGTCGAAGCCCCGTCGACGATGATGTATTCCACATTGCGATAGGTCTGTGTGATGATGCTTTGTATCGTGTCTTCCAGGACTGCGCCTGCATTGTAGGTCACAGTGATGATGGAAAATTTAGGATGAAAGTGTGAGTGCATACCTGTCATTATTGGCCGAGAGCCTGGTTATAGATTTGGATGTATTGTCGGGTGACGGCCGCTTCCGAATAGCAGGCGATGGCTTTCCTGTGGGCTGCTTCGTGGAGTCCTTCGTTGGATTCGGACAAAGCCCAATGTATGCCGTTGGCCAGGTCGGAAGCCGAGCGGTATTCCGCCACGTAGCCATTGTGCAGATGGTCTATCATCTGCGGAATGCCACCCACATTGAAGCCTACGCACGGAGTGCCGCACGACATGGCTTCCACGATGGTGTTCGGCAGATTGTCCTGCAGGGAAGGAGTGACGTAGAGGTCCACGGCATTGTAGATGTCCACCAGGCGTCGTTCGTCACTGACGAAATTCATGTTGTACGTCGGGAATGGGAGGAGCAAGGCGCTTTCTTCCGCCTGTTTGCCCACGATGACCACTCCGATGCGTTCACTGAGGTCGGCATATTGTTCTTTCAGGATGTGGCAGGCTTCGATGAGGTAGGCCACTCCCTTGCGTTTGTCCGTTGTCTTCATCGAACCGAAGAGGATGAGTTTGCGGTCGGACGGAAGTCCCAGTCGCTGGCGTGCTTCCTGCTGGTTGTGAGGGTGGAAGAGGTGCGTGTTGATGGCATTGGGGATGTTTGTCACCTGTTTCCCCTCCAGCAGCCGGCTCTTCTTGGCCAGCCCTTCGAGCCAACGGCTGCAAGCGACGAAGCGGATGTCGCTGTGTCTCATAAGCTCAGCTTTCTTCTGGAATATTTTCCAGGCCAAATCCTTCTGACGTCCTTTGCCATAGAGCTTGGGACAGTGGTTGCATTCGCTTTGGTAGCGCGTGCAGTCGTCGGCATAATGGCAAATGCCGGTGAAACACCACATGTCGTGCATGGTCCACACGACCGGTTTGCCTGAAGACGTGATTTTGCGGAGTTTCTTGAGGGAAAGCATTCCTTGATTGACCCAGTGCAGGTGGATGATGTCAGCTTGTTTGAATTCCGGCAGTTCAGTCACGTCGATTCCCGTGTTGGCTATGTCCACTTCGAACAGGTTATGGCGTTTGAAGCGGTTAGCCTTCCAGATGACGATGCGTTCCCAGATGAATCGCCACACGTTGAGCCATGACGGGGACAGTTCCACCACGTCGGCCGCGTCGGTTTGCTTGTCGCGCACCAGCATGGTGGCTTGGATGCCGTTGTTCCTGAGTGCTTCCATGAGGCGACGGGCCGCGATGGCTGCTCCGCCTGTTTTTTCCGATGTATTTATGATGAGTACTCGCATGGGGTTTGTTTTTTAGTCATTTAGTGGCTGAGATGATGATATAAGGAGAGAGCAACCTGCACTTTATCGGGAAGAGCTTGAGTGCGCAACTGAGCAGTTTGACTACGGATTTCTTCACACTGGCCGACATGCCCGGCTTGGGTTCCAGCCACACCATCGGCTTGCGGGTGTATTCCACCCGTACGTCCTTCAGGCCGAGTTCCGCACAAATGTGCTTCAAGTGTTTCAGGTGCATGCTCTTCAGGTTGTGGATAAGCAGGTTGGGACGGTCGAACACATATTGCACCAAGCCGTTGAGACCGCGCAGGTTGGGCAGGATGATGAGCAGCTGTCCGCCGGGTGAGGCCAACGCCGCATGCCGCGCGATGACATCTTTCGTGTCCTGAAAATGTTCGATGAAGCCCAGGGAAAACACCATGTCGTATGTCCGGTCTGCCTGGAACTGGAAGAAGTCAGCCTCTATCGCCCTGATGGAATCTGCCGGAATGCCGTTGTCACGCTCCACCCGGTGGATGACTTGCCGGTCGACATAAAAATCAAGCAGTGTGACGTCCGTGCATACGTGTTTGTAGAAATAGCCGGCATTGAGTCCCGGGAAACCTCCGATTTCGATGAAGCTGTGGCATTCTTTGGGGAGAATGTAGTTCTTGTAAACCGGTTTCTGAGGGATGGCCGTGAACTTGTAGTTCTTCCAATACGCTTCCCATAGTTTGCGGTCTGTCATTTTGTTTTCCATAGGCTGCATAGTTGTTTGACACGACGGATGAGTTTGCTCCTGAACGAGTTTGTACGTTTGTAGTAGTCGCTCATGGCTTGGCGTGCCGCAAGGTTTTCCTTTGCGGGTGACAGCCGGTCCACGTGCAGCCGTTTGCCGCAGAGGTTGACGCCATAGAGCGCTTCGTTGCCACAGTGGGTGCCGCTGCCGTCAAATCCGATGTTTTGCACCAGGGAGCGTCCGGCATTGAGCGACAGGATGCCTTTCAGGAAAAGGCTGGCATTCCAGCGGATGGCCCACGAATTGTTTTTCCCTGCAATCTGGCGGCGTAGCATGCGCGTGTAGCCGTAGCGTCCGTCGAAGTCGAACGTATAGTCGAGCTTTCGCGCCAGAAGTTCGTCGAGCAGGGCCTGGCCGTCCGGGTTGAAGTGCTTCCAAGCACGTGCCCAGGTGGCCCATCCCCAACTGCCTGTCCAGCGGATGAGGAATGTCTCGGGGAGTGATGGGTTTTGGGTGAATTCGCAGGCATGTACATGCCCCACCAGCGGTTCGTCCTTGTAAGTCTCCAGCGCATCATTCATGAAAGTGAGGAAATAGGGAGCTGTGACGAGGTCATCTTCCAGGACTATGACGCGTCCGAAGCGGTTCACCTGTGTCGTCACGCCGTCGATGATGTTGCGGGCGAGTCCCCAATTTTCCTTGCGCTCCGTCACGTTGACGCTGCGGAAGCCCCGGATGCCGCGCACGTATGTCCGCACTTCTTCCACAGCGGCATGGGCCGTGTCGTCACGCGCAGCGTCGGAGTAGACGAACAGGTCGCTTTCCGCAGCCAGATAGTTGGCTTGAAGGGCTTCGACCGTGCGCTTCACGTGGGCCGGACGGTTATAGACGAAGAGCAGGATAGGGGCGCAGGCCGTTTCCGTCCCTTCCCGGGGGAGAGACGTGTGTATGTCGGATTGTTGAGGAGCTGGAGCGTGCATAAGTTTCTTTTAATTTGGTTTTACGAAGGCCTCCCCTTCGGGGGAGGTTTGAAGGGGCTTTCCAGGAGGTCGGGTGTCGCTTGGTTATCTCGATATGAAAGCCATCCGGTCGAGCAGCTTGCTCAGCACGTTGTGCCGGGCCGGTCGATGGCGGCGTCGTTTGTCCTTCAGACAGTTGACCAGTGATTTCAGGGGCAATAGGAAAAACAGGCGAGACAGGTTCTGCTGTTGCTCTTGAAGCAGCCGCCGGTATTCGTCGGGATTGTCCTCCAGTCGTCGGATGAGGCTGACGGCTTCGTCCATGGTCTTCACGTTGCAGGCGTCGGTGATGAGTTCCCGATGGATGACCTCGTCGCGGTTCATGATGGCAAGCGTGCCCAGCGAGATGGCCTCAGCGACGGAGTTGCCGCGGATGGTGCGTCCGCCCATCTTGACGAAATACTTGGCATCGTAGATGTTGGTCAGGTTTTCAGCGATGAGCTGCCGGTGCAGGATGATGTCCTGTCCGGCGTCTTGCAAGGGTTTGAAATGCTCGGGCACGCGGGTGACAGGCCGTTCGCTGGTGGAATTGATTTCCATGAACACGCCGTGACTGCGCGAGGGTCGTCCCAGCTTGTCGGCCATGATGTGCTCCAGCGTGTTGCCGTTGACAAAGGTGTAGGGGAAGTCCACGGAGCCGCATGTCTCTGCCACGATGCCGCGTGCCAGCTGGTTCAGGGTGACATCGTAGCCGAAACGGGCCGTGCGGGTGGCCATGTTGGCTTCGCCAATCATATAGGCAAACAGCGTGTGCGGATACTGTCGCACGAGGGCCGTCGGGAGGCTGATGTTGATGGAGATGACGATGTCATAAGCTCCCCAGTCGACCGAATAGCAGCTCACGGCGAAGTCGCCGTTGGCGTGTGCGCTGCCCGGGCGTTTGAATTCTTGCCCCGGAATCTTGTCGAGAGTCTGTGTCTTGAGCAGGTAGAGATGCTTGGCCAGGTGGGGGATGACTTTCCGGTAGAGCTGTGTCTCCCACTGCGGCTCTTCATGCACGATGTAGAAGTCGGCGCCCAGCTCGGCCATGAGCGCGATGGGGCCCACTCTTCCCTGGGAAGAAAACAGGATGTTTCCGGCATCCTTTTCGGAAGTGGGGCAAACGTAAAGGTCCTGGTAAACTTCTTGCTTCACCAGGGCTATCTTAGGGCTATTCATGGATATACGGATTTGTCTTTGCTGGGTGCAAAGATAATAGATTTTGTCCGCATAAGTCCGTTCTGTATATACTTTTCTGACGGAAGGTTTTGCGGATGTTTTTGTCCGGTTGCGCCTTTGTCAGAATGTAAACATCCGGGCTTACAGGGTTGACAGACGATGCGAAATTGTCTATTTGGCTGACAGCCTTTTTCCTATGGGAGGTACAGATAGCGCGCAAGAGAGCGTTTCTATTGAATCTTTATACAGGAATATGGAAGAAAACAGTGTCTTTATGCACAAGAATGGATATTCTTGCATCCTCGGAAAGGAAGGAAAGCCGGAGCGGGCCGGATTCCGGACGGGAGCGGAAAGGAGGGTAACCCTGCATGGAGTGGTTTCGGCGGATAAGCGTGTCGGGTCGGCCGGACGGATAGCGGCTGTTTGGGCGGTTGGCGGAGCTTTTCAGCCTCTTGTTTGAAGTGGAAAACGTGAAATCTATGGATGGAAATAAGTGCGCAGGCGGATGTATACGCTTGCTTTTTCTATTCTAAAGAAGGCCTGTTGTTGGCAATATGACAGTGTAACCGCGGGATAAGCTGTGCATGTGTATATTTGAAACCCTGCTCATTTTTCGTTTTTTGTCTAAGACTTGTCCTTTGGATGGAAGGAGACGAAAATGAGCGGGGTTGAATTGACATTTTGTATTCATGACGGAGCACGTTCCCTTCGTGTGGGTGAGGACACTTGGACGTGATGTTCTCCTGATCCGTTTTTTTTTTGTTACCGGAAGGCCTTGTGTAGTCGTTCGGCCAGTGCGTGCGCTTCTGCACGGCTGATTTTCCCGCTTCCGGTCTGTGGGATGTCTGTCACTTGGTAATAATGTTTAGGACGCCAGTAAGGCTGGAGTTTTTCGTTGCACAGATGCGCCACTTCGTCCGTCGTCCTTTCGTCGGTGTAGAGCAGGGTGACGGCCTCTCCCAGCCGCGGGTCGGGGACGGACGTGACGGCGAAGGAGGTGGTGAAATATGGTTTCAGGCAGGCTTCCACTTGCTCGGCCTGGACCTTCACGCCTCCTGTGTTGATGGTGTTGTCGGCGCGTCCCAGGATGCGGAATTGGCCGGAAGCGTTCAGTTCGGCGATGTCATTGGTCTCCAGAATGGACGGATTGACCAGCGGGGCTTGGATGACCAATGTCCCGCGTTCGGACAGACGGATGGAGACCGAAGCGAACGGCGTGTACCACTCCGAGGCATCCGGACCGTTGAGGCGGCGCAGGGCGATGTGCGACAAGGTCTCCGTCATGCCGTAAGTGCTCCACACGGCGTTGGGAAAGTCGCGCAGGGCTTCGGCCAGCGGGGTGTCGATGGCACCGCCCCCGATGATGAGATGTTTCACCTGTCGGAGCAATGCCCGTTCGCGGGGCACTTGCAGGCTGTTGTAGACTTGCATCGGTATCATGGCCGCGAAGACGGGCGCATCCTCCAGCCCGGCCAGCGGATGGCCGCAGGGTTGCACTGTGACGAGCCGCAGTCCTCGCACCAGCGAACGCACGACGACCATCTTTCCGGCGATGTATTGCAGGGGCATGCACAGCAGGGCCGTGTCGCCCGGGTGCAGGTCCAGAAAGTCGCAAGTCAGGCGTGCGCTTGCTTCCATGCGTGTTTTCTCCACTTCCATGCGTTTGGGCGTGCCGGTCGAACCGGAAGTCTGCACCGTCACGGTCGGACTGTCGCTGTGCCATTCGGCCAGGAACGCACGGAGCGCATCGTGTATGTCGGGATTGTTCACAGGTTGAACCATAGCTTTTCTCCTTTCATCGCGAGCGGACTGTCGATGTTGTCCGTAAAGAGCAGTCCCGTCCCCAGCCCCTGCGGCATGACGGGACAGCGCGTGGCGCACCATTGTGCGATGGCATTCAGTCCGACGTTGGACTCCAAGGCAGACGTGACCCATGAGCCGATGCCCCGTTCACGGGCCAGGTCGGTCCACTCTTCTGCTCCGGCGATGCCTCCGTGGAGCGATGGTTTGAGGATGATGTATTGCGGGCGGATGGTGTCCAGGAGTTCGCTCTTGCGGCTTCGCTCGTTCACCCCGATGAGCTCTTCGTCGAGGGCGATGGGAATCGGCGACGTGCGGCACAGGCGGGCCATTGCCTCCCATTGTCCGGCGCGGATGGGCTGTTCGATGGAGTGCAGGGTGAAGACTGCCAGTCTCTCCAGTTTCTCCCGGGCGTTTTCGGGGGAAAATGCGCCGTTGGCGTCCACGCGGAGTTCCACTTGTTCGGGCGTGAAGTGCTGGCGGATGAAGGCCAGTAAGGCCAGTTCGCGCTCAAAGTCGATTGCGCCGATTTTCAACTTGATGCAGCGGAAGCCCACCCGCATTTTCTCTTCGATGCGGGCATACATCTCTTCGAACGTCCCCATCCAGATGAGGCCGTTGGTCGTAATGCCGGCCTGGCCACGGGCGAAGTCGCTGTCCCACAGTCTCCAGCCTCCTCCGGCACGGAAGTTCTGCAAGGCGGTCTCCAGCCCGAAGCAGATGGATGGATAGTCCCGTAGCATCTCGAAGGGGATACAGCCGTTTTCTTCCATTGCAGTGCAGGCCTTGCGGAGCGTGTCTTCGTAGTCCGGACGGTCGTCGCAGCTCAGGCCTGGCAGCGGTGCACATTCGCCCCAGCCTGTCTCCGGGAAGGCTCGTGAGGAGAGTCCGCACAGTTCGTCCAGCAAGTCCGGCCGTTCCGTGCCGGGACGGGTGATGCGGACGTACCACACAGGGCGGGTGGTGAGCACGCCGCGTGAGGTCCCTGCCGGCTGCTTGAAGTGGAGCCGGCGGGGGAGAATGTCGATTCGGAATGTCTTCATGTGTCAGGGCATTTTGGGATACTTGCTCCAGTCGGGTTTGCGCTTTTCGAGAAATGCCTTGCCGCCCTCCTGGGCTTCTTCGGTCATGTAGTAGAGCATGGTCGCGTCGCCTGCCAGTTCCTGGATGCCTGCCTGTCCGTCGAGTTCGGCGTTCAGCCCGGCCTTGATCATGCGTAGGGCGAGCGGACTGTGCTGCATCATGGTCTCCGCCCATTCCACGACTTCGTCCTCCAGCCGGTCAAAGGGCACGACTTTGTTCACCAGGCCCATGTCGAGCGCTTCCTGAGCTGAGTATTGCCGGCATAAGAACCAAATCTCGCGTGCCTTCTTTTGTCCCACGATGCGTGCCAGGTAGGAAGAGCCGAAGCCGGCGTCAAAGCTGCCTACACGCGGTCCGGTCTGTCCGAAGATGGCGTTTTCGGAAGCGATGGTGAGGTCGCACACGACGTGGAGCACGTGTCCGCCTCCGATGGCGTAGCCGTTGACCATCGCGATGACCGGTTTGGGGAGGGAACGTATCTGCTTCTGTACGTCGAGCACGTTCAGGCGGGGCACTCCGTCAGGGCCGACATAGCCTCCATAGCCTTTCACATGCATGTCGCCTCCGCTGCAGAAGGCTTTGTCGCCCGCTCCGGTGAGCACGACGACGTTGATGTCTTTGCATTCGCGGCAGTAGAGCAGCGCGTCGCTGATTTCCGAGGTTGTGACGGGCGTGAAGGCGTTGCGGTAGCGCGGACGGTTGATTGTGATGCGGGCGATGCCGTGATAGAAGTCGAACAGGATGTCGTTATATTCCTTGATAGTAGTCCATTCTCTTTGTGCCATAGCTGTAAATAAGAGATTAAAAGGTTATAGATTTATTCTTGAGTGAGTGATAATATGCTTTCAGTTGGCGGATGTCCTCGTCTTTGTCGGTGAAGACCTCCAGCAGCCGCGGGCGCGGATTGTCATCAGTCGCGAGGAGCTGCTTCATGGTTTCGTGCAGGCTGCTTTCGTCGTGGGCCGCCAGATAGTCGAAGCCGCGTTCTTTTGCCCAGCCTTCAGCCTTGGTGGTGTGGACGGCTGTGACGAAGTCATGGCCGCGTGGCGGCAAATTCAGGCCGGGCAGGGAGTGGAAGATTTCTCCTCCGCTGTTGTTGAGCAGGAGGATGCGCACGTTGGGACGGATGTGCCCGTTCCACAAGGCGTTCATGTCATAGAAGAAGCTCAGGTCGCCGATGACGATGCAGTTGATCTCCTGTGATGCGGCAGCATAGCCGATGGCTGTGGAGAGTGAACCTTCGATGCCGTTCACTCCTCGGTTGCAGAACACTTTGATATGGGGGTTGATGGCCCATAGTTCGGCATAGCGCACGGCGGAGCTGTTGGCGAGGTGCAGGGTGACGTTTCCCGATTTCAGGCAAAGCGTCTCCAGCAGCTCCTGGATGGCCTGCATGGATGAATATTCAAACTCTGGGGTGGGCAGTGTGAACAGTTTGCCCGTCCAGTTCAGGACGAAGTCCGTCGTGTCGCTGGTGATGGGTGGCGGACATTGTTCCAGATGGTTGAAGAATGTCGCGGGGGACATTTCAAACACTGCTGTGAGTCGGCCAAACAAGTCGGGCGTGTCTCCGTCAGGACTGATGTGCCAATGGACAAGTGACGGGATGCGGCGCAACCATTGCTTCAGTCGTTTGGAGACGATGTGTCCGCCATAGGTGATGACGAGCTGAGGGGCAAGCGCCTCTTTGTCTTCCGGCGTGGCGGCATAGAGCCAAGCGTCTGTACGTTGCAGCGCATAGCTCTTGCGAGGTCCGTTGTACAGGTTCTCGCAGAGGTAAATCATGTCTTCCGGGAAGTCGTCGCTCAGGAGAATGTCCTTTTCCGGTGCATGCTGTCCGCAGATGACCAGGCGGCGCGGGCAGGCATCGAACGTTTCCGCCAGCAGGCGGCTTGCAGCTGCATCGTCCAAGCTGTCATAGCGGCGTATGATGCGCTCCTCAGGCAACTCGCGGACGGAGAAGTCGAAGAATGGTTCGGAAATGGGCACGTTGATGTGCACCGGGCCTTTCACACGATGGGTCAGTTCCAGCAGGGCTTCGTTGATGAGGCGGTTGCAGAACCACGCATCTTCGTCGCTCCGCACTTCGGGCAGATTCACCGAGCGGCGTGCCAGCGTGCCGAATACGCCGGGTTGGGGCAGTGTCTGTCCGTCCATTTGCCCGATCCAGGCTGCCGGGCGGTCGGCTGAGATGACCAGCAAGGGCACTTGCTGGTAGTAGGCTTCGGCCACGGCCGGATGCAGATTGAGCAGGGCCGAACCGGACGTGCAGCATACGGCAGCAGGCTCTCCGGATTCCAGAGCCAGCCCCAGGGCGAAGAAGCCCGCACTGCGTTCGTCGGTCACGGAGTAACACTCGAAGTCCGCGCAGGCAGTAAACGTCTGCGTCAGGGGGATGTTCCGGCTGCCCGGCGCGATGACTATCCGTCGGATGCCGTGGGCACGCAGGAGCGCGGTCAGCTGGAGTACGTTCTTCTTGTCTGTATACATGTCAGCGTAAAAGTCGTTGGATGGTTTCTAATTTGTGTATGGTTTCTTCCCATTCAGAGTCCGCTTGCGAGGAAGCGAGGATGCCGCCTCCGGCATAGAGCACGGCTTTGTGCCCGCCGGTCACCTCCATGCAACGCAGGTTGACATAGAGCTGCGTGTCGCCCTGAGGGTCTGTCCAGCCCGCGAAGCCTGCATAGTAACGCCGGTCGAGGGCTTCATGCTCATGAATGAAGCGGTAAGCCTCGGCTTTGGGTAGTCCGCACACGGCGGGCGTCGGGTGCAGGTCTGCCACGAGGCGGCCCAGGTCGTGCGTGTCGGTCAGGGGGAAGCGGAAGTCCGTCTTCAAGTGGACCACTTCGCCTGCACGTGCCGTGTAAGGCCCTTCCTCTGTCGCCGTGATGCCATGCGAGGCCAGGCAACTGCGGATGTAGTCGCTCACGTAGGCCTGTTCCTGGCGGTTTTTCTCATTCCATTCCGTCGGCTCGATGCCGTCGGCGACGGGCATGGTGCCCGCCAGCGACACAGTGTGTCCCTCGCCTCGTTCCACGGAGAGCAGGATTTCGGGCGTGCACCCCATCCACAGGCCGCTCACAGGCGTGTGACAGACATAAATCATCACCCGCGGATAGCGTCGGCAGGCGCGGATGAACGTATTTCCTATGGAGAACGCTTCGGGCAGGTCGGTGACATGGCTGCGCGAGAGCACCAGCTTGTGCAGGCGGCCTTGGCAGAGCGCCTTGGAGAAGAGGTCGAAGGAGGCTTCGTAGCGCGTCCGACTGTCGGGGCGGGGTGTGACGGAGGGTATTTCCGGATGCATTGGCAAGTCGTCGACAGGCAGTCGGAGGATGTCTTCCACACCGTCTGTCACCGTGTCGGGCCGGATGAGCAGCAGGGGACAATGTTCCTCCGTGCGGAAAGGGGCCATGACGAAGCCCCGCCGTCCGCTCAGCTCTTCCACGCTATGCAGGATGGTCGGGCATGCCTCGCGTTGCAACACGAGGTGCAGCTCTTCCTGCCACGGCAGGCGGTAGAGGGCAAAACATCGGCGTCGCTCCACGAGGCGGTCGATGAGGCTGGCAAGTCGTTCGTCGGTGCTCATACGGGGATATTGGCAATGAAGTTGACCACACGGATACTAGACACCAGTTTGCCCGTCTGCTCCGAGGTGATGTCCACCTGCCAGATGTGGGTCGAACGGCCCAGGTGCACCGGCGTCGCGATGCCCACCACCCGGTCGCCCATGTGGGCTACGGAGATATGGTTGGCACTCACTTGTATGCCAAAAGCTGCCGTGTGTGACTTCAGGATGGCATACGACCCGTATCCGGCCAGTGTCTCGGCCAGCGCGAGCGACGCTCCTCCGTTGAGTATGCCCGGCGGACGGCTTGTGTTCCGGTTGACAGGCATTGTGCCCTTCACGGTGTTGTCGTCCGTGGGGCAGAGCCGGATGCCCAGTACGCCAATCATCGAGTCTTGCATTTCGCCTTGCAGGCGGTCAATATCTTCTTGTGTGTACATAAGTCAAGGTTTTGATGCGCAAAGTTACCGTTTTCTCCCGATATGCGGATGCCTTTCTTTCCGGAATGTCCCCCGTCCGCCCTTCCCTCTGTCGCTCCCCTTGCCCCGTTGGTGGAAAAAAAATTCTTATAGTAACGGAAAGTTCCTGCGATGGCTGCGGAAAAGAATTGGAATGGCTGTAGAAAATATGTTTCTAATTTGAGTTTATATATTCTTAGATTAAGAATGCATAAACTTAGGATGCGAATTTATATTCTTAGGCTGAGAATGAAGATTGGCGGACTGCTTCAACTCTTTTCCCTAGCTGCTTTAGAGACTTTCCGCAGCTAGGGAGAATGTGTTTTACTGCTACTTAGTTGTCTGCGCAGCGTATGAAGAAAATGCAGGGACAGGAAATGACACAGGCCATCGCCAGTTCTTTCATTTTTTCGCTGCAAGGCGTTGTCTTACAGCGAAACATTGTCTACATTTGTGAGCGTATATTCATCTTAACCTTAAAGCAATAGGATATGAAAGAGTTTCAAGATATTCACTACCATGTAATATTGGTGGAAAGCATGACGAGATCGAGGAATGCCGAACAGGCCGTGAAGGAATTGGTGGACGACCTTGTGGAGACGGCGCATATTCAGGGTAGAAGGGCAAACGAAGTGCCTTTGTTCACCATCGTCGACTATTACAGCAACTACTACGAACTGAGGTGCGAGGACGCCACGGAGGAAGAGGTACGCGCCGTTCCCAAGATGGTGTTCGAAGAGAAAATAGAGGAATACTATGACTGCGCGTCGGGACTGTCCATCCTGATAGCCTTCATGGAGCAAATGGAAAACCGTGTGGGACGGAAAGGGCGGGTGTCATTCCACGTCATAAACAACGGGTACAACTCCTTGGGCGTCATCAATCCCACGCGGCTGGCATCGCGCATCTCAGAGTTGGAAGCGTGCGGATGGCATTTCGACTATTACCAGATAGACAGAGCCGCGGGCACGGTGACGGCACGTTCCTCGTGGCACTTCATGCTTCAGGCAGATCTATGGGCCATGGCAAGCCTTTTTACGAGAGACATGTCGTCACAAACCACCGTCACGCCTTCGGAAGAAGACAGGTCCGCACCGGAGCCGTCGATGCTGCGGGTGCACAAGAGCGACCCGCGGAAACCGTTTACCCTGCGGGGTGTGGCCTATGAAGGATTGGCCGATTTGGAGAAACGGGCGTCGGAATTTCGTGGGTATGAGACCCTGGCTGAATACCCGTATTTCGCGTTCTTCGTCAACCATCGGGGGCAAGGCATCCTGAGATATGTATGTCGCTATCCCTGTTTCGACAGTGAAGACTACGCTCATGAAAACCGTTACCACTATAACTACTGGGTATGTGCCGACAAGGAGGAAGCCAAACGCAAACTGGCTTACATCCTGGAGAACCTGCGTTGCTGTAACGACGACTACTCCGGGTGCGACATGCCCGACTGGCTAGGCCCCGCCGTGTTCTACGATAGCGGTACGGGCCTGTTCCACATCGGCGGAGAAGACAATCCGGACTAGTCGTTTTTGTTCACATAATTCGTTCCTCAGACGATGAACCGTCCTCGTGCCCGGCGTTCTTCGAGTATCTGTGCCAAGTGCAAGCTCTTCTCCTTGGCGATGTATTTACGCAGGAAGATGTTCGGGATGGCTACGCCGAGCGAGATGCAGAGGATGATGAGGGCCGAGTTGATGCCGTTGGACACGGCGTGCGTGACTTCGCCGATGACGCCGTGCATGTTGATGAGGCCCAGCAGGCCGCGGTACATCAGCACACCGGGTATCATGGGGATGACCGACGGGATGGTCAGCACGTGGTTGGGGACATGGAACCAGTGGACGGCCTTCAGTGCGATGAGGCTGACGACGAGTGCTCCCATGAACGAACCGATGACAGGGCCGTAGCCCAGCTCGAAGTTGACGAAGTTGCGCGTGCAGACGGAAATCATGCCTCCGATGGCCACCACCCAGAGCAGTCGCCGCTGCACGTTGAAGATGGTCGAGAAACCCATGGCTGCGATGGCAGCTGCGATGGCGTAGACGTAGTAAGGGTCGTGTGGCGTCATGCTCAGTTCGCTGAAGCGGTCGCTGATGGTGACGTCCTTCATCACGAGCACGCTCATGGCGAAGAGAATGCCGAAGGCCATCGCGCCCATCATCATCAGGGTGTTGGCAGCCCGTGTGATGCCCACGAGCAGGTAGTTGTCTATCATGTCGTCCACGAAGTTGATGAGCGGTACGCCCGGGACGATGAAGAGGGCACAAGCCAGCAGCGGGTGGTAAGGAGTGGCGGAGAGGTCGGTGAACGAGGTGGCGTAGGCCAGGCATGTCGACACGAAGGCGGCGATGCCGATGCTCACGTAGACATTGACTCCAGCTTCGATGCAGCGTGCACGTAGTCGGAAGCCAATCATCGCGCAGACGGCGGCAAACAGGAATGCCACCCAGTCGCAGCCGAACAGTTTACAGAAGCCGCCGCAGGCAAATCCCGCGCAGATGGCCACGAGCCAGGGGCGGTAGTTGCGCGGCTTGGTGCGGATTTTCTCCAGTTCTTCTTCATAGCGGTCGAGCGTGTAGTCTTCTTCGATGGCCCGCCAGGAGAGTTTGCTCACTTCAGAGATGGCCGACATGTTGATGCCGTGCTTCTCGCATTTTTGGAATTTGGTGTAGGAGAAATGGTCGTCGCTGACGTTTACTTGGAGCATGGTGTAGCTCACGTCGATGTGTAGCTTTTCTTCAGGAATGCCCAGATAGGCAGCCACTCGTTTCATGTTGCGTACGATGCGGTTCGTGTCGGCAGCGCTCTCGACGAGCAGTTGTCCGGTGCGCAGGAGCAAGTCGACGCGTCGTCCGATAGACGCGCTGATGTTCTCCTGAGAATCTTCATTTGTAGTCATAAACCTTAATATAAATAATACCTAGTGTAGTTCCTGCATTTACAGTCTTGCGGACAGTCACATCCCTTAAAGGGCGTGCAAAAGTAATAAAAACAGAGGGGAACACATGCCGAAGCCTGCCGTTTTTTGTGGAAAAGGAGTTAGAAAAAAGGGAGGAGCATGATGCTGGAACAGGTAAAAACCTTACCTTTGTCAGAAATTGCTTACATGATGAAGACTACAGCCTCTATATTTCTGACCTTGCTGCTGCTTCTGGCAGCATGCTCGAACAAGGAGCGGACGTTCACGCTCACGGGCCATGTCGAAGGACTGACCGAGGGGGAAGCCCTGGTCGTCATTTCGGATACGGCCTATGCCCGCATAGACACGATTGTAATCCATGAAGGCCAGTTTACTTACGAACTGGAGACTGACACCACCACGCAGTTGCTGCTGGTGTTTCCCGGAGGGCGGCTCTGCACCGTCTTTGCGGACCGCCATACCGAAACGGAGCTTCGCGCCGATACGGCCGACTGGGAAGCCTTCACCCTGAAAGGCGGGCGGGAAAATGATGCCTGGCAGCAATTCCGCGACTCGGTCCGCTCGAAGTCCCTGCCTGAACAACGGGCTGCCGTGAAGGAATACATCCGGGCCAATCCGTTCTCCCCGCTGGGGGCGCACCTGCTGAATAGGTATTATGCCCAGACTCCGGAACCGGACTATGAGGGCATTGAGGAAAACGTCGAACTCATGAGTGGCAAGTTGCAGGACAATCAACTCGTGCAGGAGTTGCGCCGCTATCTGGACGACGTGATCAAGGCTGACAGCGGCAAATATATTTCTACTTTCCGCATCAAGAATAAGGAAGGGAAATACATCAATGCTTATCAGTATGGCGGGAAATACTTGTTGGTCACCTTTTGGGCAAGCTGGCAACCGGAAGGCTTGAAACTGCAGAAAGACATCCTTCACCTGAAAGAAGAGAAGAAGAAAGAGAAGGTGGCCTTCATCAACGTGTCACTCGACACAGACAAGCAAACTTGGGAAGACCTCCAAAAGAACGATACGCTTCCGGACGAGCAAACTTGCGACTTTGACGGTTGGGAGGGGACTGTGGTGAAACGTTTCGGTGTGACATCGCTCCCGCAGATGGTGCTCCTCTCGCCGCAGCGGAAGGTGCTCTTGCGCTCCGCCCGTCTGGAGGAAGTCAGCATGCAACTCGACTCGCTGCTCAAGAACGACAAGGAGAGGGAAAAATCAAAACGGAAATAACATGTTAGTCAAACTCTTCGCCGCCGCTGTCCAAGGCATCGACGCCACCCTGATAACCATCGAGGTGAACAGTTCGCGCGGTATCAATTTCAGCATCGTAGGCTTGCCCGACAACGCCGTGAAGGAAAGCCACGAACGCATCATGACTGCTCTGCAAGTCAATGGTTACCAATTCACCGCACGACGCATCATCATCAACATGGCTCCGGCGGACATCCGCAAGGAGGGTTCGGCCTACGACCTCCCGCTCGCCATCGGCGTGCTGGCGTCAGTGGGTCTCGTGCAGAAAGACCGTCTGACCCGCTTCATGCTCATGGGGGAGCTTAGTCTCGATGGCAGTGTGCGCCCCATCAAGGGGGCACTGCCCATCGCCATCAAGGCACGGGAGCTAGGTTTCGAAGGCATCATTGTCCCCAAGCAGAATGCCCGTGAAGCTGCCGTGGTCAACAAATTGCAGGTCTATGGCGTAGAGACGCTGCGCGAGGTCGTCGGCTTTTTTAATGGTGAGACGGCTCTTGAGCCCACTGTGGTCAATACGCGCGAAGAGTTCTATCGCGAGCAGACGGATTTCGACCTTGATTTTTCGGATGTGAAGGGACAGGAGAATGTGAAGCGTGCCCTCGAAGTGGCTGCAGCAGGCGGGCACAATCTCATCATGATAGGTGCGCCGGGCAGCGGCAAGTCGATGATGGCCAAGCGGCTGCCGTCCATCCTGCCACCCCTGTCGCTGGCCGAGAGCCTGGAGACAACCAAGATTCATTCCGTCGCCGGGAAATTGGGTAGCCGCACGGCGCTCATTGCCCGCAGACCCTTCCGCTCGCCCCATCACTCCATTTCGGCCGTCGCGCTCATCGGAGGCGGGCAAAACCCTCAGCCCGGCGAAATCAGCCTGGCGCACAACGGTGTCCTCTTTGCCGACGAACTGCCGGAGTTCAACCGCAATGTGCTCGAAGTGATGCGCCAGCCGCTGGAGGACCGGAAGATTACCATTTCCCGTGCCCGTTACAGCGTGGAGTTTCCCTGCAATTTCATGTTTGTCGCTTCGATGAATCCTTGCCCTTGCGGCTATTACAATCATCCTACACGCAAATGTGTCTGTACGCCCACTCAGGTCGCCCGTTATCTGAACCGCATCTCCGGTCCGCTGCTCGACCGCATCGACATCCAGATTGAAATCACGCCTGTCGCTTTTGAGGAGATGAGCGACACGCGCCGGGGCGAAAGCAGCGCCGCCATCCGTGAACGGGTGGTGCGGGCCCGTCAGATACAGTCCGAGCGTTATCGCAGTTGTCCGGGCATTCATTGCAATGCCCAGATGACTTCTTCCCTCTTGGCCGAATATGCACAGCCCGATGCGGCGAGCATTGCCCTACTGAAACAAGCCATGACGCGGCTCGACCTCTCTGCCCGTGCCTATGACCGCATCCTGAAGGTGGCACGCACCATCGCCGACCTCGACGGGAGTCCGGCGATTCAGGCCATGCACATCTCTGAGGCCATCGGGTACAGGAGTCTGGACCGTGGGGCTTGGGGTGGAAACTGACGGAACGTGCAGCGGTGTTACTCCAGCACGATGCTTTCCACGTCGACAGGGCCGTCGAGGAATATGGAAGCTGATTCGCGGAATTTCTCGACTGACTCCGTCGTATAGAAGCGGCATGCGCCGTGTTTCTGGCAACGGGCTTCCATGTCCGGATGGCGCAGCAGGTAGTTTTCCAGGCTGCGTGCGACATAGTCTCCCTGGGGGATGACGGTGACATGTGCCGGCATGTATTTCAAGATTTTATCGTAGAGGAGCGGATAGTGCGTGCAGCCGAGGATGACGGCGTCAATATCCGGGTCTTTCTCCAGCAGACGTTCGATGTGCTGGCGCACGAAGTAGTCGGCGCCCGGCTTGTCATATTCATTGTTTTCCACCAGCGGCACCCACAGGGGGCAGGCCTCGCCCGTGACGGTGATGTCAGGGTGCAGCTTCCGGATTTCCAGGATATAAGATTCTGACTTGATGGTCCCGGCCGTGGCCAGTACGCCTACATGGCGGCTGCGGGTCAGCCCGCCGATGCATTCAGCTGTGGGCCGGATGACACCGAGCACGCGGCGTGAAGGGTCGATGTGCGGCAGGTCGTTTTGCTGGATGCTGCGCAGAGCCTTTGCCGACGCCGTGTTGCAGGCGAGTATGACCAGATGGCAACCCATCTCGAAGAGCCGCCTGACGGCTTGCAGTGTGAATTCGTAGACGATTTCGAAGGAGCGCGTGCCGTAGGGTGTACGGGCATTGTCCCCCAGATAGATATAGTCGTAGGCTGGCAGCAAGGCTCGGATACGGCTCAGTATGGTCAGTCCTCCATAGCCGGAGTCGAACACTCCGATGGGGCCTGGTCGCATGGATAAGGGCGAGTCTGACATTAGCGTGCGTAGCTGTTTGAAGTCTTGGCTGTGCCCGATGTGGCGTCTGCCGCGGGTTGCTGGATACCCAGTTCCGCTTTGACGTCATTCGTGATGTCCATGCCCACGGAGGGATTGATGAACAGGTAGCATTTTTCCTCTGTGTTCACCACATAGTCCAGATTGTATTTCAGGGCCACGCGCGAGATGGCGTCATTCAGTTCTGCCGTGAGCGGTTCGAGCATTTTGTCGCGTGCTGTCTCCAGGGTGGTCTGGATTTCGTGTTTGAACGCGATGCTCTTCTCCATGAGCTCTTGCAGTTCTTTGTGGCGTTTCACCATGATGTTTTGCGGGAAGTCTTTCTGCTCTTGCAGGAATTCGGCATATTTGCGGGTGAATTCATCCTCCGAACGCTGTATTTCAGCGTCGTATTGTCCTTGTAGCTTGGCCAGGTTGGCTTCGGCTTCGGCATATTGGGGGATAGCTTTCAGTACTTCTGCATAATTCAAGTATCCAAACTTGGGTTGGGTCAGGGTCTGGGCTGCCAATGCGGCCGGCAGTGCGCAGAGCACGAGTAATAGTACGCGTCGTAACATGACGGGAAATTGTTTTTTTGATTGCATCACACTTGTTTTTTTGCGGTTATCACAAGTGCAAAGTTACTCCTCTCGTGTGAATAAACAAAGAAAGCGTGAAGTTTATCAAAGGAGACTTGTCTCTTCTTGCTTCTCCAAGGCTGGCTGTGCGGCAGGACAGCCAGCCTTTTGTCCGTCTTTTTCACTGCTAGGATTTTAGGCTTGGATTGTGGTGTTTGGAAGTCGTTTTGAGGTGGAAAGGCAGTCGGCCAGCCGACTGCCTTTGCTGGTATTGTCAGTTATAGATAGTTGAAAATAAGATATTTGTGAGGCGCGTTTATCCGGAGAAGAAAGTTTTGTCCGCCGCCTACCTTCCGGCTTCTGCTTCCCTTCCTTTCCGTGCCTGTACGGCCTCCTTTCCGCTCTTGTCGCGAAAGGAATCCGGACAGGGCTTGCATCCTTTCGCAGCCCGGATGTCGACTGCGAAGACCGGGGAAGAGGCCTGTTTGTTGAGAATGTTCATTCTCTCCACATCCTGCTTTCGTCCCTGCGTCTGTCCGGGGCAAAAAAAATCGCCGCTACGATGGAAGCCATCATAACGGCGATTGGGATTGTTGTTGTTTTAAGGAAGCAATTATTTTAAACCAAGTTTGGCTTTGACTTGTGCGCTTACATCCGTGCTCAGCGTCTCGTTGATGAAGGGAATGCCGGCAGTCTGGTCGAAGATGTAGATGAATCCTCCAGCTTTGCCCACTTCCTGGATGGCAGCTTCGATTTTCTTGCTGATTTCAGCCATCTTTTCTTGAGAAGCTTTCTGCATGTTTTGCGTGCTTTCCTGTGCATATTGTTGCAGGCGGGTGTAGAGGTCTTGCAGTTCAGTTTCTCTTCTTTGGCGGATATTCTGGGGCAATGAATCCTTTTGCTTGTCATACTCCTCGCCCTTGCGGGTAAGTTCGTCTTGCATGATTTTCATTTCGCCTTCATATTGCTTTTGCAGTTCCTGGAGTTCGCTTTGAGCCTTCGTGTATTCCGGCATGGCCTGCATGATGGGTATAGGATTGATATGGCCGAATTTCTGTGCGAAAGCACACATAGGGATGACAAAGATTGCCAGTAAGATGATTCTTTTCAACATAATTTTGTTATTTAGGTTTTTAAGTTATTATTTGTGAGTTAACGCCGCAAAGTTATACATTTAATTGGAATAACCTAATCTTGACAGCACTTCATTGCTAATATCTATAGCCGGAGAGGCAAAAATGATGGCTGTGTCGGATGCGCGGTCGAGGACGAGGGAATATCCGCGTTGCAGCGAGATGGCCTTCACTGCTTCGTAGATGCTGTCGTTGATGGGTTGCATCAGTTGCTGTTGTTGTTGGTTCATAGTGCCTTGCGGACCGAAATATTGCTGGCGGAGTTCTGCTGCTTCCTTTTCCTTGGCCACGATGGCGTTTTCGCGTTCGGTGCGTTGGGCCGGAGTCAGCTTGTCCGCTTCCTTCTGGTAGTTTTCATAGAGGGTCTTGGCCTCCTGTCCGAGCGCTTCGACTTCGCTCTGGTATTTTTTCGAGTCTGCATCCAGTTGCTTCACAGCCTGTTCGTATGCCGGGATGTGTTGCAGGATGTATTCCATGTCGATTAAGGCGAACTTTTGTGCCTGGCTGCTTAGTGTCATCAAGCAGCCCACGAGGAGTAAAAGAACGGACTTTTTCATAAGGCTTGAGTGTTTTTTGGTGTTATGGATAGGTTAGCTATTGAGTTTGCCTGCCTGTTTGCGCCAATGCCTCGTCTGTCGGCGAGGACACTGGCCTGTTTGCAAACTTGCAAGCTCTCGTTTGATGTTAGAATTCTTGTCCGATGATGAAGTGGAACTGGCTTCCTCCGGCGTCGCTGCGACCGAATACTCTGTCGAAACCATAACCCCAGTCTATACCCATCAGACCAATCATCGGCAGGAAGATGCGGACACCCACACCGGCCGAACGCTTCATGTTGAAGGGATTGAACTTCTTTACGTCTGTCCATGCATTACCGCCTTCGGCAAATGCCAGGGCGTAGATTTGCGTGGAGGCTTCGAGCATCACGGGGTAGCGCAGCTCGAGCGTCATGCGCGAGTAGGCGTAGCCTTCATATCCGTAGGGGGTCAGCGAGCCGTTTTCATAACCGCGGAGGCCGATGGTCTCTGTGGCGTAGGTGCTGGAGTAGCCCGTCATGCCGTCACCACCCATATAGAAGGTCTCAAACGGGGATTTCTTGTACTTGTTGTAGTGGCCGAGCAGACCGAATTCCACACGCGTCATGAGCACCGGACACTTCGTCGCGCTGCTCAGGGCGGTGAAGGTACGTGCTTTGAATTTCCACTTGTGGTATTCCACCCACTTGTATTTCTTCTGCATGTCGTCCTGGTAGGTTTCCGAGCTGGTCGAGGTGGCTAGCGACTTGTAGTCTATGTTGTCGAACCAGGAGTAAGGCGGCGTGAAGTTCACAGAGAAGGTGAATTCCGAACCGCGGCGCGGGAAGATCGGGTTGTCGATAGAACTACGCGAGAGGGTCAGTCCGAGGCTGATGTTGTTACACTTACCGTTGGCTATGAGGAAGTATTGCCAGTCTTTCAAGACATAGCGCTGGTAGGCCAGTTCGGCTGTGAGCACGAAGTAGTCGTCCGGCCATTTCAGACGCTTACCCCAGCCGACCGACACACCGTAGAGCTGTACGGATTCGTCCGGGTCGTAGTAGGAGTCATAGCCGTAGTAAGCCGAGTTGTAGCTTCCATAGCCGTAATAGTAACCGAGGTAGTTGTTGTAATAGTCTCTGTAGTAGCTTTCGTTCACGTCGGTCTGGCGTGAGTAGAAGGCTGTGACGGAGAACTGGTTCGGGCGCTTGCCGCCAAACCATGGGTCGAAGAACGACAAGCTGTAGGACTGATAGTATTGTCCGTTGGTCTGTCCGCTGATGGTCAGCGTCTGGCCGTCGCCTTGCGGCAGGAATCCGCGCTTGTTTTCGTTCTTGGAGAATAGGTTGGACATGGAGAAGTTGTTAAACTTCAGGCTCAGTTTACCGATGATGCCGGTCTGTCCCCATCCGGCAGAGAATTCGATTTGGTCGTTGGACTTTGATTCGAGGATGTAGTTGATGTCCACGGTTCCATTTTCGTAGTCAGGCTCCACCTTCGGGTCGATGGTCTCCGGGTTGAAGTGTCCCATCTGCGCCAATTCACGGTAAGAACGTTCCAGGTTCTCCTTGCTGAACAAGTCACCCGGCCGTGTACGCAGCTCGCGTCGTACGATGTTTTCATACAGTCGGTCGTTACCCGTGATGCGCACTCTGTTGATGGATGCCTGCGGACCTTCCATGATGCGCATTTCGAGGTCGATGGAGTCGTTGTCGACGTTCACTTCCACGGGGTCGAGTTGGAAGAATACGTAACCGTTGTTATAGTAAAGGTTGCCGATGGCGTCTTCGTCGGTCTGGGTACGTTCGGTCAGTAATGTCTGGTTGTAGACATCGCCTTTGTTCATGCCCAACAGGCTGCTCAGGACATCTGTTGGGTAGACCGTGTTGCCCACCCAGTTGATGTTTCGCAGGTAGTATTTCTGTCCTTCGTCGATTTTGATGTGGATGTCGACGGTGCGGTCGTCATAGTTGCTTACGCTATCCCACACGATGGTCGCGTCCCGATAGCCCAATTCGTTATATTTGGCGATGACGTTTTCCTTGTCCGCCTCGTAGTTGTCCTCAATGAACTTTTTAGTCTTAAACAGATTGATGAGTTTTCCCTTTTCATTGGTCTTTTTCATCGTCCGCTTAATCTTTTTCTCGCTCAGGGCTACGTTGCCTTCGATGGTAATCTGGTGGATTTTGACTTTTTCTTTCTTGTCGATATTAATGTCCACGATGACCTGGTTGGTCTTGTTCGGGTCATCATGCTGGTTGATGACGATTTCGGCATTCTTGAATCCTTTGTCGTCGAAATAGCGCTTGGCCAGCAGTTTGGCTCGGTCGATGATGTTGGGAGTCACTTGTCCTCCTCTCATCATGCCCAGGCTCGACTCCAAGTCCTCCCGTTCGGACTTCTTCACGCCGTGGTAGACGATGTCAGAGATGCGCGGCCGTTGCACCAGCGCGATGTTCAGGTAGATTTTGTTGCCTACGATGCTGTCTGCCTCAATTTTTGCTTGAGAGAACAGTCCGTGTCGCCAGTAGCGTTTTACGGCTTGTGTGACTTCGTCGCCCGGCACGGTAATCGTCTGTCCGACAGACAAGCCAGACAGTCCTATCAGCACGTAGTCCTCGTAGCCTTCACCACCAGTCACGCGGATGCCGCCGATTTCATATTTTTGGGGAGTGCCCGAATAGAGAATCAGAGGCTTGTCTGTCTTGTTTTGGTTTGTGTCTTGTGCACTAGCCTGTCCGGGTACCAGACACATGGCAGACAGGAAGAGCGCACTGAATGTCGTCTTAAAAACTGAGTTATGAACTGCGTATCTTTTCATCGTTGCTTGTTAATCATTATTCGTGGAGCACTTGTTCGCTGGTTTTGCCAAATCGGCGCTCTCTTTGCTGGTATTCGTAGATAGCCTTGTAGAATTCCTCTTCGTTGAAGTCCGGCCAGAATGTGTCACAGAAATACAATTCGGAGTAGGCGCATTGCCACAGCAGGTAGTTGCTTAGCCGCAATTCACCTCCTGTACGGATAAGCAAGTCCGGGTCGGGCATGAAGTTGGTGGTCAGATGGCGGGAGACAAGTGCTTCGTCAATGCTTTCGACCGGCAGCGTGCCTTCCTTGACTTCTGAAGCTATCTGTCTTACGGCTTGGGTAATCTCCCACTTCGAGGAATAGCTCAGGGCTATCACCATCGTCATGCGCGTGTTGGCGGAAGTGCGTTGGATGCACTGTTCCAGTCGTGTGCGCACGGCTTCGGGCAGGCGTCCCATGTCTCCGATGACTCGGAAGGCAATGTTGTTGTTCATGAAGATTTCTTCTTCGATGGACTCAAGCAGCAACGTCATCAAAGCTGTCACTTCCTCGGCCGGACGGTTCCAGTTCTCCGTTGAGAAAGTGTATAGGGTCAGAAACTTTACTCCTGCTTCTGCTGCAATCTTTGTGATGTTGCGCACCGTCTCCACACCGGCTTTGTGTCCGTAGCTGCGGTGTTGGTTGTGTTGCTTAGCCCATCGTCCGTTGCCATCCATGATAATGGCCACGTGTGTCGGGACTCTGCTTTGGTCTATTTGTTCCTTATATGACATGATACCTTCGTTTCGGTTTTTGAAGTCTTATACCTTTATAATATAGATTCCTGCCGTATGGTGTTTAGAAGCCCAAGCGGTTTATTTTCCCTCTCCACACTTCCGTTATTCCTTGAGTCTGTTCAGAGGGTGTCCAGAATATCCAGATGAAATCATCTTCGTCCACGAGGTAAGAGAATGAAGCTGTACGGTCCAGGAAAGCTGCAGGCAGCATTACTTTCTCTGTCTTCGCTTGCCAGCTGATGCCTCCATCCATTGACTCGTAGAGGTATTTGAATGGTCGGAAGCCTGTCGGACGGGTCTGGCCGCTCGGGATGTCATAGTCACCTCCAAAGGCATAGAGCTTTCCGTCATAGGAGAATGAAGCTAATCCTTCCAATTTGGGGCAACCCATGGTGTTGTTGGAAGCTTGTGGGTAATGCGTCCATGCTGTTTCGTTGGAAAGCTTCACCCAGACCATTGCGGTCGTGTCATTTTCTAAAGTGGACTCGCGAGTGCCTAAGAGCACCAGCCGTTCGATATTCTGATTGGTTGATGTCCGTGAGGCCGAGTAGGAGATGCTTTGCACGGGAAAATAGCCATTGGCAGCACTGCCGGCAGATGTCACCGTCTGGTCATAGACGGAGAGTGACAGCAGCTCTTTACCCGACTGTGCATACAATTCTCCTTTCAACGGGGAGGCTGCGAACAGTTTGTCGAATGACTCAGTGAAGCTGGTCTGAGTCCATGTCGTTCCCTCACTTGAAGTATAGAGTTTCTTGTCTGCCAAGATGTAGAGTCTGTCATCTAAGGCCAAGGCTGATGTATAGTCCACGCCTTCAAGTCCCACGGGTTGAAGTTCCGACCAAGTGAGGCCGTCGGCGGAAGATGTCATTTCCACGGTGCCGTCGCTTGTCTCTGCAAAAATAAACATTCTGCCCGCTTTGTACACGGCTTTGTGGCGTGCATTCTCCGGCAGTCTTAAATCCGAACTGTTCATCAAGTTCCATTGCAGCGAGTCCGGATCTAGTTTATGGACGTTTATCTTGACTTGGTATTGGCGGATGGCACCATTCAAGGCGTATGCTTTAAACGTTACAGGCGACGTGAAATCGATGGAGTCGGAACTGCTCCAGATGGTGTCTTGCCCGTTTTTGACATAGGTTACAGCATAACCGTATGTCATGTTGAGGCTGGTGGTGACTTTGCTCACGTTTGTACCTACGGGGAGCGAGTCGCGGTTATATATAAGATTGTTTTGTTGGTCTATGGTGAATTTGTAGTCGCTCCCTATCACGCTGTCGTACACAATGGAATCATTTCCTTGTGAGTTTTTCAGCGTGTCGGGCATCGCGATGCTCCCGATGGAGAATGAGCTGATAGCCACGTCTGAAGTCAGCGTATAGTCTGTGTTGTTAGAGTCCAGGCATGATGCAAAAGCAAACGATACGGCCAACAGACTTATAAGTACGTATAAAGAGTTCTTTCTCATTGAAATGATAATTGATTACAAGCTGCAAAAATAGAAACAATTTCGGCTATTGGAATAACAGTGTGCATAGTTTTATATAAAATTATAGATAAAACTTCCTAATTTGTCTGCAAATCAGAGCTTTTTATCGCCTGCTTGATGGACGTTCCTGTAGAAATGCAGATAGTCTGAACCAAAGCGTTTTTCGACTTGGAAACAAACATTTGGCGGCATAGTCGGGGCTGGAACTCCATCCTCAAGTCGGAGCGACACACGCTCCACATGAACTTCGTCCCATAACTTAGCATCAATAAAGCTTTGCAACAGGCGGCAGCCGCCTTCCACGAGCAGGGATTGAATGTTTCGTTCATGCAGGTAGCGCATGATTTGGGGCAGGATGTCCTGGGTGAAATCCAGGCGGACATGCTCCACGCCGGGGTGTTGCGAAGCCGAGTCCATTTCAGTGAAGATGACCGTGGGGGTGGAGCCGTCAAACAAGTGCAGGCCGGGAGGCAGTGTCAGCGAGCGGTCGATGACCAGCCGCAACGGATTGTCGCCGTGCCAGCTGCGCACGGTCAGGCTCGGATTGTCAAGCAGGGCCGTGCGTCGCCCTACAAGGATGGCCTTGCACTCGGCACGATGCTTGTGGGCCAACATTTGAGTCTCGGGCGAGGACAGTACTACAGGATGCCCTCCTTCACGGACTTTGTCGATGAACCCGTCGGCCGATTGGGCCCATTTCAACACGATGTAAGGACGCTTTTCACTGTGGAACGTGATGAAGCGGCGGTTCAGGCTGAGGCAATCATCTTCAAGCACGCCTACGGTGACATCCACTCCGGCATCACGCAATTTCTGGATGCCGCGTCCTGACACGCGGGCGAAAGGGTCAATGCAGCCCACGACGACCCGGGGAATCTGTTTCTCGATGATGAGGTCGGCACAGGGAGGCGTCTTGCCGTAGTGCGAACAGGGCTCCAGGCTGACATAGATGGTGGACCGTGTCAGCAGTTCGGGGTTGCGTACCGAACGGATGGCATTTACTTCGGCATGTGCCTGGCCACACCGGCGATGGTAGCCTTCGCCGATGATTTTGCCGTCGCACACGATGACTGCTCCTACCATCGGGTTTGGAGCAGCCCCCATAGCACCGTTGCGTGCCAACTGGATGCAGCGGCGCATATATTTTTCATCTTCTTCTTTCCGGTTCATGCGGTTTTGAGGTTTTTCGGGGCGGACTTGCTAAAATTCGTCCCCGGATTCTTGTATTCTTACCAATCTTTTTACTTTTGCATACGTTATGAAACAAGCCATCTCATGCTTTCGCAGTCGTTTGCAGGACGTCTATCCTCCCGAAGAGGTCCGGGCCATCCTTTACTGTCTGCTAGAAAAACTGTTCCATTTGACCACAGTCGATGTTTGTATGGGCAAATATAGGACATTGTCGGCAGAGGAACGCCGGGAATGGGAAAAGATTACAGAACGTTTGCAGAAGGGAGAACCTGTGCAATATATTTTAGGTGAAACCGATTTCTGCGGACGGACATTCCGCTTGACACGCGACACGCTCATTCCCCGCCCGGAGACAGCCGAGCTGGTGCGGTGGATTCTCGACGACGCCTCCCGGAGCGGAGCGCGCTCGGTGCTTGATATCGGGACAGGAAGCGGCTGCATCGCCTTGTCGCTGGCTGCGGAGCTGCCCGATGTTTCCGTCGAAGGATGGGACATTTCCGAAGGCGCGTTGCAGGCGGCACAGGCCAACAGCCGCTTGCTGGCTGTTCCGGCCACATTCCGCAGGCAGGACGCGCTGGCGCCGGATTTGCCCGACGTGCATTTTGACCTTATCGTGAGCAATCCTCCTTATGTGACCGAGTCGGAACGTGCAGGCATGGAGCGCAATGTCCTGGAGTGGGAGCCTGCCGCCGCACTGTTTGTCCCCGACGACGACCCGCTGCGCTTTTATCGCGCCATCGCCTGTTTTGCCCGCCGTGCGCTCACTTCCGGCGGTGCGCTCTATTTTGAAATCAACCGTGCCTACGGGGCGGAAGTCGTCCGTTTGCTGGAGGATATGGGATTTACCGACGTGGAACTTCGCAAAGACCTGTCCGGCAACGACCGCATGATAAAAGCCATCTCACAATGAAAGAAATCACCGAACAAGAAGCCCTCAGCAAGGCGGCCGCCTATTGCTCCTCGGCTGAACATTGCACCGCGGAAGTGGTGGCGAAGCTCGATGCCTGGGGCATCCCGGCTGAAGGGCAGGCCCGCATCCTGGCGCGACTCGTGCAGGAACACTACATCGACGAGGCCCGCTATGCCCGTTTCTACATCAATGACAAGTTTCGCTTCAACAAATGGGGACGCAACAAGATTATCCAAGGATTGAGAGCGAAGAAAATACCGGCCTCTGTCTATGCCGTCGAGCTGGAAGGCATTGACGAGGAGGACTATCTGGACATCCTCCGTTCCCTGCTGGAAGCCAAACGCAGGGATGTGAAGGCCCGCAACAGCTACGAACGCGACTGCAAGCTCATCCGTTTCGCCTTGGGCCGGGGCTATGAGATGGAGGCCATCCGCCGTTGCCTGTCTGTTTCCGATGAGTTCATGGATTGACACACTGCTCGACCTGGCCTTTCCCCGCCTGTGTCTGATGTGCGGGAAGAGGCTTGCTCCCGGCGAGCGCCATGTGTGCGCGACTTGTCTGGGCGCTCTCCCTCGCACGAACTTCCACTTGATTTCGGACAATCTGCTGGAGGAGCGTTTCCGCGGTGTCATCCCCGTCGAGCGCACGGCCGCGCTGTTTTTCTACCAGAAAGGCAATCCCTCGTGTGAGATTATCCATCGGTTGAAGTATGCCGGCAAGCCGGACATCGGAGTCTACTTTGGCGCGCTTTTGGCGCGTGAAGCCGCTCCTTCCGGATTTTTCCGCGACATTGACCTCCTGCTTCCAGTTCCGCTGTCGAGGAAGCGGATGCGCCGCCGCGGTTACAACCAGGCGGAGCAGATAGCCTGTGGCGTGTCGCAAGTGACGGGCATCCCTCTGTCGGCAGACAGCCTGGCGCGCCTGCACGACAACCCCACCCAGACTCGCCGGAATCGCCAGGAACGTTTGGCCAACACCGAAGGACTTTTCGGAGTGGAACATCCCGACCGGTTGCAGGGCAAACACATTCTCCTCATCGACGACGTCGTGACGACAGGTGCCACGCTCCGCGCCTGTGCCGAAGCTGTGTGTGCGTGTTCGGATGTGCGCATCAGCCTGCTGGCGTTGGGGTGTACGGCAGGGTGAACCGGCCAAAGGCGTGTCGATGCTGATACTCACCTGCTATCGTTGCTATACGATTCCGCTTCTGCCAGCCCTTAACTCCGCTCTTGCTTACCCTCCTTTCCGTCCCCGGCTACCCTCCTTTCCGTGGTCGGACGGAAAGGAGGGCTGGCAAAAGCCCGATAAAGAGGGGTTTTGAGCACGAATGTGGAAAAGGTCTTGGACTTCGTGACGGCTGTAGCAGCTATTGGAATATGTGGTCGGGGAAAAGTATTTACTGTTGCCGATATTTTATAGAAAATCAGTATCTTTATGGCACAATAAAATTGAATATCCTTTATGTGCTTAAATTCACTATGTAGGGACGCTCGGTCGGAGCGTCCGCTTGCCGTATGGAACGGCTAAGGCTTTGCAAACAATAATGGCTTCCGGACGCTCCGACCGAGCGTCCCTACAAGTATATTGGGCATGATAGATGTGTTTGAGTGCATGTAGGATGTTTGCGGAATCTATAAACTGGCTCTAAAAATCGAATTCGTGACGGTGATAGCAGTAGCGATGTGGCTTGACTTGTAAGTTGACTATAAATAAGAGACAGCCCGGGATGACAATAATCCGGACATTATGAGCATAAGAATCCTCGATCCGGCGTTTTTTAGCCTTTATCCTTGCGAGGCTTAATTAATGCAAAAAGGAAAAGCAAACAGTTGTCATTCAAACTATATGCCGTATATTTGCAAACCATATCAAAAAAACTCATTCAACGCATATATCAATCATGGAAACATTGGAAAAGCTTTTTGCCGAGAAATTGTTAAAGGTTAAGGCCATCAAGCTGCAGCCTGCCAATCCCTTCACTTGGGCTTCGGGTTGGAAGTCGCCCATTTATTGTGACAACCGCAAGACTCTGTCGTATCCTTCGTTGCGCAATTTCGTGAAGATTGAAATCTCACGTCTGATTTTGGAAAAGTTTGGCCAGGTGGAAGCCATTGCCGGCGTAGCCACCGGGGCTATCCCCCAAGGCGCGTTGGTGGCCGACGAATTGAACCTCCCGTTTGTCTACGTCCGTTCGAAACCGAAAGACCACGGATTGGAAAATCTGATTGAAGGCGAACTCCGTCCGGGCATGAAAGTGGTCGTTATCGAAGACTTGGTGTCGACCGGAGGAAGCAGCCTGAAAGCCGTGGAGGCTTTGCGTAAAAACGGTTGTGAGGTAATCGGCATGGTGGCTTCGTTCACCTACGGTTTTGACGTGGCTGTGAAGGCTTTCAAGGAGGCCAATGTGCAGCTGCTCACGCTGACCAACTATGAGGCTGTGTTGAAGACGGCTTTGGAGACTTCCTACATTGCTGAAGAGGATGTGGAGGTGTTGCAGGCATGGCGTAAAGACCCGGCCAACTGGAATGTGAAGTAAATGAGACTATCAAGATAAGATAAAGAGAACTGTCCGGGCAAGACTGACAACAAGCCCGGGTCGTTCTCTTTTTTATAAGTGGAAACTTCTATTTTTGTTTATGCAATATGTAGACGCGGATTCAGCGGATTATTTTTGTTATAAAACGCAACCTCCTGCGGAATCCCATAAATCTGCGCTGTCTGCGTCATCCGCGTCTAAAAAATAACCGGATTATTCATTTAATTCTTGCGACTTGCTTATCGCAGGTGGAACGCATGTAGATTTTTAAAAGAAACGTATGACTCAATTTGAAAGTGGAATCAAGATGATTCCATACAGCCAAGAGCAGGTCTATGGCAAACTTTCCGACCTCAACAATCTGGAAGCCGTCAAGGACCGCATACCAACAGACAAAGTGCAGGACCTTCAGTTTGATGCTGACACTGTGAGCTTCTCCGTGTCACCCGTCGGCCGCTTGTCGCTGCGCATTGTGAACCGCGAAGCGCCGAAGTGCATCAAGTTTGAAGCCGTCAATTCACCCCTGCCTTTCAACTTGTGGATTCAGCTGCTGCCCGTGACAGAAAACGAATGCAAGATGAAACTTACCATCAAGGCCGAAATCAACATGTTCCTCAAAGGTATGGTCTCCAAGCCGATGCAGGACGGACTGGAAAAGCTGGCCGACATGCTGGCAATCATACCGTATAATTAAATGAAGACTGAAGAATGAAGAACCACGTGCGGCATGGATTTTCTTCATTCTTCATTATTTATCCATCATTCATCATTTTATTATGAAACTCTGGGAGAAAAATTTTGAGATAAACAAAGAGATAGAGCGTTTTACGGTCGGGCGTGACCGCGAACTGGACCTCTATCTGGCCAAGTATGACGTCATGGGTTCTATGGCCCACATCACGATGCTTGAAAGCATTGGCCTGCTGACGCCCGACGAACTCCGCATGCTTCTGGCTGCACTGAAAGACATCTATGTCCAAGCCGAACGCGGCGAATTTACCATCGAGGACGGCATTGAAGACGTGCACTCACAAGTGGAGCTGATGCTGACACGCCGCTTGGGCGATGTGGGCAAGAAAATCCATAGCGGACGCTCGCGCAACGACCAGGTGTTGCTCGACCTGAAGCTGTTCACGCGCGACCGCCTGAAAGGCATCGTGCGCTTGGTGGAACAGCTCTTCCACACGCTGCAAACGCAGAGCGAGACCTATAAGGACGTGCTCATGCCGGGATACACCCACTTGCAGATAGCCATGCCGTCGTCGTTCGGCCTGTGGTTCGGGGCCTATGCCGAGAGCCTGGTGGACGACATGATGTTCCTGCATGCCGCTTTCCGCCAGTGCAACCGCAATCCGCTGGGTTCGGCCGCCGGCTACGGTTCGTCGTTCCCTCTTGACCGCACGATGACCACCCGCCTGCTGGGCTTTGAGTCGCTCAATTATAATGTGGTCTATGCCCAGATGGGGCGTGGCAAGATGGAGCGCAACGTCGCCTTCGCCTTGGCCAGCGTGGCCGGCACATTGGCCAAGCTGGCCTATGATGCCTGCTTGTTCAACAGCCAGAATTTCGGATTCGTGAAGCTGCCCAATGAATGTACCACAGGGTCCAGCATCATGCCTCACAAGAAAAACCCCGATGTATTCGAACTGATACGTGCCAAGAGCAACAAGCTCCAGGCCTTGCCCCAGCAAATCATGATGATTATGAACAACCTGCCTTCGGGCTACTTCCGTGACCTGCAAATCATCAAGGAAGTGTTCCTGCCGGCCTTTGACGAGCTGGCCGATTGCTTGCAGATGGCCGACTACATCGTGGAGCGCATGGAAGTGAACCGTCACATTCTGGACGATGAGAAATACACGCCCATCTTCAGCGTGGAGAAGGTCAACCGCCTGGCCGCCTCGGGAGTGCCCTTCCGCGACGCTTACAAGCAGGTGGGGCTGGAGATAGAAGCCGGCCGCTTCGCCACCGACAAGCAGGTGCACCACACGCACGAAGGCAGCATCGGCAACCTGTGTACCGAAGAGATTGCCTTGCAGATGCAATCCGTTGTCGACCAGTTTCATTTCGAAAAAATCGAGCAGGCCGAACAAGCCCTGCTCGCCGTCAAACCCTAAGCAGAGGTCGGCAGGAGAGAAGTCTGCACATCGGCAGGAAGACGTATTTATTGTAAAAAACACGACTTCTTTTTTGCAGATTTCAAAAAATCCTATACCTTTGCAACCACATTCAAAAAAGGATGGCATGTTCGTTGCCGATACGGCATGCTTCTTGCGGAAATAGCTCAGTTGGTAGAGCACAACCTTGCCAAGGTTGGGGTCGCGAGTTCGAGTCTCGTTTTCCGCTCTGAGGATGCTCGGATGGTGGAATCGGTAGACACGAGGGACTTAAAATCCCTTGGCCATTGCGGCTGTGCGGGTTCAAGTCCCGCTCCGAGTACAGACGTTTATCGCTGGTTGCATGAGGTGCAATTAGCGTTTTTTTGTATTTGTGCAGACAGCATCAAGGCGCGGAGTCCCGGGTGGGAGTCCGCGCCTTGATGCGTTTATGGACAGTGGCGTCTTTAGCCTATATCCCTTTCTAAGTCGCACTCCGGAGATTCCAAGTCAGACTTCGGAAATCCTAAGTGCGACTTGGGTGTGCACTAAGTCGGACATAGAAACTCCGGAGTGCGACTTGGCATCTCCGGAGTCCTGCCTGGTTGTTAGAGTTCACCGTCTTCATTTCCGTCGTCCGACGGTTCGGAGGGCGTTTCCGTCTCCTCCTCTTCGCTTTCTTTCACCTTGTGGAAGGAAATGCCCCGGGCCTTGACTTGCAAGGCGTCGTTCATGTCGCCGCTGGCGCGGAATTGCACGCGCAGGCTCTCAATGCTCTGCTCCGTCACTTTCTCGGCACTTTCTTCTCCTCTCCCGGACATAGTCAGGCGGAACGAGCCGAGGTCGCCCAGGCGGACGGAGCGGCCTTGCTTCAGTGCCAGGACGATTTGCTCTTGCAGGGCGGAGAGCACAGCCTTGATGTCGTGTTCCGTCACGGTGCAATTCAGGGCGATGAGCTCGGTCATTTCATCGAGCAACACGGGATTGCCGAGCACGATGGCCGGATACCATTTCACTTCATCGTTGAGCGGGTTTTTCCGCTGGATGGCTTTGTAGTTTATCATAAATGTGGTGTGTGTTTGTTAATAGATTATGTTTTCAGAAAGATTTTTAATATTTGAGTTAAACATTACGGCTTACCAGCGTTCGCGATATACGACATCCACAATTTTGCCAAAACCATCCCATTCATCAACCAGCTCAAGGTTGCCAGTAGATGTATTGAGACGGTAGCGATGGAAAGTACCGCCATTATTATCACCGGTACTTGGGTCATAGGAACCTACCATCACAAAGAATTGGTCATTAAAGACTTCTTTTGGAATATTATCAATATACAGTGTTTTAAAGAGGTCCGTCTTAACCATTGTAATCTCTTCACCCGGCAAAGTAATGCTTTGGAGCGATTTGGTAGCATAGTTATAAGTATAAACCTTATCACCATAGCTATAGAACATATAAGGATAAAGCGAATGGAATGTAAAATGCTCAGCTACATTAAAATTCTCTGCCGTAATGTTCTCATAGTAGTTTTGCTGTACATATTGGTCACCAGTCAAGTTGATTGCCAATACCGAACGCGAGCCTCCATTATCCAGCACAGCATAAACGATGTCATGTTTAGTACCTTCCATATATACAAGGTCCTGACCTACATTTCCAAACGGAATGAAGTCTGCATGATCTTCGGGTACGCTGTAGAGAATATTATCAGTTTGTCCGCTGTCCCATTTCATGAAGCGACGGTTGTCTGTGTCAAAAAACAAGGCGGCAGATGAGGTCACCTCCCACATTACTCCTGTGCGATTCATGCCGTTGCCAATATAGGGGGAGACATGATAAGCCCTTTCCCCGAGTTCTTCAGTTGCATTGGCAATAGATTCAAACATGGCACCGTCATAATCTGCGGAATAGATGTAAGCATCGCCATTTTTTGTGGTGGCTGCGAATGCTCCTGTGCCTTGTGGCCATCCACATCCAACAGAAGCCATACGTACTGGCACATCATCGCCTAAATCACTAAGGAACAACAAATTTGCCAAATTATCAGCTGCAGTAGTAGTCAATGTTTCCCAACTTAATTCATAAGAACCAGTTTCAGAACACATAAAAATACGGGCATCCACAAACTGCTGTACCTTATTATAAAGAATCATTGTGGCATTATGATTCTCAGGGAAAGCCGTTGTCAGGATGTTATGCGTCGGAATAGTGTCTTCTCCGCTTACAACAGTTATCATGTCTAAGCGCACGCGGTTGTCGTCGCCTTCATTGCAAAGCACCATCCATCCTTCATAAGTGCTGGATGAAAGGGTGATGGGATAGGTAAAGTAGGTAGTGACGTCTGTGCGTTTGTCTTTTACGGAATAGACCACTTCGTACGACCCTGCGTTTTCTACAAATTCATAGGTGAAACTTTGTGTCCCTTCAGGGTTCATGTCGTGTGAGGTTTGTCCGTCGTCGAAGTAACTTCCAAGCCTGGTGTCCAAGCGGCAGGCATATTCGAAGTTTGGATTGTCTGCCGTGATTTCACCTTCTTGTGTGGAGGTAATCGTCGGTGTAAACACAAAATTATCCACTCCTCTGAGATAGCCGCTCGGTACATTCGCCTCAACTTCTATTACCGGGACTTCGGAGTAATTGTAGTTGCCTTCATCGTCGTAGCAGGCGGCAAGACCCAGCGCGAGAAGAGACAACAGAAGGTATTTTATTGTTTTCATAAAATCTAAGTTATAAGTTAGTTATTACTGATATGCAGAATAGTCCACTTGGAAGTCTTCGCCAAGTTGCATGTATTCGTTGTTGGCTTCGTCGTAGACGGGTGTGCCGGCATCGGCCAGTTCTTGCAACTCTTTTCTTAGCAGTTTGGCTGCATATGCAAGTTGTCCGTACCGGACTCCATCATAATAGCCATATCTTTCCCAAGAGCGATGACTCCATCCTACAAGGGCATTTACTCGTGTTTCTTTGTCAGCAGACCATTTGCCCAAATAGTTCTCTGCATTGGACCAAGAACTGGGTCGCGTAAGGATTTCGCTAAAAATAACCTTGTAGCTAGAGCCGCAAAGTGTGTCAACTGCCGTAGCCTGCCAGTCGCCGTTGCTGCGATATTCATCCAGTTCGGTGGTGAAGTAATTGTTGTCTTCCAAACTGAATACCACTTGGTAGGTTGCTGCCTTTAGGTCGTCATGGCGATAGATGGTGATGGGCAGGTTTGTTTCTGCTGTGTTGGCTGCTATGACGCAGTCGGCATCATTGTAATCGTAGTGTACACCGCGTTGGGCGTTGCTTTGCGTTTCGTCCACTGTGAGCGTGAAGGGGCGGTCATAGTCTGTCGTGTTTCCCATAATGCGGACAGGAAGCTCCACTTCTCGCTGGGTGATATGCCCGGCACTGGTAGTAAATGACACGACAATGGAGTCGGCATACGTGTAGTAGAGCGGGCTACCATTTGTATCAAGATTCCAACTGGCTTGCCTTTGCAGGTAGATGCCGGACACTTCTCCTTCGAAGGTCTTGAACTCTTCTTCCGAACAAGCAGCAAACGCGGTTGCAGCAATGGTTATAAGCAGTATTTTTGATAGTTTCATAACTTGTGTTTTTATCGGTTGATTAATTCGCTTTCAGGCAACGGGAGCACATACCTTGCATCAGATGCTGCATAAGTACTGGTATTTTGACCATTTTGTGCCCCTCCTATATTCTGGAAGAAACGTTTGAACATATAGAAAGCTTGGCCTTCGCCATAAGTCTCGCGCAAGTATTCCAATTTGATTTCTTCCAGCAAGGCATCGCTCGTGATATTGACATCCAACGGTAGGCGACCACGTGCAGCCATCATGGTATCCATATAGCCACGTGCTTTGCCCAAATCGGTATCGCGCAAGCATTCCGCAGCGATGTAATATGCCTCGCTCAAATGCATAAGCGGCATGAAATAGGTGTAGAACGGGTAAGAACTCTCTTCTATTTCCTCGTCGGTCAGCTCAATCTCACGGTATTTGATGAAATAATTCGTGTTGGCTGTCCATTGTGACATGTAACGGTAATCTCCTAAATTTGTTTGGTTGCCATTCGCAAACAGAGTTGAGACATATCCACTGCGGGGTTGGAGCAATACGGAGGCGGTCAGGTTGGCACCGTCGAAATAGCTGGTATAAATGGTGTTTCGTCCGCTGTCATAGAAGCCGAAGAGGCATTCTGTGGAGAATGTGCGGTCAGGCCGTTGTCCGCCCAGCAATTCGTCGGAATTGACAAAGGGGAACCATGCGGTCACTTGCGGGTCGTCAGTCAGTTTTTGAGCCGCAGCCAAGGCATTGGCAGTGTCGCCGGCCCAAAGGTAAACACGGGCTTTGAGCAGAAGCACGGCATAGTAGTTCAGGCGCAGCTGACGATAGCGTGCATAGTTGTCTTCATTCTCAACTGTGCTTGCCAACGGGCCTTCGGTGACGACGGGGTCATATTCAGCAAGGCACTCTTCGGCAGCGTTCAGGTCGGGAATCAAATGGTCATAAATGATGCTGCGCGCACTGAGTTGCGAATAAGCCTGCGCCGTGCGACTGTCGTTGTAGACGATGCAGAGTTGGTCGGGGTTGCGGCTGTAGACCGGGCCGAAGAGACGGAGCAAGTCGAAATGCAGGAAGGCGCGCAAAGCAAGCAAATCGCCTTTGATGAGGTTGTAGTCGTCCTCATTCAACACAGTGCCGCGTCTTTGTTCGGCGTTGTCGAGGATGACGTTGATGTTCAAAATGGTAGAATAGGCTTCTTCCCAAATGCTCTCGATGATGGGCGAAAAGTCAATGTCGGAATAAGAATAGCCTGCAATGACGGACGCATTCAGCGAGCTGGAACCGACGCTGTATTGCAATCTGTCGGGTACGTTATAGCGCTTGCCCATGAGGTCAAGCATTCCATAGGTCAGGTTTTTACCATACATCACGTCATCAATGAGCCGGTTATATACACCGTTGACAGCTGTATAGAATCCTTGCTTGCTGCTGAAAGTCTGGTCTTCGGTCTCTTTGTCTTTGGGTGTGTAGTCGAGCCAGTCAGAGCAGCCGGTGAAAGCCCCCATCGTACAGAGGACTATCAGGGTGTAGAGATATTTTTTGAGTTTCATAATGTGTTTGCTTTATAAAGTGAATGACAGTGCGAACGACACGCTGCGTGCAAACGGGTAATCCGTTCCTCGTTCTTCCTTGATGCTGCTCACACGGAAAATATCGTTCATATAGGCATTGATGCGCAGTCCGCTGATGCCCAGTTTGCGGGCGAAAGCAGGGTCGAATTCGTAACCTAATTGAAGCGATTCCAACGTTAACGTATTGTCTTTTTGAACAAAGCGAGACGACATGGGCGTGCTGGTTTGGTCGGCGATATTCTTGAACTGAGCGATGTCGCCGGGTTGTTGCCAGCGGTCGTACAATGCGCGTTTGTCCTGATTGTAGTTAAGGTTGGTCGACGAGATGTTTTCCACCTTATTATATACAGCCGAGTTGAACGATTCTCCTCCCAAGCGGTAACGGAAGGTAACTCCTGCTGTGAAACCTTTGTATCCGAAGCTTGAACCGAATGTTCCTTCAGCTTTTGGACGGCTGTTGCCTACGATCACTTCATCGGCATACGAGAAGTCATACGTGTACGTGCCGTCTTTCTTGATAAAGATTTCACGTCCCGTGGCCGGGTCAATGCCGGCGGAGCGCACGGCCCAGATGTCGTCGGGGTCGGCACCGTCGTAGTAACGTTCGGTCGAACGGCTCTGGTTATATTCATTCATGCTGGCGAGTGAATTGCCTATGCCGTCCAGTTCGCTGTTTTCCATGCGGATGGTTCCACGCAGCGACCATGTCAGGCGTTTGTCAAAGTCGCGGAAGATGTAGTATTGCACCGTGCCGGTGAAACCTGTGGAGATTTGTTTGCCGAAGTTGGTGTTGTAGCTGGTGATACCCGAGGAACTGGGCAGGCCGATGGCAAGGAGCAGCGGGTCGGTGGTCTTCCAGTAGTAGTCCAATGTCATGGAGAAACGTTCGTCGAACAGCGTAACATCAAGTCCGATGTTGCGGTCGAGTGTGGTTTGCCATTCCAAGTTGCGGTTGCCAAGCGTTTGCAGGATGGAACTCATTCCAAAATAGTTGTATGAGGTGTACAAGTAGCGGAACGTGGTCAGCGAGAGGGCTGAGTCAAAGTTCTGGTTTCCCGGGTTGCCAATAGAGCCGCGGATTTTCAGGTAATTAATCCAAGGCGCGTTGTCCTTGATGAAGCTTTCGTTGTGGATGTTCCAGCCAAGGCCGAGCGACCAGGTGTTGATAAATTGTTTGTTAGAACCAAACACAGATGAACCATTGAGGCGGTAGCTGACATCCATCAGATATTTGTCATTATAAGCATAGCCTCCAGTAAGGTATGCACTTACGGAGCGGCTGACAGATTCTGTGTAGTCTGGTTGTTCATCGTCAGGGTATCCGTTGGCAAAAGATGGATAGGTGAAATCACCAGAGGGGAATCCCTCGGCTGAATAACCTTGCATGGTCGTTTTATCTTCTGCTATATTTCCTCCCACGGCCACATTTATACGGTGCTTTTCTTTGAGCACGGTGGCATAAATAGCTGTTAGTTCACCCTCGTAGGATGTTGTTTTCGTGTTTGTATAGGTGTATGAGCCTTTACGGAGGATGTCGGTACTTTCAAAACGTGTGTCGTCCGGCGAATAGAAAAGTTCGTTCTCTGCCGAAGTCTGGGTCAGTCCGAAGCGAGCGCGCAGCTTGAGTTCATTGGTCGGATTGTATTCGGCTATGAAGTAGTCAGAAAGCTGCATTTGCTTGGTTTCATCGCGGCTGTTGAGCGAAGCATTGTAGAGCGGGTTACCGATTTCCACTTCATAGTCATTATTGGCTAACCAGCGTTCCACTTCGCCTTCTTCATTATACTTTTTATAGTAAGGACTGGCTTGTGCATAGTCGCTGAAGGGGACGATGGGATTGGTGTATTTGGTTTGTTGTGCGGTGAATTTGTTAGTGAATTGCAGCTTGCCCACACGGTAAATCAAGTCGAGGTTGGCTCCCAGGACATCGCGGTCGGATTCTTTCATTACGCCGGTCACGCCGTTGTAATTGAGCCCAATGCCAAACATGAAACCGCCTGCTCCGCCATCAGCATAGAGTTGGTGACGATGGTTAATGCCTGTGCGTACAGGCTCGGAAAGCCAATAGGTATCGACTCCACTGACGACGTCTGCTAAGTGTTGGTTGTATAGTTTTTCTCTTTCTACATCATTACCATCTCCATATTTTCCCGCCAGTCGTTCAAACTCCAGCTTCTCCCGCGCATTCATCAGGTTGTAGCTGGTCAGGTCGGGCCAAGAGATGTCCATCGAGCCGTTGTAGCTCAGGCGGAGCTGGCCGGGCTGGGGCTTCACGGTCTCAACGACCACGACGCCGTTGGCCGCCTTCGAACCGTAGATGGCCGTAGAGGCGGCATCCTTCAGGATGGTCATGGAGGCAATGCGGTTGATGTCGAGGTTGTAGATGGTTTCGAGGGTGCTCTCGAATCCGTCGAGGATGAAGAGGGGTTGGTTGGGGTCTTCGGACACTTCGTCGCGCATACCCATGATGCTGGATTTGCCACGGATTTCGATGTCGGGAAGGCGGTTCGGGTCAGAACCGAAGATGTCGCTCTCCATCAGGTTGAACGAAGGGTCGAGGCTCCGCAAGCTGGCAAGCGGGTTCTGCACACCCACGGCTTTCAGTTCTTCGCCGCTGAAGCTGGCTGACGAACCGGTGAAGGTGTCCTTGCGCTTGGTGACGATACCCGTGACGACCACTTCGTCGATGGTGGTGCTGCTCTCCAGGCGGATGACGTAATTCTCTGTCTTGTCAAGCAGAACGACTTCCTGTGGCTCCATGCCGACGAAGGAGACGATGACGGCTTTGGTCTTGGCCGGAACGGACAAGGTGAAGCGGCCTTCGGCATTGGCCGTGACACCACTCTTGGTGTCTCCCTTGACATAGATGCTGGCACCGGGCAGTGGTTCGCCTTGCGCGTCGAGCACCGTACCGGTGATGGTTCGTTTACCGGGTTGGGGTGACTGTTGGGTCTCTGCGACCTCTAAATTACCCCTCCCCATTGGACTTGCAACAACTAATTGTGCTGCAAATAGATAGTAGGCAAAAAGCAATGGACGCTTCAGGCCTCTTCCTACGTGTCTGTCCTCTCTCATAGTGAGTTGGTTTAAGTGAATAATTAATTTAAATTTAGTTAGCTTGGAGATTTCCCAATAAGAAAAGCTCTGTTTGCAAATATAAGCAAATATTTAAAAACTTAGTCAAACAGAGGGCTTATTTGTAGGAAGGGTATACGGTTCTTTCATTAAAATGGCGGATAGATGACTCATGACCCGCACTTTCTGTGTCGTCCGCCTTCGGATGTTTGATGCCGGTCCTGTCCGGCAGTCCCTTAACACCGTCCGACCACGGAAAGGAGGGTAGCCGAGGGCGGATAGTACTCCGTGCACGGACGGAAAGGATGGCTTGGTCGGCTACCCTTCAAGGCTTGTTTTGCTCTTTAGTATTCAACCCAAATCTGTCATTAGTACGTTTGTTCAAACTCTTTGGCCGCTTTTCGATTTCTGCCGGCATTTTTTCCCGCCTTTTCCCTTGACATCGCCTGCTATGCTTTCGGAAAAGGACAGAAAAACCTGCCTGGCATCAATCAAAAAAACGTCTCAATGGCTAATGACAGATTTGGGTTGAATGAAATAACGGGTCAGTAGCTTTTTAGTGGGGATATGCATATAAGTTCGCAATGCGGAATAAGAAAAACTTCTTGTCAACAACTC
>JACJJM010000118.1 GCA_016900015.1 Phocaeicola coprophilus | reverse complement strand
AGCCGGTCCCGTCCTGAATGATCCGGAGCCGGTAGGTTTGCCCCTCGACCGGGTTCGTCGGGGCGCCGAGGGTCCGGTTCCCGGCGAGCGTCACTTTGGCGTTGAAGCCGAGGGACATATCCCAAGCGACGGTCGAGGCGTCGGTTAGGGTTTGCTCGTTCGCGGCCGTGGTGAGGCCTAGCGGCGTGACATAGGTCGAGTCGTTCGTCCCGACCCGGATCGTCGCGGCCGTGGCCTTGCTGGCCGCCGCCAGGCCGCCGAGCGTGGTCAGCATGTCCC
>JACJJM010000117.1 GCA_016900015.1 Phocaeicola coprophilus | reverse complement strand
GTTTATGCCATCGCCCCATGCCAATGGCGCCGCGGCGGCAAAGCGGTACATGTTGCTCCGGCCCCACATGGGCATGTGTCCGTCGCGCCCGAACATGCGCGGATAGCTGCGGTACATCTCGGCGAAGTTCTTTTCAAACTGCGCCGCCAGCTCCGGGTAGTGCTCGCGGCCGAAGAACCGGGCCCAGAGCTCGCCGTAGAGCTGGTATGCCCACATCGAGTAGAAGTCGTAGTTGGGGTGGTCGAGATACCAGCCGTCGCCGCGGTAGTCGCCTTGTAGC
>JACJJM010000116.1 GCA_016900015.1 Phocaeicola coprophilus | reverse complement strand
ATATTGCTGTTCTATTACGTGATGAACATCTGCTACTGCACAAAGCTGAAGCAATACGCCATCGTAGACGTATGCATCATTGCCTTCGGCTTCGTGCTAAGGGTGCTTGCCGGCAGCTTTGCCACCGACATAATACCGAGTAAATGGCTCGTCCTGATGACATTCCTGCTCACGCTTTTCCTGTCGCTGGCCAAGCGCCGCGACGACGTGATACGCATGAACGAGACGGGAGAGCCGCCCCGCAAGAACACCATCCGCTACAACCTCACGTTCATCAACC
>JACJJM010000115.1 GCA_016900015.1 Phocaeicola coprophilus | reverse complement strand
GTATACCAGTTTGTGCATGAATCTCTGGCGGAATCTCTCTTTCTGTGATTTACGGTTATTGCCATGCGCCATCATCGTGAAATCCGAGTACATACAGGAATCCCAGCAGCGGTATCTCTGCACGCCGTTCTTTCCTGCATCGTAATCTTTGATGTCATAGCACTGGCAGGTCGGGCAGACAAATGTACAGGTTCCGCACGCAAGACACGGTTTGTACAGTTCATCCCAGAGCGGATCCTCGAATTTTTCCATGAGGACATCTCCGTTCCATCCCTCAAGAG
>JACJJM010000114.1 GCA_016900015.1 Phocaeicola coprophilus | reverse complement strand
CGCTGACCACCACGCTTACCACAGGTTGCAGGTAGTTGTAGATGCTCACCACGGTGGGGCGTAGCGTGCGTTGGCCCATCATCATTAGTATGTAGCACAGGAACGTGCCCACCACCACCACGTAGGCAGCCTCGGCCCAGGCCGACGGCGGTATGTGGCCGAGGCCAGTGCCGGCCACGCGCGGCAGCGTGAATGGCAGCACCACGGCCGTGGCGAAGGTAAACATCCACTTGTTGACGGTGAACACCGAGTAGCGTTGCACCAGCGGCCGGAACAGGGCCAGGTAGAGGGCGAACGAGAAC
>JACJJM010000113.1 GCA_016900015.1 Phocaeicola coprophilus | reverse complement strand
TTGTTTGATAAAGTTGATGTATTAACAAATCGTCCAGTCCATCTTTTTCTTGAGATACTAAAGTATCATTATCTATTCCATTCATAATCAACAATAATTCCTTTCTGCCATTTATATCTTGTTATAGCAGAAAAATTTTTATATGACAATACAAATTAATTTACAAAATCAAGCTAAAGTATGTTTTCTTTTACTTTGTTTTTTTTGCAATACAAAATGATTAAATAAGAAAAATACTATAAAAATCACCATTACAGCGATTACATAAAAATACATATTAACGTAACCGATAGAACCTGCAACACTGCCTAATAAGATGATACCGCTACTTGTACCGATATCTAACATATTATAGAAAGT
>JACJJM010000112.1 GCA_016900015.1 Phocaeicola coprophilus | reverse complement strand
GTGCATTTTACAAATGAAGGTGTCCGCTATGCCCTGACCGACCAGTTGGGCAGTGTCCGCGCGTTGATAGACGAGGATGGAAATGTAGTCCAGCAAAATGACTACTATCCCTTTGGTGCGAAAATAGCACGCGATGATTATGTGAATGCGGATGACAACCGTTTCCTGTTCAGCGGTAAGGAAAGCCAGGAGCTGTTGGATTTGAATGCGTATGACTTCGGCGCACGCATGTATGATGCCTCGTTGGGTAGGTGGAACACGGTTGATCCGTTGGGTGAGAAGTATGTGAATCTGTCTCCATATAATTATTGTGTGAATAATCCGCTGGTTTATGTTGATCCGAATGGTGAAGATGCAATGATT
>JACJJM010000111.1 GCA_016900015.1 Phocaeicola coprophilus | reverse complement strand
TTTAACCGTGCCAAAATCACCACGTTTTAAATAAGTCATTCTGATTTTTTCTGGTTTAACGATTTTTTTCAAAGCCTTCACTGCTTTTTCTGGTTTTCCATCTTCTGTACAAATAAAAATATCGCTTGATACGTATTTTAATTCTGGATAAGTACGAATTACTGCATGACCTTCTTGCAATAAAATAAATACTACTACTTCATTTTCATTCAAAATCTGTGCGCGCACTTCAATCGGCGTGAAACCAGCCATATTCATGCCAACTTCTAAAGAGTCTTTTAAGTCCATATAGTCATTCAAATTTTTATTTTTGCAATCGTACATATCTACTGTTAATTGTCTTGCTAAAATCTTCACGGCATTCGCTCCCCGTCATAAATTCTAACAATATTATATCAT
>JACJJM010000110.1 GCA_016900015.1 Phocaeicola coprophilus | reverse complement strand
CTTTTGCATTTACATTCCTTCTCTGCGCATTGCAGATGCTGGCACAAATACCAACAGGAAACAGCAGGGACAGCATATCTATCAACGACATCATGTTTGGATACATCTATTCCATTGAACAACTTAAAGATGCGTTAGGAGAACCAACTCAAATAAACACACATCCGGCTGATGAATACGGCTACAATCATTACATAAGATTTGGTGATGACTTAGTCGTGCAAATGATGGATGATCCAAGAGAAAACGACCCGGGGATCATAGAATTTATACTAAACTCACCTAAATATACGCTTAGTTTCGAAGGAACAGAACTCAAGGTAGGTGACTCGTTCGAAAAAATCAAAAAGATGCCGGGATATACATCAAGAGAAATGCGGTATGATGGCTTTTATTCCATCATCTTTAACAACAATATGCACGACCA
>JACJJM010000010.1 GCA_016900015.1 Phocaeicola coprophilus | reverse complement strand
TCCGTCATCAATGCGCTACGAGCCAAAATTGTAGCAAGAATGTTTGCGGTCATCAAAAGAAATGAGAAATATAAACCCATTTTATCGTAAATAATTTGCAAAAATCATAGTAGTATGAGTAAAATAGTTAGGATCTGGAACTCCATCCGCCGCAACAAATATATAAAATACATAATCGTACTACTCGCATTTACCGTCATTATCGGATTAGTGGACGAGAACAATCTTATGCGGCGTTTCAAATATGAACTTGAAATCCATTCACTCAAAAAAGAAATCGAACATTATAAGGTAATCTTCGAACGTGACACAGAACAACTCAACGAATTGCAGGAAAACCCGGAAGGAATAGAGAAAGTGGCACGCGAACGCTATTTCATGAAATCACCCAACGAAGACATCTACATTTTTGAAGAAGACAACACTAATAATCATGAATAAGAAATACTTAGAATACATGACAACTATCGGTGCCGTATTAATATTGGTAGGAGCCGGTTCATACATCACACAGTGGGCGCTTTCGCCTTACTTATATACTGCGGGCGCCATCCTTTTTGCCATCGCCCAGTTAATGTCCCGCTATGAAGGCAAAAACATAATCATCCGCCGTCTACGCAGGCAACAGATATTCGGAGCCTTCCTTTTAATGCTTACATCCGTCTGCATGTTTACCCTGCATCGGAATGAATGGGTCGTATGCTTGACCGTTGCCGCCATATTGGAACTCTACACTGCTTTCAGAATTCCGGCTGAATTGGAAAAAGAAAAAAATTAATTAGCTATAAATCTGTTCAGGTTATTATAATATTAATGAAAATATTTACGAACGGCTTGAAATAATAGTATTTTTGTTCATAGTTGTTTACATAAAAACGAAGAATAATGAGTAGGTTATTATTGTATCTTCCACTGCTTCTCTTGACATTGACATCATGTAATAAATATAAAGTTGAGGGCTCGGCTTCCGATGCCGGATTGGACGGTCGCATGCTGTTCCTGAAAGTGCTGGAAGCTGACAGGACATGGAAAAGCATCGATTCCTGCGAAGTGATACACGGGGAATTTGCCATGAAAGGGACGGTCGACTCTACGATGATGACCACACTTTTCATGGACGACATGCCCATCCTGCCCATGGTCCTGGAAAAGGGAACCATCGAAATCAAAATCAGCGACTTGGAGACAAAAGTCAGTGGGACGCCCCTGAACGAAGCTTTATACGGATTTCTCGAAAAACAAAACGAATTGCAGACCAAAATGGAAGAACTATTCCACAAAGAAAGCCAAATGATTCTCAATGGAGAAAATCCCGACGAAGCTCACGAAATGGTCAATCGTGAAGGCCAGAAGCTCTCTGACGACATGAGCAAGCTGGTCGTCAGTTTTATCACGGACAACTTCGACAACGTGCTTGCCCGAGGTGTTTTCCTGCTAATCGCAAGCAATATGCCATATCCGGTCATCACTCCTGAAATCAAACAAATCATGGACAAAGCACCAACCTCTTTCAAGGACAATGCCTTGGTAAAAGAATTCATGACCGCAGCAGAAGAAAACATGAAACATATACGTTAAAGCCTTCCCGCTTTCAACGTTTAATCCCAAAAGAAAGGCATCCTCAAAGATTTACGTCTTCAAGGATGCCTTCGCTTTTGTCGTTACTTTAAAATCTCTTTATTTCGCTTACTTGTTCAGCAAGTGCATCGTGTCACTGGCTATCATCATTTCTTCATCAGTCGGGATGACAACCACTTTCACCTTAGAATCCGCTGTGGAGATGACTGCTTCTTCGCCACGGATCGTCTTATTGAGCGCCTTGTCAAGCTTAATGCCCATGAACTCTAGGCCTTCGCATGCCTTCTCACGACAGATTTCATCATTCTCGCCCACACCACCGGTAAATACGATAATGTCGACGCCACCCAAAGCGGCTGCATACGAACCGATGTATTTACGCAGACGGTAGAAGTACATATTCAATGCCAACTCAGCCTTCTTGTTACCCGAATTGGCAGAAGCATGCACTTCGCGCATGTCGGACGAAGCACCCGAAACACCCAGCACGCCGGACTTCTTGTTGAGCAAGTTCGACACGCCCGTAGCGTTCAGGCCCTCTTTCTCCATGATGAAAGTCACAGCACCCGCGTCGATGTCGCCGCTGCGTGTACCCATCACCAGGCCTTCGAGCGGGGTCAATCCCATGCTGGTGTCCACACATTTGCCATCCTTGATAGCGGATACAGAACCGCCATTGCCCACATGACACGTGATGATGCGCGTACCTTCAGGCTTGATGCCCAAGAATTCACACACGCGCTTGGACACATAGCGGTGAGACGTCCCATGGAAGCCATAACGGCGAATGCCATATTTCTCATACAGCTCATAAGGAATCGCATACATGTAAGCATAGTCAGGCATTGTCTGATGGAAAGCCGTGTCAAACACACCGACCTGCGGAATGTTGGGAAGCAATGCCGAAACAGCAGCCACACCCTTCAGGTTGGCAGGATTGTGAAGCGGAGCCAGATCATTGCAAGCATTGATGGCATCAAGTGCTTCCTTGTTCAATATCACGGATTCGCTGAAACGTTCGCCGCCGTGTACGATACGGTGTCCGACAGCCCCCAGCTCATTGAGCGACTTCAATGCACCATATTTCTCGCTGGTCAAAGTCTGGAAGATGAACTCCACACCCACGGTATGTTCCGGAATATCCTTCTCGAGAATAACCTTTTCCCCATCAGGCAAAGTCAGTTTCAGGAACGAACCTTTCAGACCGATTTTTTCAATACCGCCCTGTGCCAATACAGCCTTGGTAGTCATGTCAAACAATTTATACTTGATGGATGAACTACCGCAGTTCAATACTAATATCTTCATAGCTTATTCTTTAAATCTGTGGATTATTGTTTCTTTGCGGCAATAGCTTGATTGGCAGTGATGGCTATCATCTTATAGACATCATCGACGGAGCATCCGCGTGACAGGTCGTTCACCGGACGGGCGATACCTTGGAGAATCGGGCCGATGGCATCGGCATTGCCCAGACGTTGAACCAGTTTATAGGCAATGTTACCCACTTCGAGGCTCGGGAACACCAATACATTGGCATGACCGGCAATTTCCGAACCCGGAGCTTTGCTTGCACCCACTGAAGGCACGAGCGCAGCGTCAGCCTGCAATTCGCCGTCGACTTTCAGAGACGGGTCGAGTTCCTTGGCCAGTTTCAGGGCTTCCACCACTTTGTCCACGACTTCATGCTTGGCTGAACCCTTCGTCGAGAAGCTCAGCATGGCAACACGCGGGTCAGCAAATCCGGCCACAGCCTGAGCCGTACGAGCCGTGCAGACTGCAATCTGTGCCAACTGGTCTGCTTCAGGCACGGGAGTTACAGCCACGTCGCCAACGACAAGTATTCCGTTTTCTCCATATTGCGGAGTCTTGGTGAGCAGGAGCATAGCGCCAGACACACAAGTGATGCCCGGAGCGGTCTTGATGATTTGCAGAGCCGGACGAAGCACATTGCCGGTCGTATTGCGTGCACCGGCCAACTGACCGTCAGCATCACCGGATTTAATAATCAAGCAACCTAAGTAAAGCGGATCGAGCACCAACTTGCGGGCTTCCTCGATGGTCATGCCTTTTTTCTTGCGAAGTTCGCACAGCAACTGTGCATACTCTTCCTTCTTCGGATGATTTTCCGGATCGATGATAGTGGCTTTGTCGATATGTTTCAAACCGAGCTTTTCGGCAAGAGCTTTAATCTCTGCCGGATTACCCAAGATGATGAGGTCGGCCACTCCTTCGGCCAATGCACGGTCAGCAGCAGTCAAAGTACGTTCTTCTGTTCCCTCCGGGAGAACGATGCGCTGCGGATTAGCCTTCGCACGCGCAATGATTTCACTAATTAAATCCATGGTAGTATGTAATTAAAAGTTGTTCTTCTGAGCAAATTCATTTTATTTTGCTACTGCAAAAATACTTATTTAATGTCATACTAACATTGCAAAAGCTATTCATTTTTTTATAAACTGTTTTGAATTTCTACAAAAAAGTTTACCAGCTCGGATGTTCCCGGTCAGTCATGCGCCCCTTGACCAATTTTCCAACAGGATTCGTTTCTGTTCCTCGCCCGACAGCCTGCCGTCTCCTTCCCGGACACCCCTTCGCCCTGAAACTCATTCCACATCCCCGCACGGGAAGCCCTTCCTGCGTGCGCGACCAAGCCTTCCTTTCCGCCCGACCACGCCTTCCTTTCCGCTCCCGGGCGCCTTCCTTTCCGTGGTCGGCTACCCTCCTTTCCGCCCACAAGCCCTGTATAGCCTCACTTCCGCATCACCAAAACACGGCCCGAAAAAGACCGGGAACGAAAAAAAACGATAAGGGATAGCCCGCATCTCTCAAATCTGCCCTACCTTTGTATCATTCATATTTTCTATACCTATAATATATGATTCCATTCAAAGACATATCCATCCAGGATAAAATGATGGTGCAGACATATACCTTAACCAGCAACCGTCGCAACTGTGACCTATCCTTTGCCAACCTGTACAGTTGGCGTTTTCTCTATCACACCCAAGTAGCTGAACAAGATGGTTTCTTGTTGATTAAATTTCGCATCGACGGAAAGGCTGCCTACATGATGCCGGTCGGTGACGGCGATTTGCACGCAGCACTCAGGGCGATGAAAGAAGATGCAGAACGCGAAGGAGACGTGTTCTGCATGTACGGCGTATGCTCCCACATGCGGGCCGACCTGGAAGAAGCCGCCCCGGACTGTTTCACATTCACGGCCGACCGGGACTACTATGACTACATCTACCTGCGCAACGACCTGGCCACGCTGCGCGGCAAACGATACCAGCCGAAGCGAAACCACATCAACCGCTTCCTGCGCTCCTATCCCGATTATGAATACCGCGACCTGACGCCGGACCTCGTGCCCGAGTGCCTGCAACTGGCCGGACACTGGCTGCGGCAAAACGAAACAACGGAAGAAGAATGCCGCGAGCTGGAGGACGAACACCGTTCGCTCACCGACGCACTGCTCCACTTCGACGCGCTCGGCCTGTCAGGAGGCGTGCTCCATGTCGGAGGGCGCATCGTGGCCTTCACCTTCGGAGCACCCATCAATGCCAACACGTTTGACGTCTGTGTGGAGAAGGCCGACGTCACCGTCGAAGGCTCCTACACGATGATAAACTACGAATTTGCCAACCACATCCCCGAGCAATACAGCTTCGTCAACCGCGAGGAAGACCTCGGGCTGGAAGGCTTGCGCAAGGCCAAACTCTCCTACTACCCTGAAATATTGCTGGAAAAATGGGCTGCCGTATGCAAGAAATGAAAGCAGAAGTGCGACGCCTCTGGGAACGTTGCTTCCAGGACACACCGGAGTTCATGGACCTCTATTTCCACCTGCGCTACCGCGACGAGCTGAATGAAAGCATCGTGCGCGACGGCCACCTCGTGTCGGCCCTCCAAATCATCCCCTACGAGCTGACCAGCTGGCAGACCCGCCTGCCAATGGCCTACCTCTCCGGAGTCTGTACCCATCCCGACGCGCGCCGCCAGGGACTGATGCGCCGCCTGCTCGCGCAGACTCACTGCCGCCTCCACCGCGAAGGCTATCCGGTCAGCACGCTCATCCCCGCCGAACCTTGGCTCTTCGACTGCTATGCCGCCTCGGGCTACGCCGCCGTGTTCGACTACGAATGGGAGGACTTCACCCCCGCGACGGCCGACTACGGACAGCTCCTCTCCATCCGGGAATATAGGGAAGACACACAGGGCGTCTATGACTATTTCGACCGGAAGATGAGCGAACGCCCCTGCTGCGTGCAACATTCGGAGGATGACTTCCGCGTCGTGATGGCCGACCTCCGCCTGAGCAAGGGAGCACTGTGGGTCGCACGCCGCGGTCATGACGTAGCCGGACTGGCCTTCTGTGTGCCCGTCGAGTCGGTCTGCCGGGTCAACGAATGCCTGTCTGACGGGCCGGACGTGACCCAGGCACTGGCAAAGGCAGCTTGCGAACGGGCTTTCGTGGAACGTGCCGAGCTGTTGCACCCTGTCAGCGGGCATGGCGAACGCCGACAACTGGGCATGCTGCGCGTCATCCATGCTGAGAAAGCCCTGTCACTCTATGCCCGGGCGCATCCTGATACGGACGCGTGCTGGCGCGTCACCGACCCGGACATCCCGGAAAACAACGCGACCTTCCGCCTGACGCAAGGCCTTTGCCGGAGAGAGACCACTGACAACGGAGAACCCATGGACATAAAAAAACTGGCCCATGCATTATGGGCCAGCGAATATCCATATATGAGCCTGATGCTCAATTAAGGCTGATAGTCGACAGGCACGGTGACGCGGGAATACGTGTTCTTGTAGCGGACATCGAAGCGGTATTCCGTCAGTCCCCTGTTCATCTCCATGTAAAACGTCACCGTCTTTCCCGACACCTGGTAGAGAAGCCTATAGTCCTGGTCCTCCGTATTGCCCAGCGGCAGGACTTCGATGTCCGCGGTCGGAAACTTGAGGCTGACCGTCGCGCTCTCTCCTTTGTCGTAGTTCCACGTCACGGTCGCCAGCCGGCTCTCCCACGCAGGCAGCGCGCTCTCCTCGTCCGGCTCTCCAAGGAGGAACTGCACGTTTGCCCCGGTAATATTCTTGTCCTTGTCCTCAATCCAAGAGTCGACATAGAAGCGGTAGACCAGGGAATTTTGCGCGATGGCCTTCCGTCCCGAGGGGAACGTCTGCACGTCGTTCGCCTCGCACACCACGTAGCCATGTCCCGGCTGCGCGGCCACTTCGGGTGCCATGTTTTCGAAGTTGGGCATGCCGATGTCGCTGATGCCGCGCGTCTTTCCCATGTCGAAGATGGGGAACTCTCCGCTGCGGAAGTTGCCGTCGCGCGTCAAGTACACATCCGAGTTGCCCAACGTCGTCTGGCCATTGTCCTCATTCATCATGCGCAGGGAGGCAGTTCCTTCCGGAAACTTGATGTCATCGTCACCACAACTGGTGAAACCGGCCGTCACACAAAGGGACAGAAGGAAAGTCCCTAAAATAGTTTTTGCAGTCATAGTCTGATAATGTTTAAGTTAAATGATGAACAAAGGAATTGCATTTTTCCGAATGTTCCAAATTTCCTTCGTATTTTTAAACGGTGGAAAAATACGGAATTTTATGACAAGGTCGGGCATCCCTCCCATGTTCTTCTACGGATGACGAACGACAAACTTGTCCAAATGATGGCGCACTTCTTCGCAAGTCCTTACATCCGGCCATCATTTGCCGCATAAGTAATTCCAATGACAACGGATAGAGCCAATGCGACCCCTAATATTTTCTTAATCATGGTACAAATCAAAATAAGGAATAAGGAAAAGAGGCAGCATCCCCTTCAGAATACTACCTCTTCTCTATCAAAGTGTTCGAAAACAGTTCCATAAATTGCCATCAGGCAACGGGGCCTCCAAGTCAATCGGCATCTTCGACACCGGATGGACGAAGCTCACGCGCCGGGCATGCAGACAGATGCTCCCGTCGGGATTGGAGCGCGGGAAGCCATACTTCAAGTCGCCCTTGATGGGACAGCCCATCTTCGCGAGTTGGCAGCGTATCTGGTGATGGCGTCCCGTCTGCAAGTCCACTTCGAGCAAGTAATAGTTGTCTGAGTGCCCGATGAGCTTGTAGTGGAGGACGGCCTTCTTTGCGCCCGGTTTCTCGCGGTCGTAGGCATACGACTTGTTCTGCTTCTCATTGCGCACCAGGTAGTGCACCAGCGTGCCCTCCGTCTCGGGCGGACAGTCTTTCACGATGGCCCAATAGGTCTTTTTCACTTCGCCGTTGCGGAACATGTCGTTCAGCCGGGCGAGGGCCTTGCTTGTCTTGGCAAAGACGACAAGCCCGCTCACTGGGCGGTCAAGCCGATGCGTCACGCCGACAAACACGTTGCCCGGCTTGTTGTACTTCTCCTTCAGATACTGCTTCACCAGTTCCGAGAGGGGCGTATCACCCGTCTTGTCGCCCTGGACGATTTCCGAGCTGGTCTTGCTGACGACGATGACATGATTGTCTTCGTAAATGACTTCCATCCCGGTCTTTACATGTTCATGCCGCCGTCCACTTGAATCACCTGTCCGCTGACATAAGACGACATGTCCGAAGCCAGGAACGTAGCCACGTCGGCCACATCTTCAGGCGTACCGCCACGACGGAGAGGAATCTTCTTGCACCACTCGGCTTTCACTTCGTCAGACAGCTTGGCCGTCATGTCGGTGATGATGAAGCCCGGAGCGATGGCGTTGGCACGGATGCCGCGCGAACCCAACTCCTGTGCGATGGACTTGGCCAAACCTATCATACCAGCCTTGGAAGCAGAATAGTTGCACTGTCCGGCATTACCATGCACACCCACGACAGAGGCCATGTTGATGATGCTTCCGGCTTTCTGACGCATCATGATGGGCGTGCAGGCATGGATGAAGTTGAAGGCTGACTTCAGATTGACAGCGATAACAGCGTCCCACTGTGCTTCGCTCATGCGCATCATCAAACCGTCTTTCGTGATTCCGGCATTGTTTACCAAGATGTCGACAGAACCGAAGTCTTCCTTGATCTGGTTCACGACCTTTTCAGTCTCTTCGAAGTTGGCAGCGTTGGAAGCATAACCTTTCACTTTCACACCGAACGCAGCGATTTCTTTCTCCGTGTTCTGTCCGTTTTCGTCAATAACCAAGTCTGTAAATGCAATGTTTGCACCTTCAGAAGCAAATTTCAATGCAATCGCTTTGCCAATGCCGCGAGCAGCACCGGTGATGATTGCTGTTTTTCCTGTAAGTAAACCCATAGTTGTTAGTATTTAAATGTTTATGATTCTGTTTATACATTATTGACAAGTCTTGCCCAAAGCCCCGAACACCAGCTTCATCACGCAGCGCCTGCTTTCGTCCTCCGGGATGCCGGTGCCGATAAGACCGCGGATGTAAGGTGTCTCGATGCCCTTGATGGAATAGTGGAGGATGTCGGCCACGAGGTCAACGTTTTCGATGTGGAAGACACCTTTCTCATTGCCTTCGTTCAACACATCGCGATAGAGCTGGATCATGTGCTTGTCGAAATTCTTCCGGCAGGCCTCCACCGTCCAGATGTCGCGGAAGAACGAAGCCCGCAGCGTGCCGTTGCGATAGACCACTTCCTTCACGATGTTCAGCCGGGCATAGATAAGTTCCAAGATTTTTTCATCGGGCGAGATGTCTTTCACCGCCACTTTCTTCATCTCCTGTGACAGGCGGTCGAGTTCTGACTCGATGACGGCCCAGTAGATGTCTTCTTTGCTTTTGAAATAAGTGTATAGCGTGCGTCGTCCCTTTTTTGAAGCCAGTGCAATGTCGTTCATCGTCGTGTCATCCACTCCGTTTCGCGCAAACAACTGGCGAGCCACATCGACTAAAAGATTCCTTGTTTTTGATATAGCCATAGAGAACTTTGTTGGTTTATCCTTAAAATTGTACAGATAATCATTTGCGAAGTTAGTGTTTTTCTGTTTATTGACAAAGCATTCCAGGCATTCTTGCTGATTTTATTTCGTGCGGTCGACAGAAAGCCCGCCCTTTGCCACTGTCTGAAAGCCCGTCCGCAGGGTTCAAAAATCACCTGCCATCCCAATTCTTCCGCCTTCAACCTCTCCGCCGGCGAAACTCCAGGGGCGTCACGCCATGCTTCCGGCGAAAAGCTGCACAGAAATGGCTCGTATGTTCGTAGCCCGTGAGAGCAGCCACCTCCGCCACACTTTTCTCCGTGTCGAGCAGCAAGCGGGCAGCCAAGCGCATACGATAGTCAAAGAGATAGCCGAACACAGTCTGCCCGAACATCTTTTTAAACATCCCCTTGAGCGTGCACTCATTTGTCCCCACGCGCAGAGCCAGGGCGTGCAGCGACGGAGGCGCGAGATACTCGGTCTCCAGGATGTGGCGCGCATGCATCATCTTGTCCATCACAGCCGGTGTCTCCGAAGGAACATCCTCCGACGGACAGTCGCCCATGAAGAGGGCCAGACATTCCTGTATCTTCGAAGCCAGATACATCTCCCTGCAATCACCCAGCAAAGCCGCTGTGCCCAGGGATGCCAATGCCTGTGACAGCAGAGGCGACACGGGGACATTGTGCTGCGCCAGGAAAAAGGTTTCGCCGCGCAACATCCGCCCATAGGCCGGCTCGAAGAGCGAGGGATAGGCCTCAGCCAGACGGCGGAAATAAGTCTCCGACAACACCAGATTGAGCATCTCGAAATCCTCACCACAGCGGAAATAGTTGAACTCGTCCCGATAATCGGCCGCCACCAGCACATTGGCATCCGAGGCCGCCCATTCGTAGGCCTGACGGTCCTGGAGGAAATGCACCCGCCCTTTCAGCACGACGCCCAGCGACAGGAAATTGGCTCCGTCGTGCGTCGTCTTGAGACAACAATCATCAGCACTGCGGATGCGCGACTGCACAATGTTGAAATCAGCATAGCGCAGCTCGCGAAAACGTCCGGAAAAATAGCGGTTGTCCACACACCACAGACGCCTTTCAGCCTCGCCGGAGGTTGAAAAACGGATGGCATCCGACAAGTCATGGCAGACATCAGCATGTTCATGCACTGAGAGTTCGTAGCGTATCATAGTTCTTCCGTATGTTTACAAAATCATTCCGTTTCGGGTCGTCCTTTCATGAAGCAAAGTAAGCATCTTTGCCCAAAAGAAACAATCACAAAACATAGGTATTTATGAACGACAAAGTGAAACCTCATCTGACCGACAGCGTGGCCGAAACGCTGTTTATCCCCCTCTCCATGCGTGCCCGCGAGACGGAACGTCCCGACGCCATCGTGCGCGACCCGCTGGCCGTGGCACTCACCCGGCGCATCGACTACGACTTCTCCCAGTTCAAACATGACAACATGAGCCTGACGGGTGTGGCCGTGCGCACCCGCTATCTGGACGAGCGCACGGACGACTTCATCGCCCGGCACGAGCACCCGGTGGCCGTCTTTCTGGGCTGCGGACTCGACACACGCAGGCAACGACTGAAACAGGCCGACCGCGCCGTGTGCTACGAACTCGACTTGCCGGAAGTCATCGATTTTCGCGAGCGTGTCCTCCCCTCCAACGAGCGCGACCGCTACATTGCTTCGTCCATGTTCGACTCAGGATGGATGGACGAACTGCACACCCGTCATGCGGGCCAACCATTCGTCTTCGTCTGCGAAGGCGTGGCGATGTATTTTGACATCGGGATGGTGAAAGACTTCGTCTGCCGGCTCGCGGCCCATTTCCCGGACAGCGAACTTTACCTGGAACGTTCAAGCCGCATGATGGTGAACAGAGCCAAGATGCACAGCTCTGTGAGACACACTCAGGCGCAATTCAAATCGGGCATGGATGACCCGCACGAGCCTGAGACATGGGCTTCAAACATCCGCCTCATCGACGAGTTCTACTACAGCGAGCACGCCAAACGCCGCTGGGGACTTGCCGGAGCCTTCATGCGCCTCGTCCCTACCCTGCGCCGTTCGTTCGGTATCTGGGCTTACCGGATAGAGGCTACCCGATAAGTGTCTGTCAGGTTACAATGTTTATCTTTTTCCGACTAAATATAAGCTGACATAAGTTGCTTCGCCTATGAAATTCTATCCATTCAAAGACTCCCGGGCACGAAGAACAGCCGTCGGGAGTCTCTCTTCATAAACAACTATCTTTCAAACGCTTACACAAATACTTTTCAAACAAAAACAGCGTCGAGAAGCCGAGTCTATTCCGCCCGACCACGGACTCCTTTCCGCCCGAGCACCGACTCTAGTCCGTCCGACCACGGAAAGAAGTCCGTGGTCGGGCCGTGTTAAGGAGGCATTCTGAGGGGCTTCAGATGACGAGAAACAGATGTTGAAACGCGATTTCATTTGTATGAAATATTTTCCACGACTTAGCAAATTAACAACAAGCGAAGCAAGCAACACACAAGAAAAAATGTTTCCAATCGTTTTTCTTTCTAATCTTTATCTCATACCTTTGTAATAACATCCGACAAAAAACATCAACTATCAGAGCATCATGAAACTACACACCATCTGGGGCTTACTTATCACCCTTCTCTGCACGCAACTGCAAGCACAAAACATCGAACCGCGTGTCAGCGAACAAGTCGAACTAATGAGCATCCTCGCACGCTCCGCCAACTATCAAGAATATCACATGGACATGGCAGGCAGCTACATTCACGACATAGACTCCTGTTTCACGGCCTGGAGTGACCATCCGGCAGTGTCGTATATGAAAGACATACGCAAGAAGCACGGCATTTCTTACGATGCCGTCATGTCAATGGCCCTATGTTTGCAAAAAGGAGAGCAACAGGAACTAACGCTTATCCCCGAAGCCAAAAAGTCCTTGGGATCACGTTGGAAGAAAGTGGACCTGACTGAGTTTCTGCCCTTGCTGTCAGATTTCTACCAGAAGACTCGTTTCCATGAGTTTTTCCAAGCCCACCAATCCTTCTACGAACGAGGACTGAAAGCCTACCGTGACAGCGTGCTCCAGCATTTTGACGTCGACTGGTACGCACCTTTCTATGGGAAAGCTCCACAGGAAACCTTCTCCGTCATTATCGGCTTCTGCAACGGAGGCGGAAATTACGGTCCGTCACTCAAAGAAAACGGAATACCAACTAAAGTCTTTGCCATCGTGGGATATATTGCCGACAAGCAAAATCGCCCTATGTACAACCGCGGCTACCTGTCTACACTGGTTCATGAGTTCAATCATTCTTTTATCAACTACCTGCTTGACAAGCAAAAATTTCCTCAACATGTGTCAGCCCTCCAAGATTGCGGTTCTCAACTGATATCCACTTCCAAATGGGCCATGCGGCAACAAGCCTACGGAAATTGGCAGGACATCATCAGCGAATCGCTGGTGCGTGCCGCTGTAGTCTGCTATTTGAAAGACCATGACTATCCGTCCCAAGATGTCATCCACGAAATCAAACAACAAATGCAACGCAATTTCCGCTGGATGCCTCAACTGGTCACTCTGTTGACTTCTTATCAAAAACAGCGGGATACCTATCCTACTTTCGAAGCTTTCTACCCGGAAATCATACGATTCTTCAACCACTATGTCGACCAGGAAGAACAAGCGATTCGGACTGCTGCCGAAAACTGACAAACTTCTCCCCGCTCATTTCCCGAATCGGGAATTATGACTTAACTTTGCGGGCATGATACTGAAACGCATTTCCATACTCAACTATAAGAACCTGGAGCAGGTGGAGCTGGACTTCTCACCGAAAATAAACTGCTTCATCGGACAGAACGGTATGGGCAAGACCAACCTGCTCGATGCCGTCTACTACCTTTCATTCTGCAAAAGCGCCTCCAACCCCATCGACTCGCAAAACATCCGTCACGGAGAGGAATTCTTTGTCGTGCAGGGATTCTACGAACTGGAAGACGGCACACCTGAGGAAATCTACTGCGGACTGAAACGCCGGCAGAAGAAACAGTTCAAACGCAACAAGAAGGAATATCCGCGCCTGGCCGACCACATCGGGTTTATCCCCCTCATCATGGTGTCGCCTGCCGACTCTGACCTGATTGCCGGAGGGAGCGAGGAGCGACGCCGCTTCATGGACGTGGTCATCTCGCAGTATGACAGGGAATACCTGGAAGCATTGCTCCGCTACAACAAAGCCCTGCAACAGCGCAACACGCTTCTCAAACAAGAGGAAGAGCCCGACAGCGAGTTGCTGGACGTGTGGGAAGAGATGATGGCCGAGACTGGCGAGACAGTCTACCGGAAACGGGCTGAGTTCATCCACGAATTCATCCCCATCTTCCAGTCGTTCTACTCCTACATCTCGCAAGACCGCGAGCAAGTGGGCCTCACCTACCGCTCCCATGCCCAGCGGGGAGCACTCATCGACGTCATCCGTGAGAGCCGGCCGAAAGACCGCATCATGGGCTATTCGCTCCACGGCATCCACAAGGACGAGCTGGACATGCAGCTGGGCGACTACCCCATCAAACGCGAAGGTTCGCAGGGGCAAAACAAGACGTACCTCATAGCCTTGAAGCTGGCACAGTTCAACTTCCTGAAGCGCACGGGCAGCCGGACACTCCCCATCCTGCTGCTCGACGACATCTTCGACAAGCTGGATGCCTCGCGCGTGGAGCAAATCGTGAAGCTCGTGGCCGGCGACAGCTTCGGACAGATATTCATCACCGACACCAACCGCGACTACCTGGACCAGATACTCAAAAAGACGGAACAGAACTACCGCCTGTTCACCATCGCCGACGGCTCTGTCACAAACATCACCGGGGAGGAAAAAGAGTCATGAAACGAAAAAACGCAGAATCCATCGGGATGCTCATCCGGCAGTATATGCGCCAGACAGGTCTGGAATCGCCACTCAACGAGTACCGCCTCATCCAGTCATGGCAGGACGTGCTCGGTCCGGTCGTTGCCGCCTACACGGGCGACTTGTTCATCAAGAACCAGACACTCTACGTCCACATCACTTCGCCCGTCATCCGCCAGGAACTGCTGATGCGACGCGACATGATAAAAAATGACCTGAACACCCACGTGGGCGCCCAGGTCATTGCCAATATCGTCTTCCGCTGACAGGCTCAAGGACGGACATAGAGCCATCCGCTCTCCGTGACCACGGCATCCATCCGCCGGTCAAACGGTTCGCAAGGCACTTGCGGACTCACTTGAAAGTCATAACATACACCTATATTATAAGAAGACAGCTTGGGAAGCAGGCGGTCGTAATACCCTTTACCGCGTCCCAACCGTGCCCCCGTGGCGTCAAACGACACGCCCGGCACAAGCACCAGGTCGACAGAAGCATAGTCTGTGAACAATTCTCCCGTCGGTTCTTCGATGTGGTACGCCCCGAGCTTCAGGTCCTGCCGGCCCGTGTAACATCTCAATTCCAGGTCAGCCCCTTTCACCACAGGAAGCAGGATGCGCTTCCGCTCCTTCCATCGCTCCACAAAATCATGCGTCTGCACTTCGTCGGGCAGCGAATAGTAGCACAACACCGTGTGAGCTTCCTGAAACAACGGCAACTGCTCCACATGAGCAAACAGCTGTCCGGACGCCACTGAAAGGTCCGACGACTTCATCGAACCCTTCAGTTGTGCGATATGCTTGCGCAATGCTTTCTTTTCCTCCATCATTGCCCTGCCTCCTTCTCTTCGCTACCAAGTGCCTGCGGGAAGGCTTCTCCCTTTTCCAGCACTTCGATGGCCTTGGCCACGGTGGGGTCGCTTTCATTCAGATACTGGATATAGTCGCCGAAATCAAGCGCATAGTTCACAATGCTTCCGATGACCAGCCGCTCCAGGAGGGTGTAGGACTTCCGTATCATCAAGTTGCGACGCTTGATGCCGCGCGTCTCGGCAAAGCGTGCAAACTTATCCACCAAGTTCTGCCGTTTCAGGTAGGCCACGAGTGAAGCCTGGTCTTTAAACTCTTCCAACTTCTGACGGTTCTTGTCCGTGTATTGGAAACCGAACTCGACATAGACACCGCGGTTCACGCAGGTCATATAATAAGAGGTGTAACCGGTGGTGTCTTGCGGCACAAAATAGTCAGGCATGATGCCTCCGCCTCCATAGACCGTACGTCCCAACACGGTGTGGTAGACCTCCTTGGTGTTTTGCTTGATGCTGTCTTCCGAGAAGAATTCCCCATGATTGAAGCGGTTCACGATGTCATATTCATACTCCATGCCCTCACCGCGTGTGTACGGCTTCTGGATGCACCGGCCCGACGGCGTATAATAACGGGCCACGGTCAGACGCATGGACGAGCCGTCGCGGAAGTCGATGGGTTGCTGCACAAGGCCTTTTCCGAAGGTGCGCCGTCCGACAATCACGCCCCGATCGTTGTCCTGAATAGCTCCGGAGAAGATTTCACTGGCTGAAGCCGAAATCTCGTCCGTCAGGAGCACCAGCGGCGTATTCTGGTTCGAGCCACGCCCGTCCGAACGGAACTCTTCGCGCGGAGACTTCCGCCCCTCGGTGTACACAATCAAACTGTTTCGTGGAAGGAACTCATTGATGATGTTCACGGCAGCTCCAAGATAACCGCCCGTGTTGCCCCGCAAGTCGATAACCAATGACTCGCTTCCCTTCTGCTGGAGCGTAGCGATGGCAATCATGACCTCCGCATAGGTAGTTTCTGCAAACTTGTTTATCTTGATGTAGCCAATCTTGTCAGTCAACATATAATAGGTGTCGACACTCTTCAACGGGATGTCACCACGCACTACTGTAAAGTCGAGCGTTCCTTTCACTCCGGGCCGATAGACACCGAGCTTCACAGAACTGCCCTTCTCGCCTTTCAGCTTCCGCATGGCCGACTCGCTCGTGACCATCTTCCCGACAAACGCCGAGTCGTCGACGGCTATGATGCGGTCACCCGGCATGAGGCCTATCTTTTCCGACGGCCCGCCTTGTATCACATTGTTGATGCAAATGGTGTCACGCTGGATGGTGAACGACACGCCGATGCCGCTGAAGTGTCCTTTCAAATCGGCATTGCTGGCCTCCACATCCTTGGCCGATATGTACATGGAGTGCGGGTCAAGCTCCGCCAGAATCTGCGGCATGGCCTTCTCCACCAGGTCCGTCATGCTCACCGAATCGACATACTTGTCGTCAATGATGCGAAGCAAGTCGTTCAACTTATTGGATGATGTATTAATGATGCTCAACCTGTTTCCTGAAAAATGGTTGGCATAAAAAGTCCCAATCAACACACCGACAACAATGCTGACGGCAATGATAATCGGAATAAAACGCGATGTCTTATTATTCTCACTCATATTCTTATTACTCTTTAGGATTCACATATACTACTTCTATCCCGGCCTTGCGCAACAGGTCAAGCCCGTCCTCCAACCGGTATTTCTCCGAATACACCACCCGGCGGATACCAGCCTGGATAATCAGCTTGGCACACTCGATGCAAGGAGATGCCGTCACATACATCGTAGCCCCCTCACTGCTGTTATTGGAACGGGCTATCTTCGTGATGGCATTGGCTTCAGCATGCAACACATAGGGCTTGGTCACATTGTTCTCATCTTCACAAATATTCTCAAACCCGGAGGGTGTGCCGTTATAACCGTCGGATATTATCATCTTGTCTTTGACAATCAATGCTCCCACTTGGCGACGTTTGCAATAGGAATTCTCCGCCCAGATGGTCGCCATGCGTATGTAACGCTTGTCCAGTTCCTGCTGTTTGATTTCTTCATGCAACATAACGCTTCATTTTAATCCCCCGGACTGAACAAAACAGAATTCCCGGCTTCCGTGTAAAGGCGAAGGTACGTATAGCTTCCTTCATAGCGGACAGCCTTTTCCAACCGATCTATTAACGCATGGCTCAATTCACTTGTGCCCGATGTGCCCGAATCCATCGTAAAGTGAATGGACTGGTTTTTCCCATCCACTGTCCAACGGCCACTGAACACATAAGTACCGGCCTGGGCATTGAATGTTTCCGGGGTGAAGACAATCCGGTAATTGGCACGATTGTTAGCCAACTCCTGATCGTTGATGTTTTCCGGCTTTCCTTCCGCATCGAGAAAACTCGTCACATACCAAGTTCTTTCTATGAAGATGCCTTCTATGTCGTCCTCTTCATTGCATCCGACAAACAAAGGAAGCAACAAGCACAACAGAGAGAGCTTTAATACAAGTTTTATTGACTTCATATCCTTCTTGATTCGTTCTTTATAATTAGTTCTTAATCCCATTGCGACGCAACAATGCATCAATCGTCGGTTCCTGCCCGCGGAAACGTTTATAGAGCACCATCGGATGCTCCGTGCCGCCCCTAGACAAGATATTGTCCCGGAACGACTGCGCGACGCCCGTGTCGAAGATGCCCTTCGCCTTGAAGACAGAGAAAGCATCAGCATCAAGCACTTCCGCCCACTTGTAACTGTAATAACCGGCTGAATAACCTCCGTCCATGATGTGCGAGAACTGCACGCTCATACACGTCTCAGGCACAGCTGGCAAGAGTTGCGCTTTGGCCCAGGCCTCCTGCTCATAAGCACGTACATCTCCGCCAAACGCGTCATGACGAGTGTACCAGGCCATGTCAAGCAACCCGAAGCTGACTTGGCGCAGGCAAGCATAAGCTACATTGAAGTTTGAGGCTTTCACAATGCGCTCTACATATTCATCCGGCAAAGGTTCCCCGGTCTGATAATGCCGGGCAAAGGTATGCAGGAAGTCTTTCTCGATAGCAAAATTCTCCATGATTTGAGAAGGCAACTCCACGAAGTCACGATACACGCTCGTCCCGCTCATGGAAGCGTAACGCGTGTTGGCAAACATGCCGTGAAGCGCATGTCCGAACTCATGTAAGAACGTCTCCACTTCTTCCAGTGTCAACAAAGCAGGCTTGCTGGCTGTCGGCTTCGTAAAGTTTGTCGTGATGGAGATGTGAGGACGGCTGTTCGTCCCGTCGGCTTCCATCCATTGGTCCTTGAACGAAGTCATCCAGGCACCCGACTGTTTTGTCTCACGCGGATAAAAGTCCGCATAAAGCACAGCCAGATAACTGCCGTCTTTGTCAAAGACTTCATAAGCCTTCACGTCCGGATGGAACACCGGTATCTCCTTGTTCTCTCTGAATGTGATGCCATACAGGCGCGTTGCCAGCCCGAACACACCGGATATGACCTTGTCCAGCTCAAAGTAAGGGCGGAGCAACTCCTGGTCAATGCTGTATTTCTCATTCTTCAACTTCTCCGAATAGTAGGACCAGTCCCAAGGCATAACCTTGAAATCCTCACCCTCGAACCGCCGCGCATAGTCCCGAATGGCTTCACACTCGGCTTCAGCCGTGGGCCGGTAGGCTTCGATTAGTTCATTCAGAAGCCGATAGACATTGTCCGTGTTTTCAGCCATACGCTTTTGCAAGACATAATCTGCATAAGTGGCATATCCCAACACCTGCGCCAACTTCATGCGCGTATTCACGATGGCGGGGACGATGTCCAGATTGTCAAACTCGTCACCATGAGTACACTGGGTCATATATGCCATATACATCCGACGGCGTAATCCACGGTCGGCACAATAGGTCATAAACGGACGATAGCTGGGAGCATGCAGCGTGAACACCCAGCCTTCCTCCCCTTTCTCCCGCGCCGTCTGCGCTGCCGCCTCGACAGCCGACTCCGGCAGACCAGCCAACTGTGACCGGTCGGTGACCACCAGCTGGAAACGGTTCATTTCCTTCAGTGTGTTTTGTGCAAACTGTACAGTGAGCTTGCTGAGCTCCATGCTCAGCCGACGATATTCCGCTTTGGCCTCACCCTCCAGATTGGCACCGCTCCGCACAAAGCTGTCATACGTCTTCTGCAAAAGCTCACGGTCCTCACCCTCAAGCGTCCCGCCCTCCTGCTCGTAGACAGCCTTCACGCGGGCAAACAAGTTTTCATTCAAGCTTATGTTGTTGCTGTGCTCGGCCAACACGGGAGATATTTCCTGGGCCAGTTGCTGCATGTCATCACTGCTTTCAGCTTCCATCAGGTTGAAAAACACCTGACATACCCGCTCCAACAATTCACCGGACCGCTCCAGTGCGACAATAGTGTTCGCAAACGTAGGAGTCTCCGGATTGCTCACGATGGCATCAATTTCCGCATTCTGCCGCTTCATGCCTTCATGAAAAGCCGGTTTGTAGTGTTCCATCCGTATTCGGTCAAAAGGATGGGTATGGTGAGGTGTATGATACGTCTCAAGAAATGGATTATCCATGATTGTCTGTTCGTTCATATTCTGAATCTAAGTTATGTTTCACTTTTTATCGATTGCTCCAGCCGCCGGGCCTCCCGATGTTCCTTCAGATGGACGAAATCCGGGACACGGATTTCACCGCGGTGCAACGTTATCCAATGCTTGTCCTGCATTTCATTCAAAGCCCTGGAAATACGTATCCGAGTGCTGGAAAGCAGTTTTGCCAAGTCGTCCATCTTTATTTTCAAGCGCTTCTCACCCGTCGGGATTATGCTATGGAGAAGAATGAAATCCACAATGCGGTCCTCCACGCTTCCAGCCATGTTGGTCCACAAACGGTCACTCAAATTCTGAATGCGGTTGCTCAATATATTCAAGTAATTCAAGCGGATGATTTCATAATTGCTCAACTCGGAAAGCAAATAGAACTTCTCTATGCTGACAAAATCACAAACGGTCGACGTGATATAGTTCGATGCATACTCCGTACGCCAGCCGAAAAGCGAATAAGGCTCAAGCAGGGAAGGAGCATCTATTTCTTCATAAAACAAATACATATTGTCCTTGTCCGATGTCTCAGACATCAGACTTCCGTTGAGCAAAAAGACCAAATCCCTACATGCCTGGCCTTTACGAAGCACGATGTCACCGGCCTTACGTCGGGAAAAATGTATCTTTACTTTATCCAAGATGCTGGTAATGTCGTTCTTACCTAATCCCTGAAACAAGGGCAGTTGGAGTAAAGTATCATACATCGTTATTGTCATTGTCCACGTCAGTTTATAAAGTATATATGCTAAATTGTACAAATATAATTATGAAAAACTTACACGCGGCCTTTTTACCTTATGTTTTATGTTTTTTTTCTTTTATTAAAATGAATAGCCATAGCAGAAAAATGAATATCTTTGCTCCAAAAGAATAAAGGATATGTTTTCAGAATTTAATTTCCAACAGCTCATCAGTGCTTTCATCGTACTGTTTGCAGTCATTGATATTATCGGCGCAATCCCTATCATCTTAAGTCTAAAACAAAAAGGCCGTCCTGTCAATGCGCTCAAGGCGACCCTCATCTCCTTTGCATTGCTCCTCCTCTTTTTCTTCGGAGGAGACGCCATCCTGAAAATCTTCCAAGTGGACATCGCTTCATTCGCCATCGCAGGAGCACTCATCATCTTCCTGATGGCACTGGAAATGATTCTAGACATCGAAATCTTCAAGAATCAAGGACCGATCAAAGAAGCGACTCTCGTCCCTCTGGTCTTCCCGCTGCTGGCCGGAGCCGGAACGTTCACCACGCTTGTCACCTTGCGCGCCGAATATGCCACTATCAACATCCTCACGGCGCTCACGCTCAACATGGTGTGGGTGTTCTTCGTACTGAAAATGACTGACCGCATCGAACGTTTTCTGGGCAAAGGCGGCATCTACATCATGCGTAAGTTCTTCGGCATTATCCTGATTGCCATCTCGGCCCGTCTCTTTACAGCCAACATCACCGCGCTCATCGCCGAACTTCAAAAATAAGGCTTCACCCGATTTCCTGCCGGATTCGGACAAGCCATCGAATGCTTGGACGGAATGCACAGCTTGAGGTTATTGTACATTTTCCGTCCAAGCATTTTCTTTTCTGCACACTGCTTTCATATCCTTCCAATCCCATTTCTCCAGTTTTACACCAGGAAGCATCCGTATAACACATTCGTTATCAGCATCCTTCCACATGCCTGTCAGCTTTCATCCAGTATCGCGAATATGACAGTCTTACAATCGCGAACATGACACACTCATTTTCGCAATCATAAGACTACAACTATCGCGATCATAAGACCATCAGAATCGTGATAATGAAAAAGCAAAGACCGGCATCTAAACCTTATTGTACTTTTTCCTCCCTATCAGACAAGGTCTGTTCCGCCTCTGAATCCCTGCCCGCCGTCGAGTCTGACACAAGCATAGCTGACCCTCTAGGGTAAGGTCGGACGGAGTCTAGGGCGGGCAAGCACGGACTCCAGGGTAAGGTCGGCTACCCTTTATGGCTGGCAAAAACGGATTTTACAAGAGCATACAAGAGAAGTAATGCTTCCCAAAACAAGCGACTAGAAAGCAAACAAAAGGAGGATGTATCCGTTTGTTTTGGATACACCCTCCTTGAGAATTTTATTTTTAACAGATTTTATCTGCGTTTTACAGCTTCTGCAACCAATAGATGCCCTCCTTCTCAGCATGGAGCGTGTAGTCACCTTTCACTTTTACGCTCTTGACGAGAACGGATACCTTGCAATCTTTCGACGTGATGTATTTCACGCAATACTTGCCGGACGGCAAGGAAAGTTTCACATCCATCGCCTTGTGTACATGGAGCACAGCACCTTGTTTCTCACCGGCTATCATCTCATAGTCCGCAGTTGTCGACGGCACAACGTTCATGTAAGGCACATCGGAAAGGAAGTCTTTATCAGCCACCTGCAAGTTGGGGCATGAGCCGCCTCCCATCAGCACAGCCCAACCCTGCGCGGGATAGTCCTGCGCATAGAGGACGACAGCCTTGTCGGGATATTTCATACGGTATTCGCTCACTGCCCGGTATGCACCTTCGTAGCCCATCTTTCCGACCTTCATCTTGCGTGCATGCTGGCGCGGAGCCATGTTCTTGCCGCCTTCAGGAGCGTAGAGCGAACCGTCGGCACGGTAATGCCAATAGCGGATGTCGATGATGTCGACGACGGCCGCCCGTTTCGGGTCGTTCAGAATGGCATCCTGCACGTCCTTCGTCGCGCTCAGGGCAACCGTGGCATGCTTGCCTGTCTCCTGTTCCCACTCGGCGATGCAGTCGAGCCAGAACTCCATGAAGTGGAGCGGACCGGTGTATTCGGCACTGATGAGTTGTACGACGTTTTTATTATCCGCAAAGTTGTTCAGACACTGACGGATGTATTGGCGGTGCAACTCCCGACGCACGGGATGATTAATGTCATAGAATTTGTCTGCCACGAAGATGCGTTTGTCTCCGGCAAAGTTGACAGGCTCACCCATGTCCGTGTTGTTGATGTTGTTGGCATCACGCCACGGGCAGTCCACCCAGTGTGCACCGGCTTCGAGGATGTTGTGTTGGAAATAATTCTGATGGAAAAGCATCATGCCGGCGGCTTCGGCCTTGTCGGCAAATGTCTTCAGGCGATACCAGTACCAAGCATTGGGACGTGTCAGGTCATATTTGCTCAGTCCGTCCCAAGCCTTGCCCTGTCCGGAACGTCCGAAAGGCTGCTCGTAAAGCGGAGCCCAGACATCGCCGTCACGGCGGCGGATGCGTTCATGGTCGGTGCGGCGCAAGTCGTACCACAGGCCGTAGTTATGGTCAAACACGACATTTCCCCGGCGTTTCATCTGCACGAGTGCCGAGTCGATGCGGTCGGTCAAGCCCAATCCTTCCTGGTCAGGCACGAAGCGGGTGACATGCGGTTTGGCCGTCTTGATGAAGTTATATTTCGTGCGTCCGTTCCACCATGTCACTTCCTGGCGATTGCCTTCAAGCAAAAGTCCGTCGGCCACGATATGACCGTTGACTATGCTGAAGTCCATTTTGGCCGGAGCCTGCTTCGGGGAAGCCTTGATGTCGTCGACCGACTTCAAGCCTGTCGCATCGACGGAAGCGGCACATGTGTTCTGTTCAATCCACATGTCCAAGGTCAGACGCGGTTCAAGACTTTGCTTTGCCATCTCAGCTGCCTGCTCCACAGTCGGACTACTGGTGGCATCCATCCAACGGGGCAACAGACGGGCACGCTTGCTGACATCCGCCTGCAGGCGTTCGGCCAACTGAGCATAGAAGAAACTGCGCGGATTGACATGATTGTTCGACTCGCCCCATTCTCCGTCACCTGAGAATGCGCCCCAGCAACCGTATGCCCGATTCGGCGCGTCCTTCACCGGTGTATAACAGAAGAGTTCATTGGCCGTACACTGCCAGAAAAGGCTGTTGCCGGTGTTCCATCCGGCTCCGACCTTGTCCTGTCCCAAATTCATAAACTTCAGGTCATGGCCGTCGATATTGACAATGTCAAACAACAGACCGGCTGCCCACGAACCGATAGAGCCACTGAAACTGTTTGACTCCCAAGAGTCACACTGCACAAAAGCGTTCGGTCCTGCGGCACTGTACCCGGCCACAAAATCGTTTATGGCGTACTCCGAATAGCAACGTTGGAAGAGCACTTGCTGGCCCATTGTGTAGAACGAACGGCGACGCATGCCTGCCAATTCCGATACAGGTTCGAGCGAACGGCAATCCTCCACCGTAATGCGTGCTCCTGTACGTTGTACGATGACAGCACTACCGGCAAAATGCTTGAAATCCACCATCCGAACCCAGCAGTTCTCAGCATTCTCTATGGATATGCCACTCCAGCAGTGGTCTTCATCCATTGGGTATTTCTTGTTGTAATCAGACATGAGCGTCAGGTTCTCCACGCCGGAGTCAGACACACGACCGTCCCAGGCGTAAGGCATCAATGCACACTGTCCATACTCCTTGTCCAAAGCCATGGACAACGGAGCGTCAATCGTCACCTTATTGCCTTCTACCGCTGTAACGGTTCTGTCCCAATAAAGGTCTACGTCGCCGGCTTTCCATCCCAGCGCACTAATGCCTCCGCCAAAAATCTCACATCCCAGCGAAGCAATCCACTCTTTTGTGCAAGGACGGTAGATCATCACACGGTCACCGGCTTGCAGCCCTGTGCCAGATGCGACATCGAAGGTCAAGGCATTCACCGGTACATAATCGGAAACAATGTTTGTAGTCCCCGCCTCCTTGCAGTCATTTATACCTTCTATATAAATAAGGGCACAGCGGTCCACACCGTTTTTCTTTAAGACTGTCTCTTTCTTTGAAACGCCGCGCAACACCACACCTGAAGCCTTGATGCGCAAGGGCTCAGACAATTCAAATGTTCCTTTGTCGAGCAGCACGGCCCCCCGAAAACCATTTGCATCAGGCTTCAACGAAGCTACATAGTCCAACGCACGCTGAATGCGCTCACTGTTGTCACCCTCTCGATGGGAAACAAAGACTGCACCTTTGACGGAAGGAATGTCCACATTGGAATTCCGATAACCACATGTGGAATAGTCCAGCAAGCGATTGCCACGGGAATCTTTCACATAAGACAGATGCTGACCGTCCGTACGAACAGCAAAGGTTTGTGCATTGACATGCACAAACCCCGCCATCAGCAATCCTAAAGCTAAAATCTTTAAATGGATTGATTTCATCACGTTTATAGTTGATTAAAGTAAACTTTTGCGTTTTGCCAACGTATCGTAGTTGTTTTCCACATCCGTCCAGTCTACTTTACGGGTCGGATCGATACCATTGATGTATTTCTCGATGTTCGTATAACCGTCACCATTGCAGTCTTTCACCGCATCGCTCGGGTCATTCGGGTTCAAGCCATACTTAGTCTCCCAAGCATCAGGCATACCGTCATTGTCACTGTCGACCACCGGTGTGCCTTTGTATTCAGGAAGACCTCCCACTTGGCTCGGATGGGTGATAATGCCCAATTTATAGGAATCAGCCGGAAGACGACGTTTCACATAAGGACTGCTGAACTCCTTTGCATCATCTGCATAAATAGCTTTACCGGTTTTCACAGTCTCAATGACACGCTTGTCGACAGCATCACGCTTGGGGAAAGTCGCACCGACATTGCTCAACACGAAATCATAGGCTTCCTTTGCCGGCATGATGGTCACATGAGGCATCGGGAAAGGCGTGTCGACCCGCAGTTCGCCCACACGCTCAGCCGGGACAGGTCCGTTGCCAATCTGCACGCCACCGGCCCAGTTGTCCTTTGTTACAGCGTCATTGCCCCACACGACATTGCCATTGACATAAGCTTTGCCATACAGGTCTTTGCTCTCCTTGGAACGGCCGGATTCCATCTTCACAATACGGTAGCTGATAGGTTTGCCCACAGGGGTAATAGGTCCCGGCTTAAAATTATTGTTGATGATGTTCAGACGGCTCGTATTGTCGCCACCGTCAACCGAACGGTTCCACCAGTTGAATGTCACGTTATTGACGAAATTGAAGTCTTCGTTCATGCCGATAGAGCAGTTACGGCTGATGTTTGAGGCAAAAAGATTGCGGGCAAACATACAGTTGTGTCCGCCAATGGTCGCACCAAAGGCATGATTGTACATGTCAAGTCCCTCAGAGAAGATGGAGTTCTGGATGGTGATGTTCACCGTAGGAAGCTTCTCTCCTTTATTGGTCTTCGGGTCACGGTTGTAGACATGGCGATACATAGACATATTCTCATCGAGTCCCCACGACGCCGATACGTGGTCAATCATGATATTGCCCACACCGTTGCCTCCCAAAGCATCGTCGCGGAAAGCCACGTCAGTCTGCCCACGGCGGAAACGCATGTGACGGATGACGACATCATGCGTGTCGATGAGGAACGAAGCACCTGTCACACAAATACCATCTCCCGGAGCTGTCTGCCCGGCAATCGTCACATAAGGGGCACGAAGATTGATGGGAGTTTTCAAATGGATGACGCCCGACACATTAAAAACGATGATACGTGCACCTCCGGTCTCGCAAGCTTCACGGAAGGAACCTGGACCACGGTCGTTCAGATTGGTCACCACCAAGACCTTTCCGCCACGTCCGCCCGGCGTATAAGCACCTCCGCCTTCTGCTCCCGGAAAAGCCGGAATATCAGCCTTCAGCAAGTCGCTGGGCTTGGAAGCCCAAGGTTTGTACGGACGGCCATTGATAGCCTCCTGCTCCACAATAGGCAAAGCCTTGGCCCAAGCTTCATCCGACAAACGGTCAATCTCGCTCTGCTCACGCTCTATGCGCGCTTTAATCGAATCTGGTATTACCGGATATTGCGCAACCGCAGGCAATGCACATGCTGACAGAAGAACTGCCGACATTAATAAGTTGGATAAGTTTTTCATAGCTATATTTTATGTTTGTACTCTAATTTCTTTCCTTAGACGGCAAAGATAGCGAAAGTTTAAATTATAAGTGTTAAATTACATTGCAATGCGTGCGATAGAAACATTATCTTTGCAACAAACTTTATCAAAAAGCAAACAAGACAATGAAGAAAACAAATTTATGGAAATGTGTATGCCTGTTCCTGCTCATCTGCACATCGATGCCCGGACAGGCTCAAGACTGGAAAAATCTGCTCGGAAACCTGAAAGACGGCATGAGCAAGGTTGTAAACAAAGTGACGGTAAACGACAAATCCATCATCGGCACATGGCGATATGTCCAGCCCGCTTGTGTTTTCAAGAGTGACAACCTGCTGGCCAAGGCTGGAGGTGTCGTGGCATCCAGCAAAGTGGAAGAACAACTGGGTACAGCATGTTCCAAACTAAAAATCAGCAGTGAAAACACCTCATACGAATTCAAGGAAGACGGCACTTACGTGCAGACCATCGCCGGAAAATCAAGCACCGGCACTTACACGTTTGACAAAGACAACCTGACCGTCGTCATGACCGGCAAACTTGGATTCAGCACCACGGCTTATGTCAGCTTCAGTGGTGACCAGATGACCCTGGCTTACGACGCTGACCGTGTCTGGGACATAGCCAAAGGCATCGCCAGTGTAGCCAGCAAATTCATGGACAACAACCTGCTCACAATCTTCAATTCCGTCTCTGACAATTACGAAGGGATGCAGTTGGGATTCAAATTGCAAAAATAGGATTTACGGCTAACAGCAACACTAAAGCCTGACCTAAAGGAGGCTGCCTCAACCTTGAATTTGAGACAGCCTCCTCTTATATTTTATCATTCCAGACAGCATGTTTCCGATGTTTTTTCAAAATGCGTGCGAAAGAACCGGCTTACTTTTTCTGCGAAGCACGAATGAGGGCCTCCACAGTTGAGGCCGGCGCTTTAAAGACTGTGCCATGCTTGTGTCCGGCAGGAAATGCGGCATTGGACGTGACATCTGTGAAATGGATGAAATCTTTCGTCGTGGATGCCCCGTAGATATGGCGGCGATAAAGGTCGTAGTATATATAATAGGTGTCACCCACCTTCGTGACGGACGGACCTTCGGCAAAGATGCCGGTGAATGGACGTGACAAGGGAAGCGTATAAGGTCCTTCAGGACGTCTCGAAAAAGCTACCCGCAGATTACTGTTTGCCTTACGGTTGTCCTTGGCGACAAGCACATAGTCACCTTCGCCACGCTTGACAATGACACCGTCGATGCAGCTATAACCGGCATCGTAAAGGAGACGCGGCTCAGAGAAAGCCACAAAGTCACGTGTCGTGACATAATACATACGGTGATAGTCGCCATGCTCATTGCGACGCCCGGTCGATGTCTTGTCGTCCACCTGAGCCGTAAACACAATCATATACTCGCCTTTCGTGTCATCATAAAACAGCTCCGGAGCCCAGACACTGTAAGTATGCCGTATGCTGTCCATCACAGGAATACGCCGTTGGGGAGTCCAATGTATGAGATCGGTCGAGCTGGAATAACCGATGCCGGTATCTCCCTTCCATGCGATGGTCCATACCAGATGGTACGTGCCATCCTCTCCACGCCAGACCGAAGGGTCACGCATGATGCTGTCGCCCAGCTCCGGAGCCAGCCATGTCCCCGGAATACTGTCCCAATGGAGACCATCGCGGCTATAGATGAAACGCAAGCCTTCATCGGCAGGTTCATGGAAAGAGCTGGAAACGTAATATTCGCCTTCGTCGGCCGATGTGGTAGCCGTCTGTGCGGCCGCGGGCAAGAAGGACACGCAGAGGCATGCCCCGAGAAGTAGAGTTCGTAGTCGTTTCATAGTAATAAAGTATTAAGTGAAATCAAATGCAAAGGTGGGAAATAAATAGAAAACCCCGCGCAAATTCGCGAACGAATCTACGCGGGGTGCATGATTTTTTGGAATGTTCAACGTGTTATCCTAACAAACTCCAGCTGACGGTCAGACCTGCCATGACGATGGCTACCATACTCATCAGTTTTATCAATATATTCAGACTCGGGCCGGAAGTATCCTTGAACGGGTCGCCAACCGTGTCGCCGACGACTGTCGCTTTGTGAACTTCGCTACCTTTGCCACCGAAGTTGCCTTCTTCGACATATTTCTTTGCATTGTCCCACGCACCTCCGGCATTGGCCATGAACACGGCGAGCACAAAACCACTGCTCAATCCGCCGACGAGCAAGCCCAGCACACCGGGCACGCCGAAGATGAATCCGGTCACGACCGGAGCAATGATGGCGAGCAATGACGGCACGACCATCTCACGCTGTGCGCCCTTGGTCGAAATCTGCACGCAGCGTTCGTAGTCCGGCTCAGTCTCGCCGGAAAGTATACCCTTCATCTCACGGAACTGGCGGCGCACCTCTGCCACCATGTGGGAAGCCGCACGGCCGACTGCATTCATCGTCAGTCCACAGAAGAGGAAGGCCATCATCGCACCGATAAACATACCGGCCAAAACGTTGGGGTTCATCAGTGTGACGTCATAGTAATACATGAAATCGGTAAACGTCGCTTCACTCACAGGAATAGAGCGTCCATCAGCGAGCGTCAACACCTCCGTGCCGATACGGTCAAGACCGATACGAATCTCTTCGATGTAAGAAGCCAGCAGGGCAAGTCCTGTCAAGGCAGCCGAACCGATAGCGAAGCCTTTGCCTGTCGCAGCCGTCGTGTTGCCAAGCGAGTCGAGTGCATCCGTGCGCTGGCGCACTTCCTTGCCAAGGCCGGACATTTCGGCATTACCGCCCGCATTGTCCGCGATAGGACCATACGCATCCGTAGCCAGCGTGATGCCCAGCGTAGAAAGCATTCCGACTGCCGCGATGCCGATGCCGTAGAGACCCATGCTGACGTTAGACAGGTCAAAGCCGGCAGCAAAGAGATAGGAGAGGATGATGCCGATGACGACAGCGATGACGGGGATGGCCGTCGAGAGCATGCCCAAGCCGATACCTGAGATGATGACTGTGGCAGGACCGGTCTTGCCGCTTTCGCTCAGGCGGCGCGTAGGCGCGTAGGACTGAGACGTGTAATATTCCGTCGAACGTCCGATGACAACGCCCATCAGGAGGCCGACAACGACGGAGCAACTGATGAGTGCCCAGTTGTCAAGACCCAGCAACCACATGATAAGGAACGTGGCCACAACGATAAGTCCGGAACTCAGGTTCGTACCGACGGAAAGCGAACCGAGCAGGTCCTTGATATTGGCTTTCTCCTTCGTGCGGACAGCGAATATGCCGATAATGGAAAGCAAGATGCCGACAGCCGCAATAAGCATCGGGGCTATGACTGCCTTAAACTGCATCACCGTGTCGCCGGAATGAAGGAAAGCTGCTGCACCCAGCGCAGCTGTGGAGAGGATGGAACCGCAATAAGACTCGTAGAGGTCAGCACCCATGCCGGCCACGTCGCCCACATTGTCACCCACATTGTCCGCGATTGTTGCCGGATTGCGCGGGTCGTCTTCCGGTATGCCTGCCTCCACTTTTCCGACGAGGTCAGCACCCACGTCTGCCGCTTTCGTGTAGATACCACCTCCGACACGTGCAAAAAGGGCCTGCGTGCTCGCACCCATGCCGAAGGTCAGCATCGTGGTCGTGATGACGCAAAGCTTCTGGGTCGGAGTGAGCGCATCTTCCGGAATGACGGCATTCAGCAACAAATACCAGAACGAGATGTCCAACAGTCCCAGGCCGACAACGATGAGTCCCATCACCGCGCCGCTACGGAAGGCGACGCGCAGACCGCCGTTGAGCGATTCGCGTGCAGCGTTAGCCGTACGTGCCGACGCATAAGTGGCAGTCTTCATGCCGAGAAAACCGGAAAGTCCGGAGAAGAAACCTCCCGTCAGGAATGCGACGGGAACCCAAGAATTTTGCACCCCGAAGCCGTAGGCCATGATGGAGAAAAGGATGACCAGGGCGACAAACACCCAGCCGACGACCTTATACTGTTGCTTCAAGTAAGACATGGCGCCCTTGCGGACTGCTGCCGCAATATGCGCCATTTGTGGAGTACCTTCGCTCACTTTCTTCATTTGCTTATAGAAATAGTAAGCGTAACAGAGGGCGAGCACCGACGATACCGGCACAAGCCAGAAGAGTAAATGTTCCATGCTATTAATATAATTAAGGTATGTTTTTCTTCGCTTCAAATGTAAGTAAAAGCCTGCGGCCGTGCAAATGTTCGGCAGCTTTTTTGCGCCTCGAAGCCGGAAGTCGTCACTTTTCAGATGGCAATGCCGGACTGTGAAGACCGATTCTCCCCTGCCGCAGGCGCGGCACATTCCTTTTATCACTATCTTTGCCTCCCGGAACAAGATAGGTACATATTATGATTAAGGCTTTGTTTTTTGACATTGACGGGACACTCGTGAGCTTCCGCACACATGCCATCCCGGCTTCGACGATTGACGCATTGGAAAAGGCCCATGAGGCCGGAGTGAAAATATTCATCGCTACGGGACGCCCCATCGCGATTATAGACAATCTGGATGCCATCAAGCACCTCATCGACGGCTATGTGACGACCAATGGCGCCTACTGCTTCGTCGGCGAGGAAACTGTCGTCTGCACCCCCATCCCTGATGCAGACGTGCGCACGATGGCCCGCATGTCTGACGAACTTGGTTTCGCCTGCGTCTATGTCGGCGAAAAACACGTCGTCCTCCAGCATCCGAACGAATTGCTCTACAAGATTTTCTGTGACTATCTCAACGTCCGGCACTTGCCAGAGAACCCACCTCTCGACACTATCTACAAAGAGCGCATCATCCAAATCACACCCATCGTGGACGAAGAGACAGAACGCCGCCTGATGCCCCTTCTCTCCGATTGCATCTCTGGACGGTGGCATCCGGCATTTACCGACATCACGGCCGACGGTGCGGACAAGGGCCGGGGCATTGAACTGATGGCTGCCCGCTTCGGCATATCCATCGACGAGACGATGGCTTTCGGCGACGGGGGAAACGACATCCCCATGCTGCGAAGAGCGGGAGTCGGTGTGGCCATGGGCAACGCACAGCCTGCCATCCAGGCTGAAGCCGACTATGTGACGACATCTGTCGATGACGACGGTGTGCGGAACGCACTCCTCCACTGGAAAGTCATCAGCTGACACTCCTGAAGAATCACATTTTTTCGTAACAATTCACTTTGGCAAGACAGGAAGGTCCGGCAACGGCTCGATGGCACACACGGCAGAAAAGGATAAAACGACAAGGAGACTACCTCAAAATCTATTTGAGATAGCCTCCTTGCCCCTCACCTGTCCTTACAGGGTCGGCAGTATGCCTGTGTCAGGCTAATATCTGTCCATCTTCGCTGACACGCACATCAGCCTCTTGATTGTCAATGTCGACAAGCCAATAACGTTCACCTGCAGCAGTCTCCACGAAGTCACAGTCGTCGATGCGTTTGCCTGAGAAGTTGGCATTGATGGCATTCTTCACGACCTCGGGTACATTGCGCTCATAGTCCGTCGCGCTGGAAATCCAGTTGGCGTCTGTGTCAAAGAGAATATCGATGCTCTGGCTGTTGTAAATCACATCCACTTCGTAGCGTCCACGCTCCATGTCGAAGTCGACGATGCGTGCATTCGGGTAACGTTCGTCGATGAATGCCTGAATCCCAGCGGGCATCTGTGACGGAAGCATGCCTTCGTTGCGGTCGTCGTTGCCGTCAGCCACTTCGCGGAAGAGCGTACCATTCACGTCAAAATACAAGTCCATGTCTTGCTGGCCGTTCTGCTCGACCTCGATTTTGTAGACATTCTCATAGTCCGGCCGTTGTATCTCGTCTATGTCGTCGACTCTCCACTGAGCATAAGCCGAAGCTGCAAATCCATCGCGCACCGCCTGCGGCAGGGCATTGAGGTCGTTCCGGTGGTCAACTTCTGTCATGACCCACTGTCCTTCGGTCGTGTACCATGCGTCATACTCCTTGTTGTCTTTCCAGAATTCGGCTACGAGATAGCCGTTTCTTTCCCGTTCCCACTCGACACGGGTGGCGTCACCATACTGTTGGTTGAAGGCCGCTTGCACGGCTTCCGGTGCAGCAAACTTGTTGTCGTCATCGTCACATGCAGTGAACACAAATGTTCCAGCCACAAACATCATGGCTACTTTCATCCATCCAATAGTTTTCATAATCATAAAGCTTTTAAGTTTATATTTCCATTATCATTGATTTCTGCTGCAAAACTAGAGGGGAATTCTGAAAAGATTATGAAAAAGAACAAAAAGTAAGAAAGCAGAAACAGATTTCTTCAAAAGACCAGTCAGATGTTGTCATAACCGCAGTGTGGACACACGCCTTTGTGCGGGAGACGCGCACCGCAGTGTCCACAGGTGTAAGCTCCCATACAAGTGCGCAACAGATGACGGACAGCCATCGCAAGAAAGAGAAGCACCAGCGCATAGCCCACATAGTAGTAGACACTCCACGTCACGAGCAGATAGAGGAAAATGCAGAGCGTGCCTAGTCCCAGCAGATAAAAGAACGACGTGGAGAAGTCGGCCTGATGGAAAAGGTCGTCGACCAAAGCCAACGACACAAGCAACATGCCCCACACGAAAAGGACAAACAAAGCCAACACAGGCGGGAGTGCAAAGGGATTGAGCGAGGGGTTGAAATAATAGTGCACCCATGTCTCTGGCGCAAAACGCTGGATACTGGCATACAACGTGGCGGCCAGCACGACACAGCAACACAAGAGCACAGGATAGATGCTGTCGATATGTTGCGCACGCAAGGAGCGACGTGCGTCACGGCGCGAACGACGATACAGATAGAAAAGGATGAAAGCACCGACGACGACAAGGAAAACGCGTGTACGCAGACTGCTGAACCAATGGATGAACCGTGAAATGGGGTCGATGGGGACGACGTTGTCGAGCAAGCGGTCTTCTGCAATCCAGCCCATCGTGTCCTGGTCACGTGCGACCTTAATCCACACGGCGTGGGCCGTGTCCGAGGTCATGACGGCATAGTCGGCGACGACAAGCACATCGCCACGATAGAGCCAAAGCGAGTCTGCGCTGAGCATCTGTCGCAAAGGAAGGGAATCAGCCAGGACCTGGAAGTTGTAATTCACTCCATAGTGATGCGTGGCACGAAACTCCAGGGAGTCGCGTTGCTCGCGAGTGAGATTCCACCCGGAGTAGTCCGGCTCGGCATAACGGCATGAGGTCAGCACCGTCACAACAGCCAGCAGCAGCCCTATCCACCATCTATTCACGCGCATACGACACTTTCATCTGACACTGTCTGCAGTCAAAGTCCAAGCGGAAACGCCGTCCGTCGGACGAAACCAGATAATAAGGCTCCTGATAGGGAGAACGTCCTTTCTGGTGCACGGGACACCACCCCATGCTATAACGCAGGCAATGCTTGCAGAACATTAAGACAGCCTCCTCGACCGGACGGCGTTCGAAGGCAGGCTCGATGCGCTGCACGCCGTATGTCTTGTAAAACTGTGCAGCTCGTTCATTCATCACATTGCCCAGATAGGTCAGTTCCTGTTGCGGATAGGTCAAAGGACGCGAACTCATACGGGCGACTTCGCGGGAGTAGCCGATGCGGCGTGTCTGCACCAACAAGTCGACCACACGCCGCCGCCATTCAGCCAGCAGGGACGACGGTATGAACCAGTCTTCCGTCATGTGCAGACGGATGTCTCTCAATTCGAAGGGCGTATTGCCCAACTTGGCAAGCTGCGTGCGCCATTGGTTCTTCTGCGGAGTCCGTGCCGGCTCTTTCGCAGCTTCGAAAGCGAGCACAGCACGATGCCCGTCCTCATCCGTCATGCCCAGGGTAAAACCAAAGGCACATTCGGACAGTTCGATGTCCACCTGAATACGCCGCTCGGCGCTCTTGCGCGCTAAGACATTGGCAAATTCCTGGTCAAAGTTACGATAGAGCACCGTGCGCTGAGGAATATGCGGCTTTTCTTGGGGATAAAGTCTGTTGCCTTCCGCCCGATTGATGCGAAAACCGCGTAGCTTTCCACTCTCATCCAGGAAGCAGACTCCGTCGCCATTGTTGAACGGCTTCACTCCGGAGACCACCAGGCTGTTGCCCCGTACCTCCTTCACCGTGCCCATCTCCTCGCCCAGCGACTTCGGCGTGTCGAACGAAGCGACATCCCGCTCACGCCCAAGCAGGAAATAGTGTGTAAAGCCGCGACTGAAACTTTTGTCCAACTGCGGGCGAAATGTCAAACGGACCTCGCCGCTGGAAGCTTTCACATATTCCCTACGCCGCTTGAATAGGTCGTCCAGCTTGCGTCGGTAGGCCGCAGTCACATTTTTCACATACGCGACATCTTTCAGCCGGCCCTCAATCTTGAGCGACGTAGCTCCGGCATCAAGCAGTTGTTCCAGGACATCACTTTGATTGAGGTCCTTGAGGGAAAGCAGATGTTTGTCGTGCACGATTTTCCGTCCACGGGCATCTTCCAGGTCGAAAGCCAAGCGGCAGAACTGCGCGCACTCGCCACGGTTGGCACTACGTCCGAAACAGGCTTGCGACACATAGCACTGTCCGCTGTAGCTCACACACAACGCCCCGTGCACGAACACCTCGAGCGAGACATCCGGACAGGCTTCATGCACCCGGCGTATGTCCTGCAACGACAGCTCACGCGCCAACACTACCTGACGGAAACCGACATCAGCCAAGAAACGGACTTTCTCTGGCGTACGGTTGTCCATCTGCGTACTGGCGTGCAGGGGAATGGGAGGCAAATCAAGCTCCAGCAAGCCCATGTCCTGCACGATGAGCGCATCTACACCGGCCCGATAAAGCTCCCAAATCATGGCCTGCGTGTCAGCCAGCTCCTCATCACGCAGGATGGTGTTCACGGTGACATAAATGCGCACGCCGTAGAGATGGGCGTAGTCGACAAGCCGTGCAATGTCATTCAGCGAATTGCCGGCAGCTGCCCGCGCGCCGAAGCGGGTGGCACCGATGTAGACGGCGTCTGCCCCGTGGTCGACAGCCGCAAGGCCACACTCCAAGTTTTTGGCCGGAGCCAGAAGTTCTATCTTACGAGGTTTCATCAGCGTATCTCGTTTATGTCGTAAGGTGTCTCTTGATATACGTAATAGTTCAGCCAGTTAGAGAAGAGCAGGTTGGCATGAGCCCGCCAGCGCACCAAGGGAGGCTGCGAGGGGTCATCGCCGCGGTAATAGTTCTTCGGCATCTTGATGGGCAGTCCCTTGGCCAGGTCACGCTTGTATTCGCCGTCAAGCGTATAGGGAGAATATTCCGAATGCCCGGTGATGAAGAATTCACGCCCGCCACGTGCCATCACCATATAGACACCCGACTCGTCCGATTCGGAAATAATGTCCAACTCCGGACAGCGTTCGATGTCTGCACGGCGCACTTCCGTGTGACGGCTGTGAGGGACGTAAAAGACATCGTCGAAGCCGCGGAAGATGGGAAGCAGCGGACGGTTCACACGATGCTCGAAGATGCCGAACATCTTCTCGGGCAAATCGTACTTGGGAATGCCATAAAAACGGTAAAGCCCGGCTTGCGCAGCCCAACATATATATAAGGTGGAAGTGACATGTGTGCGTGCCCAGTCGAAGATGGACGACACTTCAGGCCAATAACTCACTTCCTCGAAAGGCATCTGCTCGACGGGCGCACCGGTGACAATCATGCCGTCGAAACGCTCCTCGCGCATCAGTTCGAAATCCTTGTAGAAAGCCTTCATGTGTTCGACAGGCGTGTTCTTCGGCGTATGGCTGCGCAGTTTCATGAATGAGATTTCTATCTGGAGCGGTGTGTTCGACAGCAGGCGGACAAGATCAGTCTCCGTCGTAATCTTCAGCGGCATCAAGTTGAGGATGACGATACGCAGGGGGCGGATGTCCTGTCGCGTCGCCCGCGAATGGTCGATGACAAAGATATTTTCCTGCTTCAAGAGTTCGATGGCAGGCAGTTTATCGGGTAAATTTAAAGGCATAGTCGTTTCTTGGATTAAACGATGCAAAGATACAGACTTTTTTTGTTACAAGGCGACAAAAAGTCCCGGCTGCATGCAGATTGGCGACGCCATCCGGCTCCTACGGCACGCCATTCACATCCCGGCCAAAGATTCAGTTTAAAACATTATAAACAAAAACGGCCTTCTTACAAGCTCGTTGTTCCCGACAGCAGATGCCGCGTCCGACGCCTGTCCATGGCGGCCGAATCTACCCTCCTTTCCGTCCATGCACGGAATAGTTTCGAGCCACGGGCGGAAAGGTATCCGTCCACGGGCGCAATAGGTCCGGCTCGCAGAGAGAATCCTCGGGCAAACGCCTTCTACGCAAACAGCTTATAAACAAGCTTTTGGCAATGACACTCCGCACTACCTTGCAAGATGTCCCGAGCTTCCAGAGCCTTCAGACTCCAATCACACCACCAAAGTCAAAGCAACAATACGCATTTATGAAAACAGTCAACAAACAGCATCCAAAAACACAAAGGGAAACGACCGACGGCAGCGATTCTCTCTCTTTTTGAATGAAAAACGGGAAAATATTCGGGAAAAAGAGTGGCCAATCCTGCAAAAAGCACTTTCTTTGCAAAAAACTTCCTCGTAGAAAGAGCTTCAAAAGCCATGAATAAAAGCCAAATCATAGGGCTGTGCCTGCTGATGCTGTCCTGCTGCCTGGCCGTACAGGCCCAACGGGTCATCATTTTCCATGATGGATACATACCCTCACTGAAAAGAACCGAAGTCACCGGACATGTACAGATGAAAGAAAACGAAACTCAGCGCATGGCCCCTCTACAGAACGCCGGTGTGCGCGTGTTCTGTCTGACCGACTCGACCTATCATCAGTCTCGCGTCACTGACAAAGACGGCAATTTCACACTCATGGCCTTCCTGGACCGCGATAAAGACTACGAAATCCAAGTCTCCTACTTAGGCACCGACACCTATACACACAAGATTCCCCACGCCAATATCCTCAAACTGGACACCATCACCCTCCACGAGAAACCCATCACGATGGAAGAAGCTGTCATTGTGGCCAAACTGAAAAAGATGCGCATCCTGGGCGACACGACCATCTTCAATACGGACGCGTTCCGTGTGTCGGAAGGCGCCGTCCTCCTGGAGCTGGTGCGCAAGATGCCGGGCCTGCGCATCTCGGAAGGCAAGATGACCTACCAGGGCAAAGACATCAACGAAATCCTCCTCAACGGAGAAAAGTTCTTCTCCAACGACATCAGCGTCGCCCTGCAAAACATGCCCGTCAACCTGCTGAAGGAGGTGCGCATCTACGACAAGAAGTCGGAAGAAAGCGAGTTGACCGGCGTGGACGACGGCCAACGCACCACCGTGATGGACTTGAAGACCAAACAAGACGTGAACAACGCCCTAATGGCCAACACCAGCGCGGGAGTGGGCAACCATGACCTCTACGGCCTGAACGGCATGCTGAACTATTTCGAGACGGGCGGCAACCATGCCACAGCCTTTGCCAATCAACATAACACGCCCAACGACATCGGCATGGACGCCATGGCGGGCAGTATGTTTTCCGGCGGATTCTACGGCGGGGGAGGCAATCCGATGAAGCAACTCTCACGCCGGTTCGGAAGCAGTGTGAGCCGAAAAATAAAAGACCTGAACGTGGGCGGGGACATCAGCTACAACGACAACGGAGCTGACACGAAAAATTACACCACCACAGAAAACTACCTGCCGAGCGGAAACACCTACTCCGACCAGTCGTCACTCAGTTCGTCAGACAACAGAAATCTCAGCGCCAGCGTAAACTTAACGGGAGACTTGTCGGAACGGTTCAGCTTCATGGGAAACTTCCATTTTGGAAAATACTGGAACAACAACTGGAACGAAAACCGGCAAGCCACGTTCAACACCAATCCCTACGACTACACCTCCGACCCGCTCGGACAGGGAGACGCCATCCCGACATCAAGCCGTGTCAACAGCACCGACCAACAGACTCTGTCACACAGCAACAGCGAAAACATGATGGGTATGCTGATGCTTTCCTACAAATTTAAAAAGGAAAGGCGGGGACTGACACTCCAGCTCAGCGGCAACAAAAACGACAATGATTCGAAACGCTTCAACGAATCGCAGACGCGCTATTACCAGCTTGGCGACTCGCTCCTGCATCAAAACCGCTTCACGCTGGCCCCCACGCGCTCCCGGCAGTATTCAGCCGGACTTTCATACAACGAACCTCTCGGCAAGGATGTCACGCTGAGACTGTCATACACTTTTCATCAGAACAACAACAAAGAAAATGAAAACATCTTCGACATCGGACGCCTGACAGCTTCCCAACCCGACTTCACCTTCGGACAAGTGCCCGAAGGCTACGAAGACACGCGCATCGACAGCCTGAGCAACATCAACAATAGCCGCGAACAACAACACGAAATCCAACTGGGCGCCGACTTCACCATCAAGAAGGACTGGCACCTGAACGCCTCATTCAGCATCCAGCCCGAGCAGCAGTCCATCTACATGCTGCGCGAAGAGCAGGAAACTGACACGACGCTAAGCCGTGTGAACTACAACGCACGCTTGATGCTGTTCTATTTCAAAAACAAGACTTCGCTCAACGTGAGCTACATGGGTTCGTCCAACTCACCGAGCATCAGCCAGCTGCTCCCCATGACGAACAACGACAACCCGCTCTACATCACCTTGGGTAACCCCAACCTGAAACCGTCATTCATGCAAAACGTCAATGTGAACTTCCGGCACGACCGTCTGTGGAGCAACGTCAGCTACTCGCAGACATTCAACAACATTACTTATCGGACGGACTATGACCCCGTGAGCGGCGTGAGCACCAACCGCCCGGAAAACATCAACGGCAACTGGAGCACGCACTTCGACGTGGGCTACAGCAAGGATTGGGAGACATTCTCGCTGGAATCCGAAACCAACTACGGCTATTCCAACCAGGCAAACTACATCAACGTGGACAGCCGGACCAATAAAGACGCCATCCGCAACCATGACTTCAGCCAACTGGTGAAGGGCGTCTACACTCCGTCATGGGCCGAGTTCATCCTCTCAGCACAGGTGCAACTCAACAAGACAAAATCCAAGTTGCAGAAAGCATCAGACTCCTTCAACCAGACTTACACGTTCTTGGGTGAAACGCATTTTTACCTTCCATGGAACATCCGGCTTAACAGCACATTCAGTTGCATCACGCGCCGTGGCTTCCTCTCCGACGAAATGAACCGCTCGGAATTGTTGTGGAATGCCAGCGCATCCTACAGCTTCCTGAAGAAGAAGCAGGCCAGCGTGAAGCTGGAGGTGTACGACATCCTGCAACGCTCCACCAACTTCTCTGCCTACACCTCTTCGACAGCGAGCGTGCAGTCACGCTCCGAAGGCGTGAACAGCTATTTCCTTCTCTCCTTCAACTACCGTTTTAACCTGTTTAAAGGGAAGAAAGAGGCGGATGAGGAATGACAGAACTGACACACGGGGGAAAACGGTAGAACAAGCCATCGCCTGCACACTTTTCAGGTTGATTCCATTCCCCTCACTTGAAAAAAGGACACAGGAAACTAAAGCCATAAGCCCTAAATGAAGTATCTTTGCCCGATGGTTCACACTTTTGTTGTACCAACACAATCCGACACTACAATTATGGCTGAAAGTAAATACATCGAGATAAAAGGCGCACGCGTAAACAATCTGAAGAACATTGACGTGAAGATACCGCGCAACAAGCTGGTGGTCATCACCGGCCTGTCCGGTTCTGGAAAATCCTCTTTGGCCTTCGACACACTCTATGCCGAAGGGCAACGGCGTTATGTGGAGAGCCTGTCGTCCTACGCCCGACAGTTTCTGGGACGTATGAGCAAGCCGGAATGCGATTTCATCAAGGGCATCCCGCCCGCCATCGCCATCGAGCAGAAAGTGAACAGCCGTAACCCGCGTTCGACGGTGGGCACATCGACTGAAATCTATGAATACCTGCGCCTGCTCTTCGCCCGTGTAGGCAAGACCTACTCACCCATCAGCGGGCAACTTGTCAAGAAACATACGACGGAAGACATCGTGAACTGCATGCTCTCCTATTCAAAGGGAACTCGTTACACCGTGCTGACACCACTACACTTGCGCGACGGGCGTTCGATGGAGGAACAGCTTGACATCGACCTGAAGCAAGGATTTACCCGCATCGAAGTCAATGGGGAAATCGTCCGCATCGAAGACTATGTCCCCAAACAAGGCGACACAGTCAACCTGCTCATCGACCGCATGGCGTGCGACGACAGCAAGGACAGCATCAGCCGCTTGATAGACTCGGCGGAAACGGCGTTCTTCGAAGGAGACGGTACGTGCATGCTACGTTTCTATCCTTCGCAAATTATCCACACCTTCTCCAAAAAGTTCGAAGCCGACGGCATGACATTCGAAGAGCCTACGGACCAAATGTTCTCATTCAACTCTCCACTGGGAGCTTGTCCACAGTGTGAAGGATTCGGCAAGGTCATCGGCATCGATGAAAGCCTGGTAGTCCCCAATCGGGCCCTGAGCGTGTATGACGGCGCTGTGGTGTGCTGGCGGGGAGAAAAGATGGGCGAATGGCGCGATGCCTTCATCCGGGAAGCAGCCAAAGTAAACTTCCCCATCTTTGCCCCTTATTACGAGCTGACCCAGGCACAGAAAGACTATCTGTGGCACGGCGACCGCGACAAGGTGTGCATTGATTCCTTCTTCAAAATGCTTGAAGAGAACCAATACAAGATACAATACCGCGTGATGCTGGCCCGCTATCGGGGGAAAACGACCTGCCCGCTGTGTCACGGCACACGCTTGAAGAAAGAAGCCGGATACGTGAAAATCGGCGGACGTTCCATCTCCCAACTGGTAGATTTGTCCATCGTCGACCTGAAGGATTTCTTTGACCACCTGCAACTTGATGCGCATGAAACGCTCATCGCCCAACGCATCCTGACCGAGATACACAACCGACTGCAATTCCTGCTCGACGTAGGCCTGGGCTATCTCACCCTGAACCGTCTCAGCAACACACTCTCAGGCGGCGAAAGCCAACGTATCAATCTGGCCACGTCGCTGGGCAGCAGCCTGGTCGGCTCGCTCTACATCCTCGACGAACCGAGCATCGGCCTGCACAGCCGCGACACTGACCGACTGATTAAGGTGTTGCGACAGCTCCAACAGTTGGGCAATACAGTGGTCGTGGTGGAACATGACGAGGAAATCATTCGCGCGGCAGACTACATCATTGACATTGGCCCCCGAGCAGGTCGCCTGGGAGGAGAGGTCGTCTATGAGGGGGACATGAAGGACCTGCATCCGGGCAGCAACAGCTACACGGTGCGCTACCTGCTGGGTGAAGAGAAGATTCCGCTTCCCCACAGCCACCGGCCATGGAACAACTATATAGCAATCAAAGGCGCACGGGAAAACAACCTGCGGGGTATCGACGTGAAGTTTCCACTCAACGTCATGACGGTCGTCACGGGCGTGAGCGGCTCAGGAAAATCCACCTTGGTGCGCGACATCTTCTACCGCGCACTGAAACGACAGTACAGTGAAGGCACGGAACGGCCGGGAGAATTCATCGCGCTTGAAGGAGACATCAAAGCTGTAAAGGACATTGAATTCGTCGACCAGAACCCCATCGGCAAGTCTTCGCGCAGCAACCCCGTGACCTACATCAAGGCCTATGACGAAATCCGCAAACTCTTTGCCGACCAGCCACTGGCCAAACAGATGGGATACACTGCAGGCTACTTCTCATTCAACACGGACGGTGGACGCTGTGAAGAATGCAAAGGCGAAGGTACGGTCACTGTCGAGATGCAATTTATGGCGGACTTGGTGCTGGAGTGTGAATCATGTCATGGCAAACGCTTCAAGAAGGAAGTGCTGGAAGTGAAGTTCCACGACCTGAATATCTACGACATACTGAACATGACGGTCGACCAGGCCATCGAATTCTTCACCACCCACAAGCAGACGAAGATAGCCAAAAAACTGCTTCCGCTACAAAGCGTCGGCTTGGGCTACATCAAGCTGGGACAATCATCGTCCACCCTGTCGGGCGGAGAGAACCAACGGGTGAAGCTGGCCTACTTCCTCAGCATCGAAAAATCATCACCCACCATCTTCATCTTCGACGAGCCTACGACAGGACTGCATTTCCACGACATCAAGAAACTGCTTGAGGCTTTCGAAGCACTCATCAACCGGGGACACACGATTGTCATCATCGAACACAACATGGATGTCATCAAGTGTGCTGACTATGTCATCGACCTCGGACCGGAAGGAGGAAACAAAGGAGGTAGCCTTGTCGTAGCTGGAACGCCTGAAGAAGTGGCTGCCTGCGCAGCGTCCTACACCGGACAGTTCCTGAAAGAGAAATTGCTCGAAGACGGAGAAAATATCGAGCCACATCCCTAAAACCAATCAACAGACACTTTTACAAAAGAAGTCCGTGCAGTCAGGCAGCCTCATCGGCTTCCGACTACACGGACTTCACTTTATCGTGCAATTCTCTTTTATTTTGTCAGTGAATATACCACCTCCATGACCTTGCGCCCGATCTCATCAGCTTCCTCCATCGTCCGGGCCTCAGAATAGACCCGGATAATCGGTTCTGTGTTACTCTTGCGCAGGTGTACCCATTTATCCGGGAAATCTATCTTCACACCGTCGATGTCGTTGATGTCTTCCTCCCGGTATATCTCCTTCACCCTTTGCAGGATGGCATCCACATCTGTGCCCGAAGTGAGGTCTATACGGTTCTTGGCCATGAAATAAGAAGGATACGTGCGACGAAGCTCGCTCATCGTTTTTCCTTCATGGGCCAGATGGCTCAGGAAAAGCGCTATGCCGACCAAGGCGTCACGCCCGTAGTGGCAGGCAGGATAGATGACTCCTCCATTGCCTTCGCCACCGATGACAGCCCCGGCTTCCTTCATCTTTGCGACGACATTCACTTCGCCCACAGCCGCAGCAAAATAATGCTGCCCGTAGCGGCTTGTCACGTCGCGCAGCGCACGTGTGGAACTCAAGTTGGAAACCGTATTGCCTGGCGTATGCTTCAACACATAGTCAGCCACTGACACCAGCGTGTATTCCTCACCGAACATCTCGCCATTCTCACAAATCATGGCCAAGCGGTCGACATCAGGGTCTACGACAAAAGCCACGTCATAGTCGCCTCCACACATCAAAGCCATGATGTCGCCCAAGTTCTTTTCCAGCGGCTCGGGATTGTGCTGGAAGTCGCCCGTCGGCTCTCCATAGAGCACCTTCACGGTCTGCACGCCCAATGCTTCCAACAATGGAGGCAAGATGATGCCGCCCACGGAATTGACCGTGTCGACAGCCACACGAAAGCGTGCCCGGCGTATGGCATCCACATCGACCAGGTCCAATCCCAGCACACGGTCGATGTGCTTCTGTCCGTATGTATTGTCTTGCCTGTAGTGACCGATACGGTCCACTTCGGCATAAGTGAAGTCTTCTGCTTCTGCGATACGGAGCACCTCGTTGCCTTCAGCAGCATTGAGAAACTCTCCCTGCTCGTTGAGCAACTTCAGCGCGTTCCACTGGCGCGGATTGTGACTGGCAGTCAAGATAATGCCGCCACAAGCTCCCTCCATCGTCACGGCCAGTTCCGTGGTCGGAGTCGACGCCAACCCGATGTCGACCACGTCAAAACCCATGCCCGTCAACGTCCCGCACACCAGACTGCGCACCATTTCGCCCGAAATGCGTGCATCGCGTCCGACGACAATCTTGTTGCTCTTCACTGTCCCGATGCGGCGTATCAATGTGGCGTAAGCCGACGTGAACTTCACGATGTCCAGCGGTGTCAGTCCGTCACCGGAGCGGCCTCCAATCGTGCCGCGAATACCTGATATGGATTTAATCAATGTCATCTCTTCTTCTGATAAGTGATTTCGTAAAAATAAGGAGTCACAGAAGAAGATGCCGTCTGATGGCCTGCGCTGTGGGGCACAATGAGTTTCACACGTGCCAGCTCGTCATTGGGAAGCTGCACGGCCGGCTTGATGTAGCTCAGCGGCACCAGCCAACCCGTCGGCACGGTCTGTCCGTAGTTGGAATACATGTTGCCTTGGGTGAATGAAGCCGTAAACTCGCCGCTGCTCTTGGAGCATATCATCACGTCGTAGGAGTTCGTGCCGATGAGGTTGGAGGTCACGAGCGTATCGCCTGTCTCCACATAGCCTTCTATGAATCGGAGCAAGAACTCTGCCCGCTCGCCATTCTGCATCAGTTCGCCTTCGCCTCGCTTGATGATCTGCATGTAGACACCGCTGTCATCAAAATAGACATACTCGTTATTGGTCACATCGGTAGTCGTGTCGTTGGCGTAAAACTCATTTTCGGTGATAACGTTGATATTATTTCTCGATATATAATCCCGAATCCAGCGACGCTCCTTGGACACTCTTTCCGCATACGTTTCAGAGTTGTCACATGCCTGAAACACCAGGCCCAAGGCAAAGAACGCAAACAATAAATAGCTTAACTTTTTCATTCATGTAGTGTTTTGTGGCACAAAAGTAGTAAATCAAGGCTTTTCCTGTCTTTCTTCTCCATGACTATTATACTTCTATAACTATTTTTTCGTCAACTCTTCCTGATACTTCACAAGAGCTCTCTTATACAGTTCGATGGCATCGCTCATCGTGCCGTAGAACTCACCTCCCGAAGCATTCAGGTGGCCGCCTCCTCCAAAGAATTCGGACGCTAATTTGTTGCACGGGAAGTCGCCCACCGAACGAAGTGAAATCTTTATCATGTCCGAATCACGGTCTTCACGCAAGAAAGCCGACAGGCGCACGTTTTTCACAGACAAAGGGATGTTGACAAAGCCCTCTGAATCTCCCTTCACATAGTTGAACTGCTGCTGCTCGGCATAAGTCAGTGTTATCAATGCCGCATTAAATTCATGGAAGACCGTCATCTTCTCATAGAGGACGAATCCCATCAGGCGCAGGCGGCTTTCAGAATAAGTGTTGTAGACCTTCCGATAGATGGCGTCCTTGTCAATGCCCTTCGAAATCAGCTCGCTGATGATAAAGTATATCTCACGGTCATTGGAGTTGTAGGTGAATCCCCCCGTGTCGGTCATCATGCCCGTGTAAATGCACTCGGCACTCTCCCGGCTCATCTCTCCGAAATCGCCCACACGGCATATCAGACGGAAGATAAGCTCCGAGGTCGACGCTATCTCCGGATGGGAGATGGTGATGCGGCAGAAATCCTCCGGGTCGGGATGGTGGTCAATCATCGCCTTGCGTGCCGGCGAAGCGGCCACAGCATCAGCCATCTTGCCTATCCGCTTCAGCGCATTGAAGTCCAGACAGAAGATGACGTCCGCACCGGCTATCAGTTCATCTGCAAACTCCTTGTACTTGTCATAGCGCAATATATCCTTTGCCCCCGGCATCCAACGCAAGAAATCAGGAAAGGCATTCGGCACAATCACGTTCACCGTCTTGCCCTGGGCCTCCAGGTAATGATACAATCCCAAGGATGAACCTATGGCGTCGCCGTCGGGTGCGACATGTGTCACGATGACGACTTTGTCGGCACGTTCCATCCACTTTCTCACATGATCTATCTTGGCTTGGGGAATAACTTTAGTCAGCATGGTTTTCTTATTCTGTTTTTAGGTTGCAAAGGTACAGTAATTTTCGTCATCCCGAAGCGGCCACAGGCAGAATATTCGCCCGCCCCGCGCAAACCTCATCCCGCACAAAGGACAACACGGGAGACTCAAGGCTGCATTTTCAGGCCCTTAACAGCACGCCCGGACGGAAAGGAGGGTAGCCGACCACGGAAAGGAGTCCGTCCTCGGGCGGAAAGGAATCCGTGGTCGGCCGCCCTTAATGGGCTGTCAGAAGCATTTTTCCCGCAAAGGCCTCAAGCGGTAAAGAAGCTCATCACCAGACCGATGCAGACTCCGGAAAGCATCACGGACAGGGAGCGGGCCGAACGGACATGATGAAACACCAGCAGGCAGGCCAAAACCCAATAGCACAACAGCACGTCAAGCGCAGAAAAAGAAAGCCCGAAAGACGCACCGGGCAGGTGGCTAATCCCGACGACAACCTCATTCATGAGCTGGAGCAGGAAACGAAGCAGCGCGACCATGAGCTCATGCACCGCAGGCCACCACGCGACCATCCACAAAGCCAGCGACACGACGAGGACAATGCCTGAAAGGGGCACGACAACCAGATTGGTCAACAGAAAATAGGAAGGGAAACTGTCAAAATAGTAAATCACCAGCGGCGCTACGCCCAACTGTGCAGCCATCGACACCCAGACGAGTTCCTGCACATAACGGGCTGCACGGAATCGCGTCAAAAACATCCACCGCTGGAAGACAGGCATGAACAGGACAATGCCCGACACGGCCAAGAAAGACAACTGGAAACCGACATCGAAGAGATAGAAAGGCTCATAGAGCAACATGGCAAAGGCTGCGAGCGACAAGGTGTTGAGCGACAGCCCGTCACGCTCCAGGCAACGTCCAGCGACAAACACAGTAAACATCACGGCCGAACGCACGACCGAACCGGACAGCCCCGTGACATAAGCGTAGGCCCACAAGGCGGCCACGATGAGCAGTCCCCTCGCCCATCGGCTCCATCCCCGTCCCAGCCGAAAGAGCAACAACAGGCTCAGCACACCCGCCACCATATTCAGATGCAAACCCGACAAAGCCAAGATATGACTGGCCCCGGAGACGGAATAGCTCTGCTTCAAGCCGGCATCAAGCTCACTCTTGTCCCCCAGCGTCAAGGCTGCAATCACCGACAGCCCGTCGCCTTCGAGCCCCCACGCCCGATAGCGGCCGACAAGCTGCTCGCGCAAGAGCAAGGCCTGCTGCTTCCACGTCAGTGGTCGCACGTCATCTCCCTTCTGCCACCGTCCGGCAGCGGCAAAAGCAGTCCCGCTGATGCCTTGCCGCAAGAGATAGGTTGCATAGTCAAAACCGATGTCGCCCCAGTTGTGCGGCGGTCGGATTCGCGCATAAAAAAGCACTTCATCGCCGCACGTCAACTGCGCCGAAAGGGAATCTTTCGGCAAATAGAGCAACACTTCCCTGCCGTCAACTTCCACAGGCACCATGCGACTCCTTTTCTTTTCCTCCGAAATGCCCGACACCCATCCACGGTAAGGCCGTTCCTCCACGCTCCATTCCGGCCGGACTTCACGATAGCGGCTCTCTGTCCGCCAAGCACCCAGACAAAACAGGACGACAGCCAGCACCCAACCGAACACCCAACGGTGACGATAGGACACACGTCCTCCTTTTCGGCACATCGAAACCAACAAAAAAAGGACACAGCCTGCCATAACGGCAAGCAGTGTCCCTTCATGAATCATCATGCCGGCATTAACCGACGCAATGCCGATTATCAAAGGAATATCAAATCGCAAGAAAGGATATTTCTCCAACCAGCTCGCGGCAGCAGACACAGATGCAAGTTTTTTAACTGTTACGCAACCGATGAATCATCGCTTCCGGGTCGTCAGCCCCAAACACGGCGTTTCCTGCCACCAGCATGTCAGCCCCGGCCTCAACCAGGCGCTTGGCCGTGTCAGGATTTACGCCTCCGTCGACTTCTATCAGCGGATGAGCTCCTGAGCGTTCCATCAAAGCACGCAAGTCACGCACTTTCTTCAATGTGTTTTCAATGAACTTCTGTCCGCCAAATCCCGGATTCACACTCATCAGCAAGACCATGTCCACTTCGCCGATGATGTCTTCCAAGACGGAAACAGGCGTAGCCGGATTGAGAGTGACACCGGCCTTCATGCCGGCTTCCTTAATCTGCTGCACTGTTCGGTGCAAATGCAGGCAAGCCTCCTGGTGCACATTCATCATGTAAGCACCAAGAGCTTTCACTTCAGGAATAAACTTTTCAGGATTTACAATCATCAGATGCACATCAAGCGGTTTTGTGCATAGTCGGGCGACATGTTTCAATACAGGGAAACCGAAAGAGATATTCGGAACAAACACGCCATCCATCACATCCAGATGAAGCCAGTCAGCTTCACTCCGGTTTATCATCTCCAAGTCAGCCTGCAAGTTGGCAAAGTTGGCCGACAAGAGAGAAGGGGCAATCATGCATGTAGCCATATATTTGCAGTTTTTATTTGCAAATATATGCATTCTTTTAATACGTCAGACGAAGTCCCGTCTGCAAATTGAAGTTCAATGGATGTTCTTTTCGAATCGTCTCTATCGAACTGCCGTCCTTGAAATAGTAACTCAGGCTCGGCTCGACGTATAAGCCCAGGTGAGGAGTCAGCTTCACTTGCGCACCCACGGCCGCAGAAGTCGACCATTGCAGTTCCTTGACTTTCAAATCTTCCTGCTCTTGTCCTTCCACCAGGCCGTTTACCGTGTAAGTCGTATTGACCTTTCCGGAGACGCACTTTTCCACTGCACCCCCGGCCGAGACATAAAAGGCGAAGAGCTTGTTTTCCCACAGCTTGTAGCTCGCCTTTACGGGAATGCCCACATAATGGAGTTTTTGGTCGCTTTCATAAAAATCAGACTCTGAGCCGGACCATAGTTCTGACGACAGCTTTGTATACGTCAATCCGCTCTCAAGAGCCCAACGGTCATTCAAATGCCAACGCACTGACACTCCCACCGTGACAGGCATTTTGTGTTTGGTCTTGGAATGGACCGTATTGTCCAAGTTGTGAGACACCAGCTGCGTGTATGCGCTCGCTGTCATCATCTCGTTGGGCATGATTTGCATCAAGCCACGTTCCTGCGACAAGTTTTTATAGCCCACACCCTGGCTGCTTGTTCCGATGGGAGCATTTCCTACAGAGACGCCCACAGCCCAGCGGTTTTGTGACTTGTGTTTCGACGTCTGTCTGCGTGTGTCTGTGGAACTGAAATCATAGGTATATCCTCCCTTACGAACAGTCCTTGGACTTTTCTCTTCGACAGCCTCTGCCGTTTTCTGCTCATCGGCAGGTTCTTCTTTGATTGCCATCTCCTGCTTCTCTTCCGGCACAGCCTGCGGAGTCATAAGCATCATTGCTTCTACGGGTTCGGCCTTGGCCAAACGGACAGCAACAGGCTCCGGTATCCGATCAGGAGTTATGACCGTCTTCTCTTGCGAAGTCGGCACTTTGTCTTCTTCCAAAGGCGCAACGGCTGCCACCGTCTCAGACACTTGCCGGACATAGTCCGAGGATGACGTATTCAGCCACCATACAGCTACTCCCGAAAGCACCACAATCGAAGCAATCGCGGCAACAGCTGCATAGCGGCGATAGAACGGAATGACACGCGGAGTGTTCAACTCCCGTTCCAGTTCAGCCCACAAATCGGCAGGAGCAGGCTCTTGGTAGTCGCCCAGTCGTTCTTTCCAACTCTTTGACCATTTATCTTTTTCTTTGCTCATAAGTCTTCACGCTTTAAATACTCCGAAATCTTTTTCATCAGCAGTTTCTTCGCCCGAAAGAACTGGGACGAAGATGTATGTTCCGTGATGCCCAGGATTTCGGCTATTTCTTTATGACTCTTTTCTTCAAACACATACAAGTTAAACACCGTGCGGTAGCCATCCGGCAATTCCTGGATGAACTGCATCAATACGGCTTGCGGTATCAATTCCAAATCTTCTTCATCCTCTATGTCATCCGGCAATTCCTCGATGGGCTGCTCATTAAGTACATTCCGCTTGCGCAATGCCTCCAAAGCTCCATTGACCATGATGCGGGTCAACCAGGCCCGCAACGAGCCTTCACCCATGTATTGGAATTGCCCAAATGAGCGAAAAGCCTTCAAAAAGCCATCATGAAGAATGTCTTGCGCTGTGTCACGGTCACCGGAGTAGCGCATACAAACAGCCATCAGCAAATCTGCATATTGCTCATACAATTGCTTCCGGGCTACATTGTCACCCTTCCGACAGCCTTCTGCCAACTCCTTCTCACTTAATTTCTGCAACACGTGTTTCTTGTTTTTATAGGTAAATGATAAGAGCACAAAAATACTGCACCGCATTGGGAACTTTTTTTCAATAACAAGCTTTAACACTTGTACGTGCAGTATTTCGGGCATTGCCACATTTTTAAGGCAGAAAGCAAAAAAGCAACACAGAAATGAAAAACTATAGGAAGCTTATGAAAACAAGAACTTTTATAGTCGGTCTGTTGAGCCTGTTGACTCTTCCGACATTCATCGCTTGTGACGATGACGACTTTACTTACTACACAGACATGGCAACTGTCGAAAATGAAGATGGCCGCCTAATCCTGCAAAGTGACAACTGTGGGGAACTGATACCTGAAAACCCGGGACTGCTGGCTTCTTTTGATGCGGACAACGAAAACCAACGTATCATCGCAGCCTTCAATTTCATCGACAAGGACAACCGCTCCAATTACGGCGTCGAGCTGTATGACATCTATCGTGTGTTGACAAAGGACGTCTATCAAATGCCTGCTGATGACGAAACAAAGAACGACAGCATCGGCAACGACCCTATTGTCATCAACCGAATCATGACAAGCCCGAAACACATCAACTTCTATTTCATGGTCCGTGGCAATCATTCCGACATCAAACATTTCATCAACCTGATTACGGTGGGTGACAATGCTGAGCCCGATGCCGACGGTACGCTTCACATGGAGTTCCGACACAACAACGAAGGCGACCATCCACGCTTTACACAATGGGGCTGGGCCGCATTCCCCTTGGAAAGCATTCCTGGATACAGTGAAGGAAAGACCAAACGACTGTCCATCAAGGTAAATGAAGGCAACAACGTCGAGACCATCATTACCTACGACTTGGAAAACGATAATGAAACTCAAAATAATCAGAATGCGAAGATGTATAGCATCTCAGACTTTTCTAACACAAAAACTAAATAATTAATACTCTCTTTCACTTACTAAACTATCCACTGCCTTTACAACGAAAGTAGTGGTGACAAAAAAGCCCTGTTGTGAAACAGGGCTTTTTTTATCAAGGTTTATCTATTACTCCACATGATATGTATCTGCAAGCCGGTATCCACGCAAGAAATCAGCCACACCCATACGCTTCTTCCCGGCCAACTGCAAAGTCAACAAACTCAAATAGCCTCCCTCCACAGCAACATGGAAAAAGGTTTTCCCATCTGTATGTACACTTCCGTGAGGCAATGCATGCATGGCCGGCACCTTTACAGCTTCATAAATCTTCAACACAAGACGATGCCCATCGGGTTGCACCAACTCCGTCCACGCTGCCGGATAGGGTGACAAACCACGCACAAAGTCATAAACCTGCTTCAACGGTTTGCTCCAATCCATGCGACAAGTATCCTTGAAAATCTTAGGCGCAGGACGAAGTTCCTCATTTTCTTTCATAAATTGTTCCTGGGGAATGGCTTTCACCGTCCCAGAAAGGATATTGTCAACCGTCTCCACGACCAACTGACCGCCCAACATCATGAGCTTGTCATGCACGATGCCTACATTGTCCGTATCCGCGATAGGGACACGCACTTGCTGGATAATCTGCCCCGTGTCTATCTCATGTTGCAGGAAAAATGTCGTAATGCCAGTCTCGGTGTCGCCATTGATGACAGCCCAGTTGATGGGAGCAGCACCACGATACTGCGGCAAGAGGGAGGCATGCAGATTGAACGTCCCTAAAGGCGGCATGCTCCATACCACCTCCGGAAGCATCCGAAAAGCCACGACTATCTGCAAGTCAGCCCTCAACGAACGAAGCTCTTCCACGAATCCTTCGTCTTTCAGGCGGACAGGCTGCAACACCTTCAACCCCTTCGACTCGGCATATTGTTTCACCGGACTTGCCTGCAACACACTGCCATGACGGCCCATCGGCTTGTCGGGCATGGTCACTACGCCGACCACATTGTAGCCGCCCTCGACCAGACGCCGCAGGCTCTCCACAGCAAACTCGGGCGTACCCATATAGACAATCCTTAAATCTTGCTTTTCCATAGACCTTTACGTTTGTTATTCCGCCGAGAATTCGACCAACACTTGGCGGTAGTTATTGAATATCTTCGACTTCGAGATGAAGCCCATATACCTTCCTCCTTCATCCACCACCGGCAGATTCCAGGCTTTCGTGTCGTCAAACTTGCGCATCACGATGTCCATCGAATCATTAATAAGAACCCTTGCCGGAGGCGACACCATGAAAGTCTCTACCTTGAAACGATGATAAAGTTCCTGCCGGAACATGATATTACGGATGTCATCCAGCCGCACGATTCCCAGCAAGACGCCCTTACCGTCGACCACGGGGAACAAGTTGCGGTTAGTCTTCGAAATCATCTGCACCATCTGTCCCAAATCCATCTCAGGACTGACGCGTGCAAAGTCGGTCTCCACCACATTTTCCACATTCATCAGCGTAAGCACGGCTTTATCCTTGTGGTGCGTAAGCAGTTCGCCCCGCTTGGCCAGACGCATGGAATAGATGCTGTGAGGTTCGAACACGATGATCGTCAAGTAGGCACTCACCGACACAATCATCAACGCCAGAAACAAGTCATACCCGCCCGTCAGCTCGGCTATCAGGAAAATGCCTGTCAGCGGAGCGTGCATCACGCCCGACATCAGGCCGGCCATGCCCAAAAGGGCAAAGTTCTTTTCGGGAATATAAGGACCGAGGTCGAACTGGTTGCAGAAACGGGCGAAGATGAATCCGGTGATACACCCCAAGAACAAGCTGGGTGCGAAGATTCCACCACAACCACCGCCACCATTGGTCGCGCTGGAGGCAAACACCTTGAAGAGCACTATTAATAACAGGTATAAGAGCAACAGATTGCCATGACCGTAGAAGAGCGAATTGTCCATCACACTCTCCCAATCGGCCAGCGTCGTGCCGTTGAGCAAAAGATTGATAGTGGTGTAGCCTTCCCCATAGAGCGGAGGAAAGAGGAAAATGAGCACACTCAGCATCACACCTCCGATGGCAAGTTTCACATAGGGATTGCTATACCGGCGGAAAATATCCTCCACATGGTCCATGGCCCGCGTGAAATAGAGCGACACCAGTCCGCAGGCGATGCCCAAGAGGATGGCATAAGGAATGCGTTCGATGACAAAGGGATTGTCCAGATGGAAGTTAAACATGGCCTCCGTGCCCGTAGTGATGTAGGAAAAGGTCGCAGCCGTGACGCAAGAAATCAGCAACGGCAATAAGGACGCCATCGTCAAGTCAATCATCAGCACTTCAAGCGTGAACACCAGTCCGGCGATGGGAGCCTTGAAAATGCCGGCCACCGCTCCTGCAGCACCACATCCCACGAGAAGCATCAGCGTCTTGTGCTCCATGTGGAAGACACGGCCCAGGTTCGACCCGATGGCCGAGCCTGTAAGCACGATGGGAGCCTCAGCCCCCACAGACCCTCCAAACCCGATGGTAATGCCACTGGCCACGACCGACGACCAGACGTTGTGACGTTTGATGCGTGCCTGCCTGCGGGATATGGCATAAAGTATCTTCGTCACACCATGGCTGATGTCATCGCGCACGATATAGCGCACGAAGAGACCAGTCAGGAATATGCCGACCACAGGATAAAGCAAATAGAGGCCGTTGGCCTGTGTGACATCAAAATTCTCCGTCAGGAAAGTCTCGATGAGGTGGATAATCCATTTCAGCACCCAAGCGGCAAGCGCCGTGAAGATGCCGACCAGAAAACTCAGTATGAGTATGAAACGCTTTTCGCTGATATGTTCCTCGCGCCATCTCAAGACGCGGTGATAGAGCGACGCGCGATAGTCTGTCATGTTCATGCACGCGCCTCCTTCATTCACGGATTACCTTCACGAGGCCGCCTGCTCCCAGTTTGATGATACTCGAAGGGGAAGGACGGTCTGTCTCGTCACGCCGGCTTTCCACCACATAATCCACGGCAGCCTTGATTTCCTCATCGATGTCGGCAAAGATGGACGGAGCCGGACGGCCGCTGATGTTGGCCGACGTCGACACGATGGCACGCTTGAAACGCATGCACAACTGCTTGGAGAAAGGTTCGTTCGTGACACGTATGCCCACACTCCCGTCCTCGGCCAGCAAGTTGGGAGCCAGATTGCGTGCCCCGTCATAGATGATGGTCAGCGGACGGGTCGACAGTTCAATCAAATCCCACGCCACAGGCGGCACTTCACGAACATAGAACTCCACTTTCGCTTCCGAGTCGACCAGCACCAGCATGGCCTTGCTGTCGGCACGATGCTTGATGTCATACACCCGGCGCACGGCTTCTTCGTTTGTCGCGTCACATCCGATACCCCACACTGTGTCAGTCGGATAAAGTATCACTCCGCCACGTTCCATGACAGCGCATGCCTGCTTTATATCTTCATTTACAGTCATAATTTCCTTGCTTTTAGTTGAATCGGCTGCAAATGTAACAAGTTATCCATTCACAGGCAATAGGCCGACGAAAAATAAGGTTTCCTACTACACGGCACTTTCATTTGAAAAGAGCAAAACAAGCTTTAAAGGGCGGCGACCTAGCCTTCCTTTCCGTCCGACCACGGATTCCTTTCCGTCCTCGGCTACCCTCCTTTCCGTGGTCGGACGGTGTTAAGGGCTACCGAAAGAAGCGAGGTTGTGACGGGCAGGACCGGCATCAGACATCCGAATGCGGAGAATACGGACGTCGTGATTTCTATCTGCTGTCTAAATGAAAAAGCCATGTTCCAACTATCGTCTCACTCCTCGCCAATAGATTGTAGTTTTCACAATTATTCCGATGTGCGTTTTTTGCTACTTCAAACCAAAATATTCGCAGAGTTTGCTAAAAAATATAGAATATTCAATTATATTTGCGCCGCACGCAGAGGGTGGATATTGTTTATCCAGAGTGTTATTATATATAAAATGATTCAAAAGTTTTCTACATATAAAACATGTAGTTTCCTTTTTATATAAAACCAACATTAAACATTGAATAAATAAATGCATACTTCTGATTGGATTAACGACATTATAACTTCGGCGAACACACATATCTCGCGTCCGGCCATGGTCATAGAAGAAAAGACCTATACTTATGGACAACTGCTCGGACAGGCCTGGGACATCTGCACTACTCTCTGCACACAGCAGGCCGATGTCATCGGCATCGTTGCAGAAAACTGCATGGAGACCTACGCTTCCATACTCGCCGTGCTTTTCTCCGGAAAAACCTACGTCATCCTTCACCCTGACTACCCTGCGGAACGAAACCGCCTGATTGCCCGGCAAGCCGACATCAGGTTGTTGCTCTACAGCAAAAAGAGGGACGTGTTGCCGCCGGATGTCGAGATGGACAGTTTCTGTACGAATTCCCGATTATACACCGCACAGCCCCGGGTAGCCCGTCCGCGAGTGGCATCGGACGTACCGGCCTACATCATCTTCACATCGGGCAGCACTGGCGAGCCCAAAGGAGTCCCCATCTCACGGGATAACCTGAACGCATTCTACACGGCCTACCGGAAACTCGGATGGAATTTGGACGAAACGGACCGCATGCTCCAGATGTTCGAACTGACCTTTGATGTGTCGGTCGTGTCCTTCCTCTATCCCTTGGCGGTGGGGGCATGCATCTACACCGTCCCCCAAAGCGGCATGAAATACCTGAATGTGCTCGACATCATGGAACGTCACCAACTGACATTTGCAGCCATTGCCCCTTCCGTATTGAGGTTGTCCCGCCCCTACTTCCCGGAAGTCAACTTGCCACACCTGCGCTATTTAGTCGTGACCGCCGAGGCCACCGACGTCAGCCTGCTGGCCGATTTCCGCCCCTGCATACCGCAAGCCGAAGTGGTCAACCTCTACGGGCCGACCGAAACAACCATCTACTGCACCTCCTACCCCATGCCGCTCCAAGGGTGCAAGCAACACAGCGGCATGGCGGCCATAGGCAAACCGTTTGTCGGCATGGAGAGCCTGATAGCCGGAGAGGACGGACAGCCGCTCCCGGCAGGACAGACCGGCGAGTTGTGGATTAGCGGGCCGCAAGTGATGAAAGGCTACTGGAAGTCACCGGAGAAGACGGCCGAAAGTTTCATGGCCACGCCCAACGGCAAACTCTTCTACCGGACGGGCGACCTATGCTGCATGGATGCCGACGGCGACCTCATCTACTGCGGACGGAAGGACGCGCAAGTCAAGATACAAGGCTTCCGGGTCGAACTCGGAGAGATCGAGCATCAGGCCAAGGCGTTCTACCGACACACATGCAACGCCGTGGTGTTACCCATCCTCGACAAGGAAGGAAACTGCGAACTCCACTTGGCCGTGGAGGGAGACGGGGCCAACGGCACGCACGAACTGGAGTCTTACCTCCAGGAACGCCTGCCCTCCTACATGCTGCCCAAACACATCCATTTCTTCGCCAGCTTCCCCCTGAACGCGAACAACAAGACTGATCGAAAAACCATCAAGCAAAACATAGAAAACCATGCAAACAACTGAGTTACTGGAGAACCTGAGCCAGATATTCCGCAAGGTTCTCAAAAGAGAAGACATCACACTGACCGAGAGCACCACCGCACGCGACGTGGACGGTTGGGACTCACTGACCAATATGCTGCTCATCAGTGAAGTGGAAAAAGCATTCGGAGTGAGATTCACCTTCCGGGACATCGTGAAATTAAAAGACGTGGGCGACCTCTGCCGAGCCATCATCACCAAACGCCAGCCCTAACGGAGAAATCAACGCCATGTCATTCATCTCGTTCGAGTTCGTCGCACTGCTCCTGCTCAGCTTCATCGCCTTCCACGCGACCCCTGCCCGCCATCGCAAGTACGTGATGCTGACGGCGAGCTGTGCCTTCATCGCTATTACAATCTTTCCTTCCTGCTCACAGCACTGGCCGTCAGCCTGCTGACCTATGCCACCGCACGACTGATGGAGCGGGCGCAACAGCGCGGCGGGCAGGCACGCACGGCCTACTGGACGGGCATCGCCGCCCTCCTGCTCCTGTGGACAGGCTTCCGCCATTCCTGGTGGATGGGCCAGACAAGCATCCTCTTCCCCTTGGGTATATCCTTCTACACGTTCCAGGCCGTGGCCTATCTCACGGAAATCTACTGGAAGGAAGAAAAGGCCGAACACTCCCTGCCCGCCTTCCTGCTCTACATGCTACTCTTCATGAAATTCCTGTCCGGACCCATCGAACGCCCGGCCGACCTGCTCCCGCAAATCCGGGAGATGCGCCCCGTCCCTTACAGGATGATGACCTACGGGCTACTGACGATTGCCGTGGGGCTGGTCAAGAAACTGATGCAGGCCGACCACCTCGCGCCCGGCATCGACAGCGTGTTCGACTCCGTCCGGACAGCCTCAGGCGTGCAGCTGCTCATGGCCGGCCTGCTCTACCCCGTGGAACTTTATGCCGACTTCTCGGGCTATACCGACATCGCCATCGGATGCGCCATGCTGTTCGGCATCCGCCTCTCCCCCAATTTCGACCGTCCGTTCACGGCACAGACCACGGCTGATTTCTGGCGACGCTGGCACATGTCGCTCTCCTTCTGGGTGCGCGACTACCTGTACATGCCACTCGCATCCTTCACCCGCAGGTGGGGAACTTCGGGACTCACGCTGAGCCTGCTTGTCACCTTCATCCTACTGGGCGTGTGGCACGGGACGGGCTGGACCTTCGCTGTCTACGGTCTCATCCAAGGCGTGTTCATCGTGTGGGAGAACAAGACGCAACGCCTGCGCGAAGCAGCACACCAACGCATGGGAGACCGGCTTTTCTCCATCTGCTCCATCGTCCGCACCTACCTCATCTTCGCCTTCTCGCTGGTGTTTTTCCGCACCAAAACGATGGACGACGCCCTCTATTTCCTCAGTCACATCTCCTTCCGGACACACCTCACCTGGAAGGAACTCAACTTAGGTCTCTCCGACCATGCCCTCATCGTGGCCGGTTCGACGCTCCTGCTGATGCTGGCCTACGAACACTTCGCAGCCCGCAAAGACCTTCTCCACGCCCTCCAGGAGAAGCCCGTCTGGCTCCGATGGGCCATATACTACGCGATTGTCATCGTCCTGTTTGCCTACGGCAAGATAGGAACGGAAAATTTCATCTACCTACAGTTTTAACACGATGGACGAGAACCACACACCCAAACAAAAACACGCTGCACGGAAAGTCATCTGCAAACTCCTGTGCTTCAGCCTCCCCTTTTGGGCCGTCATCCTGCTCTATTTCCATGACGACCCCTTCAAAGTGATACGCCCCTACAAGAATTACGACTCAGATGTCACCCTCAACGAGGAATGCGTCGGCTGGAATATCTACCTGAACCGCCGCGACAGTCTCCCGTTCAACTCCTTCATCCTCGGGAACTCCTGTACGATGGCTTTCCCCTGCGCCCTGTGGGAAAGCCACTTGGACAGTACTTCCCGCGCTATGCGGATGCCCGGAAACGGCGAGCGATGCACGACCATCCTGCTGAAACTGCGCGCCTTGGAACGCGAAGGCGCCGACCTGAAAAACGTGCTGATGGTGCTCGACTACTATTCGATAGCGACCCTCAAGCCCTCGACGGGCTACGCCAACATCCTCCCCGCCGACATCTCCGGCGAACACCCGCTGAAGGTGCAACTCGAATTCCTCCAGGCATTCTGCATGCCGTCCTTCCTCCCCTCGTACCTGCGCTACCGCCTGACGGGCAAAGTGTTGCCATCGATGAAGCACATGAATCCCCACGGACGCGTGCGCAACTCCATGAACAACGACGCGCTCAACCCGCGCGAGCGGATGATAAGCCAGGAGGGCGAAAACTACTGGAACAACCGCCGGCACGAGTTCCCGCCGCGAAATGAGAAGGCCGACACCATCGGCTCCGTCATCCGCCAACCGCAAAAGGAAGTGCTGGAAGAGATAGCCGGGCTGCTCCGCCGCCACCACACATCGGTGCGCATCATCATCAGCCCTGACTGGGACCAACGCCGATTCAACCCGGCCGACAAGGCCGAGATGGACAGCATCTTCGGCAAAGGGGTGGTCTATGACTTCAGCGGCGTCAACGAGTTCACAGAGGACTACCACAATTATTACGAGCGCGCACACTACCGCCCGCAACTCAGCGAACGCCTCCTCGGCATCATCTACGGAAAGCCATGCCCGTCCCGTCCCCACTGTCCAGCCCGGGATTCCCAGACACATCCCTGACACCCGCCACCACGTGCGGCCCGCCTACACATCGGGAAGGTCCGGAAGGATAGTCGTGCGCGCCGTCATCGGCCCTATACGAACTTCTCGGGATGGCAGAATCCGTGATTCCTGAACCAAAACATTTTTGGGAACAGTAGAATCAATGATTCTTGCTACAAATGGCCTGCCGGCAAAGAAGATTCAACGATTCTTGGCTCAAAATGATTTCTGGAACGGAAGATTCCATACCCGTTCCATACAAAAAAGACTGCACACGCCTTGCGGCATGCGCAGCCCCCATGCGGACATCCTACCTCCCGAATATCCGTGGGATAGATGCTAAAAAGAAATACATGAATACCGGCTTCAGACCTCCGCTTTCCGCTTGCAATAACGACGGCACTGCCCACAAATGTCGTAACCCAACATGGCACCGAGGATAAAATCCTCTTCCGGCGTCAGTTCATTGAGCGGACGGGTGGCCATGAAACGAATGGCATTGATACACTCCGGACGACCGAAAAAAAGATTGATGCGCCGGCTGTCCACCGGTTGCACACAGTAAGCGATGTGCTGACTGGCCAAGCGGGCGACCGCAAAGGATTCATTCTTACGGTTCGTGGTGTAGAGCACCATGTTGCGCACTCCCTTCTTGAACTCATATACATGATTCAAAAACACTTTCAAATCGGCAGGAAAAGCATCCGAAGTCATCATAGGCCATGTGTCGTTTTTAGGATGAATTAAACAGTCAAATCCTTTATCCACTCATCGATGCGGGAATCCGTCTTGTCCGACTCATTCATTTCGTCAAGCGGCAGGCCGACAAACTTCCCGTCAATTACCGCTATGGAAGACCCATAACTATAGCCCGAAGGGTCTACGTGATTGCCCACAAACGTGCAGCCTGTATCTTTCAACTCTTCGTAGAGCACACCGATACCATCACAGAAGGTGTCACCATAAGACTCCGAATCACCACAACCGAAAAGTGCGATTTCCTTGGATTTCAAATCACATGCTTGGAGCAGCTTCACGCCGTCATACCAATCATCCTGCAACTCTCCGTCACCCCAAGTCGACGTTCCCAAGACCAGCAAATCATAGGCTTTGACCATGTCTGCTGTCATTTTAGCCACATCGTGTACGTCTGACGCAGATACACCCAGTTTGTTTGCAATGGCGTTTGCCACACTCTCGGTAGTCCCAGTGGAGGAACCATAAAATATACCAATCTTTTTCATACTCGTTTTGTATTAATGATTTCGATAGTGCAAAGTAAACGCATCGCCGCCGAATGTGAAATACCTAATAATAGGGGTTTTACGACGCTTGTCATACCTACTTATGGCTAACAGGTTTCAGGTACATGCAAAGCAAAGGCCGGAATCAGACGTGACTCCGGCCTTTGCCCTCCTACTTATAGGATGATTAAAACTCGCTGGTAAAATGGAAACGGATGTGTTTAAAGTCGTTTTGTGCCATCTGCAGTACATAGCCACTGTCTGCCAAGAACACATCACGGCCTTCCCGGTCACAGGCCATATACTGATACTTACGCTTCTTGAACGCTTCCAGTTCGGCCTCGTCGTCGCTCTCAATCCAACATGCCTTATACAGACTCAATGGTTCCCAACGACAACGGGCATTGTATTCATTCTCCAAACGATACTGTATGACTTCAAATTGCAACTGGCCCACCGTGCCGATAATCTTGCGCCCATTAAACTGATTGACAAACAACTGCGCTACGCCTTCATCCATCAACTGATCGATGCCCTTGGCCAACTGTTTGGCTTTCATCGGGTCGGCATTCTCGATATACTTGAACATCTCCGGCGAGAAGCTGGGCAAGCCCTTGAAGTGAAGGTTCTCGCCTTCGGTGAGCGTATCACCTATCTTAAAGGTTCCGTTGTCGGGCAGGCCGATGATGTCTCCGGCCCATGCTTCGTCCACTGTCGTCTTCCGCTGAGCCATAAATTGTGTGGGCGAAGAGAAACGCATCGTCTTCCCGTGGCGCACATGCAGGTAGGGCGTATTGCGCTGGAAGCGACCGGAGCAAACTTTACAGAAAGCTACACACGAACGATGGTTGGGGTCAATGTTGGCCGTTATCTTGAAGATGAAGCCTGTGAAGCGCGGTTCATCAGGACGCACCTCGCGCTCCTCGGCCATCACGGGACGGGGCGACGGGGCAATCTCCACAAAGCAATCGAGCAATTCCTGCACACCGAAGTTGTTCAATGCCGAACCAAAAAACACAGGAGCCAGCTCGCCCTTCAGGTAATCTTGCACCTCAAAGGCCGGATAGACCCCTTCGATGAGTTCCAGGTCAGAACGCAGTTTCTCTGCAAGAGGTGCGCCAATGTGGCTATCCAGCTCCTCCGTGTGTATGTCCACCTGGACTTTCTCTGTCACCACCTGCTTGGAAGGTTGGAAGAGGTTCAGATTTTGCTCATAAATGTTGTACACGCCTTTAAAACGCTGTCCCTGGTCGATGGGCCACGAGAGGGGACGGACGGCAATATGAAGCTCTTCTTCCAACTCGTCGAGCAGGTCGAAAGGGTCTTTTCCTTCGCGGTCCATCTTGTTGACGAATATAATCACGGGCGTATTCCTCATGCGGCAGACCTCCATCAGCTTGCGGGTCTGCGTCTCCACACCCTTGGCTCCGTCAACGACGATGATGACACTGTCGACAGCCGTCAGCGTGCGATAGGTGTCTTCAGCAAAGTCCTGGTGGCCGGGAGTGTCGAGGATATTGATTTTATAGCCTTGATAGTCAAACTCCATGACCGAAGTCGTGACGGAGATACCACGTTGCTTTTCGATGTCCATCCAGTCGGACGTGGCAGTTTTCTTTATCTTGTTCGACTTCACGGCGCCGGCCACCTGTATCTGCCCTCCGAAAAGGAGGAGCTTCTCGGTGAGCGATGTCTTACCCGCATCCGGGTGGGCAATGATTGCAAAAGTACGTCTTCTTTCTATTTCGTTCATCATTCTTGTGAGTTTAGTATCTTGAGGCATGCCTCCAGGGATGCTTCCCAATGGGGAATGGCTATGCCGTATGTTTGTTTTATCTTAGTCTTGTCGAGCACCGAATAGTGAGGCCGGCAGGCACGAGTGGGATACTCATCAGTGTGCAGCGGGCGGACGTGACACGTCGTAATGCCGGCCAGGCGGTGCACGGCCTTGGCCAAGTCATACCAACTGCACACCCCTTCATCGCTGAAGTGGTATAGCCCGGGGACAATGCCTTGGCGGATAGACTCGACAAGGGCGCAAGCCAAATCGGCAGCATACGTAGGTGTCCCCACCTGGTCAAAGACGACACCCAGCTCCGAACGCGTCCGCCCCAGGCGTAACATCGTCTTCACGAAGTTGTTGCCATAGCTCGAATAGAGCCACGACGTGCGGACGACCATCGCACGGGAGCAACCTTCGAGCACACGACGCTCGCCCTCGAGCTTTGTCCGGCCGTAGACCGTCGCCGGACAGGTCGCGTCTGTCTCCACGTAAGGACGGAAGTTTCTGCCGTCAAACACGTAATCGGTCGAGACATGTATCAAGGTTGCGCCATGCACCTCCGCCGCTTCGGCCAGATAAGCCGGGGCAAGTGCATTGACACGGCGACACGCCTCCGCATCATCCTCCGCACGGTCAACGGCCGTATAAGCGGCACAATTCACGATGATGTCCGCAGGATGGGCATCCAGGTAAGCAAGGACAGCCTGGCGGTCCGTCACGTCGAGTCGGGAGGAATCGGCAAAGTCAAACTCCAAGTCGGGATGAGCGGCAGACAGGCAACGCATTTCGCTGCCCAACTGTCCCCCTGCCCCGGTCACTACGATCTGTTTCATGTCTGCACGATGTTTATGATCCGTAGAGTTCAATCGCCCAGCAATTCGTCCAGCTCCCCGGCTTTGTCTTTCTTATAATAGGCTGCGAGCAGGCCGATAAAGCGGCTGATGGCCTGCACGGCTTCTTCTGTCTCGCGGCTCACCTCCTTCTTCTGCAAGCGCAGGAGCATGACCCCGTAGAGCGCGTCAAAGCAGTTTTCTATCTCCGGGACGTCCTTGTGGTCGCCACGGGCACGAAGCTCCACGATGTAAGGCAGCACCTTATAGTATGCCGCAGCATAAGCCGGCACCTTCGGGGAGCGCATCAGGCGCAGATGAAGGTCGGTCAGGAGGATAATGATATTCTTGTTGATTTGCAGATGGCCTCCGGCGGCGACACCCTCACGGTGCATCATGTCGATAAGCTCTTCATACCACTGCGTGAGCGCCTTCCGCTGCGACTCATCAGCAGGATAAGGGTCGATGATGTTTGCCTTTATCCGCTCGATGTCCAAGCCGTTGGCACGGATAAGGTCTTCCACCTGCCACATGTAGAGCAGGTACTCTGCGATGTTTGATTCCTTCAGTTGTTTTGCTATGAACATGTCGTTGCTTAATATAGAGATTTACCCAACAATGTGCCGAAGAACCCGGCGATGGAGGCGACAATGACGATGCCGCCGATGACACGGTTCAGTATCCAGATGCCACGCAGGTTGAACCGGGTGCGGACCTTGTTGACGAAGTACGTGATGCTGAACCACCAGGTGATGGCACCCGTAAAGATGGCAAGGTAGCCCAGTGTCTGCTCGTACACCGGTATGCCCGGAAGGACGAAGGAGAAACGTGCGAAGAAACCTATGAAGAGGAAGATGATGAGCGGATTGGAGAGTGTGACGAAGAATGCCGTGAGAAAGTTGTGGACGAGTGTCCCCTTGTTGGCCGACACCGGACGGAGCGCATGTACGGGGTTGCTCCTAAACGTGTAAAGACCGAACAAGAACAGCATCACGCTGCCCACGAGCTGGAGATAGAATACATTGGACGGGCGCTGGATGAAGTCATAGATGAATGACATCCCATAACCCGTCAGGAGACTGTAGATGATGTCGCTCAGAGCAGCCCCGACGCCTGTCACGAAGCCATACCATCGGCCTTTGTTCAACGTCCGCTGGATGCACAGCACACCCACCGGGCCCAATGGGGCGGACACGACAACTCCGATAATGAATCCCTTCACAAGAAACTCCAGAAGTGAAAACTGTTCTAACCAAGCATAATGTAGATTCATGCTGCAAAGATGGCACTTTTTATCGAAAGACGGGACAGGATTTACATTCTTTTTGAATGACTCCGCCTTCTTTCGAAAGGACGGTGTCCTGTCTGCACACGACCGGACGCTTGCAGACAGGACACCGGTAAGCTCACTCACGGAGACTGTTCCGACGTCGGAACTTGCGACGAACATAGTTGACGCCAAGCCATACGCCGGTGAGCGAAACACAGGTCCCGCCCAACATCAGCACCCACATGCAGACATGCCATAACACAGGCTGATCGACCAGCAGACGGAGCCGGAGGCTGTGCAGCGCGGGATACATCCAATGCATCCAGCGGGAGGGGGTGTTCACATAGCGGACGCGGCCTGTGCGGGGATTGATGTAGTAGCAACTGTGGTCGGCATCGTCGACCTCCGCCTTCCAGACCGGGAGCGTGAGATGTCCGCTACGCCCGAGATAATAATTGTCATACGAATTCAGCAACTCAATGGACACATCCTGTCCGGGATGGACACGGGAGAGGACATGGGCCACATCCGCATGGCTCAGGGACAAGGCCCGGACCGTGTCGCGATGACGTGCGTCTACAGTGAGTGTGCCTCCGTCTGTGTGTAGGGTATAGAACGGGATGTCACCGAAGCTCCCCCACTCCATCTGCCGCACACTGTCACGGGCAGAACGCAACGCCTTCCGGTAATCGAGCGGACAGGCTTCCGGAGCGACAGCCAACGAGTCCAGACGGCGCATGGGGTCAAAACCGAGCCGGGAATGAATGCCTACGTCTGCGGGACGGACCAAGGACATCATCCCGCTGAAACAGAACGTAAGGACAAACAGCCCGAACACCATACCCGCCACATGATGCCACCGGAACGAACGCTTCCGAAACGGTGACAGACTCCCCCTGCGCCGTGCGAGGAGAAAGTCACGCACGCCGAGGTATAGCCCCGCGACACACATCAGGCAGCCAATGCCCGACAGGAGGATCACCACCCGTGTCCATAGCTGCTGGTTCTGACGCAGGGAGGTGAAGTAGACCCAGTGGGGGATGGGGCCCAGCCAGGCCCAGAAGCGTTCGCTCCGGGTCGTGAACTGGATGACGTCGCCTGTACGGGAGGACACATATAACTCGTGACCTTCGGGGTCATCAAAACGGAACTTATAGACAGGCAAGTCCGAACGGAGACGGCTGAAAGGTATCCACTGGTCGAGGTCATGAAGCGTATCGACACGGGCCAGGGGCGCATTGCACCACCTCCCCACCCGCAGGGCTATCTGTTCCGCCACGCTTGGCTGCATGGTATCAGCCGGACAGGCAGGCAGGTCTAACCGGGAGGCATCCGTGCGCATATGGAACATCGTCCGCCCCAGGTCCCGGTTCAGACTCAGCCCGCGCAGGGGTTCATCCAGCCCCTGCCGGCGCAGGAGACTGGCCAGGGATGGGAGTGAGTCTGGCTCAAGCCCGTCCTGGCGGGCGATACGTTCGACCTGTGTCACTCTGGGAAACGTGTGGTATATCATAACCAACCCGGACAAGAACCACACGGCAAAGAGGAGACAGAGGGCCGTCCCCAGGATGCGGTGGAGAAAGAGCATGAGCCGGGTGAGAAAAGTCGTAGAGCGTGCCATATACATTATAAGGTATAGGATAGCGACAACTGGAAGTTACGTGGCATGGAAGGCACGAGCTGGTTGCCCAAAGCCTGGTTGTAGTAGGAATGGTTACAGATGTTGTTCATGTTCAGGGTCAGGCGGACTTGAGTTCGGAACGTATAGGACAGGCCCATGTCCGTCAGCCAATAGGGGTCGAACCACGTCGTGTTTGCTGCGCTGCGGTAGACCTTGCCCGAGTAGCTCGTGCTTAGATGGAGGCCCAAGCCGCGGAGCAGCCCCTTCGGTACCGTATAGCTGCCCAGCGCATAAAAGGTCTGATTGGGGACGTTGGCCTGCCAGTGGCCTGCATTGTTCGCACGATCGTAGTCCTCAGTCGTCGTTCCGTCATAGAGCGCCTCGGCGATGGCCAGGTCTTGCACACGGGCCATACGTCGGATACGTGCGTTGTTGTAGGTATAGCCTGCCGTCATCGTCAGCTCCGGAAGAGGACGGAGGGTCAGGTCGACATCGAACCCTTTGGAGCTTTGTGAGCCTATCTGCCCATATACGGACTTTTCCGTGCCATCCTCGTCCGTAAAGCCTGTGAGGAGCGATGTGCGGCTGTTCTCCTTCCGGATATAGAATAGGCTGGCATTGGCCTCCAGGAGTGTACCGACGGTGTACTTGATGCCAGCCTCTGCCTGGTAGCCTGATTCGGGCTTGAACACCTCTCCACCCTTGTCAGGCACGAAGCGGTGGCCCGATGCGTTCACATAGATGACATTCTCGGAATATACGGTTCGTATGGGCATAAAGAAATTGGACCAGGATGCATAGAGGGACAAGGTTGGTAGAGGTTCGTAGACAGCTCCGAAGCGGTAGGTGAGCGCACGGTTACGGATACGGGATAAGTCGCCACGCTCCTCCCACTCACGTCGGCCCGTAGGCGTACTGGCTGTGGCCGTCAGGTAACGGAAGAAGTCTCCGCGCACGGCCACGAGCACTCTCCAGCGTGGGCCCAGCTCCATCAGGTCCTGGAGCGAGAGGCTGTTGGAATAGTGGTGGGTGACAGTCGCCCGTGAGAACTTTGAGTCCATGTACCCCATGCTGTGGGGGTCATGTACGGACACATGCGAGTAAAGTCCCGGACCCCAGACGTCTGTCCCCAGATTGTAGCCTGAATAAGATGTACGGTTGAGGGCCACGAACGTATAGCCGCCGAGATACGTGTGGCGGATGAATCCTGTCGAGAACCGTCCTCCCAGCTCCACAGCCCCGTTTACCGTCTTGGCCAGGTGGGAGAAGCGCAGGGGCGAGGACACGGAGAGGCTGTCCAGGCAGATATAGCGTTTGGCCTTCTCCCCTGTCTTGCGGTCAGTTGTCCAGTAATAGTGGCTGTAAATAGGTTCGTTGCTTTCGAGATACGACAGTGACTCCGTTCCGAAATAGTTTATATCATCGTCTGTATAGGCCAGGCGGGCTGTGAGCTTCGCAGCCGGGATGAATGTGTGTGTATAAGAAGCCGAGATGTTCCACCCCCGGTGGTGCATGAAGTCCGATTCGTTGTTGTACCGGGCTTCCTTGTCGAGTCCGGGCAGCATTGCCCCGGAGGGGAGATAAAGCGCGTCGGAGGAAGCATCATACACATCCCGTGACATGAGGGGCGGAAGTCCGATTTCCGTGCCATAGAAATCGCGGTTGAACCCGCCCCGGATGTCTAGCCGGTCGCGACTGGTCAGGTCTGCACCGAGGGCCAGGTAGCCGGAGAAGCGGGTATTGCCGTTATCCCGCCATCCCTCCTGCGTCGAGTAATTGATACTGCCATAGTAGTCGAACGGACCAAGCAAACGGCCTCCGAGACCCATGGTCGCGGACTTGCTGTCAAAGCTGCCGTAGCTCATCTTGGCATGAAGCGTACGTGTGGCCGTAGGCTGACGGCGGACAATGTTGAGCACCCCGCCGACGGTCGAGTGTCCATACAGGACGGCGGCAGGCCCTTTCAGCAGCTCGATGCTTTCCACAGCCGAGAGGTCACTCACGGGATACGAGTTCTGGATGGCTGAACGTTCGTCACGAATGCCGTCCACGAGGATGACCGCATGGTCAAAACCCCGGACCTGGAGTTGCTGGAACGCACCGTAAGACGTCTGCATCCGCACGGCGGGGAGGAAACGGGTCGCGTCCTGGAGGTTCTGGATGCCGCGGAGTTCGAGGCTATGTCCGGAGAGGGAATTCATCGAGATGGGGAGATCCTTGGCCGGAACATCGAGGCGGGACACCTGCGAACGCCTCATCTGACGGGCTTCGATGATGACTTCGCGGATGTGGATGGCCGAGTCGTCTTTATTCACTTGCGCTTCCGATTGGGATTGGGCGCACAGATTGGCAGACACGACTGCCAATCCACAGATAAACAATACTTTCTTCATATGCTCTTGGTTTGATTTGGGTATATGATTCCCCGGGCGGGCATCGGGTCTGATGTCCGTCTGTCGTGGGAATGAGTCAGTAAATGGGATGGATTCTTATTCGGACTTATCCTGTCCGGCCGCGTAGGCCTTCTTCTTCGCCTGTATGTCCTGGAGGCGATGGGTCAGCATGAAATGGGCATGCGCGACGAAGATGTCCTGTATGGCCTCCTGTTGGCCGAGGCCCTCGAGCACGACCTCCACCTCATAGCCCTCCCGTTCGAGCCGCTCACGCATTTCGCCTGCGATGTCATTCTTCGCATGGTCTCCTGCGACGAGCATGAAGGGGACAAGGCGCAAGCGGCGTACTTTCTTCTGCTTCCTGACGTAGGCAAGGGCGTCGTCCAGCGAAGGATAACCCTCGACCGTGGCGACTGCGTAGTCCTCATGGCCGGAAGCATGGAGCATGTAGTCGAGCATGGCATACTGCGCCGTCGTGGGCGTGTAAGTCCCGTGTCCGATGAGGAGGGTAAATGCCCCGCCGGTCTCCTGCTCCGAGAGCGCACGGATGACCTGACGGTAGTCGTCAGGAGCATAGAGCATCGGCGTGCCGATGCGGATTTCCTTGAAGAATGGGGACATCTGGGCCGCGTCGCGACGCAGGCTCTCCATCTCGATGCCGTCAATGACATTCGTAGACTGGATGATGACATGCGTATAGCCGTCAGTGAGCAGTCCGGCTAGGGCCTGGACAGGATTCAGCTTGCGTATGCCCCGCTCCCCGAGCCGACGCATGACGATGCGCGACGTGTATGCCTCGCGCACCTCGAGCGACGGGAACTCGCGACGCATTCGTTTGGTAATCGCATCGAGGGTAAGCGCACGCGTGTCGTCGTGTGTCGTGCCGAAATGCACGACCAGAAGTGCGGCCTTGTCGCCCGGCTGCATGGATGCCATGAGGTCTGCGTGGACAAACTGTCCGTCACCGTGTGCACGCATCGGCGTGCCGAAGCCCGCGGCCATGAGTAGGCATAGGGCCAAAGTCTTAAAGATGTTCATAGTAATATGTATTTAGTAAGGATGATTCCATCGAACCATCCGCCTGTCGCTCCCAAACCCGGGAAGACTGACGGCCGGTGTGTGTCGAGGCAGGTTTCCTGGCTTCACCCTGAAGGAACGGCCTTCCCACCCGTCGGGGCAGTGGCTCAGAGGAGATGTCCTTCATGCACGAAGTGTGTCGGGGTGTCACAGTAGCGGGCACTGTTCCGGATTCACACCGGATTCCCTTTTAAGCCGGAGGCAGAAAGTCCCGGCTTCACCTTGACGGGACAAAGGTATGTATTCCTCCCGAATCGTGCAAGAATGGCAGAGAATTTAATGTCCGACTGTGATGATGCGTCATTTGTCTATGTATCCTATTATACATCATTTTTATTTTTCACATAAAGCAAATATGTAGATTTCAATTATATGATGGATTGAAAACCGTTGAAAATATATTTTAGAAATAGTTTGTTTTTATAAAAAAATATATTTATATTGCACACATATTTAACTAGTCTGCCATAGCTATTAGAGATGAGCTAAACAAAGGTCTGACCTTTAACTAACAAAGGTCTGACTTCAGACTACCAAAGGTCTGACTTTTGATAAGAACAACTCTGAGATATGAAAGACACAAAACTTATATAATATGGCTTACTATCGTAAAGTACAGCGTAAAGTAAATGGGAAATGGTATCCCCAAGGCGTGACCATCGGCAAGCCGGTCACGACAAAAGAAGTGGCAAACCGCCTGGCAGACCTCTCCGCACTCAGTCCCGGAGACTGCTACTCACTGTTGGGAAACCTGGGCAAGGTACTGGGCGAGTATATGAACTCCGGACGTACGGTCAAATTAGACGGCGTCGGAACGTTCTACTACACGCCTAACGCCCAAGGTCAAGGCGTAGATACGGCTGACGAAGTTTCGGCCAAACAGATAATCGGTACGCGGGTGAGGTTCATTCCGGAGACGACCCGGGGTGTCAAGAACCAGGTGACGACCCGTTCGCTGGTAAGCTCCGACGTCTTTTGGGAAGAACTGAAGCTTGACACGGCTACGACCCCGGACGAGACGCCCACAGAACCGGGCGGCAGCGGCGACGATGGGGAGCTGTAAACAGGAGGCAGCCCCGACCTAACCTTCCCAAGCAGCCCCTCCCCACCCTCCCCCGAAGGGAGAGCTTTAGGTATGATTATATTTTATTTATCCCGATAGTCATGCCCTAAAGCCCTCCCCTCGGGGGAGGGCTTGGGTGGGGCTTCTGTTTGCTTTGAGTACGACGTGGGAGATGATTCACCATAGTCTGTAACGGATTGGGACGAGGTAGAGTATACGTGCAGGCCGGCCTTCATACCGTCCCGGTATCCAGCGGGGCATGCTTCGGACGATACTTTCGGCATGTTCGTCCATGAAGCGGTCATAGGGCTTGCATACTTTGACATTGGCCAATGAGCCATCCGGTTCGACTACGAACTGCACGATGACCGTCTTCTGTATGTCTCCCCGTAGCGATTCCCTGTCGTTTAAGAACTTCATCATTGCCTTGTATCCATCGGGATATTCAGGCATCTCGTCGGTTATGCCGTAGACTTTGACTGCCTCTGTCCACGCGTCGGAGCGGGTCAGTCCGGATTCGACTGTGGGCGACAGCAGGGTCGGAGTTGGCACATCCGCGAGGCGAAACTCACACATGAGCAGGATGTCTTGGTGTGGGCCTATGTCCACGCGGTGGAAATAGCGGAAGCGCGTGGGGCGGTGTCGGTTGGCGAGCGGAAACAGATCGGCGGTGAGGGTATGAACATAGGCGGGAGGAAGTTCGTAGTCTGTCGTCCGGTTTTCCTCCGATCCGGGATAGTTTCGCCACACACCTTCGGGGTCTTCGTAGGTGAGGAAGCCTCTTTGATTGACAAAGACCGTGCTCCCGCTGCGGTTGACCAGCTCGAAAGTGAGGCTGTCTGCCGAGAGGGGCAGGACGGAGGTCAGGACTCGGAGGCTGACGCCCAAGGTGTCGGTGGGTGCGCAGGCGGGATTTTCATCCGTCGTGTCCAAGCCTTCGAAGATGAACAGCGGGGAGTCCATCACGGTGCGTCGGAACATGTCTATGTCGCGCTCCGTGGCGTTAATGAGGCGGATACGGATATATTCTTCATTGATGTCGCAGTCTATCAGGTTTTGACGCACGGTGTCGTTGTGCGAAATACTCAGGCGTTGCTGGATGGTGTCGTAGGTGCGGCGTGCTCTTTCCCAGCGTTGGAGCACGAGGTGTACGGAGTCTGTATGGAGTGTGTCCGGACGTGAGGCCCGCACAGGTGCCGACAGCGCGAGGCTGAGGGCGAGGAGAAGATAGATAAGATGTGGTTTCATGATGTGATGAGATTTGGGGATTAATTTGTTTGATTCTGATGTATGAAGTATTTCATTGTATGTTGAACGTGATAGGGATGACGTAGCGCACGCGCACCGTCCGGCCTTCGTGCCGTCCCGGCTTCCAGCGGGGCATGGCCCGTACCGTGCGGATGGCGAAACTGTCTGCCTCGGCATCTATGCCGCGGAGTACTTCGAGATGGGTCAAGCTGCCGTCTTTCTCTACGACGAAGCGCATGATAATCCGCCCCATCGCGCAGGTGTCCGGACGTTTCTGCCGTTTGATGAAACTGAACAATGAGTCCAGTCCGCCGGGGAACTCGGGCATTTCATCCACTAAGTCGTAGAATGGTTCTTCAGGCGAACGGGGGTTAGCAACGGTGTCTTGCGGGATAATCGTGGGCGACAGCAGGGTCGGGGCAGACACGTCGGCGAGGCAGAACTCACACATGAGCAGGACGTCCTGTGCCGAACCTATGCCCACGCGGTGGAAATAGCGGAAGCGTGTGGGGAAATGTTCGTTGACGAGGGGATACAGACGGGCAGTGAGGCGGTGGACAGAACGGGCCGGAAGTTCATGCTCCACGGCGATGAAGAAGTCTTCTCCCGGATAGTTGCGCCACACGCCTTTGGGGTCTTCGTAGGTCATGCTGTACATCTCACCGTAGAAGACAGGGACATCGCCACGGTTGATTAGCTCCAGAGTGACGATCCTGTCTGAGAGGGGCAGGACGGAGGTCAGGGCGCGAAGGCTGACACCCCGGACTTCGGTGGGAGCGGTGAAAGTATCCGGAAAAGGTGTGTCCGGACCTGAGAACTTGATGGCCGGGGAGTCCATCACTTTGCGCCGGAACTGTTCGATGAGTCGTGGCGTAGCTCTTCGCAGGCTGACAAGCACATGATTTTGCCCAAGGCCGTATCCCGTCACGTTTTCCCCCACAGTGTCGTCGGTCACGGCTTGGAGACGCCAGGCCAAGGAGTCCTGTATGTGGCGGAGTTCCTTCTGGGTGTAGATTTGGTTGGTGTCGAGTTGCGGCAGGGATGTGTACGTTTCCGGCCTGTTGCTTGCCGGAAGAGAACCGGCTGCGGATGTGATGTCAGCAGGGATGGCCTCAGGCTTGGAAGCCTGTGGGCGGCAGGCTGTGAGGAAGACAGCCGCCAGAAGGACGGGGATGAGATGTGTTTTCATGACAGTATGGTTCTGAGTTCAACGTTTGAAAGTATCGGCCTGCGACGTGCTGCCCACGGGAACGACCACCGATACCTGCCAACGGACGGGCAGCCCGTCACGGAGCGCAGCGTGCCAGCGGGGCATCTGCTCCACGACACGGCGGGCCAGTGAGTCGGCCACGGTGTGGAGCGGACGGGCGATGAACACGTCGCCCAGACTGCCGTCAGTCCGCACGGTCATCCGGACAGTCACACTCCCCGGCGGGCCGTCATGCGTGACGGGGTGTGCACGAAGCCAGGCTGCGAGGGCCTCGTCCCCACCGGGAAAGGCAGGCATCACGTGTACCTCCCCGGTCCGGTCAGCGTCCTGCTGGGCCTGCACCTGCCTGCGCCATTCGTCCTCTCCCCTCCCCTGCAACACAGCCTCCGGGATGGGGGTCAGCTCCGTCGCGGCGGGTGTGGAGGCGGCGTCCGTGAGGCGGAAGGTTGCCATCAGGGTCGTCCGCTTCCCGTCTATGTACACTTCGTGGAAGTAACGGTGTGTGCCCGGGCCTAAGGGGCAGATGTCGGGGTAGAGCGTTTGGGAAAATGTCGTGACGGCATCCGTGTCGAGCATGCAGAGGATGTCGGCTATGGCATAATTGGTCGGCATCCGTCGCCATGTCCCTCCGGCATCGCGGAAAGCCACGTCGCTGCCCAAGCCATAGGTAACCCGGTTCTCACTCGCGTTGCAAAGCAGGAAGCGCACCTGTCTCACCGTGTCCGGCCAGGCCTCGCGTTCGGGCAGCAGGTAGACGTCCCCGGAAGAGGGAGGCGCCGTCGCCGCAAGTTCGGGCAGGACGGCATCGCCCTCGAAGGTGAACACAGGCGAATCCATCACCTCCCGTCGGAAGCGTGATTGCCACTCGGGCGTATTGACCATGAGGCGGATGTGGATGGTGGAAGCGCCTATGCCGAAGCCTGCGCAGTTTCGCCCTGCGGGCGTATGGCGGGTAGCTTCCCAGCGGCGGAGCAGTTCGTCGTTGATTTCTTCAAGTTCCTTATAGGTGTAAATGCGGGCCGTGTCGGGCTTCGGAAGGGTATCGGCCGGGACAGGCCGGACGACAGACGGGGTATCAATGGGGACAACCTCGGACTTGGAAGCCTGTGGGCGGCAGGCTGTGAGGAAGACAGCCGCCAGGAGGACGGTGATGAGATGCAGCTTCATGGCAGATAATGATGAAAGGATGTCCCAAATATAGTAAATATCTGCCACCCCCTGTCACAAGACGGGTGCAAAAAGATTGGCAAACCAGCCGACGAAACGTTTCCACGGTGTGCGGCTGTGCCACACTTCGCGGGTGAGCGGGGTAGAGTCCTGTTTGTCCTCCTCAAACATGTCGATGAGTTCCTGTGTCACTTCGTGGTCGAACATGAACGCATTCACTTCGTAGTCATAACGCAAGCTACGGCTGTTGAGGTTGGCCGAGCCGAGCGTACAGAACGCGTCGTCGACCATCATGATTTTGGAGTGATGGAAGCCTCCTTCGTAGAGGTAGACATGTGCCCCGCGCTTGGCCAGGCGGTAGGCAAAGTAAGTGGATGCGTCGGGAGTGAAGGGGATGTCCGACTTGGCCGAAATCATGATTTGCACGTCCACGCCCCGGTCGATGGCCTGCTTGAGGGCCTTCTTGATAGAGTGCGTAGGGACGAAGTAGGGATTAATGAGCTGAATCTTGTGCTGTGCGGCATTGATGGAGGCGACATAGGCATGCCGGATGGACTCGGGCGTACGTCCGGGATAGCGGTCGACGATGGCCATCTCCACACCGTCGGCGAGGGTGTCGGGCCGGGGAAAATAGACGGGGTCGGTCGAGAGGTCTTCCTTCGTCACTTGCTCCCACATGTCCATGAAGATGAGCTGGAGTTCAGCCACGGCCGGTCCCTCGACGCGCATGTGCATGTCGCGCCATCGTCCCACGACGTCTGTGCCATTAATATAATAGTCTGCTACATTCATACCGCCCATGTAGGCGACCCGTCCGTCAATGACCACAATCTTACGATGGTCGCGTTTGAGGATGTGATTGACATAGGGGAAGCGTATCGGGTCGAAACGATAGATCTGTATGCCCTGCCTGTGCAGCTTCTGAAGATGCCGCTTCCGCAGGGGTTGGTTGTTGGACATATTGCCAAAGTCGTCGAAAAGGGCACGCACAGTGACTCCCTCCCGGACTTTCTCGGCCAGCAAGGCAAAGAGAGCATTGGCGATAGAGTCATTGCGGAAGTTAAAGTATTCGAGATGGATATGATGTTTCGCATGGCGTACAGCCTCAAACAAGTCATCAAATTTCTCACGTCCGCTTTTCAAAAGTTTCACACTGTTGCCCTCAGTCACCTTCACACCGGAGTCCAACAGGAAATGCTTCACTATCGAATCACTGCTGAGTGTCGGCTGTGCCCATAGGCATTGCATTGCCAACAGGCTATGTATTATCAGAATTATAACTCGGAATTTCTTCACATCATCTGCATTTATAATCATGAAAAGCGTGCAAAGGTAGTGCTTTTCACTCGAATACGCAGGGCGTAAAAGGATAAAAAAGTAGTCCGTTTTTCCAAAAACATAAACCGTACAGGTGTCTCCCGCGACATTGCACTAACATCCATTAATATTTTGCCCTGGCAAAGCAAGATTTCATTAATATTATTTCATATATCTAACAATAATACCTATATTTGCGACAACATTCAAAAGAAATTTTAAGATTTGACAACCTCATGAGCAGAAAAGTAAAATCCAGGCTGACTGTTGCGCTCGTATTCATCCTATGTTGCGTGGTGATAGGAGCATTCTTGTATGCTCAACTTAACTTGAAAGAAAAGAACCACAAAGCGGACTTGTTCACGCTCGTTCCCGCTGACGCACAAGCCATCGTCGAAACCAACAATATCAACAACCTGTTTCAAGCTCTCGAAGCTGCTCCATACAGACAAGCATACGAAGAACTCCACTTCTCTGCCCTCTTCAACTTCCTCAACCATAAAATCGAAGAACTGGCCGAAGAAAAGGGCCACGGACTCAGTGTGCCCATGAGCAACGTGCTCATCAGCTTTCATGCACCAGGCAGCTCGAAAGACCAAGTGCTCTACGGCCATCTGGGCAACGGTGACCAGAACCTCATGGACAACATCCTAAAGGAACTGAACACCACCGGGCACACACCTAAAATCATAAAATATAAAGGAGAACGAATCACCATCTATCCACTCAACAACCAAGAGTTCCTTTCCTGTTTTTTCCAGGACAACTGCTACGCCATCAGTTATCAAAAGAATCTCATCGAAGCTGTGATTGATGCCTATGTAAGCAAGGAATCCATACGCTCCGACTCCCTGTTTTCACAGATATTCCAAAAGAAAAAGAGCGAAAACACCAGCCGCCTCTATGCCCGCACTATGCCCATCGCCGAATGGACACAATATGACTTCCAACTTCAAGGCGACGCTATCTATCTCACAGGCACCTGTTTTCAAGATGAAGGAAAAGGCAATGACCGCTTCCCTCAAATCTCACACATACAGCCGCAGCTCCTGTCTGCCGACTACCTGCCTGCCAAAACTTACATCTTCTTCCAACTGGGCATAAAAGACATTCATGGCATTGTCAGCACATTGGCTTACAATGACTCTGTGGTCAGAAAAGAACTCTATAAAGACATGCCATGCGACGGAGAATTCTATCAATTCCTGGAAGACTACGCAAAGAATGAAATTGACATCGTCGAGTTCCTGGGCAAGGACACCACGCAGAGCCACCGCGTAATGCTCATCCCGCTCCGTGATTCTCTCTCTCCGACCTTAAATGCATGGAAAAACATCGCGTCACGCACATGGAAGCAAGTGTGGTATGACGGGCACTCCTACCCTTTCTATACTTTCCCCAACAACCGATTGATGAAACACCTTGTGTCAAAACGAGCTTCAACGGTAGAAAAACTGACCAGTGTCATGTGTAAGCAACACCTCCTCATATCCGACAGAGAAGAGGACATAAAGGCCTACCTCAACAAGCGGTCGTACACAGACCTCTCCCACCTGTTTTGGGAAGAAAAGCTGGGCGACTTGGCCCCACAGGCTGATTTCACGTTTTTTGCCGATATGGAGAGCGTCTACCGTCGGCCGGACGAATTCAGGACAATGCTTCCCACGTTCTTCTTCAAGCATTTGGACTTCTTCCGACAATTCACCATCACTATCCAGTTTATCGAATCAGGCGAACGCCTCAGCACAAACATCACGCTTAACTATAAAGTTAAAGCCTAGCACACTCTATCACCATTCCGTCATAAGTCAAATGCACATGAGGAGGAAGTGATTTGACCACCTCCTTATGCAGGCCGACATGATGGCTCATGTGTATGAAATAGGTTTCCCGCGCATTGACACGTGCAGCAAAGGCCAAAGCCTCATCCACACTCTGATGCGTCCAATGAGGCTGGTATCTCAAAGCGTTCACAATGAGACAATCGACTTGTTCCAGATGGACAAATTCTTCTTCTGGGAGAGACTTCATATCCGTGATATAGACCAAAGGGCCTATGCGGTAGCCCAAGATGGGCAAAGGTCCATGCATCACACGAATAGGCAGGACTTCGACGACGTTGATATGAAACGGCTGGTCCGGATGTATCTCATGCAGTCCCAACTGAGGCACACCGGGATACTTGTGTTCCACAAAGCAATAGGGCATCCGGCGTCTCAAACGCTCACCCGTGTATTCCTCGGCATACAACTGCACCTCTCCCAGACGGCAAAACGGACGCAAGTCATCAATGCCTCCCACATGGTCATAGTGCTCATGAGTTATCAGGACTCCGTCTATCTTTTTAAAAGGAAGATTCATCACTTGCGCCCGAAAATCCGGACCGCAATCAAGCAGAATGCGCGTATCATCCACCTCCACTAAAGCAGAGGTGCGCAGACGCTTGTCATGCGGATCGGACGAACGGCACACAGCACATTGGCAACCGACCTCAGGCACTCCGGTCGAAGTGCCACTACCCAATATTGTTATCTTCATAAGCCAGCTACTCCTCCTTTATCTTATATATAATTCACCTCCGGATGGATGTCAATGCCGAAACGGGCCTTCACATCAGCTTGCACGGCCTTTGCCAATGCCATCACCTCCGCTCCTGTCGCGCCTCCACGATTGACAAGCACCAACGCCTGTTTGTCGTGCACACCCGCACGTCCCAGCGAACGTCCTTTCCAACCACACTGGTCAATCATCCAGCCGGCCGGTATTTTCACATGGGCCGCATCAACTTCATAAAACGGCATGGAAGGATAGAGGGCACGCAACTGCTCGAAGTGGGAACGCTCCACGACTGGATTCATGAAAAAACTTCCCGCATTGCCCTGCTTGCGAGGGTCGGGCAACTTGCTGTCACGTATGCGACGCACTGCTTCGCGGACCGTGGACAGCGTCAGCGGCTTCCCTTCAAGCTCAGCACACAGATTGCCATAGTCGATATGAAACTCCGGGGACTTTCCTAACCGATAGGTCACATAAGTGATGATGAAGCGTCCCTTCCAGTCATTTTTAAAGATGCTTTGCCGATAGGCATAACGGCATTCATCGGCCTGAATGTGCACGACCTCGCTGGTGGACACCTCCACAGCCTCGACTTCCGTTATCAAGTCCTTCACCTCAGCACCATAGGCGCCAATGTTCTGCACGGCACTGGCCCCCACCTCTCCGGGTATAGCTGAGAGGTTTTCAGCACCATACCAACCGCGCGACACACAGCAGGCCACAAAATCGTCCCACACTTCGCCAGCCCCGGCCTTCACCCAGACAAAACGGTCATCCTCACGCACCACGTCGATGCCCCGGATGGCCGAGTGCAACACCGTCCCACAAAAATCACCGGAAAAGAGCAAATTGCTCCCGCCGCCGATGGGAAGCAGAGGGTCGGCAGCCTGCATGCGACGACGCTCGTCGAGCAATCGGCGAAGGTCATCCTCCGAAGTGTATTCTATGAAAGAAGCCGCCTTCACATCCATGCCGAAGGTGTTGTGCGGCAAAAGCGAATAGTCTGTATACTGATGTATCATAATCGATGAAACACATTTATGTGTGAGGAAGAGATAGCGCAGCCTGTCAATTACTCAGGTCTTCATAAGCAGACAGCCGCCAGGAATCCTTGTCACGTGTGAAAAAAAGCGTATTGCTATAACCACTGCCTATGCCACGGAAAGTGACCACCTTATGTCGCGTGGCAGCACTGTAAGGCTGACCGTAACAAATGTTGGTCATCTTGTCCTTAGGGAGCGACGGACGGAAAGCAAACCATTGGTCGACAGAGATAAACGCCTCCATCACCTTGAAATCATCATCCGGGTCTGTGGTGACAAACTTCAAAGGAGAGTTGACATGCGCACGCTGATAAATCGAATCGTTGCAAAACTTATGGAAGAACTTCAGAAAATCCTCATTCGGATTGCCCTTGAGCGATGCTTCCTCGATGTTTTGCAACATCCAGCGGCCTTGCTCACGATGGAAGTGATAGCGGCGTGTCTTCTGCTTGTCAAGGAAAAGCCATGCGACATAGACCGTGTCGACATCGGTATTCTTCTCATAATCCATGTCGGCCTCGCTGTCGAAAAGCATGTTGTAGAATTCCTGTTCGGTGTAGAGCGCATCGTGTACCCATTCCGAGCGGGGAACGGACTTCCGCACGCTGCCATCCGTGTAAGGAAGAGGAAAATGAGTGCGATGGAGCTGGAACTGCTTATTGGACGCATAAGCATAAACGAAGTCGTCAAACGTTCCGTCCAGATTGTCAGGCACATCAAGCACAGTCAACGAATCCGACGCCGTGGAATCCGCAAGCACGGCCGTCTCATTCACCTTGGTCGCATCCTTCCCGTTGCTGCATGCACCGCACAGGAAGAGCAGGATAAACCCGATAGACAATGTTTTCATATCTTTCTAAATTCGCACAAAAGTAGATTTTTTCTCTTTAGTAGCAAAAGAATGCAGGGACAAAAAAACGGCCCGGCACAGGGATTGCGCCAAAAGTGGCTCTATCCGGTCACACGCCGCTGTGATATAGAATCCATGCATAGCTCTTCTACTCGCTTCTAAATTTGACTTCATCAAAACCAAAGTGCAGGCAATCCTGATAGGATTATATACGGATATTTCATAAAATCCAATTCAAAACTTGCATACTCCAAACCTTTGTCCCACCTTTGCAGCGAAATTACGAAAGGAAGCGTTTTGTAATCCTCATCGGAGGGCAAAAGATGAAATGCCGGACAAGATGACTGGGTAAAACCAATCACCTTGTCCGGCTTTTTTTGTTGGCAAAAAAACATGAACGATAACCATAAAACCAAACATTATGAAAAGAGATGCTATTGATTTAGGTACTGTGAAAGTGTTTACACTTTTTAAGAAGTATTTCATTCCTACGCTGTTTGGCATGCTAAGCATGTCAGCCGTGACTGCCATAGACGGGATATTTGTCGGGCATGGGATAGGGAGCGACGGTATCGCTGCCATCAATATCTGTATCCCACTCCTGATGCTATTTACAGGTGTAGGGTTGATGGTCGGAGCGGGCTCGTCGGTGGTATCTTCCATCCAACTATCACGTGGAAAATCCAAAGCAGCCCGTATCAATGTGACCCAGGCTATCCTGTTTGTAACCATTGTGGCTCTTATTCCATCTGTTTTGATGATGGCCTATCCGTCTGCCACCGCCCGGATGTTGGGTGCGTCGGAACATCTTACTCCGATGGTCAGGGAATACCTTCTGTGGTTCATTCCTTCGTTGATGTTCCAGATGTGGTGTTCAGTCTGCCTGTTCATCATACGTTTGGATGGTGCACCAAGACTTGCCATGATGTGCAATGTGACCGCTGCCATCATCAGCGTCCTGCTTGGCTGGCTGTTCATATTTCCTTTAGGTTGGGGATTGATGGGTGCAGCATTTGCCGCTACGATAGGCTTGTTTGCCGGCGGTCTCATCGGGCTTGTCTATCTGTTCCGGTTCGCCCGTAAACTACGCTTTTATCCGGTCAAGTGGAGCGTCAAAAGTCTGCGGCTTTCTTTCCGAAACTTAGGATACCAGTGTCGTATCGGTTCATCCGCCCTGTTGACGGAAGCCACACTGGCCACCCTGATGTTTGTCGGCAACCAGGTGTTCATGAAATATCTCGGTGACGACGGTGTCGGTGCTTTCGGCATAGCTTGCTATTATATACCCTTTGTGTTTATGGTTGGCAACGCCATCGCACAGTCGGCACAACCCATCATCAGTTATAATTTTGGTTTAGGATATAGAAAAAGAGTAGTCGCTACGGAACGGATTGCACTGCTTACATCCGTCGTGAGCGGCATTGTCATCATGGCTGCATTTTCTCTGTTTCCGCATATATTGGTGGGACTGTTTATCAATCCAAACAATCCTGCTGCCCGTATAGCCATCGAGGGGTATCCCTATTTCTCTACCGCTTTTATCTTTTTTATCCTCAATCTTACCGTCATCGGCTATTATCAGAGTGTCGAACGCGTCAAGCCTGCCACACTGTTTGCTCTGCTGCGCGGTTTCATTTTCTTGATACCCAGCTTCCTATTGCTCCCTGAGATTTTAGGGAACAACGGCATTTGGCTTGCTCTCTCGTTTTCAGAAGTGCTGACCACAGTGACCATGCTGGTTGTTTACGGAATCGTCCGAAAGAAATCAACGACAAGCGACTGAACAATCCGCAAGCAGTCAGGAAAAGAAGGCGTCAAACCGGAAGCCCTTAGCAGTCGTCATGACGGGTACCCTGTGCGTCCGCAGCCTCCTTTCCGCCCTCTCGGAAGAGGCCTCATCCACCCCTCCTTTCCGCTCCCGCCAGCCTTCCTTTCCGCCCGACCACGGACTCCTTTCCGTCCCCGGCTACCCTCCTTTCCGCTCCCGGCCGCCTTCTAAGGCCCTCTGATGGGACATATTTCAATCAGTGCATGCGACTGTATCGCATAAATGATTAACTTTGCAACGATTTTTACGCATCGAATAACTAAAAAAGACACGATACATGATAGCAAAGATTGAACAACTCCTGTCGGAGGTGGAGGCCATGAAGGCCGACAGCGCGGAGGAACTGGAAGCGCTGCGTATCAAATACCTCAGTAAGAAGGGCGCCATCAACGAACTGATGGCAGACTTCCGGAACGTGCCCGCGGAGCACAAGAAAGAGGTGGGCATAAAGCTCAACGAACTGAAGCAACGCGCCCAGGAGCGCATCGCTGCATTGAAAGAAGCTTTCGAGAGCCAGGACCACGGCCGCGACGAACTGGACTTGACACGCACGGCCTATCCCATCGGACTGGGCACGCGCCACCCGCTTTCCATCGTGAAGGATGAAATTATCGACATCTTCGCCCGCATGGGATTCAACATCGCCGACGGACCGGAGGTGGAAGATGACCTGCACGTCTACACCAAACTGAACTTCGCGGCAGACCATCCGGCCCGCGACATGCAGGACACGTTTTTCGTCGAAGTGAACCCGGACGATGTCACACGCAACATCATCCTGCGTTCGCACACCAGCTCCGTGCAAGTGCGCACGATGGAACGCGAACAGCTCCCCATCCGCATCATTTGCCCGGGCCGTGTCTACCGCAACGAAGCCATCAGCTATCGCGCCCACTGCTTCTTCCACCAGGTGGAAGCCCTATATATCGACAAGGGCGTGTCATTCACCGATTTGAAACAGGTCCTGCTGCTTTTTGCCCGCGAAATGTTCGGCAGCGAGACGAAGATACGTCTGCGCCCTTCCTATTTCCCCTTCACGGAACCCAGTGCTGAGATGGACATCAGCTGCAACATCTGCGGCGGAAAAGGCTGTCCTTTCTGCAAAGGCACAGGTTGGGTGGAAATCCTGGGTTGTGGCATGGTGGACCCCAATGTGCTGGAAGCCTGCGGCATCGACAGCCGTGTCTACAGCGGCTATGCCTTGGGTATGGGCATTGAACGCATCACCAACCTGAAATATCAAGTGAAAGACCTCCGCATGTTCTCCGAAAACGACACCCGTTTCCTGAGAGAATTTGAGGCGGCCAACTGAATCTTATAATTTTTCCAACCGACGGGCGGCAAAGGAGAAAGGCAAAAGCCCATCAGGCTCTGCCCCTGCCGACCGTCGGATTTGTTGTCTCCCCCCCCCGTCCTCATGAAAGACAAACTATTCACCCCGAGCTTTTACTTCATCCTGGCAGCCAACTTCCTGCTGTTTTTCGGATTTTGGTTCCTGATGCCGGTGTTGCCTTTCTACCTGAAAGAAATCTTCAAAGTCAATGAGTCAGGCATCGGCGTGATTTTGGCGTGTTACACGGTCGCTTCTCTCTGCATCCGTCCCTTCTCGGGCTATCTCATCGACACTTTTGCCCGCAAGCCCCTCTACCTGTTGGCCTACTTCGTGTTCACCACCATGTTTGCAGGCTACATCGTGGCCGGTGCCCTCACCTTATTTATTATATTCCGTGTCATCCACGGCTTAGCCTTCGGCATGGTGAGCGTGAGCGGCAACACGATCGTCATCGACATCATGCCGTCGTCACGACGCGGTGAGGGCTTGGGCTATTACGGCCTGTCCAACAACATCGCCATGTCCATCGGTCCGATGGCCGGGCTGTTCACCCACAGTGCCGGTGCTTCCTTCACGTTCATCTTCACCTGTTCGCTCGCCTCAAGCGCCTTGGGGTTCCTCATGGCCACGATGGTGAAAACTCCCTACAAAGCCCCTGTCAAGCGCGAACCCATCTCGCTCGACCGCTTCATCCTGGTGAAAGGTCTTCCGGCCGGACTCGCCTTGCTGCTTCTCTCCATCCCCTACGGCATGACGACAAACTACGTGGCCATGTACGCCTTGGAGATCGGGCTGAATGTGGAGACGGGCTTTTTCTTCACTTTCATGGCTGCGGGCATTGCCATCTCACGCATGTTTTCCGGACGCATGGTCGACCGCGGCCGCATCATCGAAGTCATCGACGCCGGCATCTATGTCGTCATCGTGTGTTTCTTCCTCTTGGCCGCATGTGAAAACATCAACAGATGGAGTCCGACAGGTGCCAGCTATCTGTTTTTCGGCATAGCCCTCTTTCTGGGCATCGGTTTCGGCACCATGTTCCCAGCCTTCAACACACTGTTTGTCAACCTGGCCCCCAACAGCCAACGCGGCACAGCCACATCCACTTACCTGACCTCTTGGGATGTCGGCATCGGCCTGGGCATGGTGGCAGGAGGCTATATCGCCCACGTGAGCAGTTTCCAGTATGCCTACTTGTTTGGCGCCCTGCTCACTGTGCTCTCCATGTTCTATTTCCGCATCAAAGTCACTCCACACTTCAATCGCAATAAAGTCAGATGAAAAAAACAGAGTTATATGCCCAAGTGATGGCCTATTTCAAAGAAGCCATCCCTGTGGCTGAAACTGAACTACACTACAACAACCCCTATGAGCTCCTCATCGCCGTCATCCTCTCGGCACAATGTACGGACAAGCGTGTCAACATGATAACCCCGGCCCTCTTTGAAGCCTATCCCACCCCGGAAGTGCTGGCGGCGGCCACCCCTGAGGCCGTCTTCGAATACGTGCGCAGCGTGTCCTATCCGAACAACAAGGCCAAACACCTCGTCGGCATGGCACAAATGCTGGTCAAAGACTTCCACAGCCAAGTGCCTGACAACCTGGACGACCTGGTCAAACTGCCCGGCGTGGGACGCAAGACAGCCAATGTCATCCAAGCCGTGGTGTTCAACAAAGCGACAATGGCCGTCGACACCCACGTGTTCCGCGTGAGCCATCGTCTCGGCCTGGTGACCGACCGTTGCACCACCCCGCTAAGCGTGGAGAAAGAGCTGACCAAAAACATCCCTCCTGAGACCATCCCCACAGCCCACCACTGGCTCATCCTGCACGGACGTTACACCTGCACGGCACGCAACCCGAAATGCGAACAATGTGGCTTACGATTGCTATGCAAGCATTACAAAAAGGAACATAAGCTGCGCCTGGCAAAAGAAACTGACATCAACACAGAGGCATAAGCCCACAATTATATAAGCGGAAAGGCGCAAGGAAAACATAAAATTCATAACTTTGTGCTCGCGAAAGCATACTTAGGCATTAATTCATCATAACATAAAACGAAAACACTATGCAAACTATTGACAACTTCAATTTTGCCGGTAAGAAGGCATTTGTTCGTGTAGACTTCAACGTCCCCTTGGACGAGAACTTCCACATCACAGACGATACCCGCATCCGCGCAGCCATGCCTACGTTGAAAAAAATTATTGCTGACGGCGGCATCCTGATTATCGCTTCCCACATGGGACGTCCCAAAAAGAATCCCGACCCAAAATATTCTTTGAAACATATCCTTTCGCACGTGTCTGAACTCCTGGGCGTCGATGTCAAATTCGCAGACGACTGCCAGAAAGCTCAGGACATCGTGGCTTCTCTGAAACCGGGCGAGGCCGTATTGCTCGAGAACCTGCGTTTCTATGCAGAAGAAGAAGGCAAACCTCGCGGCTTGGCCGAAGATGCTTCCGACGAGGAAAAAGCAGCAGCCAAGAAAGCAGTAAAAGCCAGCCAGAAAGAATTTACCAAAGTGTTGGCTTCCTACGCTGACTGCTATGTGAACGACGCATTCGGCACGGCTCACCGCGCACACGCTTCCACAGCCCTTATCGCTGATTACTTCGACGCTGACCACAAGATGTTCGGCTACTTGATGGAAAAGGAAGTGAAAGCCGTAGACCGCGTGATGAATGACATCAAACGCCCGTTCACTGCCATCATGGGCGGCTCGAAAGTCTCTACAAAAATTGAAATCATCGAAAACCTGCTGACCAAGGTGGACAACCTTATCCTGGCCGGTGGCATGACTTACACTTTCATGAAAGCCATGGGTGGCAAAATCGGTACTTCCATCTGCGAAGACGACAAGCTCGACTTGGCTCTTGACATCATGAAGAAAGCCAAAGACAACAATGTCAACCTCGTATTGGCTACTGATTCCAAAATCGGCGATGCTTTCTCTAACGACGCCAACACAAAAATCGTTCCTTCCAATGACATTCCTGACGGATGGGAAGGCATGGACATCGGTCCGGCTTCCGAAGAATTGTTTGCCAACGTAATCAAAGGTTCGAAGACTATCCTGTGGAATGGTCCGACCGGCGTCTTCGAATTCGACAACTTCTCTCATGGTTCACGTGCTGTGGGTGAAGCCATCGTAGAAGCAACCAAGAACGGCGCTTTCTCACTCGTCGGTGGAGGTGACTCTGTGGCTTGTGTCAACAAGTTCGGCTTGGCAAGCGGTGTTTCTTACGTCTCCACGGGTGGCGGTGCATTGCTGGAAGCTATCGAAGGCAAAGTATTGCCGGGCATTGCTGCTATCAAAGGCTAACTCATCATTTACCAAATAGAGGAAAAAGACCATCTCCCCGAAGGACTGGTCTTTTTCTTTTTATTCATTACTTTGCATTCATGAAACAGAAGAATCTCCTAATCGCATTCGGCTTCTGCTTGATATTCACAGTCTTTTCGTCCTGCGGATTGTTTCACAAAAAACAACCGACCGTCGTGAAGCCAGACCTCATCATCGGTTACTTCCCGTCAAGCGATATGTTTCCTTATTATCTGGCATACACACAAGGCTATCTTGACTCCTTGCAAGTCATCATCTCATTCCAACGAATGGAATCCAGACAACAGTGTGACACCCTCTATCGTGCTGGCAAACTTGACGGTTGCATCTTCGACCTGACTGACGCTCTGCGCATGTCGGCACACGGCAACAAAATCTATCCAGTCATGGGCAATGAAGGCTGTTTCTATCTGCTCGGTACTCCAGACTCGACAATTCTTGGTTACCAGCTCTTAAAAGATAAGACATTGGCCGTGGAAAGCTACACAGCTTCCGATTACCTGGCCGACCGAATCATCCGCCTGGCAGGCCTGACCAACGACGATTTGGGCAAACCGGAAATAGACAATGACTATGTACGCTTGGATATGTTGCTCAACGGACAGATTGACGCTGGCATATTCCGCGAACCCTATTCCACACAAGCCGTAAGGGGCCATGCACTCAAACTGTATTCCTTCAACGACATGAATGAAATCACTACGGTGACGGCTTTCAGCCGCCAGGCCTTGGACAAGAAAGCGGATGCCATCCGCAAACTTATCACCGGCTATAACCTTGCCGTAGAACATCTGAATACACGCCCTGTCAAAGAGTGGTATCGTGCAGTGGCCGACAGCATAGGTTTCCCCCAATGGGAAGCTCCTGCCCGCCTTGCGACATTTCACAAAGCCCGCCCCATCCCCCAATCAAGCGTAGACTCTGTGGCCAAATGGATGAAACTATATGAACTCATCCCTCAGAACTACAAAGGAGACATCGTAGACCGGACTCTTATCAACAGCTTAAAGCAAGACTAACCTATAACTTAACCTTCCTATAAAAATGAACAAAAAAACACTTTGCACAGCCATACTGGCCGCACTTATCACAATGCCGGCTTGTGCCCAACAAACTTTTAAAGAAAAACTGAAAGACTTCGCCACCGTCCCCCAATTTGGAGGATATTTAGTCGGGCGTGCCCAATATACCAATGACCAAACATCCAAAAGCGGAGGTGGCTTTGATTTACGCATGGTGCGTGCCTACGTCAAAGGAACCATCCTGCATGACTGGAACTACTACATACAAATGGAATACAGCGGCGCACCAGGAGTGGACAAAGGCGTACGCCTCCTTGATGCCTACGGTGAATGGAAAAAATTCCCTGAATTCAGCGTGAAGTTCGGACAGATGAAACGTGTGTTCACTTTCGAAAACCCTTACAGTCCATGGGACATAGGATATGGCAACTATTCACAACTGGTGCAGAAACTGGCGGGCATGAGTGACCGTGTGGGCGAACACTCTTCAGGAGGACGCGACGCGGGCATCGTCATCCAGGGCGACCTGTTCCCGGCAGAAGACCATCGCTGGCTGCACTACCAAGTGGGTGTGTACAACGGACAAGGAATCAATCACTCCGATGAAAACAAACAAAAAGATGTCATCGGAGGCATCTGGGTGTCACCGATAAAAGACCTGCAAATCGGTGTGTTCGGATGGACCGGACGATATACCAAAAACGACATCACAGTCAACCGGAACCGCATGGCCTACGGCATCAAATATGAAAGCGACTGGACCTTTCGTGCAGAGTATGCAAGTTCGCAAGGCGGAAAGACCACAAACACATACGCCGCAGAGCGTGCCGACGCTTGGTATGTCACTGTGGGTATCCCCATCGTAAAGAAACTGAAAGCTTATGCCTCGTGGGACGTTTACCGCGACGAAAAAACCAGCGACACGCAGAATTCCCTGTACAACGTCGCACTGAACTACAAATTGTGGAAGAACCTCATGATTCAAGCCACATACACCTACACAGACGGCAGCTATGCCGAATATTCCAATGAAGGGATACGCAGTGTCACAAAAAACAATTACCACACTGCCATGCTCCAACTCTATGTACGTTTCTAATCCATACTCCAACCCGCGATGAACAACGCTACCCAAATCAACGAACATTTCCAAAGCATTGCCCGTCTGCTGGCCAACCGGCAACTAAAACAGGCTCTCGACGAGCTGAACACATTCGTCAAAGACGTGCCCGAGTGGGACTTGCATACACAGTTTGAAAGCATACAGACTGCTTACCACTACATGTTGCAATACTTCAAGCAGAATGCAAGCGACCCACAACGCGCCCGGCTATACACGGACCTGCTGAGACAAACGTGTGTCCTGAATGAACGTTTGATGGTGGCACAATATGAATTGGTCTCATCTGAATTGTTCTACTCGACACGACGCGAACAAAAACAAAATCCACACACGCTGGCTGACTACCGTCTCCAGCTCGAAACCGTCGCCGAAGACATGGCCATGACACGCCTGCTCCACCAAGGCGACCAGCTCCAAACCGAACTGGACAGACTGCGCGGCAATCATGAATCAGCACAAAATGCCTTGTTCTGCAAAGTATGGACTTCGTCCCTATGGGATGCGAACACACTCGAAGAAGCACGCAAATTTCTCCAGTCCATGCTCATCCCGACAAACGACACGGCACTTTTCACCAGCGCCGTAACGATGGGATTGCTTCAAGTGTTCGATGCCCGCAAGTTCCACTTCCTGTTTGACGCCTACAGTCACAGCGACCTGCAAGTGAACCAAAGAGCCTTGGTCGGTCTTGTCATCGCCTGCCTGTATTATGAAGACCGCCTGGCCATTGAGCCCGAATTACTGGCCCGCCTGAAACTCCTGCAGGAACAGCCAAACTTCACAAGCAACCTGCTTGAAATCCAAATCCAACTCCTACGCATACGCGAAACAAAGAAAGCAGACCGCAAAATGCGCGACGAAATCATCCCGGAAGTCATCAAGAGCAGCCGCAACCTGCGCAACTCGAAAATCAACTTCATCGAACTCGATGAAGAATCATTCCTGAATGACAAGAATCCGGAATGGAAAAAATGGGAAGAAAACACCAACCTCACAAACAAAATGCAAGAATTGGGAAACATGCAGATGGAAGGAATTGATGTCTATATGAGCACATTCGCGCAACTGAAGACTTTTCCATTCTTCCGTAACATCTGCAACTGGTTCTACCCATTCGACCCTCAACACAGCGCAGTCCTGCAAGTGTTTTCCGAAGAGGAACAGAAGAGCAACTTCATCGTGAGAGGCATCCTGTCATCCCCCTATTTCTGCAACTCAGATAAATATTCCTTCTGCTTCACCGTGCAAAACATCCCGGCAAAACAACGCGAAATGTTCTCTGCAAACTTGAACGAACAAAGCGAACTGGCACAAGACGCAGCAGAAATGGTCAAAGCGGAACAACCGACGGCCGGCATCATCAGCCGACAATATTTGCAGGACCTCTACCGATTCTTCAAGGTCTATCCGCGCCGCCATGAATTCACCGACATTTTCGAAACCCTCCAGCTCAATTTCCAGGAATCTTCCATCCTGCGCCCGCTTCTACACGAAAACGACGCACGCCGCAAAGTGGCCGAATATCTTTTCTACAAAGAATATTACACAGAAGCCATGCACATGTTTGAATCCTTGACACAGGAAACAGAAACAGATGCCGAACTCTATCAGAAGCTGGGCTTCTGCTACCAAAAGAACAAAGACTATCACAAAGCCATCGAAGCCTACCGCCAAGCCGACTTGCGCAAGGCCGACACCCTGTGGACCATCCGCCACCTGGCACAATGCCACCGGCTGATGAAAGAGCCGGAAGCCGCCCTGCCCTACTATGTCAAAGCACTCGAAATGCAGCCTGACAACCTGCCACTGCTGCTCCAAGCCGGCGAATGCGAAGTGGAAATGGGACTCTACGATGATGCCTTCGCCCGTTTCTTCAAAGTGGAATACCTAGATGCCGGCTCCTTGCGTGCCAAACGTTGCATTGCCTGGTGCTCCTTTATCACAGGCAAGTATGCACAAGCCGAGAAGTACTACGACATGCTGCTGGATACTGACGAACCGGACGTACAGGATTGCCTCAATGCAGGCCATACGGCATGGGCTCAGGGACATACCGAACGTGCCATAGCCCTCTACCTGGAGGGATGCCGCAGGAAAGGAGACACGGAGGCATTCATCGACCTCCTCCTGAAAGACAGTGACGAACTGGCTCGCCAAGGCATCCCGACCGACGACCTGCCCCTCATGGCCGACGTGCTCCGCTATGGCAGCCGTCCAGCCTGAACCAACGAATGTTTCGTATGACTTCTCATAAGCAAGTCACAAGAATCACCAGGAATTCCTGCTTATTCAGGCCCGCTTATGTCCCTTAAGGAAATATACGTAGATTACGATGGAAACTTACGTAAATTGCAATAGCAGCTTACGTAGGTTTCCATCCTGAGTAGCGCATGTTTCCGCGAAAGGTCGCGCATGTCGCGGAGGAAGCCTCAGCAACCCCTTAACACCGCCCGACCACGGAAAGGAGGGTAGACGAGGACGGATAGGACTCCGTGCGCGGACGGATAGGAAGGTCAGGCCGTCGGCCCTCCATGCTTGTTCTCGCTCCCCTTTCAATGGAAAAACATGCCACAAACAGGCGAAAAAGAACATATCCTGCCATTTTTCAAGAAACAAACATTAACTTTGCCCCTCGTTAGTCTATTTCTCAACACCATGATTATAAAAAGCATACTCGACACCGACCTGTATAAATTTACGACCTCCTACGCTTATATCAAATTGTTTCCTTATGCCGTAGGAAAATTCACGTTCAAGGACCGCGACGAGACAGAATATCCCGACGAATTTGTTCATGCCCTCCAGGATGAAGTGAAAGCCATGAGTCGCATCCGGCTCACAGAAGCTGAAATCGCCTTCATGCAGGGTGCTTGCCGCTTTCTTCCGCGCGTCTACTGGGAATGGCTTTCCTCCTTCCATTTCAATCCGGAAAAGATACATATCGCGCTCGATGACAACCGGCAACTGCATGTGGAAGTAAACGATTTCATGTACAAAGCCACCCTCTATGAAGTCCCGTTGCTTTCTATAATCTCCGAATTGCGCAATAAATTCTTCGGCCATGTGCCCGACATGGAACAAATCGGTTCCAAACTGGCTGAAAAGGTGCAACTGTCGAACGACCACAAACTGACCTTCTCGGAATTTGGTACAAGACGCCGTTTTTCCTTCACCGTGCAAGACGCCGTCATCAGTTACCTGAACGAGAACGCTCATTACTGTGCCGGCACGTCCAACTGCCACTTTGCCATGAAGTACAACTTGAAGCCCCTCGGCACACATCCGCATGAGTGGTTCATGTTCCACGGTGCACAGTTCGGCTACAAGCATGCCAACTACATGGCACTCGAAAACTGGGTCAACGTCTATGACGGCGACCTCGGCACTGCGCTCTCCGACACCTATACCTCCGACATTTTCCTGAGCAACATCAGCCGCAAGCAAGCCAAACTGTTTGATGGCGTGCGTTGCGATTCAGGCGACGAATTCAGCTTCACCGACCGCCTCATCGCCCGCTATCGTGAATTGGGTGTCGACCCCACGACAAAGACCATCATCTTCAGCAATGCCCTCGACTTCGAGAAAGCTCTCCAAATCCACGATTACTGCCGTGGAAAGATACGTTGCTCGTTCGGCATCGGCACCAACCTCACCAATGACACAGGCTTCAAGCCCTCAAACATCGTGATGAAGCTGGCTGCCTGCAAAATGAATGTCAATCAGGAATGGAAAGAATGTGTGAAACTGTCTGACGACCTCGGCAAACACATGGGCAGCGACCGCGAAATGGAAGCTTGCCTCTACGAACTGAATTTGACATCAAAGATGTCATAGATACCCAGCCTTCTGACACTCCTTCCCATTAGTGAGGGGAAAAGGATTTCCACGTAGACAAAATAAAAAACCGGCCGGTTCCACATAGAAACCGGCCGGTTAATTTATAGTCTACTAAAGTTTACAGCTTAGAAGAACAAGTAACGAAGGTCTTTCACTTCAGCCTTCTGATACAGATCGTTGATAAAACGACTTGCCATGTTTTGGTTCATATTGAACAAAGCATCTTCCTCACCTTTCTCGTCATATTCGCCTTCCAACTTTGTCTTGTTATAAGGTTGGAACACGTACACGCCGCCATTACCCTTGACAGGTTTGCTCAACTGGTCCACTTCGACTTGCGTAGCAGCGGCACTCAGAGCCGGTTCGCTGGAGGCTGTCATGGAGACAAAAGCAGGAACGGCAAACGATACGTGTTTGATGGAATCGCTCTTTACGCCCGTGAGTGCTTTTGCCTCATCAAATGTCTTCACGGAAGCGAACTTGGCAATAAGCTGTTCTGCCTTCTTGTTACGCATGATTTCTGCACGCAAGACATCGCTCACTTGACTCACAGGGATGTAACCTTCTTCATTGATACCCGTCAGAGCGACAATCATCAGATGATCATTCTCGCGCCCACAACTGTACAATGGAGATACCGATTTGGGATCTGCTTCAAAAACCCATCTCAAGGCTTCGTTGCTTCCAGACACACCACCGACGACATGCTCATCGCTTCTGAAGCCTTCGCGTGACAACAAACGGTAGCCATTGTCCTCAGCATTCTTCACGAGGTCGTCATAATTCTGGTTGGCAGCCAAGAATTGGTTGATTTTGTTATAGGCCTCATTGTAAGTTTCATCGCTGAATTTCACAGGTACCTTCACCACAGCCATCTTATATTTTTCAGTCATAGCCTTGCGACCAACTACTTGCACCACGACATTAAATTGTCCAAGGTCGATATTTTCTACACCCTTCACTTCCAGATTATTCAGCGCATTAATCAGTTTCATGCTGTTCATATCCAACTGCTGGCCTTCATACATGCGTGAACTAATCCACTGAGATGCTCCGGTCTGGTTATATTTCTTAGCGAGTTCTGCAAAGTCTGCACCGTTCCTCAACGCAGTAGCAATGCTATCGCTAAGTTTTTTAGTTGCATCAATAGTGGCAGCCATCACTTGCATTTGACGGAATTCGACAGAGTCCGGCGCCATCTGTTTGGAGATAATCTTAAACGCATTGTAAGAATCGTCATTTTGGCTATAGAACGGACCGAACACCTCTCCCACCTTAGCTGAATCAATGCGGTTTGCTATGTCGCCGGGGAATGCGTTCTTAGTCATGGGAATATTGACAAAAGGAATCGTGGAGCGAGAAGAACGAATGACAGAAGCATAATCTTCTGCCGTGGCATCTTTCAACTCTTCGCTGCTGGCTGTTACATCATCCAATGTAGCTTTGCGGTCGGCTTCGCTCGGAGTAACGACATAGTCGATGTACTGGATATTACGAGTCTCCACCAAATTCTTAAACTGCTCTTTCCTCTTATTGTACAAATCCTTAATGTCTGATTGGGAAATGGTTATCGTAGAGTCAGCTACGGATGAATAGGGCAACACGGCCAACAACAAGTCTGTCTCATTCGTGCGTCCGTCAAAGGAGTTTTGTGCCGAAACCGGATTCGAAATCAATGCATTCATCACAAGAGCCTGATACTTGCTCACAAGCAAACTTTGCTTCAGATTCTTCTCCACGAAATTCATGATAAGCGACACTTGCTCCGGATTACCTTGCGTTGCAAAATTGTCCATCAAAGCTCTGTCAAACATGCCCGTCTGCGGGTTCACAAAGGGAGTATTGTTCAGAAGCGGACTCGTACCTTCTTGAATCATTTGCTTGATTTCATCCTCTGTCACTGTCAGCCCTAATTTATCAGCCTCCTTCTTGACCAATTCATACGTCACGTATGACTGCCACACACCATCGCGCATTTGAGTCAACGCATCGTCAGAAATACGGTTTCCATACAGCAGCTCTTGCACTCTGGTATATTCTTCCACCATATTCTGAAACTCCTGGGCTGAGATCTTCTTTCCATCCACCACACCGGCATTCCGCTGATTCTGATGTGGCTCGAAGACCCTCCACGCGTCGGTCGCGATAAACGCGAACAGTGCAAAGCCAATCACTATGACCAAAAGAGGTCCTTTGCTTCTAATTTTTTGTAATGTTGCCATTTGGTTTTTATTTTATTGTTTATTATTCTCTGCTTTTAAGGTTGACAATTTAGCGCACGAAGATACAAAAAAGGATGATACGTAGCCACGTAAATACACAAAAAATGTGCTACTCAACGACTTTGAGCCGCACGAGTTCTATCTTAGTCGTCGTTCGTCGAATGATTTTGAAGTGGAAACGCCCGATGCAGACCGTCTCATTCAACTTCGGGAAACCCTGGTATTCATGCAAGATCAGTCCGCTGATTGTCAGATAATCTTCCGACTCGGGAAGATGCAAGTCAAACAGTTCATTGGCACGTTCTATCTCCAGACGGGCAGACAAGATATATTCCGTCTCATTCAGTCGTTTGGCCACATAGTTCGTCGTGTCATGTTCGTCTTCTATCTCTCCGAAAATCTCCTCGACAAGATCCTCCAACGAGACAATGCCTGATGTGCCTCCAAACTCATCGACCACCACAGCCAAAGTCTTTTTCTGCTGCATGAAGAGTTTCATAAGCTTTTGTGCCGACATGTTTTCCGGTACGATGGGCACTTCCTGAATATGTTTATTCCACTCTTTCGGATGACGAAACATTTCAGACGAATGAACATAACCGACAATATTGTCTATATTTTCCTTGTACACGATGAGTTTCGAATGTCCGGACTCGATAAAACACAATCTGAGTTCATCCAATCCCGTGTCGATGTCCACAGCTTGAATCTCTGTGCGGGGAACAATGCAATCACGTATCTTGACATTAGAAAAATCGAGAGCGTTTTGGAAAATCTTCACTTCCGTGTCTATGACATCTTCGTCATCCGAGTGCTTCAAGCTCGACTGAATGAAGTAATCCAAATCGACCTTTGTCAGGGCCTTGCTCGTGACTTGAAGACTGACACGTTTTCCAAACAAACGAAGCAACAGACCCACTACAAACAAAATGCATTTCGACAGCGGATAAAGCACCAAGCAAACCAAAAACAACGGTATAGCAAAAACACGCAAGGCCCGATTGGGATTTACCTTGAATATCGCCCGCGGAAGAAATTCACAAAACAAGAGTATGACAAGCGTCGCCAACAGGACATCCACCAGAATGACCACTCCGGTGTATTCCAAAATGCCAGTCAGCAAGTGGGTCTCGACCAATCGAGCCACCAACATACAATAGACCACCAACGCGATATTGTAACCTATCAGCAAGGAAGAGACAAAATCATGAGGATGACGATAAAAGAAAGCCAGAATCTTGTCTGGCAAACGCTGGCTATCCTTCTCCAAGGCAAAACGCATCTTGCTGGAAGAGGCAAAAGCGATTTCCATCCCTGAGAAGAATGCTGAAAACACCATGGCCAGCAATATATAAATGTAAATGGTCTGCATAGCTTGCCTCCGTCTCTTAGGAATGAACAGAATCGTTGCTCAACGAATCGCGCGGAGTGTCTTCCACGGGGAATATGCCGGCCGTGTTGTGAATCACATAGTCCGTAAATTGCTGATTGGACGTAAAGCCATATCCTGTCAGAATCTTGTCCACTTGCTGGATACGGATAAACCGGTCGGAATATACACGCTCTTTATCCTGGTCCCAAAACAGTTGAGACGTGTTGAACTTCTCTCCTTTTATGTTCAAGATGTTCACATGTCCACGCAAGTCCCAAAGTTTCAACCTGTCATAATAATATGCCGTGTCGGCTTTCACCTTGGCCTCGATTCTCATCTGGTTGTCAAACTTCTCCAGATAGACACCTTTCTCAAATGACCATTTACTGGTGTCCAGCTTGTCATACACATCCCATTCCTCGGCTATGATTTTATAACGGACCACTCCGGAATCGGAAATCAAAGTGGAAACTCCCGTGCTGGTCATCATCGGAAGCATTGTCGAGTCAGACACGGCCGGAGCCATCGCCTTCTTGTCCTCAGAACAAGATGCAAAAAAACAGGCAGAACACAGCAGTCCCACCACCATCGAAAGGCCACCTATCAACAAACTTTGATTCTTATGATTTGTTTGGGTCATAATAATTTCAATAAATCTTCATAGGACGTCAGTTCGCCTGCATGCACATATTCCGGACTATCCAATCCACTCTTCCTAAACATCTCATTCACCAGCACCAGCGTCCTGTCCCACATCTCCCGGTTCTTGACACTGGCAGCTTCATAGCCTTTTTGGATAAATGCCAAGGCGTGCTTATATTCCTCGATATATGTATCTCTGAAGGTCGCATCCGAACGGTAAATCTCCAAGTTCAGCTCCATCCATGTCAACAGTAAATAACAGAACGGCACATTCTGCACACAGTCCAACGCTTCATGCACATACCGGTGTGCCGTCTGCAAATCAAGCGAGCAACCTCCATAGTGAAAATAATCATAGGCCTTCACCGCCCGCAGATAGTCAGCTTCCATCGGGACGACCATGAAGCGGCGCCAATCGTCTTTGTACAGCAGAATCTTGTCATACAAGTCCATGAGCTCGCCCAGATAGACTGCATGCCGGAGCGAATCTGTTTCCGTCTCCAGCATCGCATGCAAAATCTTCACCCCGTCAGTGTACAAGCTCACTTGCGACTTGGGGCAAGACGTTATGGCCTTTTTCCAAGGCTGATAGGCCTTCTTGTATTCCTTCTTGCGCACATATTCCCTCGTCATGCCCATGTTGAGCAGACATTGAATGCTGTCCTTGCCATGTCCGAACCGAGAATCATCGTCCGCACGCTGCTGTGCGCACACGGGCAACACGGCCACTGACAGCAACAGGCTGAGGGTTATGAGTGCCTTGGAACACATATATATAGGTCTTTATTGTACAAGCATCTTTCTGAACCAGTCTTCGTTGAACGTAAATCCAATGTTAATACGCAAATAATTTTCCTTAATCAGTCCTCCGCTTTTCGGGGAGACATTGATATATTGGGCTGTCACCGAAAGCAACGAACGATTGTTATAACGGTTCATAATAGGGATAGCCACGCCGCCTTCCACACCGAACTCACGCATGTCGGAATTCTTCACCTGGATGTAAGGCGTCGTATAGTAGGCCCCCACGCGATAGTGCAGACGCTTGAAGAAATTACGTCCGACAGGGTTGGGCACATATTCCGCTCCGACAGAGATGCGCGACAGGTTCTTGAACTGCCACTGCTCGTAGTCGTTCTCGCTACTGCCCGAATCTATGTCACTATTCGGATTGGCCTGGAAGTGGGGGAACTTCATCCCGCTCCACTGCTGCATGGTGTAATCGACACCGACCGTCAGACGGTTGTCATACACATAGGTCAAACCGAATCCCAACTTCTGAGGCAACTCGAAAGCATTCCGAATCGTGTCCACGCTCTGCTGCATCACAGTCGAAGAACTTTGCATCTGCTGCACCTTGTAGGCTGCATTGTTGATGTCATGGCCCATCGAATAGACTGCACCCAGCGTAAAAGCATGCTTGTCTTTGAACGTGAAGGAGTATTGTGCGCCGAAGTCCAGCTTGTAGGTGCTGATGTCAGCCTGGTAGTTTCTGACATTGCTCCAGGCAGAAGAATTGCTATACGTGTTGGTGATGGTATGCGTGTAATCACCGTAGAGATAGGAAATGTTTGCTCCGATGGAGAAATTCTTGAAAAGCTCCACGCCGATGCCTAAAAAAGCCTGATGCAAACCACCGTCGCCGGAGAAACTCTCATAAGAATAGGTGTTGCTTCCCTGACTGCCATCCGGATTGGGCACTTCGCGTCCTTCCCCCGTGAAGCTGTAGTTGATGTTCGAGAAGGGAATCAGACCGGCTGTCAGACCTATCTTGCGACGCAGGCGAAACTGCAGGGCGATGTAGTCCAAACTGGAGTTCTTGGCATTCATCTTCAGGTCGCCACTGGAAAAATTAGCATTCTGCAAGCTAATGCCTGCATCAAACAAAAAGGTGATGGAGTCAATCGCAGAATAGGAAGCAGGATTGCCCACATTGATGAGTTTGTTTCGCAGACCGTAGGAGATACCGCCCATGCCTCGGTTGGCCGTGGTGCTCTGATCGGACAACTGACCGAATCCATATCGGGTATAGGGAGAGTTGACCCCGTTCTGAGCCAAGGCAACTCCTGTTATCATCATGAATAACAGCGCAAAGATGATCTTGTTACATTTTGTCATTGTACTCTAGTATTCTGTTCAAGCCTTTTAATACCAAAAATTTATCTGCAAAGATGATACTTTTTAGTTTTGTATCAAAAGAAAAATCATCGCCTCCGGTTAAAAAAACCAAAAGGTTAGGGTATTTCTGCTGCATCTGTTGGATATAGCCCATAATCTCCAATTCGATACCATGAATTACGCCCGCACGGATAGCCGTCTCGGTGCTGTAGCCGAAGTCAGGAATATCGCCATTGGGATTAATCACGGGCAATTTGTCACAATATGCGCTCAAAGCCTTGATTCGTGTATATTTCCCCAACGATATGTTCCCTCCGTGATAACACCCGTAGTGATCGATAAATTCATAAGTGAGGGCCGTGCCTGCATCCACCACGAGGATGTCCCGTCCGGGAAAACGTGTATAGGCACCCACCACGGCTGCGATACGGTCAGACCCCAAGGTCTTCGGCGTGCGATAGAGATTGGTGATGGGAAGCGGTGTCTTGTAGTCCAACCGCAACAAAGGGAAATCGAGATGCTTGAGTTGCGACTCGACGATGTCATTCAGATGGATGACCGATGACAGGATGCCCCGACGGATGGCATATCGTTCACAAATGTTCTCCAGCTTGTCCAACGAGTGGTTTGTGTCATACACCATGTCGATCATCTCGCCTTGATGAAAGACTGCCAGCTTGGCTACAGAGTTTCCTATATCTATAATAAGGTTCACGTCTTTGCTCTTTTCCTGATTTAGGCCGCAAAGTAATAGAAAATCCACGGGAATGGGAAGAAAAAAGCGTGTTTTTCTACGTTCACCCGTCCAAGAATTCCTTTCGGAAATAATTTCAAGCCATTCTTCAACAACATAAAGATACGCCAAAAAGGGAACGTCCCATTTAATAGGCGTTCCCTTTTTACTTGCATCACCTACGTTTACAAAACGTTCTAAAAGTCTTAAATCAATCAATTCAACTGAATTTCCGTGTCTGCTCCAACATAAGCCTGAACTTGTGCTCCTGCAGGGATTTCAGCATTCCCTCCTTTTATTAAGAAACCGAACAGGCAAAGCACTGTAAAAACAATTGATATTGCCAACTTACCATTGCCTTCATCTGCAAGACTATTGTTAGAAAGATATACAATTGTACCATCTACGGCACAAATGGTCTTGACTGAAATTTCAAGTTCGCCTTCTTTTCCCATCAATCCATTCTTTTTAGAACGAACTACCTGGCCTTGGGCAATTGACCCTGCAGCAATAACCACTTTTCCATTCACTTTCACGTCATTGGTAACTCTAAAATCAACCATTTGTCCACTACGAGCCGTTTTACTGGACAAGGTCGTCATCAATTCCATTGGAATCACAGTTCCTGACTTGATGACAACCGTTTCTGCAGGCAACGTGAAAGACATAAATAAAATAGCGCATACGAGCAAAGCCACAATAGGCTTAAAACAAACAGATTTGACAATTTTACAATACATAGATTATAAATATTTGGTTAATAAATAGAATTTATCTTTTCAAAACGTTCCATTATCCACTCACGTTTTTTCTGATTGTATCGAGTGGCACTGCGCATTGCACCATTGATATTCCCAATATAAAAAGACAATGACAAAAAACCACAAACTCCAGCCCATCCATAATTTTTCGATTTAATGCTTGTGTAAGTGGCATAGCCCAAAAGAGAATTGATGACAAACGAAGTAAGCGCACTCCCCTTATGTCCAGTATATAAATATCCACATCCGGGAATAATTGATAACACTCCAGCCAACGTGGCATTTTTCCTTTTTTGACGTTCCAACTCTTTCAATACCGACAAGTTTGCCTGCAATGTATTCCTCGCATTCTTATCAAATCGAGATGCACAAGAAAACAGTCGTCCAGCTTCCTTATACTCGGCCTGTTGTGCTTTCAAAATCGCCTGCAACACATACGAATTATACAACATGTCCTGATTACTTATAGAATCTGATAGATTTTCTTCCAAAACTAACGCAGCATCTCTCCAATTATGCAAATCCTTATACATAAGAGCTATTTGCCAATTTATCTTAGGGCAGCCTTGCACAGAGTCTTTATAATAAGACTCATATTCAAACACCCCTTTTTCTTGCATATCAAGTGCCCTATAACACAATAGCTTCAAATAGAATAGCGTATCAATAGACATACTATGCAAAAACAACTGTTTCTCCGTCTCCAACAGAGCCAAGTTGTAACTTTCACGGTTTATCAACTGATGGATAAATACTAAAGTTGAATCCCTTCCTTCCCTGTTTTTCAATGCTGCGACATGAGGCAAAATTTGTTTTCCATAAAACAAACCCTTAGGGACTTCCTTATAATATGGATAATCCAACAAACATTGATAACCAGGTTTATATGTAACATCATAGAATCTTGCATCATGACTGCACCTGCACAATCTATCCGCCAAAAGGGGTAAAGCTTCCCAAAAAGGCTTATCTGCAAACACTTGCAACCCATAGTTGGAACAAGAAGGATACATCGCACACCGGCTGTTTTTCTGTTCACTGATCCTGTTTTGATAGATCCGGATATAATCACCTACAGCCGAATTCCTTCGTTCGTCCATATTACTTTGAGAATAAGCAAGCTCCATGCAAGACAAATTGACCAACACTGAGAAAAATACCATCAACACTTTCATAGCCCCACCTGCTTTAAGTCCACACTGAGCCTTGGATTCCTCCGTATATTCTTCCATATCACCACACGAGCTGTTTTCGTAACATCTTCATTATTGCCAAGCATAAGATATGCAGTCAAACCATACTTTCGTTTGCAATATGTATTTGAAGATTCTTGGCAACGGCGAAAAACAACTCTTCCTTTCTCGCCACGGTAAGATACAAATGCCAGTGAATCTTTTAAGGATATAGTAACCACATCATTTCTTTTTCTTTGGAGATGTTGATTCGCCAAATATTCATACAAAGGATTAGGAGAATGTATCCGACATATTTTGAAATCCCCTCCAAATGTTGCCAAAGGTATCAGCAACGCAAACAACAAAAAATATATATTCATCTTACCTTTATCTTTTGTTGCAAAAGTAAAAGGAAACAAAAAAAGTACCATCACAAGCATGATGCCATAAACGCTGCACTTTCGTAGCCAAATCGGCAACATGCCTCACTTCAGCCTCTTTTCTTGAATCTCAGCACTATATAGTTGGAAAAAGTCTTTATCTAAAATCGTAGAAATCCGTATCAACAAGTCGGAATCTATGCTTGCTTTCTTGAATATCTTGTACACATTACTCCTGTCGCAAAACAACTGTTTTGCAAACCAACTGACAGAGCGTCCTTGACTGCGCAACTCCAATTCGATTATTTGCCCTATGTGTATCATAAATGTACGCATAAATAAAAAGGCGGAACCATCTGAAACTTATTTCGATCTGAGGTACCGCCAAGTAACCTGACATACGAATAAGTACAAATGGTTCACGCCCTATGCAAGGACGTGAACTCTCTTCTACTTATTCTCGTATGTCTTCAATTTGGCGGTTTTCAGATCGGAGAATAATAGCTAAAAGCTCATAATATCTTTATCCCATAAGTATAGATGGAATCGCTTTTCCATATAAATTGCACATTGACCAATACCATCCAGCTCAGTCAATATACGGAAGCAAAGATACAAGGTTTCTATTTAAATTCAAGTAACTCCGAGAAAAAAAGCATTTCAAAATTCACCAACCCGACAGAAAAACACGACGGCAAATCGACAAGAAGCAAGACCGGCAGGTCCTTGTATTCCGTCTCCGGCTTCCGAAGGTATCAACCGCACGGCATCTGCCAGCCGATTGAGAGAGGTCTGTGATTGTTAGCATATTTTACAGCGGCAAAATCCGGCTTCGCGTTCCTCCGACGCGCCGGGAACGCATTTTTCAAGAAAACAAAACGGTCACTAGGGTTCTCAAGTCCCGACAAGCAACCGACTGGGAACAAACTATTTACCTCAGTCCATACCATCACTGCATTCCGTCCGGGCTTAGTCTCTACTCCGTCCGGGAGCGGAAAGGAAGCGGCGCACGGGCCGAATAGAGGGCGGACACGGACGGAATAGAGGCTAAGCCCGGACGGTCTTCATGGCAGGCTCTGACGACCTTCTCTCTGTGAAGAAAAGGAGTTCTAAAAGTCATACATTTGTGAAGAATATTCAAAAGCCTTCAGTCAAAAACGAAACAGATGCATCTTTCGGAAGGCGACACGACAGAACGAAATGAAAGAGATTCGCTATCTTTGCCGTCCCAATCACCGGCACACACATGAACGGACTCTACATACTCCTCATCCTGGCAGCTTATTTCGCCCTCCTGCTGCTTGTCGCCCGACTGACATCGACGCGACCGGACAATGACGCTTTCTTCCGTGGCAACCGACGTTCGCCTTGGCCGTTGGTCGCATTCGGGATGATTGGAGCCTCGCTGTCCGGCGTCACATTTGTCTCCGTGCCGGGCATGGTGAAAAGCATCGACATGACCTATCTGCAGACGTGCATGGGATTTTTCGCAGGCTATCTGGTCATCGCCCACGTGTTGCTCCCGCTCTATTACCGGCTCCGGCTGACTTCCATCTACACCTACCTCGGCAACCGGCTGGGACGCCAGGCCTACCGCACGGGAGCCTCTTTCTTCCTGCTCTCCAAGCTGCTCGGGGCTTCGCTCCGGCTCTATCTGGTCTGCCTCATCCTGCAAGAATTCATATTCGACGCCTACGGCATCCCCTTTGCCGTGACGGCCACGACCATCGTCGGACTCATCTGGCTCTATACACACCGCTGCGGCATACGCACCATCGTGTGGACCGACACGTTGCAGACCTTCTTCCTGCTGCTCACACTGGTGCTCATCGTGGTGGCTGTCGCGTCAACGCTCCGGCTGGACGCCAGGGGATTGTGGGACGCGGTGACGACCGACACACACAGCCGCGTGTTCGTGTTTGATGACTGGATTTCCAAACAAAACTTCTTCAAACAGTTTTTCAGCGGCGTATTCATCACCATCGTCATGACCGGACTCGACCAGGACATGATGCAGAAGAACCTCACCTGCCGCAACCTGAAAGAGGCCCGGAAGAACATGTATTGCTACGGTTTCTCCTTCCTGCCGGTCAATTTCCTGTTTCTGTCCCTGGGCATCCTCCTGCTGCTTGCCGCAAATCGGCTCGGCCTGCCCGTCCCGGAACGGGGCGACGACCTGCTCCCCATGTTCGCAGCCGGCGGATACCTGGGCTACGGCGTCCTGACGTGTTTCACCATCGGCATCCTGGCCGCAGCGTTCTCAAGCGCCGACTCGGCACTCACAGCCCTCACGACCAGTGTCTGCATCGACCTGCTCGACGTGGAGAAGAAGACGAAGGAAGAAGCCGAACGACGCCGGCGCCAGGTGCATGTGTTGCTTTCCGTCCTGTTTGTCGGCTGCATCCTGGGATTCAAGTTCATCGACAGCCCAAGCGTCATCGACACGCTCTACACGATGACTTCCTACACCTACGGTCCGCTCCTGGGCTTGTTTGCCTTCGGGCTGTTCACACGCCGGACTCCGCGCGGGCCATACGTCCCTGTCGTCGCAGTCGCATCACCCGTGATTTGCTACATTACGGCCCGTGTTGTATCTTTGCACACGGATTACTCCTTCGGCTATGAGTTGCTTATGCTCAACGGACTACTGACATTTGCCGGCCTGGCACTCATATCCATTCACGCAAAAAAACAGACAGCTCTATGGACATCAAGAACGCAGAATTCAAAGTAAGCAATACGCAAGTGGAGAAATGCCCGAACGACGGGCTGCCCGAATACGCCTTCATCGGACGTTCGAACGTGGGCAAGTCGAGCCTCATTAACATGCTCACCCGCAACTCGAAGCTGGCCATGACATCGTCCACGCCGGGCAAAACGCTCCTCATCAACCATTTTCTCATCAACAAAGAATGGTATCTGGTGGACTTGCCCGGTTACGGATATGCCAAACGCAGCAAAGCGGCCCAAGAAAAGATTCAGAAAATCATTTCCGAATACATACTCCGGCGCGAGGCGCTCACTTGCCTGTTTGTCCTCATCGACTGCCGCCACGAGCCGCAAAAGATAGACCTGGAGTTCATCGAATGGCTGGGCGAAAACGGCGTGCCCTTCGCCATCATCTTCACCAAAGCGGACAAACTGGGCACGACCAAGCTGCGCGAGAATGTGCAGAACTACCTGAAGAAACTGGAGGAACAGTGGGAAGAGCTTCCTCCGCACTTCGTGACTTCCTCGGAAAAGAAATTGGGACGGCAGGAGGTGCTTGACTACATCGAAAGCATCAACCAGACGTTGTGACACGTCACCCATCTTTCTAAGAAGCTGTTTTGAATTTCTACAAAAAGTTCTTCCCGACTGGATGTATCTGTTTTCGTGTGTGCTTTGGGCGATTTTTTGGTCCTTTTCGTTCCTGTTCTTCGTCAGATAGCCCGCTATCTTCCTCATCACAGAACCAAAAATGACTCAAAAACTCATCTCAAATCATCACACGATAAATTCAAAACAGCTTCTAAAAGAAAACAGCCCGCGTATACATCCTTCATCCGTTGAATGCATACGCGGGTTCCTTATGCCTCATGACAGGGGCTATTCAGCCAATTCGCTCAATTCAAGCCAACGCATGGTTTTCTCGTCAAGCTCGTCATTCAAGGCCGGCAACCGCTTAGACTTGTCGGTCAGCTCTTCGACCGAGAGCGTGCCGCTGCACAGTGCCGCTTCGATTTGGGCTTTCTCGGCTTCAAGCGCGGCGATGTCCAGCTCCAACTGTTCAAACTCACGCCGTTCCTTGAAACTCATGCGTCGTTTGTCATTCAGGCGCACTTTCGCCGTCTTGGGGTCGACTTGCTTCTCATCCTTTTTCTCTTGCCGCATCTTCGCTTCCTTCCACTCCCGATAGTCAGTATAGTTGCCGGGAAAGTCGCGGATGTCACCTTGCCCGTTGAAGACAAGCAGGTGGTCGACCACCTTGTCCATGAAGTAACGGTCATGGCTCACGACGATGACACATCCTTTGAAATTCTGCAGATACTCCTCAAGCACCTGCAAAGTGACAATGTCAAGGTCGTTGGTCGGTTCGTCAAGCACCAGGAAATTCGGGTTACGCATCAACACGGTGCAGAGGTACAGGCGACGGCGTTCTCCACCGCTCAGCTTGTAGACATAGCTATGCTGTTTTTCGGGCGTAAAAAGGAAATACTGTAAAAATTGGGAAGCCGTAAGTCGCTTGCCGTTGCCCAGCTCGACGACTTCCGCTATATCCTGCACGACATCAATGACCTTCATCTGCTCGTCAAACTGCAGCCCTTCCTGCGAATAATAGCCGAAGCGCACGGTTTCTCCGATGTCAAGCACTCCGCTGTCCGGCGTCTCCAGCCCCATGAGTATCTTTATGAAAGTTGATTTCCCCGTGCCGTTATTCCCCACGATGCCCATCTTCTCATAGCGGGCAAAGATATAAGAGAAATCGTCCAGAATCACGACATCATCAAAACGCTTGCAAAGATGGTCTGCCTCGAATATCTTCGACCCGATGTAAGAAGCCTTCATGTCGAGCTTCACTTCCCGGTTGTAAGAACGCTGTTTAGCCACTTTCTCCAGCTCATAAAAGGCCTCTTCGCGGTAGCGTGCCTTGTGTCCGCGCGCTTGCGGCATACGGCGCATCCACTCCAGCTCCGTGCGATAAAGGTTGTTCGCGCGGGCTATCTCGGCATTCGTCGCGTCGATGCGCTCCTGGCGTTTCTCCAGATAGTAGCTATAATTCCCTTTGTAGGAATAGATTTGTTTGTTGTCGATTTCCAAGATTTCCGAGCAGACGCGGTCCAGAAAGTAGCGGTCGTGCGTAACCATCAGCAAGCTCAATGCACCCTGCTTCAGATATTCCTCCAGCCATTCGGTCATGTCAAGGTCCAGATGGTTAGTCGGCTCATCCAGCATCAGAAAGTCCGGCTCATTGATAAGCACATTGGCCAGAGCCACCCGTTTCAGTTGTCCTCCAGAAAGCTGTCCCACCGGCTGGCTGAAATAGCGGACATTCAGTTGCGAAAGGATTTGTTTGGCTTTGCGTTCATAGTCCCAGGCATTGGCATGGTCCATGCGCAGGAGCAAATCGTCCAATCCCGGATTGCCCGGTGTCTCCAGACAATGTTCATACTCTCGAATCAGATTCACCGTCTCATTCCCGTGATAGAAACAGGCTTCCAGCACTGTCAGTTCTTCCGGATAGGTCGGCGACTGCTCCAGATAGCCCACTTTCAAGTCACGCCTGAAAACGATGTTCCCGGCATCGTGCCCGTCTTTTCCAGCCAGGACATTGAGTAGCGTAGTCTTCCCGCTGCCGTTTGGAGCAATCAATCCGACACGTTGTCCTTCGCCAATGCCAAAAGAAATATCACGGAAGAGCACCAGGTCGCCAAACGATTTGGTCAGTCCTTCGACTTGCAAATAAGGATTAGCCATTACAATCGCTCCTCCACTTCTCTTTTAATGCGTTCAAACTCTTTCTTGACATCGCACACTTCGCCATGACTGACCTTGTCTGCAAAAAGATTCAAGGGACAAACCAGCAAATCAGTATCCGCAAAGCGTAGTGCCGGATATTCCTTGCGTCCGTCAATGACAGTCACCCAATCCATGCCGTCCATCTCATTGACAAGGACTGCACCAAAGGTCAGTCCCAATGCCTGCCAGGCCTCATGTTGCAACTTCCCGCTATCCATGACCGCCTGCATGTGAGCCAAGTCACGCTCTGAAGCGGTGAAGTCTTTCTTCAAAGCCTTCTTGATATAGGAAGAAGCCCAATCATAAGCCTGATTTATCTCATTGATCTCCAAGACACGCACCGGGATGCATTCTTTCGGATAACGCTTGCCGTCCTGGCGGATGTCCAATGTGGCAATAATCTGCTCGGCCACGTCTATCGCCGAACCTTTGGCCACCGTGAAGCTACATTCCACGGAAACATTCTTCTCACCCGTCACCCAAAAGTGAGACGTATAGGCTTCATTGCCTTCCATGAAGGTCTCGCAACTATAAGCACACTCCCATCGGCCGACCCGCTTCATCTTCACTTGTTCACTGCGCTTCAATTCGGCGGCAATGGATTCGCGAGCATACGAGGACGAACGGTCCTTGTAAGCCGAAATGCGGAAATTGCCGTTCCACTTCTCCGGGTTATAGAACAGGAAGCTTCCGGCTTCATCCTCAAATTCGCTCCACGAAGCCGGATATTGCAAGGAAAACCACCCTCCGGGAGCTATGTATTTCTTCATGTCCATAATCTTTTTGTTTCGTTGCTACTTATGTGACCATCCATTTATTTCTGCGGAAGTATCTCTATCCAGTAATCGTCGGGGTCATTGATGAAATAGAGACCCATCGCCTCATTTTCAAAACATACACACCCCATCTCCTTGTGATAACGGCGGACTGCGTCATAATCGCCCGACACACGGAAGCAGAGATGGCTTTCATTGTCACCCAACTCATAGGGTTCCTTACGGTCGCGAAGCCAGGTCAGCTCCAATAGGAATCCGGTCACGCCATCAGCCAAATAGACTAAGACAAACGAACCGTCTGCTGCTTCCTTGCGGTGACTCTCATGCAGGCCCAAGGCCTTTTCATAGAATGCGATGCTGCGCTCCAAATCGAGCACATTGATATTGAAATGGTCAAATCTTGCTTTTACTTCCATAGTTGTTTTTGTATGAGCTTTATTAATCATTATTTGCCAATCGGCTGAATCAGGCTTCGCGTCTCCTTGGATATTTCCAAGAACATATAGCTGGGCTTGTTGCTACGGATGTTCTCTTCATTTTCGCGAAACTTACGGGTGGCATACTGCTTGGATTTTTCAAACGTCAGGCGCGAAACTTCCGCCTGCGACTTGCCCACCATCGTCGAGTCCAGTTTCTCTTCCGGAAAGAAATCCTCCAAATCGACTTCCCCAATGAGCGTAGTCTCAAGAAAATTCATGTCACGGTGAGACTTGTCAGTGTAATACCCCACAAACATGTGTCCGGGAATGCGCAGCAGGATGGGGTTTATATTGATGGCCTTCAGCAACGAAGCGAAGAGCACGCTCCCGTCCACGCAATTAATCTGTGCCGCCTCAATGGCATCCTCGAACGTCCGTACGCGCTGGGCAAACACGACATTGGACGACAGGCTGGTATTGGAAATGGAGCTATACTTGAAATTGCGCTTCTGAAGCACATACCACAAGGCATACACCTGCCTGTCCACTTGTTCTGCCGTGCCCTGGTAGCCCCAGAAGCGATTCACGATGCGCGTATTGAGCGCCTCGCGCAGCAACTTGTCTATCATCGGATGGTCCTCATTGACGTATGCGGCAAAGAAGATACCCGTGTCGTGAAACTTATTGTGCGCGTCCACATAACCCAGCAGACATTCGTTCACACTCCGTACCGACAACGTCTTGGTACGCACCGGCAATTCCTCCCCGTTCATCTCCATCAAGACCGTAAAGGTCAACGGCGTCGACTGCACCGTATTCTTCAGCGCCTCATAATTCCACACGATTTCCGGGTAGATGGTATACTCCGTCCCGGCCTTTTCCAGCACAAACTCCGAGATGGATTCGGAGAAAAACGGAGAATCCTTCAGCATGACCCGCACACGGCTGTTAGGACGCAACGGCTTCACACGCAGGGCAATGCCTGAAAGCGGTTTGCCCACGTAATTGCTGTCTGCCGGCACCATGATTTCCGCGTTGGTCGCTGCCGTGGAGAGGATGGCTGAAGGAAATATATTCCCGCCCAGCTCGTCGGTAATCTCAAATCCGCGTTCCCATAACAAATTGCGGCACACATAAAGTATGCCGCAAATAAGAGTCAGAGACGCCAGCACCAGCGTAATCAACTTTCTGGTGGTAGGACGCATGGGCCTCATCATGTCATCTCACAGCGATGCTTTCGACTTCCACCAAAACGCCTTTGGGAAGCCCCTTCACAGCGATGGCCGAACGAGCGGGGAAAGCACCTTCGAAATACTTGGCATACACGGCATTCACTTCGCCAAAGAGCGACATGTCGGCCATGAACACCGTCGTCTTCACGATGTTGGCAGTCGTCAGGCCGGCTTCTGCCAGGACGTTCTTGATGTTTTCAAACACCTGAGTCGTCTGCTCCACGATGCCGCCTTCCACGACTTCGCCCGTAGCCGGATTGATGGGAATCTGACCTGACAAGAACACCATACCGTTTGCTTCAATAGCTTGACTATAAGGCCCGATAGCTGCCGGAGCCTTCTCTGTTGCGATTACTTTCTTCATAATTCGATTCGTTTATTTATTATAAAACCAATTTGTCACGCTAAGTTACACCTTTTATAGTTATCACAGGGAAAAAAGCAAAAAGTTTCGCCTTACTTTTGCAATCCTTAACATCACACGGACAGCCGCACGCCAAGCCGTCTTACCCCCGTCCGGACGGCCTCCTTTCCGTCCGAGCCAGCCCTCCTTTCGGCCCGGGAGCGGAGTCTATTCCGTGGTCGGGCGGCCTCCTTTCCGCCCGAACGGGCATTCTTCCCTCCTCTCCGCCTGCATCCCACGTGCGGAAATCTGCACGATGACAACAAATTTTCATGGCCGAATGACGTTCTTTTTCAATTTTATCATTACTTTTGCCTCCATAATTACAAAGAACAGACTTCATTCCGAAGCCAATAATCAATAAGTCAATTAAATATCTAAGAAACCCTGACCTCCTGTTTCCTGTTCTTGATGGCATGATGTGTTCTCGTGCGAACTCCGGGCCATCACAGGTGCCGGAACACGCGCCTGCCGAAACGGAAAGACTCACCAACAAGGGAGGACAAAAGATTACTTAATTATATGTATAATATCGTTCAATTAAACGACAAATCCTTGTCGGAACTGCAATCTATCGCCCAAGAACTGGGCATCACGCAGATCCAATCATTCAAAAAAGAAGACCTCGTCTACAAAATCCTCGACGAACAGGCTATAGCCGGCGCGGCTAAAAAAAGCGAGAGTGAAAAGAACAAAGAACCACGCAAACGCTCACGCATCGCTAAGAAAGACAAGAGCGAAAACGTGAAAGTATACACCGCCAACCAGGACAAAGCCGAAAAGGTGGAAGAACCCAAGAAGACATCCGCCAAGAAAGCGGCTGCCGCCAAACCGGCACAGGACAATGCTGCTGAAACCACAGCCAAAGCCGGGACCGAAACGCCCGCAGACGACGGCACACCCAAGAAAAGAGGACGCAAGCCCGGAAGCAAAAACAAAGCGACACTGGCACGGGAAAAAGCCGCACAGGAAGTCGTGAAGGCCGACGCCCCGGCAACGCCCGAACAGGAAGTGGAGGACAACGGAAAAATCGTCCCCCTGCTCGAAGAGCTGGAAACCCCGGCTGAAAACGAAAACGACGCCGTCACGAGCGACGCACCCATGCAGGAAGCTCCCGCACAGGACGACAACGACTTCATCCCCATCGAAGACCTGCCCTCTGAAAAAGCGGAAATCCCCTCCGAGCTGCTCACCAAGTTTGAAGCGACGAAAATGGAGCAACCGGCTGTCCCGCAACCGAACAACAACCCCAACAACAAGGCCCGCCGCAACAACAACGGCAACCAGCAGCAACGCCCATACAACAACCAGCAGCGGCCCTTCTACGCCAACAACTACAACAATCAGAACAACTACCAGCAGAACCGCCGGATGCAGGAGTACGACTTCGAAGACATCCTCACCGGACTCGGCGTGCTCGAAATCATGCAAGACGGATACGGCTTCCTGCGCTCCTCCGACTACAACTACCTCTCTTCGCCCGACGACATCTACGTCTCACAGTCGCAAATCAAGTTCTTCGGCCTGAAGACAGGCGACGTCGTCGAAGGCGTCATCCGCCCGCCCAAGGAAGGCGAAAAATACTTCCCGCTGGTCAAAGTGTCGAAAATCAACGGTAAAGACCCCGCCATGGTGCGCGACCGCGTCCCCTTCGAGCACCTGACACCCCTCTTCCCCGACGAGAAGTTCAACCTCTGCCGTGGAGTGAACGACAATATCTCGGCACGCGTCGTCGACCTCTTCGCCCCCATCGGCAAGGGACAACGCGCACTCATCGTCGCACAGCCGAAGACCGGTAAGACCATCCTCATGAAAGACATCGCCAACGCCATCGCGGCCAACCATCCGGAAGTCTACATGATCATGCTCCTCATCGACGAACGCCCCGAGGAAGTGACCGACATGGCGCGCAGCGTCAACGCGGAAGTCATCGCCTCCACCTTCGACGAACCGGCCGAACGCCACGTGAAAATCGCCGGCATCGTCCTCGAGAAGGCCAAGCGCATGGTCGAGTGCGGACACGACGTCGTCATCTTCCTCGACTCCATCACCCGCCTGGCACGCGCCTACAACACCGTCTCCCCGGCCTCAGGCAAGGTGCTCTCGGGAGGCGTCGACGCCAACGCCCTCCACAAGCCCAAGCGCTTCTTCGGCGCAGCCCGCAACATCGAAAACGGCGGCTCGCTGACCATCATCGCCACAGCCCTCATCGACACCGGCTCGAAGATGGACGAAGTCATCTTCGAAGAATTCAAGGGCACGGGCAACATGGAGCTGCAGCTCGACCGCAACCTGGCCAACAAGCGCATCTTCCCGGCTGTCAACGTCACGGCTTCAAGCACGCGCCGCGACGACCTGCTGTTCGACAAGCTGACGCTCGACCGCACGTGGATTCTCCGCAAATTCATTGCTGACATGAACCCCGTCGAGGCCATGAACTTCGTCAAAGGACATATAGAGAACACGAGAAACAACGACGAACTCCTCTTGAGCATGAACTCCTGACGACATCCTCCCGTCCATACCTCCCAATGCCCGGCAGCATCCCCGCAGCCGGGCATTTTTTTCACCCCTTCACACGACGCGATTCCGCCCGGCAGGCGGACGAAGATTCCCCTGTAGCCGCGTAAGTAGTTTCCTGTAGCCGCGCGGCTGCAAACTTGTAGTTGACCGGATACAAACTTGTAGCCGTGCGGATACAGAATTGCACTTCAGCAGATGCAGGCATGCAGCCCGCCAAGTACGGACGTGCATCCGGCGGGGTACATGCATGTAACTCAAATCTACAAACAGGAAGCCCGCCAACTACATCCCGGCACTTGGACGACTACACGTCCGCAGTCGACCGGCTACCGGCGTGCAGCCGTACGGCTACGGGCGTCACCCTCCGAGGGGAGGGCAAAAGAAAAGCGGGCATGCCGGCGAATTGCTTCGCGACACACCCGCTCGCGGCGCACGCATGCGCCTGCAGATGCCATCAGACGTCCGTCATTGTTCGGGGGCAAACATGGGGTCCCATGCCGGCAGGCGGACGGGTTTCTCCTTCAAGAGGTCAAGCACCTTCGCGGAGACATATTTCTTGTTGACGGCCAGCCGGAACATGTATTCGTCAAACCACTCGTCGGTCATGATGAGATGTCCCTTGTAGCCCGTCGGGCCCCAGCTGTTCTCGACCATCCATTTCTTAGCCTTCCCCTCGGCGTCGAGGTCGACGGCCATGAGCGTCATGGCGTGTGTCGAGCCGCTGGCGAAGGTCTGGATACGCTGTTTCTTGTCCATGCCGAAGGTCGTGCCGAAGAGCGAATCGTAGTCATAGTTGCGCACGTCGAGGAGTCCGCGTTGGCGGTCGAGGAACTTGCCGACGTCGCATGAGAAATACATCATCGTGCTGTCCTTGATGGAAGCGATGGCCATCGGCTTGATTTCCTCCATCGGCAGGTTGACGTAGAGCCAGTTGTGCCCGTCATACGTGTGGCGGTCGTAGTCGATTTCGTAGACCTTCCAGTAAGGGCGCGAGGGGTCGTTCATGACCATGATGTAGTCGTTGACATAATCCTCATTGATGAACTCCTTGAAAAACGACTGCGGAGTGTAGGTCTTCATCTCCCCGCGCGGCCGTCCGTCAGCGTCGCGCATGACCCACTGGAACTCCGTCACCGGTTCGCCGAGCGTCAGGACGAGCATGCGGTAGACCGTGCCGAGCATCTCGGTCTTCGACTTCTCGAGGGCGGCCGCCTTGGCTCCCCGGGCAGCTTCGTCGCGGAGCTGGAGTCCGAACTCGCGGAGCTTCAATTTGATGAAATTGGCCATCTGGGCCGTGTTCTCGCTGCTGAAGGTCTCGGGCATGACTTCCTTGGGGACAACTCCATACTTGCCCACGATGTCCATCACGCCGGTGAACTGCCCGCCGTCGCTCAGGGGATTGCGGAAGAGGTGTTCGACCATCCGGTCGTCCATCGGGCGGTCAGCCGTGTCGATGATGCCCTGGAGGAAGAGGTTTGCCTTCTCAAGCTGGTCCCAGAAGAAGCCGTAGGCCTGGGAGAACTCGAGCGAAGGCAGGTTGTATTTCGCCATCATCTGCGCACGCATGACATTGAGCCCGGTGAAGAGCCAGCAACGTCCCGAGGATTTCTGGTCCGTGATGCCGCGCGAGTTCACCTTATTACTAAAGTAGGTGTCGAAGTTGGCCTGGTTTTCATGATTGAGCGCCAACACGCGGATGTCGTTGGCCGTGATGGCGTTCATCAAGGCGCGGTCGGCGGGCGTGTCCTTGTAGGCTTTCTTGATTTCCTGGAGCATTTCCGGGGAAATGCCGCCCTGCTGGGCATGTGCTCCGGCGCAGGCCATGGCCAGCACGCACAGAGAAAGGATAGATTTCATCATAGGTAAAAAAGGATTTTAAGATTATTCGACAGCAAACTTAGGAAAGAATCCTGAGCTGCAACAATCTTTTACGCTCTTTTTTCAATGCGTCCCGTGGAGATTTCGTACTTTTGCTCATCTAACGTAAAAAAGCACCGACCGACCATCAAACGAGCAAGCAACATCCTGCGCTTCTGCATCACGGGCCTGGCCTGCCTGTATGCAGCATTTCTCCTCTTGCTGAACATCCCTCATGTCCAGCGGCGTCTCTCCGTGTTCGCGTCCGACGAACTGAGCCGCCTGTTGCACACGGAGGTGTCCATCGGCAACATCAACATGGGCTTGCTCAACCGCGTCATCCTGGACGAAGTGAGCATCTGCGACCAATCCGGTTCGCCCCTGCTCGAGGCCTCGCGCATCTCTGCCAAGTTCAGCATCCGGGCCCTGCTGCAACACAAAATCATCGTGAACAATGTCCAGCTCCACAGCCTGCACCTCAATCTCTCACGCCGCGATTCCCTCTCCGCCCCCAACTACCAGTTTCTCGTCGACGCCCTCTCGTCTGACGACACGACGTCGACCAAGACGGACCTCAACCTGCGCATAAATGCCATCCTCATCCGCCACGGCCGCATAGCCTACGACCAACTGTCTGCACAGGAGACCCCGGGGCAATTCAACGCGTCCCACCTGCACCTGGACGACGTGCGGGCCAATATCTCCCTGAAAGCCCTCCGCCGGGACTCCCTCAACACGACCATACGCCACCTCAGCTTCACCGAACAGTCGGGCCTCGAACTCCGTAACCTGGCTTTCAAGCTGGTGGCCAACCCGCATAAACTGGTCCTCTCACGCTTCTCGCTGGAACTGCCCGGCTCGGCAATGCGCATCGACACGCTGCAAGCCGGTTACGACGCGTCATCCCGGGAGAGCTGGAAGACATTGCAGTTTGCCGGCGACATCAGCAAGTCCTATCTCACCCTGAGCGACCTGAAATGCTTCGTCCCCTCCCTGTCGTCATTCACGGCTCCGCTGTGGATGCGTGCCCGGGTGGAAGGCAACGCGCAAGAAATCTCGCTCCACGACTTCCGCCTGCTGTCAGACAACAATGACATCCAGCTGCGCCTCCACTGCCGCATACGCAATCCCTTCGAGCCCGACCGCAGCTTCATCGACTGCAACCTGTCAAAGCTGAACATCACCAACACGGGTCTCCGCTTCCTGTCACAAAACTTGGGAACAGACATGCCTCCCTTTGTCATGCGGCTGGGCTACTTCTCCTTCCGGGGAAGCGCACGCGGCATGTTCAAGGACCTGCAACTCCGGGGCGAAATGGAAAGCGCATCGGGCATACTCCGTACCAACCTGCACCTGGGCCTGAACAGCGAGCAGAAAACATTCCACGGCAGGCTTCTCACACAGGATTTCCACTTGGGGCGGCTCACGGAAACCCCCGACCTCGGGCGTATCTCCTTGGACGTCGAAGTAAAGGGACACCGACTCAGCGGCAACTACCCGCAAATCGCCGTCAACGGCAACATCCCTCTCCTGGAATACAAACAACACACGTATGACAACATCCGCATCAACGCCCAATACCGCGGCGGATATTACAACGGCTACCTGACCATCAACGACCCTGACTGCCAACTATCCATCAACGGAGAGTTCAATCCGGTCAAGGCAGTCCCGGAATTCAACCTGACGGCCAGCATTGACCACTTCCGCCCAGACACGCTGAGACTCAGCGACAAGTATCCGGACACGGAATTTTCGGCACGCATCAGGACAAACTTCAGAGGCAACACGTTTGACAACATGGTGGGAAGTATCCGAATCGACAGCTTGCACATGCAGTCGCCGAAAGATTCTTATTTCCTGCGCTACTTCACCATCAGTTCTCTCCCGGAGAATAAAAAACAACGCAACATACACCTCCACTCCGACTTCATGAACGGAGAAATCAAAGGTGAATTCCAATTCAAGAGTTTGCCGGCCAGCATGATGCAGCTATTGCACCAATACGTGCCCTCACTCATCCCCGCCAGCGACAAACAGCAAGCAGCATCCAACAATCACTTGAGTTTCAAACTGGACATTGACAACACCGAGTTCTTAAGCAAGATACTCCACATCCCTCTGGCCTTGCATTTGCCTGGAAGCATCAAAGGAAATTTCCACGAGCGAAACAAGTATATCAAAGTGGAAGGTTATTTCCCGTCCTTTTCCTACAATCAGACACGCTACGAATCGGGCATGGTCCTCATCGACAACCCGCTGGACAAGCTCCAGGCACTGGCCCGCATCAGCAAACAAATCGGGACAAGCAACAGTTCCATGATTAACTTGACCTTGAATGCCGAAGCGCAAGATGACAAACTGACCACACGTCTGAACTGGGGCAACAACACCGCAGTCACTTACAGTGGAGAAATCGCTACCGTAACCAACTTTTTCAAGCGGAACGGTTCCAGCAAAGGACTCAACATGCGAGTCGGCATCCAACCATCACATATCATCATCAACGACACAGTGTGGACGCTAAACCAGTCTGACATAGCCATAGACTCCAGCCGCGTGGCCATCAACGACTTCCGTTTCGAACACGGGAACCAGCACCTGCACATCAACGGCAACCTGACTCCCGACCCTGAAGACTCACTCTGCATCGACTTACACAACATCCGGCTGGAATATATCTTCGACATCATCCAATTCAAACCTGTCGACTTCCGCGGTGTGACCAATGGAAAAGCCTATGTGAAACATGCTCTGGAAAAACCATCACTCGATGCAAACCTGGACATCAGCAGTTTCACGTTCAATGGAGGTCTTATGGGAGATATGAACGTAAAAGGAAAATGGGATGCAGAAGAAGGAAACATCTATCTGGATGCTGACATCAGAGAGAGAAGCCCCCGCTCACGGACCACCGTAAAAGGATGGGTGTCTCCTCCCAAAGCAGGACTAGACCTGCACATCACAGCCGACAGCACCAATGTGGAATTCTTAAACATGTATACAGCCAATGTCTTCGATCGCCTTACCGGCAGAGTGACAGGAGACATCCGACTGCATGGCCCGTTCGCGAACCTAAATCTGGAAGGAATCGCTTCCGGAAACGCCTCCGTCCAAGTGGGTATCCTACATACAGGCTACAAACTCCAGTTAGACTCAGTCAGCCTGCTTCCCAATACCATAGAATTTCGCAAAGCTAATATGCAAGACAAATATGGCAACAAAGGGACAATCAGAGGAGCACTCCATCATAACCATTTGCGCGACATAAGTTATAATTTCACTTTCGACACCGACAACCTACTCCTCTATGACGCACCTGACGACAGCGAATCTTTAGTCTATGGCAGCATTTACGGCTCAGGCATCACCACCTTGCAGGGAGGAGGAAACGGACTCAACGTGAACACCAATATCCGAACAGGCCACAACACCTCATTCATCTACAAACTGGGGACACCTGAAGAAATAGCGGACAACGGTTTCATCACATTCGTAGATAAAACCCCACGTCCAAAATGGGAAAATGAAAAAATTCCCGATCCGTTCAAAGAACTATCGGACAATGACTCCGTTGCCGTCGAGACAACACCTATAGACATTCGGCTCAACGCTCAAATGGACATCACTCCGGATGCAACCATCAAAGTCATCATGGACCCCATTTCAGGCGATTATGCCATGGCGCAAGGACGAGGCAATCTGCAAGCCAATTTTTACAATAAAGGCGATTTCAAACTCTATGGGACTTATACGCTCGACCATGGCATCTATAAACTTAGCCTGCAAGAAGTCATCCGAAAAGACTTCCAACTGCAACCTGGTGGAAGTATCACTTTCAACGGTATTCCCAGAGATGGCGACATCGACCTGCAAGCTGTCTATACGGTCAATTCTGCTTCCTTAAAAGACTTGGCCCCCAACGCCACATTCACACAAAACTCTGTCAGAGTCAACTGTCTGCTAAATCTCACAGGCAAACTGGCTTCTCCTAACATTCACTTCGATCTTGAATTGCCGACAGTCAACGATGAAGAGCGTGAATTGGTACGCAGCTATATCAGCACAGACGAACAAATGGAAATGCAAATCATTTACCTCTTAGGTATTGGACGTTTTTATACTTATGACTATGCAAATACAAACATGGACAGCGGCAGCGGACAATCATCTGCCATGAACTCCTTGCTCTCCTCCACCTTGTCCGGACAGTTGAACAACATGCTTTCGCATATCATCAATAGTAACCAATGGAATTTTGGAACCAACCTGAGCACAGGGGACAATGGTTGGACAGACATGGAAGTGGAAGGCATGCTGTCTGGGCGTTTACTCAACAACCGACTGCTTATAAATGGCAATTTCGGCTATAGAGACAATCAACTAGCTAATACAAACTTTATAGGTGACTTTGACGTACAATGGTTGCTCACTCCTTCTGGAGATCTCAGCCTGAAAGGTTACAACCAGACCAACGACCGCTATTTCGCAAAAACCACTCTCACCACACAAGGCATCGGATTATTGTTTAAACGTGATTTCGATCATCTAAAAGAACTATTCCATCGAAATTGGAGACTCAAACGCGACACACTTCGCACTGACACCACATCAGCCAAGAAAGAAACACCCAAAAAGAGAAAGCGAAAAAAGAAATGGTCTGTGGATTTCTAAATTTATCTATCTATTTATTAATGGTTTATTTACTTCAAGTGTGTCTTTTCACCAATGCAAATATGTCGCAAATAAGAGATAAAAAAGGGCATAAAAAAGGCATAGAAACCAAGAACCCCATAAACGCAAAAAGAGGGTGTCGTAATGCACGATGCACCTTCTTTTTTTTGTTAGCCCTAAAAATCAGTTCATGTACTTTAAGCTGCGATATTTTGGGGATATCTCTGATTTATGTGTCCCCAACATCTGAATATGGCGGCGGCAAGCTCATAAAGCAGTTCAGTCAGCCAG
>JACJJM010000109.1 GCA_016900015.1 Phocaeicola coprophilus | reverse complement strand
TCTGCAAACTGTAAAGGGCTACCAAAATGTATCCAATCCATACTATCATAATATAAAATCTCCCCATAACGAGTTCGGAACCAATCCAGTCCATTCGGATCAACATAAACCAAAGGATTATTTACACAATAATTATACGGTGACAGATTCACGTACTTCTCACCCAACGGATCAACCATATTCCATCTGCCTAACGAAGCGTCATACATCCGGGCACCGAAGTCATACGCGTTCAAATCCAACAGCTCCTGACTTTCCTTGCCGCTGAACAGGAAACGGTTATCATCCGAATCCGCATAGTCACGTGTGCTATTTTCGCACCAAAAGGATAGTAGTCATTCTGCTGGACTACATTTCCATCCTCGTCTATCAACGCGCGGACACTCCCCAACTGGTCGGTCAGGGCATAACGGACACCTTCATTTGTAAAATGCAC
>JACJJM010000108.1 GCA_016900015.1 Phocaeicola coprophilus | reverse complement strand
CCCCAATCCCAAGTCCCGGTCGATGGTCGCCAGTATCTCGATGAAGTCCGAAGCCCGGTTACAGTCCAGCCCTTTCAGTTGCCCCACAAGAAAGAAGCAGTCACCGCTGTAACTGTCATCGCCGAAGTCCTTCATCTTGTACATGCCGCTGTGTCGGTCAAAGTAAATGTTGCAGGAAGCCTTGCTGTCCTCGTACAGCGGATTGAGGAAGTTCCGACCGATGCGCCAGTTGCCGGGCAAGTAGTGCTTGAACACCGACAAGCCGTTATTTGTCCTGCTTAGTATTTCTTCTTTCCTTAGCATACAATTCATGATTGGTTATCAGGTTACGCATACATTCGTCATTGCTCTTTATCAGCCGTTCTTCCAGCAGGCGTTTCAGTTCGCCTATCTTGTAATAACACCGTCCTCCTATGTTAGAAAAAGCGACTACACCTTTTGCACG
>JACJJM010000107.1 GCA_016900015.1 Phocaeicola coprophilus | reverse complement strand
GTTTGGGCTCTTCCCCGTTCGCTCGCCACTACTGGGGGAATCATTCTTATTTTCTTTTCCTGCGGGTACTAAGATGTTTCAGTTCCCCGCGTTCGCCTCCGTCTTTGACGGATGTCATCCCTTCAGGATGACGGGTTGTCCCATTCGGAGATCCGCGCATCACAGGTTATTTGCACCTACGCGCGGCTTTTCGCAGCTTATCACGTCCTTCTTCGCCTCCGAGAGCCTAGGCATCCACCATGTGCCCTTCTTTACTTCCTGGACCCCCGCATATTACTATGCGGAAGGTATTCTTGGCTCTTGTGTTCTTGTGTACAACATGTCAAAGATCTTTTTCAATTGACAATTTACAATGGACAATTGACAATTCAAACGTGGAGAATAACGGATTCGAACCGTTGACCCCCTGCTTGCAAAGCAGGTGCTCTAGCCAGCTGAGCTAATCCCCCTT
>JACJJM010000106.1 GCA_016900015.1 Phocaeicola coprophilus | reverse complement strand
AACCTGTTCGGCATCACGGGCGGCGAGGGAACGGGCAAGAGCAACTATGTAGCCGCCATCGTGTCGGGCTGCGTATGCCCGGCGGATGCGGAGATAGACACGCTCGGCATCCACGTAACACCCAACAATAGGCGCAAGGCGGTCTTGCTCTATGACACCGAACAATCGGAAGTGCAACTGTTCAAGAACGTGAACAACCTGCTGGCACGTGCCAAACAGCCGGGCAAGCCGGACGAACTGAAAGCCTTCTGCCTGACGGGGATGTCCCGAAAGGAACGCCTGAACGCCATCGTGCAGAGCATGGACAAGTTCTATTACCAATACAGTGGCATCCAACTGGTGGTCATTGACGGCATCGCCGACCTCGTAAAGAGTGCCAACGACGAAGCGGAGAGCGTGGCGGTGATAGACGAACTCTATCGGCTGGCGGGCATCTACAACACCTGCATCCTGTGCGTGCTGCA
>JACJJM010000105.1 GCA_016900015.1 Phocaeicola coprophilus | reverse complement strand
CTCATGGAACTTCGGGAACTCAAAGACAGATACGTCAACCCATACACAGACTTCGGATTCAAGAAACTGTTCGGCTCCGAGATGAACAAGGACTTGCTCATCAGCTTCATCAACAGCCTGCTTAGCGGAGAAGAAGTGGTCACGGACCTGACTTACCTCAACACGGAACACCTCGGGACGGGAGAAGCCGACCGGAAAGCCGTATTCGACGTCTATTGCCAGAATGAAAAAGGAGAAAAATTCCTGGTCGAAATGCAACGGGGAGAACAACGGTTCTTCAAGGACAGAAGCATCTACTACGCCACCTTCCCCATCCGAGAGCAGGGACAGAAAGGCGAATGGAATTATGAGCTGAAAGCCGTCTACATCATCGGTATACTCAATTTCACGTTCGACGAGACGGACGACAACTATTTCCACCACGAAGTCAAGCTCATGGACAGAAGGACAAAAGATGTCTTCTACGACAA
>JACJJM010000104.1 GCA_016900015.1 Phocaeicola coprophilus | reverse complement strand
CAGATGGTAACGCCCTACGGCGTGGAAGTTACCTTCGCCAAGACGGTGCATATCATTTTCCCCTCCGCCGTGCGTTATGTGGATTTGGGAAGCAACCACATCATAGCGGGCAAGGCTGACGGAGCGGAGAACGTCATCCGGGTGAAAGCCACGACAGAGGGCTTTCCGGGGGAAACGAACTTCTCCGTTATCTGCGAGGACGGCAGTTTTTATTCCTTCAATGCCAAGTATGCCCGTGAACCGGAAATGCTCAACATTGAAATGAAGGACTTCTTGGAAAATGAAGATACGTCCGACTTCTCGCATACCCGGATGAACATCTACTTCCGGGAACTCGGAAACGAAAGCCCGCTCTTAGTGAAACTCATCATGCAAAGCATCTACAAGGAGAACGACCGGGAGATACGGCACTTGGGCAGCAAGCGTTTCGGCATCCAGTTCTTAATCAAGGGCATTTACACCTACAACGGGATGCTTTACGTACATACGCAGACGAAGAACAG
>JACJJM010000103.1 GCA_016900015.1 Phocaeicola coprophilus | reverse complement strand
ATGTCCGTGATGGTCGTTGTCTGACTATCGCGATTCACTCTCCCTCATCTTCGCGATCATGAGCACCTGACTATCGCGATAGTGACACAGAGTGAATCGCGATAGTCAGACCAGGACCAAGGGGAGGCTCCGAAATTACGGTTCACCCAAGTGTGCTTTGAGAATGTCAAACTGCCGGGGCGTGAAATGCCGTTGCCGCTTCTGATAACCGGTGTTGTATAATTCTTTCAGGAGGAGCGGACAGTTTATCATCCATCTGCGCAAATGATTGGTCGCTTGGTGTGCTTCCAGGTGCGGAAAATAGAGCAAAGCAACATTTGATTTTGTTAATAGATGTTTCATTGTTGATAATCAATATATTCCGCTGAAGGATGAAGGATACTGAAGGATTTCTAAGAAAAAGTTCTGAAAATGCAAAAAACAGGGCTTGTCTTTAAAGGGAAGCACCTTTTTTTGCATTTTGGAAAAGTTTGCAAAATATCCTTCATATCCTTCATTCCTTCAGCAATAGTTAATGAATGTAAAA
>JACJJM010000102.1 GCA_016900015.1 Phocaeicola coprophilus | reverse complement strand
GAGCCGAACAGTTTCTTGAATCCGAAGTCTGTGTATGGGTTGACGTATCTGTCTTTGAGTTCCCGAAGTTCCATGAGGTAGTATTGTTTATGGGTATAGTTTTCGTATGTCTTCTTTGCTCAGGTGGGTGTATTTAAGGATTTGTTCGATAGGCATATTGTCCGCAATCATTTGCCGTGCCATATCCAAGGCTTGCTCTTTGCGGCCTTTTTCCATTCCTTCAGCCAATCCTTTCTCCAGCCCCTCGGCCAATCCTTCCGCTCGTCCTTCTTCACGTCCTTTGTATTCAGCCGTTTCGATGGTGTTTTTCCAGTCTCTGTATGCTTTCAGGCTGTCTTCGTAGGCGTCGTATTCCTTTTTTGTAAACTTGGCGATTTCGGCGGCTTCGAAGAGCTTGGTGAAGATACGTTCTTGCAGGGCTTTGGGGCGTGCCATGAGCCTGGAAAGGTTTCTCAGTACGAACAGCCACTTTTCGAACATCCCGTCCAGTTCGTCTTCCTCCTTATTGAACTTGGGCATTTCCAGGTAGATGAAGGTGAGCTTGTCGTAGAAGACATCTTTTGTCCTTCTGTCCATGAGCTTGACTTCGTGGTGGAAATAGTTGTCGTCCGTCTCGTC
>JACJJM010000101.1 GCA_016900015.1 Phocaeicola coprophilus | reverse complement strand
AGTGCACTGCGCAATTCTCCCGCCATTTCGGTCAGCATGGCCGGAGTGAATGCGACTTCCTCATTGCTTTCCGATGCAAAGATGTTAGTAATCTGTATATCAGTTAGTTGAGTTGTATTGGAATAGTATTTGAGCCATGATTTTATTGTTGGAAATAAGAGCTTAAATAGTTGTAAATCAGTTTATTATGTGTTATATAAATATTGCTTTCTTTTGTTTTCACAAATTACTTACCAATACACATTTGTTATATAGTTGATTGTCAGATAATTAATGGCTATTTGGCTTGTATTTGAACCATTATTTCCACTTACTAGCTAAAATAACTTATATAATTGATTATCAGTATTTTATCTTGTATACCTGCAATCTGAGTGCGTAATCGCTGGTTGAATCTTCTTTATTCAGCTACTTACCCACACATATATTTAAAATGTCTGATATACAATAAGTTATAGCTAAAGGAGCCATATTTGAGCCATTAAATTCCATGTTCTTAACCATTTGAGAAACAAACGGTTCTGGATTTCTTTGAAGTTTCAATTTTGGTTCATCCGACATTTCGCGTGATGCGGCAATCATGCAGTGCATATAGCCTCAATTCAAAGTATCGTTCATCCCTAA
>JACJJM010000100.1 GCA_016900015.1 Phocaeicola coprophilus | reverse complement strand
CAGTGCTGTCCCAATAAAAAATTAACATTTGGGTTAAACTAGATGCGAGTTACGATTTGTTACATTTCGGGAAACAGGTCAGGCCACAGGAGCAGTTCTTTCTTCTTCCGTTCCTTGAGGACGTTGTACCTGTTGGTAAGTTCGGCCATCCATATCCTCTCGGTCAACGAGACGCTCACCATGTTGGAAAAGTCATACAAGCTTCCTTCAAAACCGCATGCTTCCGCCGCCATGGCTATTGCGCAATAGGCTGTGATGGCTGTATATATTTGAATCATCACGGCATTGGGCGATGTGCCGTAGAAATGCACGATGCGAAGATGCTGTTTTATCCATTTGAAAAACATCTCAATCTGCCACCTTTCTTTGTAGAGCACGGCGATGGTTTCGGCCGGGAGTTCGAAGTTGTTGGTCAAGAACTGGAATGTCTCATTCTTCCCTTCCGCGTAGTATGTCACCATACGCAGCGCGTCAGGGTATCCCAGGCACGCCCAACGGCTTGTGAACCTTATCGTTTGGTCGGCCAGCACTTTCTCCCCGTCGCATTCCCGCCTTTCCACTTCCTCGTAGAGGACATTCCTTTTCCGTCTCACGATGAAAAATGCCCCGCAACGGTTTATTACGTTCA